>NZ_JBMIQH010000001.1:0-545733 GCF_056155635.1 Paraburkholderia sp. BR10141 | reverse complement strand
ACACACGACCGGCCAGAGGCAGGCGGTATGCGAACAATATCTGCCCAAGCCCGATGTTCCGGTATTCCGGCCTCGGTTTTTTTGCGGCTTCTGCCATGCTAGACCCCTACTATGTGTTAACACTAATTCGCAATTTTAGCGCCTTTTCATATCGCGCTGCAGCGAAATCGACGTCGGGTACGGCTGGTGGTGCGCGCAAGCAAAGGCACTCTGGGGAAGGCTCCGCGCCTTTTGCGCGGTCGCCCGTCAACTCAAATCGTTCTGATAGTAGTACCCGGTTGTGACATACCATCCGCGGCGCACCTCGACCGGCCGGTCTCCATAGGTATAGGACACGCGCTCGACCGACAGCAAAGGAAAACCTGCGGGCACCTTGAGAAGATCGGCCACCGAGGGCTCCGCGGCCACGGCGCGGATCTTCTCGGTTGCACGAATCATGCGCGTGCCGAATTCCGCTTCGAACATGGCGTAGAGCGGGCCTTTGTACTCGGCGAGGCGCTCGCTCGTGAGCCCGCGGAACACCCCGCCGGGCAGCCAGATTTCGTCGAGCACGGTGCTCTCGCCGTCGAACTGCAAGAGACGCCGGATCAGCACCACCGGGTCCGAGGGCTTGAGGTCGAGCTGCCGCGCGATCTCGGCCGAAGCGCGCAGGCGCCGGCACTCGAGCAGCTTGCTCACGTGCGGGTGCTCCGCGCCGTCATCGGCGAGTAATCTAAGAAAGCGAAACTGGGCGCGCTCTTCGTTGTGCGTTGCAACAAACGTGCCCTTGCCCTGGCGGCGCACCAGCAGATTGTCGGCAGCCAGCTCGTCGATCGCCTTGCGCACGGTCCCCTGGCTCACCTTGTAACGGGCGGCCAGTTCGACTTCGCTGGGGATGATTTCGCCGGGCTTCCATTCGCCGGACTCGAGGCTCTGGGTAATGAGCCCCTTGATCTGCTGGTACAGCGGACTGAAGGTCGGGGACGGCGGAACCGCGGGCGCAGACGCTTGAGCCCCGCTCTCGGGAGCGGTGGAATTCGCGTTACTGGCCGGGTTTGCACTCATGGCGCGCATTTCAACATAAAGCCCCCTACGCATCAAGCATTTTGCCTGCAATAGTTATGTCTTATATAAGACATAAGATACTGTTGACTTTGACCCTGACGACTCCTACACTCCCGATCGAGCAAGGGTTTGCGGGCGGCCTGCATGCTAATTTCAGGAGATGAAAAAGGCATGACGAAGAGGCGCCGCCGGCTGCATCCACCTCGTGGCGAATGCGCCGCGAGCCGCCTTGCACGATGCTGTTCCCTCACGCAGTAAAGGTTTCGATCCGCCCAGCCGGCACGCGTGAGTCGTTGCGCGCCGCGCGTCTGTGGTAGAGCCCGAGCGAGCTGTTGCAGGAGTCGGCACACGCGAAGCGGCCAGCGTCTGGTGTCCCTCGAAGGGCGCCCCGTTCACCTCTTGCCATGTTGCACAGGTTACCGGCACGGCGGTCCGTGCCGGCGGCGCACGCTTCACGGCTTGTCAGTCATGGTCGTTCCAGTGAAGCGCGCACGCCGGCGATCAAGACCGCCTGTTTCACCTACGCTTCGTGTATCGCGCATATAGAATGGCGTTTTACCCTGGCGTCTAACGCATCTTCCTGGAGATTTTCAATGGCTAAGCCCGCAAAGCGCGTTGCCGTCACCGGCGCCGCAGGTCAGATCGCTTACTCCCTGCTGTTCCGCATTGCGAATGGCGACCTGCTCGGCAAGGATCAGCCCGTCATCCTGCAACTGCTCGACCTGCCGCAAGCGCAAGCCGCCGTCAAGGGCGTCGTGATGGAACTGGACGACTGCGCATTCCCGCTGCTCGCGGGCGTGGTCATCACCGACGACCCGAAGGTCGCGTTCAAGGACGCCGACGTCGCCCTGCTGGTTGGCGCACGTCCGCGCTCGAAGGGCATGGAGCGTAAGGACCTGCTCTCGGCCAACGCCGAAATCTTCACGGTTCAAGGCAAGGCGCTGAACGACGTCGCCAGCCGCGACGTGAAGGTGCTGGTCGTCGGCAACCCGGCCAACACGAACGCCTACATCGCCATGAAGTCGGCTCCGGACCTGCCGAAGAAGAACTTCACCGCCATGCTGCGTCTGGACCACAACCGCGCGCTCTCGCAACTGGCCGCCAAGTCGGGCAAGCCGGTAGCTTCGATCGAGAAGCTCGCCGTGTGGGGCAACCACTCGCCGACGATGTACCCCGACTTCCGTGTCGCAACGGCGGAAGGCCAGTCGCTGACCAAGCTGATCAACGACGACGAATGGAACCGCAACACGTTCATCCCGACGGTCGGCAAGCGCGGCGCGGCGATCATCGAAGCGCGCGGCCTCTCGTCGGCAGCTTCGGCCGCCAACGCTGCAATCGACCACGTGCGTGACTGGGTCCTCGGCACGAACGGCAAGTGGGTCACGATGGGTATCCCGTCGGACGGCTCGTACGGCATCCCCGAAGACATCATCTACGGCGTGCCGGTGACCTGCGAAAACGGCGAATACAAGCGCGTGGAAGGCCTCGAAATCGACGCGTTCTCGCGCGAGAAGATGGACGGCACGCTGGCTGAGCTGCTCGAAGAGCGCGAAGGCGTCGCTCACCTGCTCGGCAAGTAAGCCAGCTGGACGAACGGAACGCGCGTTTGACGCCCGTTCCGTTCTGCTTTATGGGCACGCGGGGCAGCCTCCGCGGCCCGCCTCGACCCGATCCGCATGCGCCTTGCCGGCAGGGCGCATGCGAATCCGGTATCTCCTACAAAACTCGACTCCCGACGCCGAAGATGCGCGCCATTCTGCCAGCCGAAGTGCTGTTTGACGGCGAAGCGCCGCCCGCCATCCTGCCCGCATGCGACCACTACGCGGGCAGTGAGAAGCTGATGCTCAAATCGCTCGCGCTGCAGCAGCAGTTGGGCCCGGTATTCGACATCACGCTCGATTGCGAAGACGGCGCGCAGGTCGGCCGCGAAGCCGAACACGCCGAACTCGTGGCGTCGTTCATCGGCGGCGAACACGACCGCTTCGGCCGCATTGGCGTGCGCATCCACGATTTCCATCACCCCCACTGGCGCGACGACGTGCGCATGATCCTGCGCGCCGCGAAGCGCGCGCCGGCCTTCATCACCCTGCCGAAGATCCGCGCCGTGGGCGACGCCGCCGAAATGACGGCGTTCATCGAGGCCACGCGCGTCGAGATGGGCATCGACAAGCCCATTCCCGTTCAATTGCTCGTCGAAACGCATGGCGCACTCGCGCGCGTGTTCGACCTCGCCGCGCTGCGCGGCGTCGAGTCGCTGAGCTTCGGGCTGATGGACTTCGTCTCCGCGCACGACGGCGCGATTCCCGACACGGCGATGCGCTCGCCCGGCCAGTTCGACCACCCGCTCGTGCGCCGCGCGAAGCTCGAAATCGCGGCCGCGTGCCATGCGTTCGGGCGCGTGCCCTCGCACAACGTCAGTACGGAAGTGCGCGACATGGACGTGGTGGCGAACGACGCGCGCCGCGCACGCAACGAGTTCGGCTACACGCGCATGTGGAGCATTCACCCGGCGCAGATTCCCGCAATCGTGGCCGCTTTCGCGCCGCGCGACGAAGAAATCGCGCTGGCCGCCGAAATCCTGCTGGCCGCGCAGCACGCACAATGGGGTCCGACACGCCACGGCGACACGCTGCACGACCGCGCGAGCTATCGCTATTACTGGTCCGTGCTGCGCCGCGCGCGCGCCACGGGCCGCGCCGTGCCGGCCGAAGCGGCGCCGCTGTTCGCGAGCGGGGAGCCGACGCGGGAGTCGGCCTGAAGGCGCGCCGGGAAGACGCAGAAAACGTTTTCAACCTACTGCGCCAAGGCAAACAGGCGCATCGCGCGCCACCTGGCGCAGCGACGGCAGTCACGGACAGTTACAGGCAGTTACTTGCGAACCACGGCGCAAACAACACCGGGCCGGAGAAATTGAAGTTCATGGCGATAAATAGGTGAAAATAGCGTCCGCTGCGCGCTTTCGGGGCGCGCGCAGTGCAAACGGCGGTTGCCTGTTCAACCGCGCACTGATCAACCGCTTTTAGATAGATAAAGGTTTGACACTCATGAAGAAACTGCTGATCGCCGCTGTCATCGGCACGCTGTCCTCGACGCTGATGCTGGCTGCCACCGACGCCGCCGCACAAGGCACGTCGACCACGACCGCCAAGAAGCCGGCTCCGAAGCATCGCATCATCAAGCGCAAGGCCAACCCGGCCAAGGAAGCGAAGATGGATCCGGTCCCGGAAGGCTCGGAGCACTGGAGCTGCGCTGAAGGCGCACAATTCGACCTGAAGGGCGACATGGCGCGTGACCAGATCGTCACCGTTCACTGGGCGAACAAGAACTACAACCTGCCGCGTCAGGTCACGACCACGGGCGCCGACCGCTTCCACGACGCCGCTACCGGCCTCGACCTCGTCGTGATCCCGACGAAGGCCATGCTGTTCTCGGACAAGGACAGCTCGCGTCTGGCCGACGAGTGCAAGACTGTTGCAATGCAGCAAGGCGCAATGGCGCCGACCCAGGCTCAAGCGCTGAACCCGGCTAACCGCGCTCCGGCAGCCGCCAGCGGCGCCGCGGGCCAGTAAGGACCGCAGGATCGCCTCGATGTCCGCCCTGATCTCCAACGTCAGGCCGCAGCCGGACCAGGTACTGGTCGATATCGTCGACTACGTGCTGGGCGGGTTTGCCAAAGACGGGGTTGACAGCGCGCTCGCGCTGACGACGGCCCGGCATTGCCTGATCGATACCCTCGGCTGCGGACTCGAGGCGCTCTCCTACCCCGCCTGCACCAAGTTGCTGGGACCGATCGTGCCGGGCACGATCGTCCCGCACGGTGCGAAAGTGCCGGGCACGCCATTCCAGCTCGATCCGGTTCAGGCCGCGTTCAACATCGGCGCGATGATCCGCTGGCTCGACTTCAACGACACCTGGCTCGCCGCCGAATGGGGCCATCCGTCAGACAACCTGGGCGGCATCCTCGCGACCGCCGACTGGCTCTCGCGCACCGCCGTCGCCCACGGCAAGCCACCACTCACCATGAAGCACGTGCTCGAAGGCATGGTGAAGGCGCACGAGATCCAGGGCTGCATTGCGCTGGAAAACTCGTTCAACCAGGTCGGTCTCGACCATGTGCTACTGGTGAAGCTCGCCTCCACCGCCGTGGTCGGACAAATGCTCGGGCTCACGCGCGACGAGCTGATCAACGCCGTTTCGCTCGCGATGGTCGACGGCCAGTCGCTGCGCACCTACCGCCACGCGCCCAATACGGGCTCGCGCAAGTCGTGGGCCGCAGGCGACGCCACCTCGCGCGCCGTGCGCCTAGCGCTCATGGCGAAAACGGGCGAGATGGGCTATCCCTCGGCGCTCACGGCAAAAACGTGGGGCTTCTACGACGTCTCGTTCAAGGGACAGCCGTTCAGGTTTCAACGCCCCTACGGCACGTATGTCATGGAAAACGTGCTGTTCAAGATTTCGTTCCCCGCCGAATTCCACGCGCAGACCGCTGCCGAAGCCGCGATGACGCTGCACGGCATGCTGGCGCAACGCGGCAAGACGGCTGGGGACATCAAACGCATCACCATCCGCACGCATGAAGCGGCCATCCGCATCATCGACAAGAGCGGCCCGCTTGCCAACCCGGCCGATCGCGACCACTGTATCCAGTACATGGTCGCCGTGCCGCTGATCTTCGGCCGCCTCACCGCCTCCGACTACGAAGACGACGTCGCGAGCGACCCGCGCATCGACGCGCTGCGCGCGAAGACGGTATGCGTGGAAGACCCGCAATTTACGAAGGATTATCACGATCCGGACAAGCGCTCGATCGCGAATGCGCTCACCATAGAGCTCATCGACGGCACGACGCTCGACGAGGTCGTCGTGGAGTATCCGATCGGCCACAAGCGGCGCCGCGAAGAAGGCATTCCGCTGCTGATCGAGAAGTTTCGAATCAACCTCGCGCGCCGCTTCCCCGCGAAGCAGCAGCAGGCGATTCTCGATGTCTCGCTCGACGAGGCGCGGCTTTGCGCCCTGCCCGTCAACGAGTACGTCGACATGTATGTGATCTGAGCAATCAGGCAGGTATCAGTGACAGCAGCAAACGAGCAGTAAGCGTTATTTCCGCGATTAAACGAAGGAAAACACTATGGCCCACAATCTCCACAAAACGCTAAAAGAATTCGACAGCGGTTCCGGCAAAGGCAAGTTCTACTCGCTGCCGCAACTCGGCAAGCAGCTTGGCGTGAAGATCAATCGTCTGCCGGTCTCGATTCGTCTGGTGCTCGAGTCTGTGCTGCGTAACTACGACGGCAAGAAGATCGCGGAAGAGCACATCGAGCAACTCGCGAACTGGAAGCCGAACGCCACGCGCGTCGACGAGATCCCGTTCGTGGTCGCCCGCGTCGTGTTGCAGGACTTCACCGGCGTGCCGCTGCTCGCCGACATCGCCGCCATGCGCGGCGTGGCCAAGCAGGTCGGAAAGGACCCGAAGGTCATCGAGCCGCTCGTGCCGGTGGATCTCGTCGTCGATCACTCGGTCCAGATCGACTACTTCCGCCAGAAAGACGCGCTCGACCTGAACATGAAACTGGAATTCCAGCGCAACAACGAGCGTTACCAGTTCATGAAGTGGGGCATGCAGGCGTTCGACACGTTCAAGGTCGTGCCGCCGGGCATCGGCATCGTCCACCAGGTGAACCTGGAATACCTCGCGCGCGGCGTGCACAAGAAGGCTGAAGGCGGCGATACCGTCTACTACCCGGACACGCTCGTCGGCACCGACAGCCACACCACGATGATCAACGGCATCGGCGTGGTGGGCTGGGGCGTGGGCGGCATCGAAGCGGAAGCCGGCATGCTCGGCCAGCCGGTGTACTTCCTCACGCCTGACGTGGTGGGCGTCGAGCTCAAGGGCAAGCTGCGTGAAGGCTGCACGGCAACCGACCTCGTGCTGACCATCACCGAAATGCTGCGCAAGGAGAAGGTCGTCGGCAAGTTCGTCGAGTTCTTCGGCGAAGGCACGGCGTCGATCGGCGTGCCCGACCGCGCGACGATCGGCAACATGGCGCCGGAATACGGCGCGACGATGGGCTTCTTCCCCGTCGACGAAAAGACGATCGACTACTTCAAGGGCACGGGCCGCACGCAAGCCGAAATCGAGGCGTTCGCGAACTACTTCAAGGCGCAGGACCTCTTCGGCGTGCCGAAGGCCGGCGACATCGACTACACGAAGACGCTCGTCCTCGACCTCGGCACGGTCGCACCGTCGCTGGCCGGTCCGAAGCGCCCGCAAGACCGCATCGAAATCGGCAACGTGAAGTCGACCTTCACGGACCTGTTCTCGAAGCCGGTCGCGGAAAACGGCTTCAACAAGAAGGCCGCCGACCTCTCCGCCGAATACGCGGCGGGCGACAAGGTCAAGCTGCACAACGGCGACGTGCTGATCGCCGCGATCACGTCGTGTACGAACACGTCGAACCCGAGCGTGCTGCTGGCCGCCGGTCTGCTCGCGAAGAAGGCCGTGGAAGCGGGCCTGACGGTCGCGCCGCACATCAAGACGTCGCTCGCGCCGGGATCGCGCATCGTCACCGAATACCTGACGAAAACGGGCCTGCTGCCGTACCTCTCGAAGCTCGGCTTCGAACTCGCGGCATACGGCTGCACGACCTGTATCGGCAACGCCGGCGACCTGACGCCCGAACTGAACGAATCGATCGTCAAGAACGACGTCGTCGCGGCTGCGGTGCTCTCGGGCAACCGCAACTTCGAAGCGCGTATCCACCCGAACATCCGCGCGAACTTCCTGGCCTCGCCGCCGCTGGTGGTCGCATACGCGATCGCGGGCAACATCACGCGCGACCTGATGACGGAACCGGTGGGCAAGGGCAACGGCGGCCGTGACATCTACCTCGGCGACATCTGGCCGACGAGCGACGAAGTCAACGCGCTGCTCAAGTTCGCGCTCGATCCGGACGCGTTCCAGAAGAACTACAGCCAGCTCACGAAGAAGGGCGACCTGTGGAGCAAGATCGAAGGCGAAGAAGGTCAGGTCTACGACTGGCCGAAGTCGACCTACATCGCCGAGCCGCCGTTCTTCGGCAGCGATTTTTCGATGACGCCGTCCTCGGGCGTGCCCGAAATCAAGGGCGCGCGCGCACTGGGCATCTTCGGTGACTCGGTCACGACCGACCACATCAGCCCGGCTGGCTCGATCAAGGAAGACTCGCCCGCAGGCAAGTGGCTGAAGGAAAACGGCGTGCAGAAGGCCGACTTCAACAGCTACGGCTCGCGCCGCGGCAACCACGACGTGATGATGCGCGGCACCTTCGCGAACGTGCGTATCAAGAACCTGATGATCCCGGCGAAGGCCGACGGCACGCGCGTGGAAGGCGGCCTGACGATCCATCAGCCGAGCGGCGAACAGCTCTCGATCTATGACGCAGCGATGAAGTACATCGACGCCGGCACGCCGACCATGGTGTTCGCAGGCGAAGAGTACGGTACCGGTTCGTCGCGTGACTGGGCAGCCAAAGGCACGCAGCTGCTGGGCGTGAAGGCCGTGGTCGCACGCAGCTTCGAGCGTATCCACCGCTCGAACCTCGTTGGCATGGGCGTTCTGCCGCTGCAGTTCAAGGGTTCGGACAGCGTTCAGTCGCTCGGCCTGACCGGCGAAGAAACGTTCGACATCGAAGGCCTGACGGACGACTTCAAGCCGCAACAGGACCTGACGCTCGTGATCCACCACAAGGACGGCAAGGACCAGCGCGTGCAGGTGCTGCTGCGCATCGACACGCCGATCGAAGTCGACTACTACAAGCACGGCGGTATTCTGCCGTTCGTGCTGCGCTCGCTGCTCGCGGCGTAAGTACGCAGTTTTTTGCAGGTGCCGCGCCCGGCAACGGGTGCGGTCACACTTGGAGCCCGACGCAAGTCGGGCTTTTTTTTCGACTGGGCTCCGGGTCGAGCTATTCGATCAGCTTGTTCAACGTCGCAAACTCGATCAGCGCCGCAAGCGACGACACGCCAAGCTTGTCCAGTACGCGGGTCTTGTAGGTGCTGACGGTTTTATCGGAAAGCCCAAGCCGTGCCGCGATACCCTTGTTGCTCAAACCGCGCGCTAGATACTGCAGGACTTCGACTTCGCGAGGCGACAGCCCGTTGAGCGCGACGTCGCGTCCGCCGCCGCAGCTACCCGCCGGGAAGCAGTCGTAGCCGAGCAAGACCGCCTTGACCACACCGCACAGTTCCTCCACACCGCGATTCTTGTTGACATAGCCGTTCGCGCCCGCGACGCGCGTGTGATTGGCCATGACCAGCTCGGGCTTCGCAGAGAGCACGAGAATGCGTGCGCCGGGCTGCGTCGTGCGAACGCCGCGGATCACGGAAAGGCCGTCGAGCTTCGGCAACTCGAGGTCGAGAATGACCAGATCGGGATGCAGTTGCTGGACGAGGCGCAGGCCCGCTTCGCCGTCGCTGCACTCGCCGACCAGTTCGTACTCCGTATTGAGCACGTTGGCGAGCATCTTCAGCACGATCGGATGGTCGTCGATGACGACGACGCGTTTCATTTTTTGTTCCATGGTGGCGTATTTGTTTGACCCTTCAGCGTGAATCTCACAGCCTGAACGACCTGGCGGCAATTGTGTATAGGAAAGTTCTGAAAGAACCCGCAAGAAACTGTCGCAGGGTTAACCCATTGCTCTCATAGTTTGAATTTAACTAACGCGTGAATTAAAGTAGAACGATGATCACGCGCACCCGCACCGCTGCTGCTGCGGCCCGCCCGCGAGGCCGGCGCCCCGCCGCCGCCGACCTCGACATGCGCGAGCGGCTGCTCGCCAGCGCCACGCAACTGTTCGGCGAGCAAGGCATCGCGGCCACCACCATGGCGCAGATCGCCGAGGCCGCCGGCGTGACGTCCGCGATGGTTCACTACTACTTCACGAATCGCGAAAAGCTGCTCGACGCCGTGGTCGAGGAGCGCATCGCGCGCTCCATTGCCTTCGTGTGGGAGAGTGTGGATAGCGCTGACAGTGACCTCGCGCAAGACCCTCACGCGCTCGTGGAAGAACTAGTCGCGCGGCTCTTCGACGTCACCGCGCGCATGCCCTGGCTGCCGCCGCTCTGGCTGCGCGAAATCGTCAACGAAGGCGGCCTGCTGCGCGAGCGCATGCTCAAGCGTCTGCCCACCGAGCAGTTGCAACGTTTTGCCGCGCGCGTCAACGAGGCGCAGCGCGATGGCAGCGTCAACGCCGAACTCGAAGCTCCGCTGCTGTTCATCTCGATTCTCGCGCTCGTCATGCTGCCGCTCGCCACTTCGAAGCTCTGGCAAAGTGTGCGCGGCTTTCCGAAGATCGAGCGCGAGGCACTGCATCGGCATGTGAGCGCGCTGTTGAGCGCGGCCTTGCGGCCCGCGCCGCAGACCACGCGCGCGCGCCGCACGACGGGCTCGACGGGGAGCCGCAAGGGGGACGCGTCATGAAGCGCCTCATTGCCGTCATATGCACCGCGTTGCTCGTGCTCGCCGCGTGTTCCAGGCATGGACCGGCTGGCTGGCAGGGCTATGCCGAAGGCGAGTACGTCTATCTCGCTTCTTCGCAGCCGGGCACGCTCACACACCTCGAAGTGCAACGCGGGCAGACTGTCGCCGCCAATGCGCCCGCCTTCGCGCTCGACTCCGTCGAGGAAGCGGCTGCGCGCGACGAGGCGCAGCATCGGCTGACGGCCGCACAGCAGCAGCTCGCCGACCTCCGGACGGGCAAGCGTCCGCCCGAAGTGCGCGTGACCGAGGCACAGCTCGCGCAGGCCGAGGCGAACGCGCGCAAGGCCGCGCTCCAGCTCACTCGCGACGAAACACAGCTTCGCGCGGGCGGTATTGCGCAGGCACAGCTCGACGATTCGCGCGCGCAGGCTGCCTCCACGGCCGCCCAGGTGCGCGAGTTGCAAAACCAGGTGCGCGTGGCGAATCTGCCGGGACGTAGCGCGCAAATCGCCGCCCAGGCCGCCGACGTCGAGGCCGCGCGCGCCTCGCTCGCACAGGCGCAGTGGCGGCTCGACCAGAAGCGCGTGAGTGTGCCGAGCGGCGGCCTCGTCTACGACACGCTATTTCGTGTAGGCGAGTGGGTGCAGGCGGGCAACCCCGTCGTGCAGATGTTGCCGCCTCAGAACGTGAAGGTGCGCTTCTTCGTGCCGGAAACGATCGTCGGATCGCTCGCGCCCGGTCGCAAGGTGAACGTGCGCTGCGACGGCTGCGCCGCCCTGGTGCCCGCCACCATCACGTGGATTTCGAACGCCGCCGAATATACGCCGCCCGTCATCTACAGCAACGAGAACCGCGCGAAGCTCGTTTTCATGATCGAGGCGCGGCCTTCCGCAGAAGACGCCGTGAAGCTGCATCCGGGCCAGCCGGTCGAGGTGACGCTTCAATGAGCACACCTGATCGATCCGCCGGCGACTACGCCATCGACGTGCGCAATCTCAACAAGCGTTTCGGCAGCAAGCATGTCGTCAACGACGTGTCGCTGCGTGTGGCGCGCGGCGAGATCTTCGGCTTTCTCGGCCCGAACGGCAGCGGCAAAACCACGTCGATCCGGCTCATGTGCGGGCTGCTCACGCCCGACTCGGGTTCGGGCACCTGCCTTGGCTACGACATCCTGCGCGAGAGCGCGCAGATCAAGCGTCACGTCGGCTACATGACGCAGCGTTTCTCGTACTGGGAAGACCTGACGATCCGCGAGAACCTCGACTTCGTCGCGCGCATCTACGAGATGCCGAACCGGCGCGAAGCCGTCGACCGCGCGCTCGAATCGCTCGGGCTCGCCAGCCGCGCGAGCCAGCTCACGGGTGCGCTTTCGGGCGGCTGGAAGCAGCGGCTCGCGCTCGCGGCCTGCATGCTGCACGAGCCCGAATTGCTGCTGCTCGACGAACCGACAGCGGGCGTCGATCCCACCGCACGCCGCGACTTCTGGGAGGAGTTGCACCGGCTCGCCGCGCGGGGCATTTCGGTACTCGTGAGCACGCATTACATGGACGAAGCCGAGCGCTGCCACAAGCTCGCTTATATCGCCTACGGCAAGCTGCTCACGCAGGGCACCGCGGCCGAGGTGATCGCTGAACAGAACCTCGAAACGTGGGCGATTCACGGCGAGCGGCTCAGCGCACTCGCCGCGCAGTTGCGCGACGCGCCGGGCATCGACCAGACGGTGGTGTTCGGCTCCGCGCTGCATGCGAGCGGACGCGATCACGCAGCGCTCGCCAAGGCGGTCGAGCGTGCCGTAGAAGGCCAGCCGCTGCGCGCGGAACGCATCGACACTGGTCTCGAAGATGTCTTCATCTACCTGATGAGCCATGCTCAGGACAATTACGGGGTCACGTCGTGAGCGCCTCGTTCCCGTTTTCCGTGGCGCGCTGGTGGAGCATCGTGCTCAAGGAGTTCCTGCAGCTCAAGCGCGACCGCATCACGTTCGCGATGATCGTGGGCCTGCCGATCATTCAGCTCACGCTGTTCGGCTATGCAATCAACACCGACCCCAAGCACCTGCCCACGGCCATCGTCGTGCGCGAAGACAGCGTGTTCGCGCGCAGCTTCGTCGCGGGCATGCGTAACTCCGCCTATTTCGACGTGATCGAAACGCTGCCTGACGATGCCTCGGCGCGTCATGCGCTCGCGCGCGGCACGGTGCAGTTCGTGCTCAGCATTCCTGTCGATTTCTCGCGGCGCCTGCTGCGCGGCGAGCGCCCTTCGCTGCTCGTCGAAGCCGACGCGAGCGATCCCACCGCCATCACCACCGCGCTCGCGGCGCTGCCCGGGCTTGTCGCGCCGGTGGCCGCGAAGGACCTCACCGGCCCGCTCGCGCATCTGAACGGCACCCCCGCCGCGTTCGACGTGCAGGTGCACCGGCTCTACAACCCCGAGGGCATCACGCAATACAACGTCGTGCCCGGGCTCATGGGCGTGATCCTCACGATGACAATGGTGATGATGACGGGTCTCGCCATCACGCGAGAGCGCGAGCGCGGCACGATGGAGAACCTGCTCGCGACGCCTGTGCTGCCCATCGAGGTGATGACGGGCAAGATCATTCCGTACGTGGCGATCGGGCTGATCCAGGCGACCATCATTGTGCTCGCCGCGCGCTACGTCTTTCACGTGCCGTTCGCGGGCGGTCTCGTCACGCTCTATCTTTCGGCGCTGCTGTTCATTGCCGCGAATCTCACGGTGGGCATCACGCTGTCGTCGCTCGCGCAAAACCAGTTGCAGGCCATGCAGCTGACGATGTTCTATTTCCTGCCGAGCCTGCTGCTCTCCGGCTTCATGTTCCCGTTCGGCGGCATGCCGCGCTGGGCGCAATGGCTCGGCAATCTGCTGCCGCTCACGTATTTCAACCGGCTCGTGCGCGGCATCCTGCTCAAGGGCAACGGCTGGACCGACTTGTGGCCGGCGGTCTGGCCGCTCGCCGTCTTTACGGTCGCGGTCATGGCGATCGCCGTGCGCTTTTACCGGCGCACGCTCGACTAGCGCGAGGCACACGACCATGACGCGCGACGCCACCGTTGCCCTCCTGCTTGTGCTCATGCTCGCGGGCTGCACCGTGGGCCCCGATTTCCACCCGCCTGCCGCGCCCGATGCCACGGGCTGGACGCGCGAGCCCGTGCCGGCATCCACCGCCAGCGCCACCGGCCCCGGCGGCGGCGCGCAGACCTTCACGGCCGCGGAACACGCCTCAAACGATTGGTGGAAACAATATGGCAGCGCGCAGTTGAATGAACTCGTCGATCAGGCCTTGCGCGCGAGTCCCACGCTCGACTCGGCGCGCGCCAGGCTCGTGGAGGCGCGCGAAAACTACAACGCGCAGGCAGGCGCGACGAACTTTCCCTCTGTCGATCTGAAACTTTCCGGCACGCGCCAGAAAGTCGATCTCGCCGCTTTCGGCATTACGCAAGTGCCGAATCCGCCGCCCTTTACGCTCTACAACGCTTCGGTCAGCGTCTCGTACGTATTCGACTTGTTCGGCGCCAACCGTCGCGCGCTGGAATCCACGTTCGCGCAGGTCGATTATCAGGCGTACGAAATGGAGGCGGCGCGACTTTCGGTGGCCGCCAACGTGGTGTCCACCGCCATCCGCCGCGCATCGCTGCAACGCCAGATCGATCTCACCACGCAACTCGCGCAGACGCAGGCGCGCCAGCTCGCGATCATGCAGGCACGCTACGCGGCCGGCGGCGTCGCGCAGATCGACCTGCGCAGCCAGCGCACCCTGCTCGCGCAAACGCGCGCCTCGCTGCCGCCGCTCGAAACGCAGCGCGCGGCTGCCGAGCATCAGCTCGCCACCCTGCTGGGCGTCGCGCCCGCGCGGTTCGCCGCGCCGCTCGATGCCCTTTCTCTCGATACGCTGCATCTTCCCGATACGGTTTCGCTCACTGTGCCTTCCACGCTGGCCCGCGAGCGTCCCGACATACGCGCCGCCGAGGCGCTGCTGCACCAGGCCGGCGCGAACGTGGGCGTAGCGACGGCGAATCTTTTTCCGCAGATCTCGCTCTCGGCAAGTATCGGGTCGGAGCGCACGCGTATCGAGGACGTCATCAGCGGACTGAACATCTGGAACGTCGGGCTCGGCCTCACGCAGCCGCTGTTCCATGGCGGCGAATTGCGCGCGAAGAAACGCGCGTCAGAAGCCGCCTATGAAGCCGCTTTCGCCGACTATCGGCAGACCGTTCTGCAGGCGCTGCAGCAGGTCGCCGACTCGCTGCAGGCGCTCCAGAACGATGCGACCGAACTGCAGGCGCGCGACGACGCCGCTCGCGAGGCCCAGGCCAACGCGGCGATCGCACAAACGCGCTACAACGCAGGCGGCGTGAGCGAGTTTTCGCTGATCGATGCGCAACGCCAGGCACTCCAGACCACGCTCGACCGCTCGCGCGTTCATGCGGATCGCCTGACCGACACCGCGGCGCTCTATCAAGCCCTCGGTGGCGCCCCGCTCCCCGGCACCGCGCCGCCAGGGCAAGGCAACGACACATCGGCGCCTGCCGCGACCGTCCGGTAACCTGGCCGCCCCACGCGGCAACCATCAACTCGCGGCGGCAACCATTCGTTTCCTTTCGCTTGCACCGCGCCTGCGCGACAATGACCCTCCCCCTGCTCCATCCGCAAACGAGAGACACGTATGAACCAGGCATCGCTGTCCCCCGCAAGTCTGTCCCCCAACGATCTCGTCGCGGCCGACGCGCTTGAGCTTTCGGAATGGATACGCCTGCGCAAGGTGTCCTGCCGCGAAGTGATGACGGCGTTTCTCGACCATATCGAGCGCGTGAATACGCCGGCGAACGCCATCGTCTCGCTACGCGAGCGCGCCACATTGCTCTCTGAAGCAGGCGAACGCGACGCCCAGCTCGCGCGAGGCGAGTACCTTGGCTGGATGCACGGCATGCCGCAAGCGCCGAAGGATCTCACGCCTACGGCCGGCATCCCGTACACGCAAGGCTCGCCGTTGTTCCGCAACGAAGTGCCCGCAGCGGATTCCCTGATGGCCGCGCGCATGCGCGCACAGGGCGCAATTTTCATCGGCAAGACGAATACGCCGGAGTTCGGCCTGGGCTCGAACACCTACAACACGGTCTTCGGTGCCACGCGCAACGCTTACGATCCCACGCGCAGCGCGGGCGGCAGCAGCGGCGGCACGGCCGTGGCGTTGGCGCTGCGCATGCTGCCCGTGGCGGACGGCAGCGACATGATGGGGTCGCTGCGCAATCCCGCGGGCTGGAATAACGTGTTCGGCTTTCGTCCGTCGCAGGGCCGCGTGCCCTCCGTGCCGGCGCACGAGCTGTTCTTCCACCAGCTCGGCTACGCGGGACCGATGGCCCGCACTGTGCCCGACCTCGCGATGCTGCTTTCTACCCAGGCGGGCTACGACGCGCGTGCGCCGCTTTCCATTGCCGAAGATCCCGCGCAGTTCGCGGGCTCGCTCGAGCGCGACTTTGGTTGCGCGCGCATCGGTTGGCTCGGCGATTACGACGGCTATCTACCCATGGAAGACGGCGTGCTCGCACTCTGCGAAACGGCGCTCAAGGACTTCGAATCGTTAGGCTGCAAGGTCGAAGCCGCGCGCCCCGACTTCGCCATGGAGCGCGTGTGGCAAACGTGGGTCACGCTGCGCCATTTCTCGTGCGCGGGCACGCTGGGCGCGCTCTATCGCGACCCGGAAAAGCGCGCGCTGCTCAAGCCGGAAGCGCAATGGGAAGTGGAAGGCGGCCTGAAGCTCTCGGGCGAAGACGTGTGGAACGCCTCGGTCACGCGCAGCCAGTGGTACAACGCGCTGCTCGCGCTTTTCGAGCGTTACGACTACCTCGTGCTGCCCAGCGCCCAACTCTTCCCGTTCGACGCGAGCGAGCATTGGCCGAAGTCGATCGCGGGCCGCACGATGGATACCTATCACCGCTGGATGGAAGTCGTAATCGGCGGCAGTCTCGCGGGGCTGCCTGTCATCAGCGTGCCTGCGGGCTTCAATGCGCAAGGCCTGCCGATGGGGCTGCAGGTGATCGGCAAGCCGCAGGCGGACCTCTCGGTGCTGCAACTCGCCCACGCGTACGATCAGGCCACGCAGTGGGTCAAGCGGCGTGTGCCGCCGCTGCTGCAGGCGTAGTGCGCAGAGGCAAAAAAAGGCAGCGCCACGGCGCTGCCTTTTTTTCATCGACATCTCAAGCCATCACGCCTTCACCGCGCGCGCTGCATTCCTGCCGCGCAGCCATTCGAGCGCGAGCAGCAGACACGTGGAGAACACGATCAGGATCGTGGCAAGCGCAGCGATCGTCGGGCTGATGTTCTCGCGGATGCCCGTGAACATCTGACGCGGCAAGGTGGTCTGGTCGGCGCCCGCGAGGAAGAGCGTCACGACGACTTCGTCGAACGACGTGGCGAACGCGAACAGCGCGCCCGAAATTACGCCCGGCGCGATGACGGGCAGCGTGATGCGGAAGAACGTCGTGACCGGATTGGCCCCGAGCGAAAGGCTCGCACGCACGAGATTGTGATTGAACCCCTGCAGCGTTGCCGCCACCGTCGTCACGACGAACGGCACGCCCAGCGACGCGTGCGCGAGGATCAGGCCGAGATACGTATTGGCGAGGCCGAGCGGCGCGAAGAACAGATACATGCCCACGCCCACCACCACCACGGGCACGATCATCGGCGAAATGAGCACGGCCATGAGCAGTGTCTTGCCGCGGAAATCGGCCTTGGTGATGCCGATGGCCGCGAGTGTGCCGAGCACGGTCGCCACGACTGTGGCGGCGGGGCCCACGATGAAGCTGTTTTTCGCGGCCATGCGCCATTCGTCGGACATCACGAGGTTTTCATACCAGCGCAGCGACCAGCCCGGAATCGGATAGACGAGGAACGTGCTCGACGAAAACGACAGCGGCACGATCGCGAGCACGGGCAGGATCAGATACAGCAGCGTGAGCACGACGAGCGCGCGCAGCGCGAAGTACCACACGCGTTCGACGGCCGACGTATGCGGCGCAAAAAGCGGCTTGGCAAATTTCATGATCGCGCCTCCCTTAGCCAAGGCTCAGTTGCGTGCGCGTGAAGCGCCCGTAGACGAAATAGAGCACCGTGGTCGCCGCGAGCAGCAGCGCGCCGAGCGCGCAGGCCATGCCCCAGTTGATCGACACGTTGGTGAAGTACGCCACGTAGTAGCTGACCATCTGGTCGCCCGGGCCGCCGAGCAGCGCCGGCGTGATGTAGTAGCCGATCGAGAGAATGAACACGAGCAGCACGCCCGCGCCCACGCCGGGGTACGTCTGCGGCACATACACGCGCCAGAAGGCCGCGAACGGATGGCTGCCGAGCGACACGGCCGCGCGCTGGTAAGTGGGCGGAATCGACTTCATCACGCTGTAGAGCGGCAGCACCATGAACGGCAGCAGGATGTGCGTCATCGAAATGTAGACGCCCACGCGGTTGAACAGCAGCGCGAGCGGATGCGAGATGAGGCCCGAGCCCATCAGCGCCTTGTTGACGAGGCCCTCGCCCTGCAAGATCACGATCCACGCCGCCACGCGCACGAGAATCGACGTCCAGAACGGAATCAGCACGAGGATCATCACGAGATTCGCGCGGCGCTCGGAGAGCGTCGAGATCCAGTAAGCGAGCGGGTAACCGAGCAGCAGCGCGAACACCGTGACGAACACGCTGATGACGAAGGTGCGCGCGAACACGTCGAGATAGATCTGCTGCTCGGGATCGGCGGCCACGATGCGGCCGAACGCATCCTGACGATGATCGAGCGAGGCGAGCAGATAGAACGGCGAGATGCGCGAGCTGTTCTTCGCAATGGCTTGCCAGTAGGTCACGTCGCCCCAGCGGTCGTCGAGCTCGACAATTTTGGCGCGCGTTTGCGCGGGAGTGAGCGTAAGCGGTTTGCCGTCGTCGTCGGCGAGCGGCATGGCGCGCGCCGTCTTCGCGACGAGCGAGCGGAAGCCCGCGATTTCCACGTTCAGGCGGCGCGCCAGCGCGCCCATCGCATCACCTTCCTTTACGACGGTGAGGTCCTGCGCAAGCGCAGCGTAAGCCGCGTCGGGTGGCGCGCTCTTGCGGTCCCAGCCGCGCAGCGCCGCGATGGTATGCGGCAGCGCTGTCGCCACTTCGGGGTTCTGCACCGCACGCGTGAGCAGTGCCGCGATCGGCACCACGAAAATCAGCAGCAGAAAGATCGCGAGCGGCGCGATCAGCATGAGCGCCATCGTGCGCTTCTTCGCTTGCGCCACGCGCAGTTCGCGCTTCAGCCGCGCGGTCTCCTCGCGTGCCGCGCCGGCAACGTTGGTCACGGTCGTCATCGTAGTCACACCTGGTCTCCCCCTGCCATGCTACAAAACGCTCCGGCGCTCGCACGCCGGAGCGTCTAGCCCACCCTTACTTCGCGGCCCACGAGGAGAAACGCTGCTCCAGTTCGTCGCCGTGGTCGGTCCAGAACGTGAGGTTCTCCTGGATGGCGTTCTTGCCGTTGGCCGGCGAATTCGGCAGGTTGGCAAGCGTCTTCGCATCGAGCGCCTTGATCGCGTTCGCGTTCACCGGGCCATACGCGATGTGCTGCGCATACTCCTGCTGCGGTTTCGGCGAAAGCGTGTAAGCGATGTACTGCTCGGCCAGCGCCTTGTTCGGCGCGCCCTTCGGGATCGCCCAGTAGTCGAGGTCGTAGATGCTGCCGGTCCACACTACCTTGAGGTTCTTGCCTTCGCGCTGCGCGGCGTCGATACGGCCGTTGTACGCCGTGGACATCACCACGTCGCCCGCGACCAGGAACTGCGGCGGCTGCGCGCCGGCTTCCCACCACTGGATGTTCGGCTTCAGCTCATCGAGCTTCTTGAACGCCCGGTCCTGACCGGCCTTCGTCGAGAGCACCTTGTAGACGTCCTGCGGCGCCACGCCGTCGGCCATCAGGGCGAATTCCATGTTGTACCGTGCGCCCTTGCGCATGCCGCGCTTGCCCGGGAATTTCTTCACGTCCCAGAAGTCGGCCCAGTTCGTGGGCGCGGTCTTGAGCTTGTCGGCGTTATAGGCGAGTGCCGTGGACCACACGAAGAAGCCTGCGCCGCAGGGCTGCTGCGCGGCCTTCATGAAGTCGCCCTTGTTGCCGAGCTTGGCCCAGTCGAGCTTCTCGTAGAGACCTTCATCGCAACCGCGCGCGATGTCGCCGGTTTCGACTTCCACCACGTCCCAGTCCACGTGCTTCGCGTCGACCATGGCCTTCACCTTGGCCTGCTCGCCGTTGTATTCGACGGCGGTGATCTTGTTGCCCGTCTGCGACTGGAACGGCTCGTTGAACGCCGCCTTCTGCGCATTGCCATTGGCACCGCCAAAGTTCACGACGGTGAGCTCCGCGGCATTCGCCACGCCGAACGAGAGTGCGAGCGCGGCCGCGACCGCTGCAACGCGCATGTTGCCGATCTGCTTCATGGTTGAGTCCCTTCTCCTTGGTGGTTTGTCTTGCCGGGCCCTTCGATGCGAGAAACGTGGCCCGATCGTCGAGACGCCTGCTTCGCGAGGCGACGGCGCGCGAGATTGCGCGCCGCGCCCGCACGCCTCAAGCGAACACGCGCAGATGCTCCGGCGCGAATTCGAGTGCGACCGGCTGACCGGGCGCGAAACCGTCGAGCGCCTCGGTGCCGAGCGGCACCTTCACGAAGCACTCGTCCTGCTGGGGCAAGCCACAGCGCATGCGCACGTGGTCGCCGAAATAGATCAGGCCGCGCGCTTCGCCCGCCAGCGCGTTCGCATCGTTACCCCTCGAGCCGTTCGCGAGCTTCATGCGCTCGGGGCGAATGCAGGCGATGGCTGAGGCGCCCGCCTGCGCACCCGCCACATTGCGGCCCTTCAGGCGCGTGCCGTCGGCGAGATGCATTTCGCAGTACTCGCCATCCACGGCGGCAATGGTGCCGCGCAGCCGGTTGCTGTCGCCGATGAAGTTAGCCACGAACTCGTTGCACGGCGACTCGTAGAGCCGGTCCACGCTGTCAAGCTGCTGCACGATGCCCTTGTCGAACACCGCCACGCGGTCCGACATCGTGAGCGCCTCGCCCTGATCGTGCGTGACGTAGACGAACGTGACGCCAAGCTTCTCGTGCAGCGACTTCAGTTCGTACTGCATATGTTCACGCAACTGCTTGTCGAGCGCGCCGAGCGGTTCGTCCATCAGCACGAGCTTGGGCTGGAAAACGAGCGCGCGGGCAAGCGCGATGCGCTGCTGCTGGCCGCCCGAGAGCTGCGCGGGATAGCGCCTGGCGAAACCTTCCATGCGCACCATCTTGAGCGCGTCGTTCACGCGCTGCGCCCGCTCGGCGGTCGGCACCTTGCGCACGCCCAGCGGATAGGCCACGTTCTGCTCGACCGTGAGATGCGGGAAGAGCGCGTAGTTCTGGAACACCATGCCGATGTCGCGCTTGTGCGGCGGCACGTTGTTGAGCAGTTTGCCTTCGAGACGGATCTCGCCGCCGGTGGGAAACTCGAAGCCGGCGAGCATCATCAGGCAGGTGGTCTTGCCGGAGCCGGACGGCCCGAGCAGCGTCAGAAACTCTCCCTGGTAGATATCAAGGTCAAGTTGTTTGACGACCAGTGTTTCGCCGTCGTAGGTCTTGCGCACGCCGCGAAAGCTGACGATCACATCCGAGGTCTTCATTCGCCCTGTCTCCTTTGCTTGCTCTTTTCCCGGCCGGCCTTCTGACGCGATTAAATAAATACGTCACAGGCATTAACCGAACCTGACGTGCGAATTACTATAGATGGTCCCGGCTCTATTCAATGGAGCCATTTCATTATTATCGATGGAACCACTTGGCCATGGTCATCCTGTCCGAATGGCTCGCTGCGCAACTCGACAAGGAAAGCGCCGAGCCCGCCTACCGTCAGCTGCTCCAGCTCATGCAGCAGGCCATCTTGACGGGTCGGCTCGCGCCCGGCACCAAGCTGCCCAGCTCGCGCACGCTCGCGGTCGACCTCGGCGTGGCGCGCAACACCGTGCTGCACGTCTACGACCAGCTGAGCGCCGAGGGCTACGTGATCTCGACCACGGGCAGCGGCACCTATGTCGCCGACACGCGCCCCGACTCGGCCGCCGTGAGCACGCCGACGCCAGCGGCCGCCCCCGCCGACGAGGACGACGAGGAGAACGGCGCCTCCCCGCGCGGCGACATGTCGATGCGCGGCCAACGGCTCATCGACGAGGCGGGCGTGTCCGCCAGGCAGTGGGGCGCCTTCATGCCGGGCGTGCCCGACGTGGCCGAGTTTCCGGCGCGCACGTGGAGCCGCCTGCAGGCCCGCCTGTGGAAATCGGCGAATCATGGTTTGCTTACCTACGCTCCCGGCGGCGGCTACCGTCCGCTGCGGCGCGCGCTTTCGGACTACCTGCGCGTGGCACGCTCGGTGCGCTGCACGCCGGACCAGATCATCATCACTACGGGTATTCACCAATCCATCGATCTCGCTGTGAGGCTGCTCGCCGACCACGGCGACACGGCGTGGGTCGAAGAACCGTGCTACTGGGGCGCGCGCAGTGTGCTGCAGTCCTCGGGACTGAAGCTCGCACCGATTCCCGTCGACGACGAAGGGCTCAATCCGCGTGAGCAGGACCTGCGCGACCCGCCGCGCATCGCGCTCGTCACGCCTTCGCATCAATATCCGCTCGGCATGGTCATGAGCCTCGCGCGCCGCCGCACGCTGCTCGAATACGCGCGCCAGCACAAGGTGTGGATCATCGAGGACGACTACGACAGCGAGTTCCGCTACGGCAGCCGGCCGCTCGCCTCGCTGCAGGGTCTCGACGAATCGGACCGCGTGATCTACGTGGGCAGCCTTGGCAAGCTGCTGTTTCCCGGCCTGCGCATCGGCTACATGGTCGTGCCCGAGCGGCTCGCCGCCACATTCCGCACGGGCGTGGCGGAGCTGTATCGCGAAGGCCAGCTCATGCAGCAGGCCGTGCTCGCCGAGTTCATCATGGATGGCTATCTCACTTCGCACGTGCGCCGCATGCGCACGCTCTATGGCGAGCGGCGCCAGTTGCTGATCGACGCGGTCACGCGCCACTTCGGCGATGCGCTGCCCGTTATGGGCGACGAAGCGGGCCTGCACTTCGTGCTCGGCCTGCCCGACCATGCCGACGACCGCGCCGTCGCTGCGGCCGCCTACGACGCAGGCGTGATCGTGCGGCCGCTTGCGGCCTACTATAGCGTGCGCCAGGACCGCAAAGGATTGCTAACGGGTTATGCGTGCGTGCCGCACGAGGAGATCGCGCCGGCCTTTGCGACGCTCGCGCAGGTCATCGAGGAACACGCGTTCGCGAGCCCGAAAAAGCTGCGGCGCGCCGGTTAGACCGAAACGCGCCGCTGCATCGAATTACCAAACCACGGCTTATTTCAGCCCGAAATCCACGCGCGTCGTCGCGCCCTTGTCGTCGATGCCCTTGGCGTCCAGCTTCGGCGCCACGATGAACACGCGGCTCGGATCGACCTTGCCTTCGAAGTACTGCTGCACCGCCTGCGCACGATCCTGAGCGAGATTGCGCAAGGTGGCGTCGTCAACGGGTGCGTGGTCGGCCAGCGCCTGCTTCATGTCGTCCACGGGCAGCGTCTTCGTGAGGCCGATCATGTTGTGCGGCTTCTTGAAGTCCGCATCCTTATAGGCCTTGGTGAGGTACTTCTCGTACTCCTTGTCGTCCACCTTGACCTGCGAGGTATCGACGCTCTCGCCGTTGCCCACCGTGTCCTTCACCTTCTGGAGCCGCACGAGGCGATCCACGTACTGCTCGCGCAGCGCGGGCGTGTCCACGGCCGGATCGACGCGGCCGATCAGATCGATCTTGATCGAAGGCTTGTCGTCGAGCGCCTTCACGATCGTGTCGAGCTTCTTCTGGTCGGCATCGGTGAGCGTTGCCGTGCCGGCCGCGAACTCGACATAGCCCAGGTCTTCGCCGCCACCCCCGAACGCATTGGCGAGCAGCGTGAACGGCGCGGTCACCGCCTTCGCGATGAGGTTGAGCACCGCCTTCCAGATCAGGCCGCCCAGGCTGAACTCAGGGTTGGAGAGCGAGCCTGACACCGGGATGTTCACATCGATTTCGCCCCTGCGGTTCTTGAGCAGCGAAATCGCGAGCCGCACCGGCAGCTTGGTGGCCGTGTCGTTGTCGATGTGATCGCCGAACGTGAGCTGGTCGATGAAGATATGGTTGTTCGCCGTGAGCTCGTCGTTCGCGAGCTGGTAGTGCAGATCGACGTTGAGCTTGCCCTTCGTGATCGGGTAGCCCGCGTACTTCGCCGAATACGGCGTGAGGTTCGTGAGCTCGATATCGTGCGCGCTGGCCGTGAGGTCGAGCGACGGCTTGTCGATGAGCGGATTCACCGTGCCCTTGATCGAGAGCGGACCGTTCGCCGCGAGCTTCGCGGAGACATCCACGGGCGCAGGCGTGGTCGACTGCGTGCCGAACGCGCCCACCGTGCCGTGGATCTGCACGAGATCGGCGGAGTAGTTCGGCTTGATGAAGTTGTCGGTATAGTTCACGCGGCCGTCCTGCAGCACGAGCTCACCGAAGTGCAGGCGCACGGGGTTCTTCGGCGGCTGCGCGGCCACGACCGTTGCCGGCGCGGAAGCCGGCGCCGGTGCGGAAGCCGTCTGCACGGGCGCGCTCGCCGCCTGCGGCGTGAGCGGCACCGGCTCGCGCTCGCCAGGCTTGCCGCTCTTGTCCTGCGTGAGCGACTGCGCGGCGCCCGTTTGATGCGCGACTACGTCCTTGAGATTGAGCTTGCCTTGCGCGTCGAGCAGCACGCGGCCATAGAAGCCTGCGAACGTCACGCGGCTCGCGTCCACGTCGGTGCCGCGCGCGTCGTCGTAGTTCGCCTTCAGGTTCGTGAGCGCGAGCGAGCGCCAGCCCGCGAACGGGCCGGATGTGGCCTTGTCGAGCATGCGCACGTCCACGAGCGCCGCATCGCCGCGATAGTTCGCCTTGAGCGCCTTGCCCTGCTCCACAGAAAGTTGCCCGTTCATGTTGAGCAGCGCGCTCGCGATCACCGCGTTGAGCTGATTGCCGAAATAAGGCTCGAACGCGGCGGCGTCGAGCCGGTTCGCGTCGATTTTCAGCTGCGCCGTGAGCGGCGTCGGGTTGATCTTGCCGCTCAGCGCGAGTGTGCCCTTACGGTTGACGGTCGCCTTCAGGTCGATCGGCAGCGGGTGCCTCAGGTCGTCGCTGATCTGCTGGATCTTCAGGTCGAACGGCGTGATGGCGAGCTTTACCGGCCGCGGCGTCGAAATGTCCGTAAAGTTGATCGTGCCGTTGTTCAGCGTGAAAGCGTCGATCGTGTAGCGCCAGGCCGGCCCTTCCTGCACCGACTTCTGCGCGGCGCGAATCGCCGTGCGCTCGGGCACCGCCTGCTGCGTGGAGGCGAGTTGCGCCAGGTCGACCTTGCCGTCCTTCTGGCGCTCGGCGTTCACCACGAGGCCGGTCACGTCGACCGATGCAATCTGCGCCTTGCGCGCATTGAGGTCGATGCCGCTTACCTGCACCGTGCCGCGGTCGAGCGCGATGGCAGGCGCCTTCGCGCCGCGCGCAGCGAGCTTGAGCGATTCGAGGCCGAGCGTGCTCTGGCCGACCTGCACGACGGCAGGCTGCTGCGCCCAGTCGGCCTTGAGCGTCGACGTGAGATTGAGCCTGCCGTCCAGAATCTGCGCGCTGCTCAGGTTGTCGATATACGGCTGCGCTTGCGGCAGACCCACGCGCTCGAGCGCGATGTTGGCTTCGGCGTTCTTGCCCGCGAGGCTCACCGTGCCCGACGCCTTGATCGTGCCGCCGTCGGTCGCATTCGTCGCAAACGTGAACGGCGCGCCGGCTTTGGCAGTCGTCGAGAAGTTCGTAAGCGTGGTGGAAAGCTGCGTGAGTTCGACGTTCACCGGCCGCGCGGGCAGATCGTCAGCAATGTGCACGGTGCCGTTCGTGAGCGCGAACTGGCGGATCGAGACATCGAGCGGCGCGGGCTTCGCTTCCTCGGGCGCCGCCTGCGCGCTCTGGGCGCCCGAGGCCGGCGCGGCGCTCGCGGCCTTGTTCGCGGCCTCGTTCGCGGCCGGCGCGTTTTGCGCGGCCGGCGCGCCCATCAGCTTCTCGATGCTCAGCACGCCTTGCTTGTCACGTGCGACCCACACGGTGGGCGCGTCGAGATGGATGTCGTCGAAACGATAGACGTTGCTGAACGGTTCGAGCGAGGCTGCCCCCACGTGCAGACTGCGCGCGCCGAAGAACGGCGCATTGGCGTTGTCGGTCGAGTCGAAGTCGTTCAGGTCGGTCGTGCCCGCCACACGCAGCGTGGGCTTCTCGCCCGACATCACGAAATCGAGCTTGAGGTTGGTCGAGAGTTTGCCGCTCTTCACTGTGACAGGCAGCTTCGTCGGCGCGTAGGTGAGGAGCTTCGGCACGTCGAGGTCGGTCAGGCGCAGCTCGACTTCCGACTCGCGTGTCGCGGAAAAGGGCTTGGTCCTGCCGTCGATGGCGAGCGTGCTCGCCCCGTCGATGCGCGCGCGCAGCATCGGCTGAACGAAGATATCGGTCTTGGAAGGCAGCGTGGCGATGAACGGAATGCCGAGCGACCAGCGGTCGATCACGTGCTTTTCGTTGAGCAGGCGATCGTCGAAGGTGATCTGGCCGTTCTCGATGCGGATGTTTGAAACCGAAAACTGCGTCGGCTTGCTGCCGGGTTTCGAGGGCGTCGAGAACTTCTCGATGAGGTCCGAGAAGTTGAAGTGCTGGGCGTCGAGCCGCACGATCGTGGCGCGCGGCGAGTCGAGCCGCAGTTCGTCGACGATGGGAGCCGCGCGAAAGATCGACGACCACGACGCCTGCACGACGGCGCGCGAGACATCGAAGAAGTCGCCGTTGCCGCCGCGCTCGCCGATATGCACACGGTCCGCTTCGAGGCGCAGCGTGTACGGATTGAGCGCGATGCGGCCGATCGTGACGGGCCGGTCGAGCTGCTTGCTCAACTGCTGCTCGGCAACATGGCGAATGATCGGCGGCGCGGCAAAGAAGCCGACCAGACCGAACACAATCAGAAAGATGACGACACCCGTGAGGATGTGCCGGGTGCGGGGCGCACGCGCGACCGCGCGCACCGACTGCAAGGAAGAGTTGAGCGACGCTTTGTTGAGGCTTGCCATGCTTGCTTGCGGATGAGGCGGCAACAGGCCCGCCGCGGGATGTGGGTCTGATGTCGGAAATCCGGGGATGCCGACAGCCGGAAGTATAGGTCCGATAGAAGATCGGACGACGGGAAAACGCCGCCCGCGGCGCAGGTATTGCGCAACAAGAAGTAACAGCGCAAAGGCGATGGCCCGGCGATTGCGTAACGTGCGCCGCGCGTATTGCGCGATGCATGAAAACGCGGGCGGAAAAGCCGGGCGTGGCGCGCTCGAGCGGGCTTATACGGCGCAAAAAAAACGTTGGCGGGACAGCGCCCCGCCAACGCTTCGTTCAGGCCGGTTCAGCGATTACTGCCGCTCGACGGCGGGCGGCTGCCAGCTGCCGTCGGTCGCTTGCGGCTTCGCGGCGTAGAGGCGCATCACGAGCCGGAAGTCGCCGTGCGGCGCCGGCACCCAGTTCGCGCCGCCGCGCGGCCGCTCGGCGCTCACCTGCACGTCGAGCGAGCCGTCGCGGTTGCGCCGTGCGCCGCTGCGGTCGCCGAACGCTACGCGCACGGGCGCGTCGGCGTCGAGCGCGCCGTCGGTGGTATAGGCCGTGATCGACCAGAAGCCGCGCACCGGCGGCAGCTGCTTCGCCGTGAAGTGAATCGTGTAGCGGTTCGCGCCGTTGAGCGCATGCCCGTCGCTGTCCTGGCTCACGCGGGCGCGCACTTCGTCGCGGGTCGTCGGCAGACCCGGCGACGTGTACGCCGCGTAGGCGCGCAGCGAGTAGTCGGGGCCGTAGTTGCCTGCGTCGTCGCCCACCCAGAGCCAGCCGTTGCCCGCCAGCAGGTTGGACGGCGGCGTCGCGGCGCGCGTGCGGCCATCGGCGAGACCCGCCTTGATGACCGCGGCGTCCTTCGCGCCCGAGGGCAGCTGCGCCGGGTCGCCCGGGTGTACGCCAATGTCGCCGAGAATCTTGAGCGCGTGCGCGTCGTCTGCCGTGGGCGGGTTGTCTTCCAGCGCCAGGGCGAGCCGGTCGAAGAAACCGTGCGCGTCGAGCGCCGCGACCTGGGCGGACGGTGTGCCCGGCGCCACCGGATCGCCGCTCTGCGTGGCGCCGGTCGGCTCGTTGCCGCGGCCGCCGCGAGCGCCGGCCTTGCCGCGCGCGCCGCGCTCGTCCCACCCGGACAGCGCTGTGACCTGCAGCCCGTGCTGCAGCCGCCGCACGGCCGCGATGTCGGCGCCGCCGCGTGTCTGGATGCGCGCGAGGAACCACACGTAGCGCGTCGACACGTCGACGCGCTTCACGCGCGCGGGCAGCGTGCCCTTCCAGCCGGCCGGAACAAATGCAATCGTTTGCGCTTTCAGTCCGCTGACACGTTCACCCGACTGCGCGCCGGCGGTCGACCAGACGACGTTCGTCCACATGTCGAGCGCGCGTGCGTCCATGTAGCGGCCGTGCGTGTCGGGCAGCGTGACGAGCACCGGCTCGCTCGATACGTCGAGCCAGCCGCTGGAAGTCAGCGTGTCGAGGTTGGGTTCGAGCGGGCTCGAGGCCCCGACGGGCGGCAGCGACTGCGCGTGGCGCAGCGTGTTCGGCGCGGCCTGGCCGGGCCCGCTGCCGGTGGCGGATTCGCGCGCCACGTCCATCAGCACGAGCGGATAGCCAAACACATAGGAGTCGGAGACTTCGTCCTTCATCCAGCCGTTGCTCTTCGGCGCAACGTCGCCCGGCGCCGAGGCGCATCCGGCAATCAGGGCAAGGCAGGCGAGCGCGGAGCAGCTACGGTACGTAGAGAATGCTCGATGTATTGTTGTCATTTGTTGGTTGTATTCGGTGCGGGCGGTCCATGAAGTGACGTCGACCGGCTGGCCACTCCGCGCGGCCCCCCCAAGGGCCGTAGTGAAATGCACGCGGCAAGGCGCCAATGCCGCCGGTTGGTATCGTATCGCTCGCGCATGGGCCTGAAAAGACTGTGGCGTGGAATATTGCCTTACAGGCGGAGAGCTTGCGCTCAGGACTTCCCTCTGAAACGAAAGGGGCGTAGTGTCGCGCCCCTTGACCTTCCCATGATGGGAACGTAGATACTGCGTAACATCGATGACAGCCAGTGCTCGCACCCCATCATGAATGAACCCCTCGTTGCAGAACGCACCGATACCGCCGTGGCCGAACTCGAAGTCCACGGCATGACGTGCGCCTCGTGCGCCATGCGCGTCGAGAAAGCGCTTGCAAAGGTCCCGGGCGTCACGCGCGCCTCGGTCAACCTCGCCACGGAAAAGGCCACCGTCGAGGCCAGCAGTGGCGTCGCGCCCGCCGCGCTCGTCGCCGCCGTCGAAAAGGCCGGCTATGAAGCCGTGCCCGTCGCCACGGAAGCCACGACGCTCGCCATCGGCGGGATGACTTGCGCGTCGTGCGCGAACCGCGTCGAGAAGGCACTTGCGCGCGTGCCCGGCGTGGCTGGCGTAAGCGTGAACCTCGCCACCGAGCAGGCCACCGTCAACACCCGCTCGCCGCTCACGGGCGAATTGCAGGACCTGCTCGTCGCCGCCGTCAAGAAGGCCGGCTATGAAGCCACGCCACTCGCCGCCGACGAAGGCGCCGCCGCCCCGCAGAAAGGCGCCGCCGCCAGCGACGAAGCGCGCCGCGAATGGCGCGCCGTGCTGATTTCGGCCGTGCTCACGGCCCCGCTCGTGCTGCCGATGTTCGGCCACTGGCTCGGCCTCGACTGGATGCTGCCCGCCGCGGCACAGCTGGCGCTGGCGAGCGTCGTACAGTTCGTGTTCGGCGCACGCTTCTACCGCGCCGCATGGAAGGCCGTGCGCGCCGGCGCGGGCAACATGGATCTGCTGGTCGCGCTCGGCACATCGGCCGCGTATGGCGTGAGCGTCTATGCGATGCTCGCTCACCCCGGCGACATGGCCCATCTGTATTTCGAGGCCTCGGCGGTGGTCATCACGCTGGTGCGCTTCGGCAAGTGGCTCGAAGCGCGCGCGAAGCGCCAGACCACCGACGCAATCCGCGCCCTCAACGCGCTGCGGCCCGATCGCGCGCGCATCCGCGTCGATGGCGCAAATGGCGCCAACGCAGAGGAGCGCGAAGTGCCGCTCGCCCAGGTTCGCGTGGGCACCGTGGTGGTCGTGCGCCCCGGCGAGCGTGTGCCCGTGGACGGGGTCGTGCTCGAAGGCCGCAGCCACATCGACGAATCGCTCATCACGGGCGAAAGCCTGCCCGTGCCGAAAGCGCCCGACGATCCCGTCACAGCCGGCTCGATCAACGGCGAAGGCGCGATGGCCGTGCGCACCACGGCCATCGGCGCGGAAACCACGCTTGCACGCATCATTCGCCTCGTGGAAAGCGCGCAGGCCGAAAAGGCGCCGATCCAGCGTCTCGTCGACCGCGTGAGCGCCGTGTTCGTGCCGGCGATTCTCGTGATCGCGGCCATCACGCTGGGCGGCTGGCTGTTCGCGGGCGCGAGCGCCGAAACGGCGATCCTCAACGCTGTAGCCGTGCTCGTAATCGCCTGCCCGTGCGCGCTCGGCCTCGCCACGCCCGCCGCGATCATGGCCGGGACCGGCGTGGCCGCGCGCCACGGCGTGCTCATCAAGGACGCCGAAGCATTGGAGACCGCCCACAACGTGAGCGTGGTCGCCTTCGACAAGACCGGCACGCTCACGCTCGGCCAGCCCTCGCTCACCGCGTTCGATGCGGCCGAAGGCCTCGAGCATGGCGAGGCGCTCGCGCTCGCCGCCGCCGTGCAGCGGCACAGCGATCACCCGCTCGCGAAGGCCGTGGTGCAGGCGTATGACGCCCAGGCCGAAGCCCAGGCGTCAGCCGCTTTGGCTGTCGCCGCCCATGCGCGCGCGGTGCCGGGGCGCGGCGTGGAGGCCGAAGTGAACGGCCGGCGCCTCGCCATCGGCAGCGGCCGCTGGCTCGACGAACTGGCGCTCGCCGTACCGCCCGCGCTCGCGGACCGCGCGCGTTCGCTCGAAGAGGCGGGCAATACGGTGTCGTGGCTCTTCGAGCCGCACGGCGGGGTCCTCGCCCTGCTCGCTTTCGGCGACACCGTGAAGCCCACGGCGCGCGAAGCCATTGCGAGCCTCGAGGCGATGGGCATCCGCAGCGTGCTCGTGACCGGCGACAACGCGGGCAGCGCGGCGGCCGTGGCCGCGCAGCTCGGTATCCGCGAAGTCCATGCGCAGGTGCTGCCCGACGACAAGGCGCGCACGATCCGCGACCTCAAGATCAGGAGCGGCGGTATCGTCGCGATGGCCGGCGACGGCATCAACGACGCGCCGGCGCTCGCCGCCGCCGACATCGGCATCGCCATGGCCACGGGCACCGACGTCGCCATGCACGCGGCAGGCATCACGCTGATGCGCGGCGACCCCGCGCTCGTTGCCGCCGCAATCGATATTTCGCGGCGCACGTGGCGCAAGATCCAGCAGAACCTGTTCTGGGCGTTCTTCTACAACCTGATCGGGATTCCGCTCGCCGCCTTCGGCCTGCTCAACCCCATGCTCGCGGGCGCGGCCATGGCGTTTTCCAGCGTGAGCGTCGTGACCAACGCGCTCTTGCTCAGAACGTGGCGAGCCCGCCGCTGACGGCCGCGCAGAGGATTGCACAGCGCGAGCGACGTATCGCGCGAAACATAACGAAAGGGCGCTTCATGCGCCCTTTCTTTGTGGCGATGTTATTTTGGGTTCCGAAATATCCCACAATCTGCACACCGAAATGGCGTAATCCATCGGTAATCTTTACGCGATTGTAAGGTTTTTCGGTTCTAGCCCTAAAGGATCGCGCGCGCGCGCCGTAATGCGTCATGCCAGCGCCTCGAAGGCGCAGGTTCCTTCTTTACAAGCTCTTTCCGGAACCGAATCCATGCTTTCACGCTTATCAAGCCGCGCGAGTGTCGGCGTGCGCCTCGCCTTGCTATCGTGCGTGCTCGTCGCAGCCATATTTGCCGCCTTCACGTGGGCGATCACGCATTCGGCGGCGACGCAGGTCGGCCACCAGGTGCGCTCGCGCATTGCCGAAAAGGATCAGGCGGTCGCCTCGTCGATCTCGCTCATCAACGGCGCGCTCGAAACCGAAGTCGACCGTGCCATGCAGCTCTTCGAGAGCTTCCTGCCCGGCGCCTTCACGCTCGACCCCACGCAAACGGTCGACATTGCCGGCAAGGCCACGCCGGTCTTCAAGTCCGGCGATCACGTGCTGAATCTGGACTTCACGATCCCCGACCAGTTTCTCGCGCGCAGCGGCGAAATCGCCACCGTTTTCGCGCGCAGCGGCGACGACTTCGTGCGCGTGACCACGTCGCTCAAGAAGCAGGACGGCTCGCGCGCGATCGGCACGCTGCTCGACCGCAAGGGCCCGGCGTATGGCCCGGTGATGGCCAACCGCACCTTTACCGGCCTCGCCCAATTGTTCGGCAAGCAGTACATCACGCAGTACAAGCCGATTCTCGACGCCAGCGGCCACGTGATCGGCGCGCTGTTCGTCGGCGTGGATGTGGGCGCGCAGATCGATGCGCTCAAGAGCGAGATCGCCAAGCTCAAGATCGGCGAGAGCGGCTACTACTTCGTGATGGACGCTTCGAACGGCCCGACGCGCGGCACCTTCCTCGTCCACCCGAGCGCCGTCGGCAAACACTACGACGACGCCGACGCGCCCTGGTCGCGCATGCTCGAAACGCGCGAAGGCACGCTCGACTACACCTCCGCCGACTCGACGCGAGGTGAAGGCGACGCGCGCGCCAAGTTCGTCTCGTTCGTGAGCGTGCCGCAGTGGCAATGGCTCGTGGGCGGCGTCGCCGTGCGCGACGAAATCATGGCCGACGTGAACGCCACGCGCGACCGCTTCGCGGCCATCGGCCTCGTGCTGGTCGCGCTGTTCGCCGCGCTGTCGATCTACGCGGCGCGCCGCCTCGTGAGCCGGCCGCTCGACGCCGCCGCGCACGCCGCCGGCCAGCTCGCCGCGGGCGACCTCACGGTGCGCATCGGCAACGACAGCCGCAACGGCATCGGACAAGGCGATGCAGCGCACGCGCAAGGCACGGCGGGTGCCGACGAGATCGGCCGCCTCACGCGCGCCATCGACGGCATCGGCGTGGGCCTCGCGCAGATCGTCGCGCAGGTGCGCAGCGCCACCGCGCAGATGAGCGAGGACACCTCGCGCATCGCGCAAGGCAGCGGCGAGATCGCTTCGCGCATCGCGAGCCAGGCGAGCAGCCTGGAGGAGACGGCGGCGAGCATGGAAGAGCTCACGTCCACCGTGCAGCAGAATGCCGATCACGCGACGCGTGCCAACACCGTGGTGACGAGCGCAGCCGAAGCCGCGCTCGACGGCGGGCGCGCCGTGAGCCGCGTCGTGGAAACGATGAACGACATCAGCCGCGCATCGCAGAAGATTGCCGAGATCACGGGTGTGATCGACGGCATCGCGTTCCAGACCAACATCCTCGCGCTCAACGCGGCCGTGGAAGCCGCGCGTGCGGGCGAGCACGGCAAGGGCTTCGCGGTGGTCGCGAGCGAAGTGCGCGCGCTCGCGCAGCGCAGCGCGGCGGCCGCGAAGGAAATTTCGGCGCTGATCACCGAATCGTCGTCGACGGTCGAAACGGGCTACCGGATCGCCGGCGAAGCGAGCACGACCATGCGCGGCATCGTCGCGCGCGTGGATGAAGTGCGCTCGATCATCGGCGAGATCAGCGTGGCCTCTCGCGAACAATCGGGCGGTATCGAGCAGGTCAATATCGCGGTTTCGCAGATCGGCGCGGCGACGCAGCAGAGCGCCGCGCTGGTGGGCGACGCCGAGCGCGCCGCCGCCGCGCTCAACGATCATGCAGCGGCGCTCGCCGAACTCGTCTCCGTGTTCAAGGTGCGCGAGTAACGCACGCGTAGCACCTTCAGAGCATGATTCGCAGTGCCCAACAAATGAAAAAGGCAGCGTCACAAAGACGCTGCCTTTTTTGTTAACGGCGCGACGCCCCGCTCATTGCCCCTGCTGCGGCTGGGCCACGGGCGGCGTGTAGCTCGCGCTCGCGCCCGGCGTGTCAGGGTCCGCCTCGTCGGGCGTCGGGGTCGGTGCGAGCGCCGGCGCCTGCGCCGGATACGAAGGCTGCGGGGCCTGCGCCGCCGGCGCGCTGGACGGCCCGATGATCGGTGGCAGGCCCATGATCGCGCGCGCGGCCGATTCCGCAGCCGCCGCCGAAGCAGCAGACGGCGCCGATGCCTCCGCTGGCACCGATGCCCCCGCCTCGGAAGCCGCAGCCGGCACGGATGCCGGTGCCGGCGCAGTGACGCGCGGCGGCGGCGCATGCCGCACCGGCGGGGCGGGAGGCGGCGCTTCGTGCTTGCCGAACAGTTTGTCCATCCACGCCCGCAGGTTCTCGCGGAAGGTTTCGAACGCGCCCGGCGTCACCTCGGTGTCGAAGCGCGCACGCGGATCGACGAGGCGCGAGCGCAACGCACGCTGGAAGAAGTCGCCGACGATCGGCAGTGCGCTGCGTGCGCCCTGCCCCCAGTAGTCGTCAAGCGTCACGCGGCCGTCGTCGAAGCCCACCCACGCGCCCGCCACGAGTTGCGGGTCCATCAGGATGAACCAGCCGTCCGTGTTGCCCTGGGTCGTGCCGGTCTTGCCTGCCACGTCGCCGCGTATGCCGAAGCGCGTGCGGATGGCCGAGCCCGTGCCGCGGTTCACGACGTCGCGCATCGTGTCGAGCAGCGTGCGGTCCGCCTCTGCCGAAAGCGCCCGCTCGGGCGAAGCGCTCTCGAACTGCGCGAGCACGTTGCCCTTGTGGTCCTCGATACTCGTGACCATGCGCGGTTCGAGGTACTCGCCGTCGTTGGCGATGGTGCTGTACGCGGAGACCATCTCCTTCAACGTGACCGGGCTCGTGCCGAGCGCGAGCGACGGCACCGGGGCGAGCTGGCTGTCGCGCACGCCCATCGCGCGCGCGAGCCGCGCGACCTTGTCCGGGCCCACCGTCTGCATGAGCTGCGCGGTGATGCGGTTGCGCGAGAACGCGATCGCGTCGCGCAGCGTCATCGGGCGATTGCTCGGCGGCACGTCGTCGGTCGGCTTCCAGATTTCGCCTCCCGCCAGCGGGATTTCCACCGGCTGGTCGATGAACGTGTCGCTCGGCTTTGCGCCCGCCGCGTAGGCCGCGCCGTACACGAACGGCTTGAACGTCGAGCCCGGCTGACGGCGTGCCTGCTGCACGTGGTCGAACGGTTCGTCGGTAAAGTCGCGGCTGCCCACCCACGCCTTGATCTGCCCGCTGCGCGGGTCGATGGCGAGGAAGCCCGCCTCCACCGCGGTCTTGCTCTTGCAGAGGTTGCGCATGAAGGTGCGGTCGCCGGCGAGCCGCTTGAGCGCGTCGGCGTCGTTCGCACCGGCGTCGCGTGCGCTCTTGTAGTCCTGCGTTTCGCGCATGAACGTCGCGAACAGGTCGTTGCCGGCCACGCAGCCGTTGCGTCCGCTCCATGCGCCGTTGGCGATGCCCTGGAGCTGGTTCGTGTGCTGGCGCAGCGCGGCGGTGGCCATCTGCTGGAGGCGCGAATCGATCGTGGTGCGCACCACGAGGCCATCCGAATAGATGTTGTAGTCGTTGCGGTCGGCCCACGAAACCAGCCACTTGCGCAGTTGCAGCGCAAAGTGCGGCGCGGGGCCGGGCGGCTCGGTCTGACGCTCGAAGTCGAGGCGCAGCGGCTTCTTCGAAAGCGTGGCGTACTGCGCCTCGCTGAGCTTGCCGTACTTCACCATCTGGCCGAGCACGGTGTTGCGCCGCGCGAGCGCGCGCTCGGGGTTGATCACCGGGTTGTAGTAGGCGTTGCCCTTGAGCATGCCGGTGAGCGTCGCGGCTTGCAGGATGTCGAGCTGATCCGCCGAAACGCCGAAGTAGGTGCGCGCCGCCATCTCGATGCCATAGGCGTTGTAGAGGAACGGCACCGTGTTCAGATACGTCTCGAGAATCTGCTGCTTGCTGTACACCGCCTCGATCTTGAACGCCGTGATCGCTTCCTTGATCTTGCGCGTGAGCGTGGGCGCGCGGCCGATTTCATCGGGATAGAGATTGCGCGCGAGCTGCTGCGTAATGGTCGAGCCGCCCTGGCGCTCGCCCGAGAACGTGTGCAGCGCCGCGCCCGCCGTGCGCTTGAAGTCGATGCCGTGATGCTCGTAGAAGCGGTGATCCTCGGTGGAAATCAGCGCATCGACCATGTGCGGCGAGATCTGCGCGAGCGGCACCCATTCGCGATTCGAGGGCTTGAACTCGGCGAGCACCTTGCCGTCGGCGGACAGAATCTGGGCCGGTTCGTCCACCCGCGCCTTGCGGATGTCGCCAATGCCCGGCGTGAACGGAATCAGCACGAGCACGTAGAGCACGACGAGCGCCGGCAACGCGCCAATCGTCATGAGCACACCGCGCCGCGTGGGATGCCGCACATGGTGGAGCGCACGCGCGAATGCGGGACGGACAAACCCGCCCAGCCGCGCGGCGGCAGGCCTCAGGCGGGACAACGACATCGCGATTCGATCGCGGATCAACGGCACGTAACGCTTCACGCGGCAGGTAGGGTCGGCTGGCAAAGCGTGAATCGTACCAAACTCGCAAGGCCGCTCCTGCTTCGGGCCGGGCGCAAGCCCAGCATCGCCCAAGTCGATGCCCGAGTCGATTTATGACAGAGAGATGAAATCATCCTTCCAGATCGAGGAAGAATCCTCTCCAGTCACAGCCGGTTTTTCCGGCGCCTGTCACTGCCTACACTCCTGTCGCTGTTGCAAACCCGCTTTTGCATACGCCGCGAAACAACAACGCTACAGGAACCTCGAATGAAGAACCCCCTCTCGCTCACCACCGCTGCCGCCGTGATCGGCGCCCTCGGCACGCTCGCCGCGCCCGCCGTCCACGCGCAAAGCTCGGTCACGCTCTACGGCCTGATCGACGCCGGCATCATGTACACGAACAACGTCGCGAGCGGCAAGTCGGGCGGCGCGCTCTGGCAGGCAACGAGCGGCAACGTGAACGGCAGCCGCTTCGGCGTGCGCGGCAGCGAGAACCTGGGCGGCGGCCTGCATGCGGTCTTCGTGCTCGAAAACGGCTTCAACGTGCAGAACGGCAAGCTCGGCCAGGACGGCCGCATGTTCGGCCGTCAGGCCTACGTGGGCCTCGCGAGCGACCAGTTCGGCTCGCTCACGCTCGGCCGCCAGTACGACTCGCTCGTCGACTTCGTCGCGCCGCTCTCGGCCACGGCGGGCACCTTCGGCGACACGGGCTTCGCGCATCCGTTCGACAACGACAACCTGAACCACTCGCTGCGCATGAGCAACGCCGTCAAGTTCACGAGCAACACGTATAGCGGCCTGAAATTCGGCGCGTTGTACGCGTTCTCGAACCAGACCGACTTTGCCGTGAACCGCGCCTACAGCTTCGGCGCCAGCTACACCAACGGGCCGCTCGCCATCGCGGCCGGTTATCTGCAGCTGAACGGCACCCAGGGCGCGACGGCAAGCAGCCCGGGCGCGGTGGATCTCGCGGAATCGACGGCCAACGGCAAGGGCGGCTTCGCGCTCGGCGCCGACCGCCTGCGTTCGTTCGGCGGCGGTATCAACTACACGTTCGGGCCGGCGACGGCGGGCTTCGTCTTCACGCGCAGCGAGTATGCGGGCACCAGCTCGTTCGGCTCGCAGGGCGGCGACATGAGCTTCAACAACTACGAAGTGAACGGGAAGTATCAGTTGAACCCGGCGTGGAGTCTCGGTCTCGCCTACACCTTCACGGACGGCCACGTGAGCAACACGACGACCTACGGCGCCGATCCGAAGTGGAATCAGGTGGACGCACAGGTCGTGTACCGCCTCTCGAAGCGCACCGACCTCTACGGCGAGGCCATGTACCAGCACGCCTCGGGACACAACTATGTGGCGTTCATCAACACGGCGGGCGGCGCGTCGACGACGGCCAATCAAGTGGTGGGCACGGTGGGGTTGCGCGCCCGCTTCTGATCGCGCTTCTCGTCACAACACGAGCGACAGCGCGATCGACACCCACACGGCAGCCGCGCCGCAGAGAAAGGCGCGGCGCGCCATCAGGAAGCGCGACTCGTCGTTGGGCTTCGCGGGCGAGGTGGCGAGCCAGGGCACGCTGCCGAGGCACGCGAAGCCCGCGAGCGCGATGCCGACGACCACCCGGTCGCCGATGCGCCAGGCCGACGGCTCGTGCAGTCCCCAGTAGCCCAGCGCGATCAGGCCGATCGAAAACATCGTCGAGGCGGCAGAACTGAGCGCCACCACCGATCCCGTCGGAGATTGCATGGATTGCCTCCCTGCGCGCTTCGCGCTGTCGGGCCATTATCGGCGGGCGGCCAGCACGCGGCAACGCCGCCGCGATCCGTTCATCCCGATGCGCACGCCCGCAGCGGCTTACGCGCTCGGCCGCACCATCTGGAACATCTCGCCGATCTGCGCGTAGTCGGCGCGATAGCCCGCGCGCATCACGGGCTGGGCCGCTTGCGTATCGAACAGGCCGTCCTTCAGGAATTCCTCGCGAATGTGCACACCCACCACCTGCCCCAGCGCGAGCCAGTTGTCCATGGGCGCGCCGTCCAGCGTGTTGAGCCGCACGACCTTCAGCAGCTTGCATTCGAGCGCGGCCGGCGACTCGGCCACATGCGGCACCGCCACGCTGCGGCCCGGCGCGGCCGTGAGGCCCGCGAGCGCGAATTCGTCGACGTCGGCGGCGACCGGCGCGGAGGTGCGGTTCATCTGCGGCGCCAGCGCCTTCGACGTGAGATTCCAGACGAACTCACCGGTCTCTTCGATGTTGCTGATGCTGTCCTTGCGGCCTTCGCTGCAGAACCCGATGATCGGCGGAAACGTGGCGAACGCGCCGAAGAAGCTGTAGGGCGCGAGATTGAGCGCGCCGCTTTTTGCGCGGCTGGAAATCCAGCCGATCACGCGCGGCGCGACGATCGCCTTGAATGGATCGTGCGGCAGGCCATGGCCCTGGGCGGGGTCGTAGAAGTAGGTATTGGACATGATGAGGCTTAGCGATTTCGAAGCGGCACCACTATGACACGAGCCGCGCGCGGCTGCCGACAAGCCAGTGGCTTGCAGCCGCCCCAAAACGCAGCAAGGCCGGCTCTCTTGCGAGAGCCGGCCTTGCTTGAAGACCTGGCCGTCTGACCGGAGAAACGCGTTGGACGGCGCGCGCCACCCGAAGCGTTTCAGCTTCGATCAGTCACGCGGCATGCCGAACGGCATGTAGTGCGAACGGCGAACGCGCTCGGCTTCGCGGTGGCGCGCTTCGTACGAGTATTCCGAATCCATCGGCAGATACGGCGACGCGAAGAGGTCGCTTACCTTTTGGAACAGGGCAAAGATGAAGCTCATGGCGACTCCCAGTTAGGCTGCGGTTCAGGGTTTTCCCTAAGACACAACGAATTATAGGGTTTTCCCTAGGGCAACGCTAGTGCAGCGCAGCAAAAAACTGCGACGCGCCGTCGCACGGGGTCGAGCGCAATCGATGCGTTGCAGCAATACAACGCATCGAGATTTCGGGTACAGGGGCAGGATCGCAGGGCGAAGCCGGTCAGCGCGTGGCTTTCTGGGCGCTTTTCGCGTGAGCCGCACGCGTGGAATGGGCCGCTGCGCGGTGCGCGGGCGCGGGCGAGGCCTTGGCGGCCACCGCCCTGGACGACACACGTGCGGGCGGCGGCGCCGGGGTTTCCGCGGCGGCGGCCGCAGTGGCCGCAGCAGCCGCGGCGGCGGCGGTTTGCGCGGCCATGCGCTGCGACAGGTCGTCGAGCGTGGACTGCTGCTTCAAGATGAATTGCTCGAGGCGCGCCTCGTCGGCGCGGGATTCGTTTGCGAGGCTGTCGAGCCGCACCGACTGCGCGATCCCGAACCCGACCGATGCGAGCACCGCCACCGACGCGGCGGCGAGCATCCACTTTTGTTGCCGCGACGAGGCGACCGCCATACGGCGCTGCTCGGCGAGCGCGCCCTGGAGCGCGTCGAGGCGCTGCGTCAGCGCGTCCGGCTCAGGGGCCGCGTGAGCCGCTTCGGACGCGAACCCAATGGGCTCCACGCGCTCGGCAGGGCCGGCGGCAAACGACGGCTCGGCGACAAAGGCTGCGGGACCCGGTTCCTGCACCACTCCAATGCCCGGCTCCACCGCTTCGGCCACGGCAGGAGCAGCAACTCGTTTCGCCCGCGGCGCGCGGCGCGCAGTCGTTGCAGCCGCAACAGGGCTCGTCGCACCCGGTTCGTCGGGGGCCGCTGCCACCGCTTGAGCCGACTCGGGGCTTTCGAAGCCGCTCAGCGTGCCCTGACGCACAGGGGCATCCGCTTCGGCAACGGCCGCGGGCCCGTCGACGGCAAGCGCGTGCGGAGCATCGGATTCGACAGCAAGCGGGGATTCAGTCACGTCGGACGGCGCAGACGTCGCGTGGGGCTGCCACGGCGCGTTGCGTTCGGGATGCGAAGAGCTCAAGGATGCGGTATCTGCGTAATCAGCCATGTGTCAGCGATGCGGTTCGCGTCGCGCGCCGGCCGGTCACGGCCGCTTGGCGACGTCCTCGTGTTCTGGTTCGAACGCGCATTGTCGCATGCCGGAACGCACGGCCAGGGGCTCTTCCCCGACTTACCCAGCCGGCATCGACCGACACCCCGCGCAGGTCAGCCAGGTGCGCAGTCGTGGGCGAGCGTGCTGCGCCGCCTGGAATGTCCCGCGCAGTTTGCGAATGCGTACAATCGCCGGCATTGCTCTTTCGATGCGACGCGCTTCGCCGCAACTTTTCGCCATGAACACACCTACGAGCGCAGCCAGCCTGCGCGAGCATTTCGACCGCGTCGTCCTGCCGATGTGGCGCGGCCCCGGCTTCAATGCCGAACTGCGCCTGCCCTACGAGGCACTCGATGCGGCCGGCGCGACCCCGCTGCCCGTCACGCGCTACCGCGCGATGGCATGTGCCCGCCAGCTCTTCGTTTTCTCCCAGGCCGGCGACGCCGCGCACGCGCAAACGCTCTTCGAAACGCTGCGCCACACATATCGGGACCCGCAGCACGGCGGATGGTTCTATAGCGTCGACGCAGCCGGCGCGCCGCTCGACACCACCAAGGACCTCTACACGCACGCCTTCGTGGTGTTCGCCACTGCGGCCTACGGCCAGCGCTTCGGCGCCACCGAGGCGCTCGACGTCGCGCGCGAAACGTCCTCGCTGATCGTCGACCGCTTCGCGGCCCGCGACGGCCTGCTCAACGCGGCGCTCGACGCGTCCTTCGCGAGCGTTACCGGCGGCCCGCTGCAGAATCCGCTCATGCACCTCACCGAGGCCTGGCTCGCGGCGAGCGAGGCGACCGGCGACAGCGCGTTCGACACGACGATCACGCGGCTCGTCGAGGCCCTCGCGCGCGGCTTCCTGCACGCGCCGACGGGCTGCATCGCCGAATTGCCGGTCGGCGCGGCGGACAACCGCCTCGAGCCCGGTCATCAGTTCGAATGGTTCTGGCTGGCTTCGCGTGCGGGCGCCCGGTTGGGCGCGTCGGGACTGGACGAAGCGCTCGCGCGCGCCTTCGTCTTTGCACAGAAGCACGGCGTCGACCCGGAAACGGGCGCCGTGGCGGCCGCGCTCGACGAGCAGGGCCGGGTGATCGATGCGACGCAGCGTATCTGGGCGCAAACGGAATACTTGCGCGCGCTCGCCACGCACGGCGACGCCGCGGTGCGCGCCGCGCTCGCGCCGCAGATCGGCCGCTTCGCGCCGCGCTTTCTCACGCCGCAGGGCTGGGTGGAATGCCGTAGCGCAAACGGTGACGTGGCGCGCGCGGACATGCCGTCCACGACGCCGTATCACCTCTTGACGGCCTATCAGGGCATGGGCGTTTGAGGCACAACCACGCGAAGCGCCGAGGCAGACGGGCGCAAGCCCGCCGCCAAGGCGCCCAGACCGCTCGAGTCGCTTAGGCCGCCAGCACCGCCGGCGAAATCTCGAACGCCGCCACGGCCTCGGAAAGCTGGCGCGTCTGCTGATGCAGCGAAGCCGCGGCAGCCGCGGCCTCCTCGACGAGCGCCGCATTCTGCTGGGTCATCTGGTCCATCTGCGAGACGGCCTGATTCACCTGATCAATGCCCGTGCTCTGCTCGAGCGACGAGGCGCTGATACCCGCCATCATCTGCGTGACGCGCGAAATCGAGTTCGACACCTCGCGCATCGACTCGCCCGCGCGCTCCACCAGCTCCGAGCCGCCGCGGATCTGCGAAACCGACTCGCTGATCAGCGTCTTGATCTCCTTGGCCGACTGCGCGCTGCGCTGCGCGAGCCCGCGCACCTCGCCCGCCACGACCGCGAAACCGCGGCCCTGCTCGCCTGCCCGCGCCGCTTCCACGGCCGCGTTGAGCGCGAGAATGTTGGTCTGGAACGCGATGCCGTCGATCACGCCGATGATTTCCGCGATCTTGTCCGAGCTTTGCGCGATGCCGCGCATGCGCTCGACCACCTCGCCCACCACGGCGCCGCCGCGTGCGGTCGCGTCGAGCGCCGCCTCGGCCAGCGCGTTCGCCTCGCGCGCGTTGTCGGCCGTGTTGCGCACCGTGCCCGTCAGTTCCTCCATGCTCGCCGCCGTCTGCTCCAGCGACGCCGCCTGCGATTCGGTGCGCGCCGAAAGATCGGCGTTGCCGGTGGCGATCTCGTCGGCGCCCACGTTGATCGAGCCCGCCGTTTCGCGCACGGTGTGGACCGTGCGCGCCAGGCTCGACTGCATCAGCGCAAGGCCCTGGAACAGCCGGCCGATCTCGTTCTCGCCGCGCGCGGCGATGCGCTCGTCGAGGCGCCCGCGCGCGATGCGCTCGAAATGGCGGCCCGCTTCCTCGAGCGGCTCCACTACGCCGCGGCGCAGCGCGAGGTGCACGCCGGTCGCGAGTGCGATCAGCAGGACCAGGATGACGATGCCGACGATCTGGAAGAGCGCGAGGCGCGCGTCGATCGAATCGAGCGACGCGCGGCTCGCCGCGGCGTTGAACTGCGTGAAAGCGTGCAGCTCCGCGAGATAGGCGTCCTGGTACGACTGCGTCGGCTGATCGAGGAAGGCCTGCAGATTGTTGCCGTTGAGGTCGTCGATCAGTTCGCCGAGCGCCTTGCGGTACACCTGATAGCGCTCGCCGAGCGCGGCGACCCGCGCGCGATTGTCGTCGTTGATCGGCGGGACGGCCATGAGCGCCGCGAACGTGGTGTCGGCGGCGGCCAGCTGGTCGCGCGCGTGATTGACCATATCGGTCGGCACCGTGCCGCCGCGGACCATGCGCGTGCCCGCGCGCGAGAGATTGATACGGGCGTCCATCAACTGCTGGGTGATGACGTTGGCGGCGCTAGCCTGCCGCAACGCCACCTTCGAGAGGTCGGCCACGTCGTCGTGCGTGCGCGTAAGCGACCAGTAGCCAAGTCCTGCGGTCACGAGCTGTAGTACGCAGAACGCGACGAGGACACACAACAGGCCGGATGCGACCTTGATCTTGCTGAACATCGGGACACCTGGATGGCAGTGAATGAGTGAGGCGCGAGCATGTGATCGCTCGGGCCCGCACTGCGTTTACGGCCACGCAAAGCCGGTTTTTGAGCCCTAAACGGTGAAAAAATGCCCCAAAATGCGCAACGGATCATTTCGGCAATGGTTACACGGTCATTCCATGCATTTCTCGCAACAATAGAATGCCGGCTGGACGCTTACGGCATATCGGATGAGGCCGCCGTGCTGCATGCCGACAAAGCCTGCCCGGCGACAACTTTCAAGGCGCTGAAGCAGATGAAGCCTTCTCGGCAAATGGAGGTTGTCGAGCTCATGTGTGGGCAGGGAAACTTCACGGCGGCCTTGCGCGGGCGATTGTTGCTGCCACTCCGCCGGAGCAACTCGAAATTGATGCTGGTACTCGTGGGAAACTGGGCAACGAAGTGTCAGAGCAGCTCGCTCATCTCGACCGTGAACTCGCAACGCTTCAAACTGGTGTAGCACAGACCGATGAACGCCATGGCATCGAGCAGCTACATCTCACGGTGTCAGCCGCTTATATTGCAACACTCCTCAGCAATGAGCGCGTGAGCCGTTGGCTATATGAGCATCATCGCGACTTTGCTGCGCAATTCGAAACCATCAGCCTGGAAGCTCGGAATGAACGCTTCAGGTCGGATTCGAGTGGACCACGGTCGAAAAATTTTCGCCGTATCGGGGAAAAGCGGCCTGGTGTTTCGTCGCAAAGGTAACTTGCATCGCCGTGTTAGCGCCAGTCGTTCGGCATGAGTCGAGCGACTGGACTACTCTCTGGCCGCAATTGACTTGGGGCAGTGCGAGGCAGGTACCCAGCCAAGTCACCTCTTTGGACGATTAGTACCACGGACGGGCGACGCAACCAGAGAATTATCACGACTCGGAGACGGAGCTGACGTCCTTGACACTTTAACGGTCCGCCCTCGAAGACGCTTTCCCTTGCCCCTCCGTAGAGCACTACAACTGCTTACAAATCTCACACTGGCCCGGTGCACCGCTGTGTCGATTGCGGCGTTCTTGCTGACACACCTCAACGGAGCGCGACATGAGCACCAATCTGAATTCCGGTTCACCGCAGCGTAGTCGCATTCATCCTTTGGTTGCTGGCGCAGCCGTGGCAGTCATCCTGGCCAGCGCTACAGGTATCGCGGCGATGACAGGCGTGCTTCCGACATCCCGAGCTGTGACCGCTCCTCCGACGCAAGCTATTCCGGTCGCTGCACAAGTCGCGAGCACACCGGTCGCTTCACCGCAATCGAGCGCGGAGCAGCGCGTGACCAGGGAGGAAGCGCCCGCCCAGCCGCGCGTCCATCATCACCATAGCGTGCCAGTTGAGCAGCCCCCGCGGTATGCGAACAACGACACATATCAATCGTCGGCACAACCGGCTCCGAGACCAGTCGCCGTTGACCCGAACGCCGGAGAAGTCGTCGCCGTCAATACGGTCCAGGAACCCGAGCCGACAACGGGTCTCGGGGCCGTAGGCGGAGCGGTCGCCGGCGGGCTGTTGGGAAATCAGGTCGGCGGGGGGCGCGGTCGCGTTCTGGCAACGATTGCCGGCGCCGTCGGCGGTGGCCTTGCAGGCAATGGCATTGAGCATGCTGTTCGCAAGGCGACGAGTTACCAGGTGCAGGTCAGAATGCAGGACGGTAGCTACCGGAACTTCAACTATTCAACGCAGCCACCGGTCCAGGTCGGCGAGCGCGTTCATGTCTCAGGTGACTCCCTGAGCGCGTCGTAATCAGCCTGTGTTAGCCTGGCGACCTGCGATTACCTGCTCAAGGATTGCATTCAGGGCGAGCACAACTAGATGGACGAACGCCGGGCGGGCGCAGCCTTCTCGGCCTTCGCCTTAAGCCTTCGAAGCAGGTGCTGCAGCATATGCAATCAAAAACTTGGAGCGGTCTTTCGCACCTGCGAGCCGAGCCGGCGCGCGGCCGCGACCACTCCAGGTCGCCCCACTCTTCGGGTCCTGGTATTTTGGAGCCTGTGGGCCGCGAGCATATTTTCCGGCTTTCGGCACTTTCTGCGTAGTGGCTGCCGACCTCGGTGCAGCGCTAGCGGCCGAGAACTTACTGCGGTCCTTTGCGCTCGTCGTCTTTGAGAATGAATCTGCGCGTCATCTCGTCCCTCCCTAGCCGGCATGCTTCAACAGCCGCCACGTGACCCGATAAACGCGGCGCTCTCCTGTACCTGGCGCCGGAGCAAGAACATCGGGCATGACTTGCCCTTTCGTCACTTCGACAGGCTTCACGTCGAAGCCCCTAGCTTCCCATGTCCCGGATACCGGGCAAATATCACCGGTCCGCACCTCAACACCCACGACAGATTCCTGCTCCGTTACTGCTGCGCCCCGCCTGGGTTCAAGGAAGTATTCCGACTCGTCAGGAATAACGCCGTCCCTGTATCGCGCGTCTTCCCACAACAGGCGCCAATGGGTGCCCACACGCTCTCTGCGAGATTCAGCCTCGTTCCATTGGCCATCGATGTTGGGCGCCTTTGTCTCCTTCACCAGATAGTTAAAGCAACCATTGTTCTCGACACTTTTCACGCCCAAAGGCACCAGGCCGAAGACCTTTTCCCGCTCGACTGTAACCGGCTCCCATATCCCGTCCACCGGTACGCGCTGCCCGGAACTGATGATGAGGTCCGTCGCCGCAGGCACTTCCGGAAGTTCGGCTGGAAAGACAGGATAGGACAATTGGTAAAACCGGTACCTGTAACTCTGGGGGGCTAGCAGCTCTCCCGGGCTCGAGTACCGGGCAGTCATGTGAGGAACGAAGGGCACCTCGAGCGGCGCGTAATCGCACCCATAGCGGGACGCAAGTAGCAGTCGATTGAGTGCCTCGACCTTGTCTGGGTAGGGCGCAGTCTGTGTGCCTCGCTCCCAGTAATCAGGGTGCGTGTACAGAAAGCTGTGGACCATACCGCTTTTGTCCATCACGACGTCAAGGGGTTCGCCGGTTCGCCATACGAATCGACGGCCCTTTCCGAGTTCTTCAACCCCCTTGTTGTAAAGACTTAGCGCTTCGTAGATGCCGGGAAGCAAATCGGCATCCATCCGCTCGGGGTCGCTTTTGGGCCAAGTTCTGACAGCGTTCTCGAATGCCTTGGCGAACACCCCCCATGCATCCCGTTTCTTTGCCCACAGCGAATAGCTCGTCAGTCGCTTCAGCAGCCAGAACACGCGGCGCCGTGTCCCGGAATCCTGCATGTCATAGTCCTTCGTGACGTTCCCCATCAAATCTACTCTTGTACGCTCGCGGCGGTACGAGACGCCGCGACGGTTTTACTGTTCGCTACCTTGGTTTGTATTTCGTCGCTGGCAAGCCGGCGTGTACGAGCCGAACCGGATATGTCATCTGAAAATTTACTGTACCCGTAGACGCCGCTTTGCCTTCACGCTCTCGCCAAGCCGCGTTATTTCGGCGGCGAGGGCGCCCAGGTCGACCACCAGCTGGCGGCCGCCCCCCTCGAGATATTGCGCAGGAATCTTGTCGCCGAACTGCTCTGCAATCTGGCCGGCCCAAGCCTTCGCGGTCGGCACCCGCGTGCCGAAATCTTTGGGCAGGTGTACGACGGCGAGGAAGCCGTTACCGTTCCACTCGTCCAGAACCGCCGACCGGATTCGCCATTCTTGCGCACTGTTCGGCACACTGCCAATTCCCCAAAACGCTGGCTGTCGTCCGCCGCCGGCCTTGCTGCCCCAGGAGGCGTGCTTCGAAGGGTTGCAGAATGCCCGATACAGCGTCTGTCCCGCGAGCTGGTCGGCGTCGAGTGCGGCAAGTTCGCCGTTAAATGTCGCAAGAGTGCTATGGACCATCTTGCCTTCAAACGCGGGGACTTCATCACTGACGGCCGCGAGGATGTCTGGCCAGCCGGCATCAATTTTAGGCTGGTACCTTGCCTTTATGCGTGCGTCGCTAACCGTCAGGCTTTACGTTCGAACTCCCAGACCAACAGGTAGCACAGCCCGATGAGCTGCATCGCGCGCTCATAGTCTTTGAGTTCACCGAGGAGGAAGGGGGGCCAGTTTGTGCTCTCAAATTCCCGGCCCTGGAATTTAGCGTATTCCTCGAAGTCAGCCACGATGTGGTCGAGTTCACTGCGCAATGGTGCGATCGGCTCACCCGCGGTGTAGCGAAGCAGTAGGAGTGCAAATCGGTTATTGGCGCGAAGCGAAGCTGCAATCGCTCGCTTCGAGTCCTCTGTCCCATTGGCTGGCAGATTGTTTGACCACGTGTCAATGGACCCGGTGAGAACACCCGATAACCACTCGAAGTATTGCTCGCTGATGAACCGTTGACGCCTGCGATTCGAAAACTCATCCATACGTGACCACCCTTACGCGCTGCTACCTCAGGCCTTGCGCTCGAACTCCCAAACCGCAGGTTGTGGCCGATATGCTCCGCTGTGGTCGGGAGCGAATACCTCGGGCATGGGCTCGCCCTGCTGCACCAGCACTCCGGGTACATTGTGCCCAACGGCCTTCCACACTCCCGTTTCGGGGCAAGGTTGACCGGTGCGAACCTTCGAGGGCCCGGAAAACTCCGCGGCAGCGCGGTCATCCTTCTTCGAATCGAATTTTCGCGCGAAATCAACCAAATCTTTCGGATAGAGCATGTGGTCTCGGTACGAGTTGTCATCTAATTCAAGCAGGAATGAGACTGCGGCTGCTTCAATCGCCCAGTATCCGACGTACGCGCCGCCTTCGTCAGGATTCGCCTTCAAATGACTGTCATGCCAAGACGCGGAACGCATTGCTCGGTACCACCCGTCCAGATAGGACGTTATCAATGAAATACCTAGCTCGTCGGTATCGCTGTAAAGGCTGTTGATGACATCGCGATATTCCTCGTGGTACCACTTATCCACATCGATGCGACCGTCCATCCCATATGCAAACAGGTCTTCGTAGAGCGTATCCTGGGCCCGATACGACGGGTCGAGCATGGCAGCCAATCGAGGAAGCAGGTCCCGCCGATGAAGAAGGTGGCAGAGCGAGATGAGCTGAATGGCAGCCTCATACTCTTCAATCTCCCCGAACATGAACGGCGGATATGTCCTGTCCTTCTCCGCAACACGCTTCGCAGAGGTGTAGCGTTCAAGGCTGCTAACGACTTCTTCGAACTCGCTTCGCAGCAGGTTCAAGTCGGCGCCGCCCGTGTACCGCACAAGGAACCGCCTAAACGTCTCCCTTGCCACATAGCGAGCGCCAAGCGCGGCCTTGCCCTCCTCGCTGCCGCCGTTTGGAGGCATATGCGAAGACCATTGGGCGATTTCTTCGTCGATGAGGGGCAAAAGCCACTTGTAGTAAGCCTCGCCCAGAAAACGTTGACGGCGGATGAATTCGAAATCTGACATTGGAACCAATCCTGTGCGAGACATTTATCGCAAGCGTGCCTGCTTGCGCTGCACAGCTGCGGCGACCTCGGCATCGCGGTAATGATGGGTCGGCGGCAACTGATGGTCGGTATGGCCGTGTTCGTCGCCGGTCATTAGCGCCGCTTCGTGTCCAGCAGCGGCAGGCAAGTAAAAGGGCACATAAAGAATATGCCGAGAATAGCCGCTTCTTCGGATACTCCGAACGAGGTTGCCGCTTACCGCACCGGCGAGATTCTGGTCAATCCAGTCCTCACTCATTTGAACGACCTTCGCGGACCCAGTGCCGGGCGCCCGGGTGCCTTCGCCAGATGCCGCATCTGGGGAACTCTTGTTCGGCTGCCGACGCCCACCTGCCATTTTGCCACCAGGCGATGAAGCTGGAGGCTGAGTTCCCCCCGAGGACGCTATCGGCGGCTCAAGCAGTTCGTCAGCGGAGGGGCGAACCACATCCTTGATACGAGACGCCAACCCAAGTTTCGGCGACATGTTTCGCTTCGCCTCAGGTGTCGCCATTGGCCTATCGACCTTCGACGACTTTGCTTCAACGATGGCGTACGGCTTACCGTCGTTTGTTCCCGGGTTCGCTCGCCAAACCCCATCAATACCTTGGCCGTGAGCCTGTGGCGCAAAAAGCTTCGCGAGCTTGCCGTTGCCATTGAGCTTACCAAGCACCTCTGCACTTGGTGCCGCCGCCCAGTGTCCCATCACCCCTTGGTCATGAGACGCCCAACCCGAACCCCACCCGAGATGCTCATAGCAGTAATAGTCAGCGATGTGCTCGCCCAGAAGGCCGGTTATGCTGTTCGTGATGTCCGTGACAGCGAGCTTGGCATTCACGACCCCGGTGGACGGCGCAGAATTTGAGCGGTTGTGTCCCTGTTCTGCTTCGACGCCCACCTTACCGGGCTTCTCGGTCTCCTTGCGCAGCGCGACCGAGCCTTCCGCCGCCGAGTTAGGCTGCTTCTTCTTCCAGTGCATGAGCTTGCGCTCAACGAACTGGGTCAACCAGTACGGCAGGTTCGTCTCAACAAAGCCGAGCGCCTCGCCGAACGTGGTCTGAGCCGTCGGCGGCATCTCACGATAGAGCCACGACTTCTCGATGTGCTCGCGAGATTCGGTCAGCAGCTTCTTCAGCCCAGACGCGTCAAAGAGCTTGTCGACCAGTTCTTCCGGGCTCGTCGGGCAGTGCGCGCGTTGAAGCACCATCCGCAGAATGTCGAAGAGCAGCGGCCCGTAGATTTCGGACCTGTGGTTCACAAGCCTGAACGTGCGCTTCACGCCGGCACCGACCACGGGCACCCAGCCCACGACCGCGAACACCAGGTCGATGCCCGTCTCTATCTTCGTCATCTCGTCGGTGGCGCTGCGTGCATTCCACACGTTCCAGACACTCTCCGACGTGTCATAGACGTTCTGCGCGACATAGAAAAGCGGGAACGCGTTTGCCGCCATCGAGATGCCAATCTGCTCGACCGCGTCTTCGACGGCCTGTTGGTCGTTGTCGTTCATTGGATATCCGGGCGGCCCGAGAATTGATTGAAGAGGCTCGCGAGATTTTCCTGGTTGATGCCTACGTGACCACCGGCGCCAAGCTCCTTCAATACGTCAGCCTGGTCGAGCGTTTTCGCTGCAGGCAGCGCCTGTTGCGCGAACGGGCGTGCGTCCTCGCCAAAAAATGCCTTGGCTGTGCCTTCAGGGACGTCACGCAGTACAGCGTGGCCGTTGGCATCCAGCTTGCCTGCCAACGTCGTACCGTTCTCGAACATGACCTTGTACGGCGCGCCGGGTACAGGCTTGAGGTTGCTGTCGGTGAGGTTCAGCTCGAGCTTGTTGTGCAGGTCGCCCTTAGGCAATGTGGGCAGGTCGTAGGGACGGCTCGTGGGGCCGTTGAACGCGTGCTGCGCACCCTTGATGTCTATTTGCCCGGGAGCATGAATCTCGATGTTGCCATCGTGGATGCGGATGTATGCGCCTCCGGCTGTCAGCAGGACGCCCTGGCTCGCAGCCACTTCCACGTTTTCGGAGGCCGACAGCACCTTCACTGTCTTCTGCGCGGTCAGCTCGATGTTGTCCGAGTGCGCGCGAATCTCGACCTTGCCCTTCGCTGCGAAGAGCTTCATCCCTGCGTTCTGGACGAAGAGGCTGATTTTGTCGGTCACGCTCGCAAGCAGCGACTTGCCTGTGGCGATATGCGTGCTTTGACCGCTGACCAGGGTGAGCTGCTCGTCGGCGCTCACGTGCACTGACTGCTGCGTCGAGACGCCGATTCCCGCCGGGCTTGCCGCCAGGAGAATGGGCTCCTTGAACGCATTGGCCGAACCAGTGCCGCCGCCGGCAGTACGCCCCCCGCTCGCCTGGCCCTGGACGCAATCAGTCGACGCTGCGGTGAAGGCTTTGAGCGCGTCCTGGCCTGCTTGCAGGCTTTCGGCCTGATGCGTCGTGCTCGCGCTGCTGAGCGATTCGAGAAGGTTGCCTGCGCCTGACAACTGCCCTCGTGCGGCGCTTACGTCAAGTTGCTGCGCGTTCGTGCCTGCGGCTGTGTGAGTCGAGAGGAACAGCCCGCGGTTCGCGCGCAGCGCGCCGTACGCGTCAGTGCGCAACTCGAATCCGCTGCCGAGATAGCTGCCGCGCGTGTTCCCGTCCTGGGCGATGAGGTAGCCCATGTGGAGCATGGAGTTGCCAGGGGACGACAGCAATTGCAACCGATTCTGTGCTGTCGCGTCGTCCATCACGAGCTGGTTGAAGCCGCCCGCGCCACCGTATTCACGCGACCGAAAGCCGGAGAGGATGCCATTCGAGTGCCAATGCGGCTGCGTCGCGCCGTTATAGACACGCCCTGTCGCGATGGGCCGGTCGCAATCACCGCCGACCCAGTCGATGGTCACTTCTTCGCCGATGCGGGGCACGTGGACGCTACCGTAGCCGCTTCCGGTGTCCGAGAAGGCGGCGCGCACCCAGCATGTCGAGGCGGACGCCTCACGTCGGTCCCAGTGCATGCGCACGAGGATGCGGTTGAGCGAATCGGTGTAGACCTCTTCGTTCTCCGGGCCCGTCACCGTTGCCGTCTGAAGGTGCATGACCGGCTTGCGGTGTTCGAACGGGCTGCGAAACGGAACCTTCAGTCGCTGCGCCTCGACCTCGACGAGAAAGAAGCCATCGCTGCCATCGCCGACGGAATCTTCGACCGAGAACGTAGCTGCGCACTGCTCATAGGTAGCGCGAACCGCCGCCAGACGTTCAGAGAGGCTATGCGGGAACGCGTGAGTCTCGCTAACCGGGATATTGTTCCGGATGTACCACGAGGCTTCGATGACCGCGAACTTCCGGTCCTCGCCGTCGTCCTGCTCGTGCGCGGGATGGTTGTCCAGCGAGAACCAGCGGCCGACGTCGATGCTGCGCAGGCCTCCGACGCCAAAAAAGCGCTTCGCGCGCGACTCCCACTCTTCCAGCTTGAGCTTGGTGAGCTTGTCGCCACGGTCGCTTTCCTGCCAGCTATAGGCGCCTGTGTATTCGTAGACCTCCGCCTGTTCCGGCAGGTCGCCTTGATTCGCGACAGTCGGAAACGAAGTCTCCTTGGTGGTGCCAGGATTCTTGTAGTCAAAGGTGCGCGAGCTGTAGCTCGTGCTTTGCAGCGTACGCGTGCCGGACCACTGCACAAGCGCTTCCGTCTGGCTGGAGGTACCGGCGCGGTAGAAGTCGACCTCCTGGGGCGACATGGCCTTGAGCGAATAGAGGTCATCGGTCACGACAAGCGTGTGCGACTTACCATCGTCGGCATGCTCGAAGTAGTAGAACCAGCCTTCGGACTCGAGCAACCGGTGCACGAAAGTCCAGTCGTCCTCGTACTGAACGCAGAATGACCGAACCGGTGATGCGTTTTGAATGTCAAACCGGAACGCCCCGGCCGCCTGCGGATGCATCTGAAAAACAGATTCGAGGATAGCCTCTACTGACTTGTCCTGGAAAACCTGCGCGTCCTTGCGGAACTTGAGGAAATGCAACCATGAGGAGTAGCCCAGTTGGTAACTCGTTAGCTCCCCGTCGGCGCCAAGCCGGCGCGCGGTATGCACGTAGCCATGCTGCGGGCGATAGGACTTGTCGGCACGCTGAAGCCAGAGAGTGACCGGCTGGGCGATAAGAGACTTCAGCTCGAGCGAGCTGTTCGTCGAGACAGCGTCGATGACGTATTCGAAGTTACGGCCAAGCCGTGAGGTACCCGTCACGATTTGCGGCAATAGCGCATTCGCCCCCGCAGGGGAGTCGAGTTTTACGAGCCGGTCAGCCTGGAATAATGCAGACTGCATAAATGAGATAATGTCCTGCGCTCCCATTTAGATTTTCCTTGTCGGGGCATCCCTTAAAGTCGACCGAAATCATAAGGGGATTTTTCCGGCTCGACAATTCCGTCTGATTGAAGCCCTCGACATTTAACATTCCCTGATGAAAACGTCATGACCGCGGCGCTCACACTTTGGGCGCCAAGCATTGACTGGCGGGCCTCAGCGGCCTTGGTGTTCTCCTTTTGATATTCCTCTAGCAGTCGAGTTGGGGCACGCGGCGGTACGCCGGCGTATCCGTCCTCGTGGAAAAATCGCCACACGCGAGTCGTTTGATGACGCATCTCACGGGCGCCTCAGAAAATCGGTGGTGAGTATTTCGTCATTAGAGGCCTCTCTTGAAGAATCGCGCGGAGGCGCAACTATCTCCGTACTTTGCAAGTCCATCACACAGCCATAATCTAACTTCCAGGAACTGGACCGTGCGCCTGATTTTCCGAATTGGCCTAATCTTGCTGTCAGTACTCGCCGCGCTAGTTGTTGCGGGAACAGGCTACGAAGCGCTCCAGCGGTACCTCGCGGCGAAGAACCATCAACCGCCGGGTGAGATGGTGAACATCGGCGACCGGCGCATACAGCTCAACTGCACTGGCAATGGCTCTCCGACGGTGGTGTTCGAATCCGGCCTGGGCATTAGCGGTTCGCTGGACTGGTCGGCCGTCCAGCCATCCGTTTCGAAGGTCACCCGCGCCTGTTCATATAGTCGCGCAGGAATCATGTGGAGCGACCGCAGCTCAGAAGCACAAGATGGCAAATCGGTTGCTGAAGATTTGCATCGCGCATTGCAGGTCGCCGGGGAACGCGCCCCCGCCGTGCTAGTCGGTCAGTCGCTCGGTAGCGCTTACATCATGACTTATACAAGGAGCTATCGCGTTGCAGAGAACGTTGGACGTTCCACACGGAAGACGTTAATCTGGAAGCACTTCATGAACAGTCTGACCACCGTCAAGGAGCTGGCACATGGAAGTGAGCACCGAAGCGCTTGTTGAGATGCTGTGTGAAGTCGAGGCAGAAGACCCAATCGACTATGCGGACCTACCGTTCGGCGAACAGGAGCTACGACGCCTTGTCATGTGCTCGCTGGTAGAACGGCACCACGTTGTAGAGGCGGCGATGTCGGACTCGGACCTCCATGCGCTGTACCTGCTGAGCACCGCGAAGCTTGTTCTCGAGAACACGGTGCTCCACGCTCGTCTGCTTTTGCTTCAGGGACAACAGGTCGACATTCAGTCGCTCCTCGCTCCGTTCACCCTCAAGGGCAAAAAATAATGAGGTGGAAGGCATACCGAGAAAGGAGCTCGTTTTGTCTCCTCCTCAGTACGCAGCCAAGGCACCGCCTTCCCAAACCTAGCTGTGCAGAAACCGGTGCACGGCCCGTCAAACGCAGTATGCGAAGCCTGCCGCGAATATGCTAGTCCGAGGTCGTCTCTTGAGCCCTGAGTTCAATCCATGTTGGCTGGTGCCTGACGCTCGCAAGAAACACGGCGAGGTCACCACGGGCTATAGATGCCGTCACATCGCTTTCCCGCGGCGCGAGACCTGGATAAAAAATGGCCCACCGGTAGTGGGCCTAGTCCATTCCACGTGATACATGGAGGAGACGCTTGAAAAGCGAGTATCGCCAGCGTACGCATCTCCTACACGCGAACGCCTGCTGACCAGCTGACGTTTAAGTCAGCCACTGTTTGATGTTGGCCGCCATGACATTTGTCGAAATGCCATAGCGGTCGTGGAGCGTCGGCAGTGCACCGGCGTCGAGAAACTCGTCGGGCAGCGCGACCTGTTTGAACGTACAAGAAACGCCGGCGCTCAAGAGCGTGGTTGCGACAGCTTCACCCAAACCGCCTATAACCGTATGGTTCTCAGCGACGACGACCATGCGCCCCGTCCGCTTCGACTCGCGGATGATGGTCTCCGTGTCGAGCGGCTTGATGGTCGGAACGTGCAGCACTGCAACGTCCACCTTGTCCGACGCCAGCGCTTTCGCAGTTTCCAGCGCACGCATTGTCATGATGCCCGACGAGATGATGAGGACGTCGTTTCCGTCACGCAGCATTTTTGCTTTGCCGAGTTCGAACCGGTAGTTGTATTCGTCGAGCACTGCCGGCACGTTGCCCCGCAGGAGACGAGCATACACAGGTCCTTTGTGTGCAGCGATGGCCGGTACCATCTGCTCGATATCAAGTGCATCGCAGGGGTCAATCACCGTCATGTTCGGCATTGCTCGCATGAGTGCCAAGTCTTCGGCGGCCTGGTGGCTTGGCCCATAGCCGGTCGTCAGGCCCGGCAAGGCGCAAACGATTTTGACATCGAGGTTGTCCTCCGCGATGGTCTGGTGAATGAAGTCGTACGCCCGCCGCGTCGCGAATACTGCATAGGTGGTGACGAACGGCTGCGCTCCTTCGTGGGCGAAGCCAGCGGCGGCACCCATGAGAAGTTGCTCTGCCATGCCCATCTGGTAGTACCGCTGCGGAAACTCCTTCGCGAAGATATGGAGGTCGGTGTACTTGCCCAGGTCGGCCGTCATGCCAATGACATTCGTCTTCGCGCGAGCCAATTCGACAAGTGCATGCCCGAACGGCGCGGAGCGTGTCACCTGGCCTTCGCCGGCGATGGACGCAATCATCGCCGAGGTCTTCAGACGAGGCTTTTTATCGACGACCGAGTTCATGCTTTGCTCCCTGCAAAAGTCTCATCAAGTGCATCCAGCGCCAGCTTCCATTCATGTGCGTCCACCCGGATGAAGTGGTTCTTCTCCCGTTGCTCGAGGAACGGTACGCCGCAGCCCATCTTCGTGTCGCACACGACGATTCGCGGCTTTGCCTCCTTCAGGTTTCGAGCGTTGTCGAAGGCCGCCTTCACGGCATTGATGTCGTTTCCGTTTACGCGTTGCACGTACCAGCCGAACGCTTCGAGCTTCGGTACGAGCGGCTCGAAAGCCATGATTTGCGTCGACGGGCCGTCGGCCTGCTGGTTATTGACGTCGACCATCGCAATCAGGTTGTCCAGCTTCCAGTGCGCTGCCGAGAGGAGACCTTCCCAGATGGCTCCTTCGTCAAGTTCGCCGTCGGAGAAGAGCGTGTAGACGAACGATTTAGAGCCTTTGCGCTTGAGTCCGAGACACCGGCCCACGGCAATCGTTAGCCCCTGGCCGAGCGACCCACCGGACATCTCCATCCCCGGGGTGTAGCTCGCCATTCCGGACATGGGCAGACGGCTGTCGTCGCTGCCGTAGGTCTCCAGTTCTTCTTCGGGAAGAATGCCCGCTTCGAACAATGCAGCGTAGAGCGCGATCGCGTAATGACCATTCGACAACAGGAATCGGTCCCGGTCCTCCCAGTCTGGCTCCGCCGCGCGGTAGTTCATCGCGCCGAAATATGAAACGGCCAGAACGTCAGCGATGTCGAGCGCTTGGCCGATATAACCCTGGCCCTGTACTTCGCCCATTAGCAAAGCGTTACGGCGGATGCGGTATGCGCGCTCAGCGAGCGACACATCCTCGATGACGGTTGTACTCATTTACTCGTCTCCTGGAAAGAGTTCGTTCAGCGATTGACAGTCTTTGCGGGCACGAAGAACACCAGAACCGCGCCCAGAACGACAGCCGTCGAAATGAAGATGAGGCCTGCTGTCGCGTGGCCGGTGAAGTCATTTAGCCATCCGACAATGGCGGGCGAGAAAAAGCCGGCCAGATTCGCGAAACAGTTGACCGCGGCAATTCCGGCCGCAGCGGACATACCGCTGAGAACAGCAGTAGGAAGCGCCCAAAACAATGACGACGACGCGAGGATGCCGGCAGCAGCGATGCTCACGCAGATAATCGAGGGACCCACGCTTCCGAGCATCGGCAGTGTGGCGAAAGCGGCGGCAGAAACCAGCATCGGAATCGCCAGATGCAAACGGCGTTCGCGGCGCTTATCGGCGCTACTTCCGAGTAACGGCAACGCGATGATGGCGCAAATGTACGGAATCGCGGTCAGGACACCAACCCACAGCGGGTCCGCGACACCTGTGCGACGGATGATTGTCGGCAGCCAGAAGGTGAGGCCGTATTGACCGAGAACTACACAGAAGTAGATTCCAGCCATTAGCCAGAGACGACGGTCGCGGACAAACGCACGGATGGACACGTGCTCGGTGGCCGCCGTACGGTCGCTTTCCACGTTGCGCTTGAGAAGTGCCTTTTCGTCATCGGACAGCCATTTCGCACTGGCGATTCCGTTGTCGAGATACAGAAAAATTGCGATGCCAAGGAGCAACGACGGGAGTGCCTCCAGCATGAAAAGCCATTTCCATCCTGCAAGTCCCTGGGCTCCCTGGAAGGAATGCATAATCCAGCCGGAAAGCGGGCCACCGAGGATGCCAGCCATTGGAATCGCCATGAAAAACATCGAGAGCGCTTTTGCGCGCCGGGCGGCCGGGAACCAGTAGGTCATGTACAGAATCACGCCCGGCGCGAACCCCGCTTCCGCGACGCCGAGCAGGAAGCGCAGTACATAAAACGTGGTCGGCGTCTTCACAAACAAAAAGCTTGCGGAAATCACCGCCCAGGTCAGCATGATGCGCGCGAGCCAATTTCGCGCGCCGACTTTGTGCAGAATGAGATTGCTCGGGACTTCGAAGAGGAAGTAGCCCAGAAAGAAAATGCCTGCACCGATGCCATAAATGGTTTCAGAGAAGCGCAGGTCGTTGAGCATCTGCAGCTTTGCAAAGCCCACGTTCACCCGGTCGAGATACGCGCCGAGGTAACAAAGCATCAGAAAGGGAATGAGGCGACGGGCGACTCTTGCGTAAGTTCGCGCCTCAAAGTCTGATGAGTCGCTCGAAGCCGAGAGGTCTGCACCGATTCCCGGTGTGGCCAGTCTGGATTTCATGGGTTGTCTCCTGTCGTCCGAGCTCGTCACGGTGACGGGCTCAGCGCCATGTCTCTGTGCCGCTTTGGCGGCAAGACGCCCCGGCTAGGCCAAGTGCGTCGTATGTTTATGCAATGTCGGAAGCGAAAGAGGGCACGTCACTTCAATGGATCAGCATGCCGCCGTTGACGTCGAGCGTGATGCCGGTCAGATAGGTGGAGAGGTCGCTTGCCAGGAACAGGCAGGCATTGGCGATGTCGTTTGCCTCGCCGAGACGCCCCAGTGGGATGCCCTTGATGATGTCTGCGCGCATCTCAGGGGTCAGCTTGTCGCCCGTGATGTCCGTCTGGATAAGGCCGGGCGTAATGGAATTGACGCGGATATGGTCGCCGCCGAATTCACGAGCCATCGCCTTGGCAAGCCCGAGAACGCCAGCTTTCGCTGCGCTGTAGTGCGGGCCGCCGAAAATGCCGCCGCCGCGTTGCGCGGAAACGGAAGACATGCAAACGATGCTGCCACGCTGCTGCTTCTTCATGTGCGGGATGACGGCCTGTGACATATACAGCGTCCCCAGCAGGCTCACGCCGACGACTGCGTCGAAGTTGTTCTTCGAGATTTCGAGTGTCTTGATGGGCTGCGTAATCCCGGCGTTGTTTATCAACGCGTCGATTCGGCCGTATTTAGCGGCGACAGCATCTGCTGCGGCGACGCAGGCTTCCTTGTCGGTGACGTCGCACGCCAGACCGAGATGACCTTCCCCGAGGTCACGCGCAGCGCTTTCCGCGTCCGCGAGGTTCAGGTCCAGAATTGCAATGCGCGCGCCGTGTGCTGCCATCGCCTTTGCCGTCGCTTTACCGATGCCGCGTGCCGATGCCGCGCCCGTGACGATAACGACTTGATTCCCGAGCAACATGTGGGTGTCTCCATTGATGAACTAGGTGTAGGCGAAGTTTGTCCGCCGGCGAACCTTGCATCAACGCAGTTCCCCTCAACCGTAGCTGAGAAATTTTCAGCCCCCAGGGTTATCCCTGTGAGCCCACCTTGCAGCGTTCAATTTCCTCTTCAATCCAGGTCAAAAATTTTGCAACTCGGGGCAATTCGGCGTTCTGGCTAGGGTAAACGAGATGATGTGCGCCAACCTCGACCGAATGGCTATTGTCGAAGACCTGCACAAGTGCGCCGTCCTTTATCTTTTGCGAAGCCATCATCACGCTTTCCAGAGCAATTCCGAGCCCTAGCGAAGCTGTCTCGATGGACATGTAGGAACGGTCGAACGAGAAGTCGAACGTCTTGTTCGCACCAGCAACCCCGGCCCGCCCAAACCATTGCCGCCACTGAACGAGAGGCGTCTCCGAATAGACCAGCCGCTGGGCCAGCAGGTCATCTGGAGTCTTCACCGGATGCCGCTCGAGATAGGCCGGCGACGCCAGCGGGGCAATGAATTCGCCCCGGACCGTGCGCACTTCAAGGTTGCTCCATTCTCCATAGCCATGACGAATGTCGATGTCGTAATACCCGTTCGAAAACGATACGTTCTCGTATGAGCAGGCGACGTTCAACTGAACGTCGCCATTTGCTTCCTGAAACGAGGATAGCCGCGGCAATAGCCACATCAGGCCGAAACTCGGGCTCGAATGCACGCGCAGGATGTCGACTTCCTTCTGGCTCGAGGCACGCTCAGTTGCCCGGCTGAGGTCTGCCAGCGACCCCGTCACATCGGCAAGATATCGCTCCCCGGTCGGTGTCAGGACGAGACCACGACCTGTCCGTTGAAACAGGGATTGGCCAATCATTGATTCGAGGTTGCTTAACTGATGGCTGACGGCCGACGCCGTAAGGTCAAGCTCTTCCGCTGCCCGGTTGACGCTCTTCGTGCGTGCAATGCTCTCGAAAGCAATGATGGCCTTCAACGGAGGAATTCGCATGGTCAAATTTTTTTCAGTCGCGATTGAACAAAACTGCATTGCCTTCGGACGGTGGTCGCTGCCATCCTCGACATCAACGATACGGACAGGAAAACAGTTGAAATGTTACCCCGTGTCAGGTCACCCAGTGGCCTAAAACATTGCCTCATATAAATATGGCGCGGTGCAGCAACCGCACAGGAGACGTAGATGAATACCCTGAATTCCCCTCCCAGCAAGCGACGCGTCCGTCGCTACTTGGTCGCCCCCAGCTAAGGAGCGCGACCGGCACTGAGTTCGGCTCGCTGCATTTGTAGCCACTCAGTTAAGCCTCCGAAATTTGTCACTCACTGCAGGCGGCTCTCGCAACCTGCGGTTGGAGCCGTTCGTTCGCAGTTTTCGCGACGGAGATGCGCAATGTCTGAACAACCTACGTTGTTGCTCGCGAAGTCAATCGTCAAAAGCTTCGGGGCTACCAGCGTCCTCAAGAGCTTCGACCTGTCTGTCCGTCCAGGAGAGGTGCACGCGTTCCTTGGTGGGAACGGAGCCGGGAAGTCGACGTTCATCAAGATTATCTCTGGCCAGCATCAACGGGACGGGGGCACGCTTCAATTCGCCGGACGCGACCTCGGTGGCTCCTCAGCATCGCCCGCTGACACAGGGGAGATTGCGGTTGTGAATCAGGAGCTGGCACTGCTGCCGCATCTGTCGGTCGCAGAGAATATCGCCATGCCCCGGATGCATCGCGCGCTCGGAACTTACAGCGAGCGAGCATCACGTGCTCTCGCGATTGATGCTCTATCGCTGATTGACCCGCAGTTCGCACGGGAATCGGTTAGCCGTCTGGTGGGTGAGCTATCGCTTCACGAGCGACAGCTCGTCGAAATCGCTCGAGCACTCCGCTCTGGCGCGAGGCTGCTACTGCTTGACGAGCCGACAGCGAACCTCACTGCTGCCGAGACTGGGCGTCTTTTTGCGGTCATTCGAAGGCTGGTAGCGGAGACAAGTCTCGCCGTCCTGTTCGTATCTCATCGCATGCGCGAGATACGTCAGATTGCTGACGTTTGCACCATCATTCGCGACGGAAAAACAGCTGTCGACCGTGCGCCTCTCAATGCCATCACGGACCGCGAAATCGTCGACTATATGGGGCAATCCGTCGAGCCTGACCAACAAACCGAGGTCAGCCTGGAAGCTGCATCGGATTTGCGGGAAGGTCACGACACAAGTCACGACAACGGTGGCACCGCGGAAAGGCCCATCATTGTCCGCCTCGACGATATCGAACTCGAAATACGTCCGGGGGCCATTGTGGGACTCGCGGGCGCTCCGACCGGTCCTCTGGCTCTCATTGAGGCCCTAACGGGACTCGGGCAAAAATCGCGATGGGATATCGAGCGCGCGGGCGAACCGGTCAAGCATCGCGGGCCGTCAGGCGCGGCTCGCGCCGGGGTCGGCTATATATCTGGCGACCGTGCAAACAAAGGCATTCTCGCAACGCTTCCAATCATCGACAACCTGATGGCAGCGCGGCGCATCGTCGAGCGAAAAAAGATAGCTCGTGACGAAGAGCTTCGGCAGGGGCAAGCCCTCCTCGACGCGCTCAAGATACGTGCTGGTTCCCTATGGCACCTCCCTTCAACTTTGAGCGGTGGCACGCAGCAAAAAATCCTCGTTGCGCGCTGGCTGAATCTGAAACCGAAACTGCTGGTGCTCGAGGAACCCACGCGCGGAGTCGACATTCGGACAAAGCGGGAAATCTACGCACTCGTTCGCAAGCTCGCCAGACAGGGTACGGCAGTCGTCTGGTGGTCGACTGAATACCTGGAACTGGTCGAACTTTGTGACACGGTGCTCGCATTTGACCTTTCCGGGCGGCCGACTGGCGTACTTCGTCACACAGACGTTAGTGAAGAGAGCCTTGCTAGCGCTACAGGAATGGCCGCCTGAGTCATTGAACGTTTCGGATATCGAGGATTAAGTCAGGAGACAAAGCATGAAAGCAATGACACATTCAATACGGAGCGGTTCGAAGGATTCTGGCGGTGGTATCCGGCGCATACTGTCGACCTATCGTACCGAAATTGCTATCGCAATTGCCATTGTGGTCATCGAACTTGCTGTCGGCATGGTCGTTCCGGCCGCGCTGTCGATGGGAAATTTAGCGAATGTTACCCAGGCTGCGGCACCGCTCGTCATCATGGCGTTCGGTGTACTCCTCGTGATTATCACGGGTGGTATCGACCTGTCAGTCGGCTCAGTCTTTTCCCTGACAGGCATGGTCACCGGTCTCGCGATGTCACATGGCTATGGCGCAATCGTCAGCAGCATCGCAGGCCTGGCTGTCGGTTTCATCATCGGTTCGATTAATGGTGCACTCGTGACCTTCGTAGGTCTCGCGCCATTCGTCGTAACGCTTAGTACGTATGCCATTGCCGGAAGTCTGTCGTTCATCGTCACCGACGGCCACTCGCTACCTATCAACGACCCGAACTATTGGCTGCTCAACTCCGGAACATTGATTCCAGGAGTCATCAACTACGTGCTCTGGTGCGTGCTGCTGCTGATTCTTATCGAGTTTTTCCTGCGAAAGGTTGTAGCAGGGAGATGGCTCTATGCGGTGGGTAGCAGCAGCTCTTCCGCTCGTGTCATAGGTATTCCAGTTAACCGCGTTCGTTTGTCCGCGTATGTAATTTCGGGATTGCTCGCGTCATTTGCGGGCATCGTGAGCATCTCGTACATCAGTAATGCAGAGGCAACGGCGGGGTCCGCCCTGATGCTTCAGGCAATCGCGGCGGTGGTCATCGGGGGCGCAAGCCTCTTCGGCGGCACCGGGTCGGCCATCGGTGCGCTGCTCGGCGCGCTGATGATAACGATTATCCAGAACGGCGCGAATCTCATTGGCGTGAACAGTTTCTGGCAAGGCACCGTGACGGGTGTCGTGATTCTCATCGCGGTGCTTGTCGACCGCGTCACCAAAGCACGGCGATAAGCCGGCGGCACAACACTCAGCAAGGAGACAATGATGAACGTTTTTCGACTCGCCAAATTTCACCACCTTGGGAAGCCGTTGACCACGATGGCTGTCTGTAGCGCGCTGGCTTGCGTCGCGATGGCATCACAGTCGGCGCTCGCGCAGGCCAAACAGACGGTTGCGTACATCGCACCGTCCTTGGACATTTCGTACTGGCAATGGGTCGCGTACGGAGTGAAAGAGCGCGCGAAAGAACTGGGCATGAACTACGTGGAATTCACCTCCGAGAATTCTCCTGCCAAGCAGATGGACAACGTAAAGACGGCGCTGACGCGAGGCGTCTCCGCTATTGTCATGGGGCCCGTCAGTTCGACGAGCACGCCTCCGGTATTGAGGCTGCTAAAGGAAAAGTCTGTCCCCATCGCGTTTGCTGGCATCGGTCCACAGGCTGGACAGACCGACTATACGTCGGCGGTCACCGCCAATAATTATGAAACCGGCAAGGCACAGGGCTCGTATGTCTGCAAGCTGGCGAAGGAGCGCGGCGGTAACAAAATTGCGATGCTGTCGCTTCCGCAAGACCGCGAGAACGCGCAAAAATATATGAAGGGCGCAAAGGAATCGTTTGCTGCGGACGGTTGCGACCTGGTTCAGGTCCTTGAGACCCACGGTCTGACCGTCAACGAGGCTGTTTCGCAGGCGAACGACATTCTGACCGCCCACCCCGACGTTAAGGCCATCTACGGGATGTACGATGAAGCGGCGACGGGCGCGGCCAAAGCGCTTCAAACGCGGGGACTCACAGGTAAGGTTGCCGTTGTGACGGCGGATGGAAGCCCGACCACCATCAAGCTGTTGCGTGATGGTGCCGTCCAGGGAATTTTCCTGCAGGAAGCCGTTGGCCAGGGTATCGACGCCACCACTCAGGTGAACAACGCTTTAAACAAGAAGCCAACGACTCAGGAGCTGGCGCTTAAAGAGCCGCTCGTTACGAAGGAAACGATTGACCAGCCCACCACCCAGGCTACTGTGAAGCGCGTGTATCCGCCGTCGGCCGGCAGCTACTAAGCGCATTTGCTCGTGCGACAGCCGCCTGTGGACGAACGGGCGGCCACGTGCCTTGATTCAAACGTATTCGGAGACATTGTGGACAACCTTCCCATCATTGACCCGCATCATCATCTTTACGACCTGAAGAACGGCGACTATCCGTGGCTTCAGGGGCCCATGCTTGAGCGCGTTTTCGGTGATTACTCGGCGATTCGTGAGGACTATCTGATTGGAAACTTTCTGGCCGACACCAAGAACCAGAATGTCGTCAAGACGGTCCACCTGCAGGTCGAATATGACCATAATGACCCGGTGGCGGAAACGCGGTGGCTCCAGGGCGTGGCAGACAAGCACGGTTATCCGCACGGAATCGTCGCCTTTGCAGACTTGTCGTCACCGAAGGTCCAGGAGGTCATGGAGGCACATCTCGAATATCCGAACGTGCGCGGAATCCGACAGTGTCTTAACTTCCATCGTGACCCAGTCAAGACGTTCATTGACAGTCCGCACCTCATGAGCGACCCGCAATGGCGAGCGGGCTATTCCCTCTTGCGACGCTACAACCTGTCCTTCGATTTGCAACTGTACTGCACGCAGATGGAAGAAGCGACGGCGCTGACCCAGGCTTATCCCGATACTCCTGTCATTCTCAACCATACTGGCATGCCGGTGGACCGTATGCCCGCCGAAGTCGAAGGCTGGAGAAAAGGGATGAGGATGCTGGCATCCGCGCCAAACGTTTCGTGCAAGATTTCGGGGCTCGGGATGGCGGACTGGAAGTGGACAGTCGACAGCATTCGGCCGTTTGTTCTCGATGCAATCGATGCATTCGGCGTCGAGCGATGCATGTTCGCGAGTAACTTTCCTGTCGACAAGTTGTTCAGCAGTTACGATGCGGTCTTTGATGCCTTCAAGGCAATTACGAAGGACTTCTCTGAATCCGAGCGTCGTGCACTGTTCCACGACAATGCAGAGCGCGTCTATCGACTCTGATGGGCTACCGAGCATCTTTGGGGCGCGGTTTGCTGGCTCGCTGTCCTGGCACAGCCATCCGAGTCATCATGACCGGGTTTATGGTCGGCACCGCAGCAATAGTTTCGTGCCATGCTTCGCGCCCCAGTATATGCAAGACCAAAATAGGTGCGTGACGCGAAGAGCGCATGCAGTTCACGCGGTCGACGAGCTTGTGGACACCTAGACTCGTGGCAGCAGACTTTAACCGCAAGCTGTGCAACTGCAGGCGTGAGCCCGGCCGTTTTGTCCAAATAGTGTAAGTTTGTGTAATTGACGGCGGCAAGCCATTTAAATGAAGCTCGTGTCCTGAGCAAGGTGAGAAACGCTCTCCGACCGAGCGTTCATCGTGTCGAAGACGCGCACCCCGGGCGGGATATGCTTGCGCGGGCACCAAACCGAGGAACACAAACGGCCCAGCGAACCAGCGCAGCGGCGAAGACTGCGTTCATACGGGGGGAACCAGGACGCAAATGTTTCTCAACGTCGTCGAGTGCAAGTTTTAGAATTAAATCCCTAATAGTTGTTCACGCAACTACATCGGTTGCACGCGTGACGTAATACACTCAGACTATTGTTCAAGACACTTTCGCAATCAGTTTTGGAAGAGTTCGGATTGAGCAGAACGGACTTCCGTGGCCTTCTCCTCGCGGTCCGCTTGCGGGGGTGCCTGCATTGGCGGCACAAACAGGTATTTTCCGCAGACGGTCCACAGAACTAGAGCCGTCCAGCATGGTGCCCCGTAAAGTTTCGCCGTTCCTGGCCGATAAATGGATTCGTGAGGCAGCAAGGCGTCTTGCTTAACGTGCCTTCCTAACATGCACATGGGCGCCGCGCATCCATCCGGGATGCAAGCGAAGACCAAGAATACAGAGAGATAAAGATGGGGAATTCGGCTGCTCGCCGCTCGCCCGATTTGCGAGCAGATTCGCGGTCGTCAAGTCTTGCCAGCCACCCTGCGGACGTCTGGCACCTATTGCTAGCGTTCATGGTAACAACGCTCACCTGTCTCGCCAGCGGAGCGCTCAAAACCATGGCGGGAGAAATCGCGCCAATATGGCTAACCAACGCGGTGCTGCTGTCACAACTGATGGTTGCACCGCCTCGGCGACGGTATTCGGTTTTCGCCGGTGGTGTGCTTGGCAATCTGGCTGCCAATCTTTTCGTGGGCGAAAGTTTCGGCGTATCTGCGTCCTATTCGTCTGCCGACATCGTTGAGGTACTTATCGCCCTTGCCTTTGCACCACGCATCTCGACCGTTTCCGAGATGGTTCGGGCGAGGCCGCTCACGAGATTTGTGGCGGGCGGCGTACTGCTTGCGCCTGCGGTGTCGGGCGTCCTTGCGATGACGCTACTGCATGGACGACTAAGTGGGCGGCTGCTGCCTGACCTCGCCAACTGGTTTATTTCGGATGCCCTGAGTCTCGCCATCTTCACGCCTGCCGCGCTTGTTTTCTGGACTGGTGACGTGGCTCATTTGCTGCGCGCCGACCAGCGCCGCAAGACTGCGTTCCTGTTACTGGTGGTTTGCATTGCCACGGTAGGCGTGTTCGGCCAAAGCCGTTTTCCGCTCCTGTATTGGGCGCTCCCGCCCATTGTCCTGCTCGCATTTCAGGCAGACCTCGCAGGTGTCATGGTTGGCCTGCTTCTGTGCCTCGCAATCGCCGTCTCTTTCACCCTGCGCGGAACGGGCCCACTATGGGTCTTCCCCTATGAAACGATGCAAGGTCGTATCTTCGGCCTGCAGCTTTTCCTCGTCGCCGCATTGGGCATCGCTTTGCCCATCACCGCCACCCAGGCCCAGCGCAACCGGCTCTTCATGATGCTGCGTGACGGCGAACGTCGATATCGGGTGCTCGCCGAAAACGCGACTGATATCGTCATGAGTCTCGGGTTGGACGGCAGGCTGACCTACGTGTCCCCGCGTATCACCTCATTGTTGGGGCACTCGCCCGAGCACCTCACCGGTACACACCTGACCGACCTGGCGTTAGCCGATGACCGCGATGCGCTCGCAGCGGCCATAGCGAAAGTAGCCTCGGGTGAGGTCGAAGCTTCTGAAACCAGTCGCCTCCGACACATGAACGGTAGCGTTCTATGGATGGAGGCCCACCTGCGCTGCGTAATCGAACCGTTCTCGGGAAAGCCCGATTCTCTGACCGCTACGGTCAGAGACATCACTGAACGAACGCTATTGGAGAAACGTGCCGCTGAAGAAAGAGCCGAGTTACGCGGCCTCGCCTTCCGGGATGGACTGACTGGACTGTTCAATCGGCGCCATTTCGACCGCGAGCTGGCGCATCACTGGCAACAGGAGTCGCGTGCCGACAAGCGGGGATATCTGGCCGTCATCATGACGGACGTTGACGCGTACAAGAGCTATAACGACTTCTACGGCCATCAACGCGGCGATGAATGCCTGCGCATCGTTGCCGGAACAATTGCATCGTCGGCCGCGCGCTTTACTGACACCGTAGCGCGATATGGCGGCGAAGAATTTGCGTTGATATTGCGCGACACCGACCGGGATGGCGCACTAGTCGTAGCCGAGCGAATCCGACAGGCGGTAGAAAGCCTCCGTCTTCCGCACCGGGGGAGCAATTCCGGGATTGTTACCATCAGCCTCGGTGTCGCCGTCCTCCACACGAGCGATGGTCACGACCCGACGCTCCTGGTGGCTGCAGCGGACCGGGCGCTCTATGCCGCCAAACGACAAGGTCGCAATTGCACATGCGTGGCAGATGGAGTTGACGTTGACGAGGCGTCGGTAGACATCTAGCTTGCTCGAATACGCAGACAATCGTTTGCACGCGTGTTTGAAGTCCTGCGAACGCGCGACGACGTGGATTGGAGGCGGATGGTATGCCGAGCTGCGCAGCGTGACAGCCGGTGCTGAAGGTTCTCATACAATCGGCGTTGGGTTACGACGTCGGGCGAGGCCGTTTGCACATGGAGCAGGAAGAGTACAAAGGTTACGTGCTATGGGGGCACGCCATCGCGCAACAGAACTCCTTGCCCCGGTGCGTTATGCCGCAAGCGGCCCGATTACTCGGGAGCACAGACCGGTCGAGGCTTCCGTCATACTTGGCATCTTCGGCACGCCAGACGACGCGCAGGTGGCGGGACTGGCTTAGGCTCGCGCGTGGGTGGACTCGCACGGGTAGCGTGTGCCCGTGCAGACAAGCGCTTGCGGCGCTCAAAAGAACGTTTCGCGGCGTATAGCGGCGACGCTCGCGCCTAGGCGCAACAGGCTCGTGGACTGCTGCGCCGGGTCAGGCGCCAGCTTGATGACGGTACCCTTGCGCAGCACGACCCCGTCGGGCTCTGCACGAGGGGCGGTCGTCACGCGCATGACTTCGCCCTGCGCGCTGAACTGCACGAGCCCGGCACCGCGAAGCGCAGGCAGTGGACGCGGTGCGTCCGGTGGCGGCTGGCCGACATCCTGCGCAGATAGCCAGGCTGCGACGGTTATCGATTCGCTGAGACGCAGAAGTTGAAAAAGCCCGGCGCCGCGCGTAACCGGGACCTTAGCCCATCGCGGGCGCGTCGGCGTCAGGTCGCGGTGCCGTGCGCGTCCAGTAGCCGGCCGATGACATGAAGCAGGCGCCCTATCGGCGTGTGCTTCATCAGGAGGACGTCCCATAGGTTGCCTGTCGGACAGGGCGGTAGCGCAGCCGACAGCATCACAACGGGAATGGTCGCCGTCGCAGGGTCGGCCTTCAGCCACCGGCAGAAGGCAACGCCATCGACCGCCGGCATCATCCAGTCGGTGACGATGACGTCCGGGCGTCCGGCTGCCGTGACAGGCATAGCCGCGAGGCCGTTCAGCGCCGTGAGCACACGATAGCCCACCGCCTCGAGGAGTATCCGAAGCGGACGAAGGATGTTCGGGTCGTCATCAACCAGGAGAATCGAGGCCATTGCACAATGGAAGCAGAGGATACTGATACTCTTGAATTGTCTGCGCAAACGGTCTGCCGCCCGCCGCGGCGCACAAGCGCGACAGCGGAGCGACAGGGTTCCCGTGCCGGGCATGCCGGCGAGCCGGCGTCTGGCCGCTCTACGAGCAAGTCTTCCGAATCTTCGTCAACGCTATCCGGGCCGCTGTCAGCAGTCCGCGATGGAGCGGGGGCAGCCACTATGCGCGTCAATGGGAGGGCATGACACTCGCCCACTCGACGGTCTGGCAGTTGCATGCCGCTAGTATGCTCAGTGTCGGTAAGGCGCCCCGTCCTCGATGGACGATGATGGGCTGTCGCTCGGACCTCCCGCAAACAATCTTGCACCTAAGCCTTGAGTGCGGAAGCCAAGACACAGCACATAGGAATCCGAAGTTCCCCGGCATCGCGCCGATACGTCTGTCGACCATCGCGACCGAGAAATCCACGCCGGCGACGTCCGCACCACGGCGCCTGGCTGCGGCAGCGAGGTAGCCAGGCCCGCATGCGACGTCGAGAAAGCGCGTGCCACGCCCCACGCCAAGCGTCTCGAGCATCGCGCGGTTCGACTGGGCAGTCAAATCGCCGAAATACGTGTGATAGGCCTGCGCGACACGTTCCCAACCTTCGTGCTCGAATGCGCCGAAGTCGGCTGGTCCCATTTTTGTCTCCACTCTTTCAACACCTTAGCGCGTTGGGGCGCAGGGCTTCATGTTCCTCGCAAGGAGGATGGCAGCGCTTGAGCTGACGGGCTGACGGCGTGACGACCAGCGAAAATCACGCCGTGTTTGCAAAGAATTGACGACCAAGATGGGAAAATGGCGCCAAATGGGCTAGTTCCGTATACATTTTGCAATCAAATGCTTGCTGACAGGGGAGTCGTTCGTATGTAATTGAGCCCTTTTTGTATACGCAACTAATGTAAGTTGGCAGCTCGATTCGATTCACCTTGACTCGACGCTAAGGCTTCCTAGAGTGGTTAGGAAACCACTCGGGGATAGACCCAGGGAATGCGACGATGACAGATCTTGTGGACCGCGCACGCGGCGCTTTGCATGCCCAACCGTTCAGCGTGCTGCTCGGAACGGAACTGACACACGTGGGAGCGGACGAGCTGACCCTGCGCCTGCCGGTACGCGACGACCTCAAGCAGCAGCACGGCTACGTGCATGGCGGCGTGATCAGCTATCTCGCCGACAACGCGCTGACCTTTGCCGGCGCGCTGGCCCTTGGGCCGCGGGTGGTGACGGGGGAATACAAGATCAACTATCTGCGCCCGGCGCTCAAGGGCACGCTGATGGCGCGCGCCCGTGTAGTGCACGCGGGGCGCCACCAGGCCACCTGCCAGTGCAGCGTGTACGTGATGGAAAACGGCGACGAAAAGCTCGTGGCGCTGGCGCAGGGGACGGTGAACCGGCTCGCGGAAGGCAGCGGGCCGGAAGACAAAAGTCCGACGAACTGAAAAGTCTGCGCCGCAAAACAAAGCGCGCGAGGTGAAGCGGGTTTGTCCCGCCTCCCCTCGCGCGCTTTTTCGTGCGTCAGGCGCGCTTACTCTGCCGCGCGCGTTTTCTGCTGCTGCTCGCCCAGGCCCTCGATGCCAAGGCGCACCGTCTGCCCCGCCTTCAGGAACACGGGATTCGGCTTCACGCCCATGCCCACGCCCGGCGGCGTGCCGGTGGAGATCACGTCGCCCGGCTGCAGGCTCATGCACTCCGAGAGATAGGAAACCAGCTTCGCGACCGTGAAGATCATCGTGCGCGTGCTGCCGTTCTGGTAGCGATGGCCGTCGACTTCGAGCCACATGGAGAGGTTCTGCGGATCTGCCACTTCGTCGCGCGTGACGAGCCACGGGCCGGTCGGGCCGAAGGTGTCGAAGCCCTTGCCCTTGTCCCACTGGCCGCCGCGCTCGATCTGCCATTCGCGCTCGGACACGTCGTTGATCACGCAGTAGCCCGCCACGTAGTTGAGCGCATCGGCCTCGCTCACGTTCTTTGCGTGCTTGCCGATCACCACGCCCAGTTCCACTTCCCAGTCGGTCTTCTTCGAGCCGCGCGGGATCTCGATGTCGTCGTTCGGGCCGACGATGGCGCTCGTCCACTTGTTGAAGACGACCGGCTCGCTCGGCACCGGCATGCCCGACTCGGCGGCGTGATCGGCATAGTTCAGACCGATGCAGACCATCTTGCCGATGTGGCCCACGCAGGGCCCGATACGCGGATTGCCTTCGACGAGCGGCAGCGTTTCCGGGTCGATCGTGCGCAGTTGCGCGAGGCCGGCGTCCGAGAGCACGTCGCCCGCAATGTCGGCCACGTTGCCCGAGAGCGCGCGAATGCGGCCTTCGGCGTCGAGCAGGCCCGGTTTCTCGTGGCCCTTCGGGCCGTAGCGAAGCAGTTTCATCGTCTGTGTTCCTCGTGTGTCTGTGCGTTGCAGTCGGTCAGAATCGCCTGGGGCGATGGTTCGGGCCAACTAGTTCGACCATCCGCCGTCGATCACATGCGCCTGGCCGGTCGTGAATCCGGATTCGTCGGAAGCGAGGTAGAGCGCGAGCGCCGCGATTTCCTCGGGCTTGCCCATGCGCCCCATCGGCTGGCGCGCGACGAACGCGGCGCGCGCCGCGTCCACGCTCGTGCCCTGCGCCGCCGCCTGCGCGGCGATGCGCTCCTCCAGCGACGGCGACGACACCGTGCCCGGGCAAATCGCATTGCAGCGGACGCCGCGCGTCACGAAGTCCGCGGCCACAGCCTTCGTCAACCCTATCACAGCGGCTTTCGAGGCGCCGTACACGAAGCGGTTGGGCACGCCCTTCACGCTCGACGCCGCCGACGACATGTTGATGATCGACCCGCCGCCCTTCGCCAGCATGCCCGGCAGGAAGGCGCGGATGGTCCGGTACATCGCCTTCGCGTTCAGATCGAACGCGAAGTCCCAATCTTCTTCGCTCGCTTCCAGGATCGAGCCCGCGTGCACGAAACCCGCGCAGTTGAACAGCACGTCGATCGCGCCAAGTTCCTGCGCGAGCGCCGTGATGGCCGCGCCGTCGAGCACGTCGAGCTTGCGCGCCTCGACCGGCAGCGCTGCCAGCGCGTCGATGCGCAGGTCGGTGGCGATCACGCGTGCGCCTTCGCGCGCGAACAGTTCGGCGGCCGCGTAGCCGATGCCCTGGCCCGCCGCGGTGATCAGGGCCGTTTTGCCGGCCAGTCTTTGTACCATCTGCCACTCCAGTTGGAAGCGCGGCACGGCGATACCCCGTATTGCAGCAGGCCCCCATGCCGCGATCGAGCGAAGAAATCGCGGGAAGAAGTTGGGATGACGCAAACGGCCATTATGGCGACGCAGGCGCGCCTCGTGGCGTTCGGCGGACCTTTTCTAACCGGCTGGATGGTCCCCGAGCCCGGATTCAAGCCGATAGAAAGCCGCAGCGTTGCCGCCGAAAACGGCGGCGCGCTCGCCTGCGGAAAGTGCTTGTGTAAGCTGCTGCGCACTCGCGTACCAGCGTGCGTAATCGCCATTGAGGTTCAGCACCGGCCAGTCGCTGCCCCACATGAGGCGTTGCGGCCCGAACTCGGCAAGCAGATGCGCGACCCACGGCGCCAGCGTAGCGTCGTCCCAGCTGGGCGCGGCTTCGGTCGCGAGCCCCGACAGCTTGCAGTGCACCTGCGCAAACTGCGCGAAGCGCGTGATGGCGTGCGCCCACGCCGCAAAGCCGCTCTCGCCGCCCGCCGCGATCGGCGGCTTCGCGCCGTGATCGATCACCACGCGCAGCGCGGGATGCCGCGCGAGGAACGTCGCGAGCGCATCCGCGTGGCGCGTGAACACGAGCGCGTCGAAAGCGAGATCGTGCGCGATGAGCGCTTGCACGCCGCGCGCGGTATCGGCTTTCGCGATCCAGTCGTCGTCGGGCAGGTCCTGCAGCATCGGGCGCACGCCGCGCAGCTTGGGCTCGCGCGCGAGTTCGGCGATCAGCGTGGCGACGTGCGGATCGTCCAGCGGCACCCAGCCCACCACGCCCGCAATCGACGGCTCGTTGCGTGCAAGATCGAGCAGCCAGCGTGTTTCCTCGATAGTCGGCGCGGCCTGCACGACCACCGTGCGCGCCACGCCGCACGACGCGCGCAGCGGCGCGAGATCGGCGGGTCCGAACGCGCGATACAGCGCGGTCATCGAAGGCGTGAGCCAGCCGTAGTCGCCGCGTGCCGGGTCCCAATAGTGCTGATGGGCGTCGATCCGTTCGATCGTAGAGATGGTAGTCATGGCTCAAGCCTGCGGCAGCGGCGCGCGTGGATCGAGGAGACCTTTGTCGCGCAGCGCGAGCCACAACTCGCGGGGCAAATTCGTCTCGAACGAGGCGACGTTCTCGCGCACCTCCTGCGGGCTGCGTGCGCCGTTGAGCACCGTCGCCACGGCCGGGTGCGCATAGGGAAACTGCAGCGCCGCCGCCGCGAGCGGGGCGTCGTAGGTCCGGCAGATCGTATCGAGCCGCGCCACGCGTTCGACCACGTCCTGCGGCGCGTCGGCGTAGTTGAATTTGAGCTCGCCGAGCAGTCCGTGCGCGAGAATGCCCGAGTTGAACGCGCCGCCCAGCAGAATGCTCACGCCCGTCTTCTCGCACTCGGGCAGCAGGTCGTCGAGCGGAGCCTGTTCGAGCAGCGTATAGCGGCCCGCCAGCAAAGCGCAGTCGATGTCGAATTCCTGCATCGCCTCGCGTATCACTTCGCGCTCGTTCACGCCGAAGCCGATCGCCTTGATCGCGCCCGCCTTGCGCAATTCGTCGAGCGCCTTGAAACCGCTGTCGCGCAGTTGCCGCCAGTAGTGCTCGTTGCGCTCGCCGTGCGTGTAGCGGCCGATATCGTGCACGAGCAGGACATCGATATCGACTAAGCCGAGCCGCTGCTGGCTGTCCTCGAACGAACGCAGAATGCCGTCGCGCGTGTAGTCGAAAATCGCTTCGAAGGGCAGCGGGTTTTGCCAGCCCTCGCTGCCGTCGTACTCGTGCGTGCGCGGCACGAAATGGCGGCCCACTTTCGTGGAAATCACGTACTCGTTGCGCGGATAGCGCCGCAGCGCCGCGCCCAGCCGGTGCTCGGCCTTGGTGTGGCCGTAGTGCGGCGCGGTATCGAAAAAGCGGATGCCGGCTTCCCACGCGGCGTCGACGGTGGCTTGCGCCTCTTCTTCGGACAGGTCGCGATACAGGCCGCCGAGCGGCGCGGTGCCTAGACCCAATGCGCTGACTTCGAGCGCCGTGCGGCCGATACGGCGCCTGTGCGCCACCCTGGGATGCTGTTCTTGCGCCATGGCTCGTCTCCTCCTGGAGATGGTTGTTTCCACAACGAAATCATCCGACTGCGCGTTTCAGTTCGCGGCTTCGACGATCGGCACGCGCGCACTGGCGGGCAGGCATGCGGGGCCGACGGGCTCGAAGCGCTTGTACGTGAGGATAAACTCCTGGTGCCCGAGCGTTTCCGACTTCGAACGCTCGCCGCCCGCTACGGCCAGCGTGCGGTCGAACACTTCGCGCCCCACTTCGTCGAGCGTCGCGCGCCCTTCGAGAATGCGGCCCGCGTCCACGTCCATGTCGCCGGCGAGGTTGCGGTAGGTCAGCGGGTTCGCGCACACCTTGATGACCGGCGCAAGCGCAGAGCCCACCACCGACCCGCGCCCTGTCGTAAACAGGATCAGGTGCGCGCCGCACGCGATCAGCTCCGCGATTTCCGCATTGTCGCTGATATTCGGAAAGCCGAAGCGCGGCTCGCCATCGGGCACCACGTCGAGCAGATAGAGACCGCCCGTGGGCGGCACGTCGCCCGGCTTCACGATGCCGACGATCGGCGAGGCGCCGCTTTTTGCATACGCGCCGAGCGACTTCTCTTCCTGCGTGGTGAGGCCGCCGTCCGCGTTGCCGACGGCGAACGAACCGTGGCCCAGAATCGAGTAATAGCGCGCCGCCTTGGCCACGCACGCGACTATCGCCTCGCCCAGTTCGGGTCTTGCGGCGCGGCTTTTCATGTGGAATTCGCAGCCCACCAGCTCGCCGGTTTCCTCAAAAATGCAGGCCGAACCCGCTGCGATCAGCTGATCGAAGGCGCGGCCCACAGCCGGGTTGGCGGTGATGCCGCTCGTGCCGTCCGAGCCGCCGCAAATCGTGCCGACCACGAGTTCATCGAGGCGCATCGGCACTTTCTGTTGCGCGGCGAGTTGCGCACGCGCTTCGCGCACCCAGTCGAGACCGTACTGAATCGTGCTGCGCGTGCCGCCCTTTTCCTGGATCGTCAGGACTTCTACCGGACGGCCGCTCGCGCGCACCTGCTCCACGAGATAGTGCTTGTTCATGCTTTCGCAGCCGAGCGAAACGAACAGCACCGCGCCCACGTTCGGATGCGTGGTGAGCTGCTTCATCATCTTCTCGGCGTAGCTGTTGGGGAAACAGCCCGGAAAACCGATCAGATGCACCGGCGGCGCTTCTGGCTGCTGCAGCGCGGGCGGATCGTCGAACGCGCCAAGGGGTTCGCGGAACTGCGCGACGATTTCCTGCGCCACGTGGTGCGCGCATTCCACGAGATAGGCCACCGCAACCACGTTGCGTATGCCCTTGCGTCCGTCGTTGCGCAGCCAGCCTTGGAGCATGGGCGCGGCGGCTCGTGAAGGGGTGACGTTGCTATCGCTCATAACATGAATCCTGCTCGCGGCGCGTGCCGCATCATGGTGGCGTTACTTGTGCGGCACGAATTCGTGCCCCGCGTCGTGCGTGTAGGTCGGCAAGTAATCGCTTTCCAGGTTGTGCGTGTGCAGATGCTCGCCGCGCGCCACCGGCTCGCTTACGTGGCCGATGCGCGCGCCATAGCGCAGCACCTTCTCGTCTTGTGCGAGCGCGCGGCGCGCCACCTTGTGACCGAGTTCGATCGTCCTGGCGAGCGTCACACGCTCGCCTTCTATCTCTACCGTTTCGCCCGCTGCCAGACGCGCTGCCGCGATCAGGCAGTTGTCCTCGGGCGCGAGCAGAATCAGGCGTGCGTCGGTATGGGGTGCGTTGCCGTTCACAGATCGTCTCCGCGTTTAATCCTGCGCCCTTGTCGCCATCGAGCGAAATGCCGCCGCGCTCGCGACCTTGCATCTGCCTTTTCCCAACCTGACGACGCTGGCGTTTATTCACCAGTGAATGCATTATTCATATACGCACATTCGAAGGTCAAGCGATGTGCAGTGCAGCATGGGTCCGTGATTTCCCTGGGGACGATCGAATGGAAAAGAACACGAAGAAGAGCCAGATGGACAACGTGCCCGAGGAAGCCGACGAGAAAGACGACGCTGATCGCTATCGCGCGCCCGCGCTGGACAAGGGGCTCGACATCCTCGAACTGCTTGCGGAACAGCGCGCCGGCCTCACGCGCGCCGAGATCACGAAGGCGCTGGGACGCAACGCGAGCGAGATCTACCGCATGCTTGAGCGGCTCGTGGCGCGGCAATACGTTATCCGTTCGGAAGGCGGCGACCGCTATGCGCTGAGCCTGAAACTCTTCGCGCTCGCCCATCGTCACCCGCCCATGGAGCGCCTGATCTCGGAAGCGCTGCCGCTCATGCAGCGCTTCGCCGACGAAGCCGAACAGTCGTGCCATCTCACCGTCTACGACCGCGGCAACCTGCTCGTGATCGCCCAGGTGGACGGGCCGGGCACATGGGGCATCGCGGTGCGGCTGGGTTCGCGCGTGGGTCTCGTCGACACGAGTTCGGGCCGCACGCTGCTCGCCTGGCAAACGCCGGAGCAGCGCGCGCACATGCTCGCGGAGCATACGAAGGTGAAGGGCGAGGTGGCGATCGATCACGCGGCGCTCGAAGCCGCGTGCGAGCAGGTGCGCGAGGCGGGCTTCTCGCGCAAGGACAGTCAGCAGATTTTCGGCGTGACCGACGTGACGTTTCCGGTGCTCGGGCCTTCGGGTCAGGCGATCGCGGCGCTCACCTGCCCGTTCCTCAAGCGCATCGACGACTATGTCGCGCCCTCGCTCGACGAGGCGACGCAAATGCTGAGCGCGACCGTGCAGACCTTGTCGATGTTCCGCGAGGACGGCGCAGCCTGACGCCCGGTGGACTCAAGCCGGCCACGCAAAACGGTTAGAATGGCGGCCCTCTCAAAAAAACCTGTGCGCCGCGCGCGCCGCCGCAAACCGGCGGGCAAGCGGCTCACGCGCATTCGAAACCCATGGCGAAACTCCTGACCGATCAAGAATTCCAGCGCTTTTCCGAGCTTCAGCAGAAACAGGCGAGCTTCACGATCTCGGCCGGCGAAGCCGACGAGTTGCGCGATATCGTCGCGCGCGCGCAGAAAAAGCGCGACGACCGCGCCGACGCGATGAAGACCGTCGAAACCGCCATCGCGCAATTCGAGATCGCTCCCGAGGAGCTGTTCACGGCCGAGCAGATCGCCGAAGCCGCGCGCAATTTCGGCCTGATTCCGGCCACGCGCAAGGAGCGCGTGCTGCCGCCGTCGCTCACCTTCAACGGCAAGACGCATCAGTGGACCACGCGCGCGCTGCCCGACGAAATCCGCATGCCGCTGTTCGAGGCGTTCCAGGGCGGCCAGTCGGTGAAGGCGTTCATCGCCACGCCCAAGGACGCCGCGCGCTGCGCCGCGACCATCGCGCGGCTGGAGAAGGAAACCGGCGCGCAGTACGGCGAGGCCTGGCTCGAAGAGCTCGCACTCACGCGCGGCCAGATCGACGACGCGCTCGCGAAGCTGGCCGCCTAAGCAGCGAGGTGCGCCGGCTCAGTCGAGCGGCATGCGAAAGCCGACCACGCCCGGGTCTTCCGTGGGCGTGACGGTGAAGCCGCAGGCGCGCGCGAGGCCGATCATCGGCGCGTTCTCGCGCAGCGCCTCGCCGAGCAGCCAGTGCGTGCCGCGCGAGCGCACGTACTCGATGATGCGCGACATCAACAAGCGGCCAAGGCCGCCGCGCTTGAGATTCGACAGAATCGCGACCGCGAACTCGGCGGTCTCGTTGTCCGGATCGGCCACGGCGCGCACCACACCCAGCGTGCGCGGCTGGCCGTCCTCGCCATGCACCACCGCAATCAGCGCCATCTCGCGGTCGTAGTCGATTTGCGTCATGCGTGCGAGTTGCGTGTGATCGAAGCTGCGCACCGCCGAGAAGAAGCGCAGGCGCAAGTCGTCGGGTGTCATCGACTCGACGAACGTGCGGTGCATCTCCTCGTCTTCGGGACGGATCGGGCGGATCGTGAGGCGCTCGCCGTGCCAGTCGATGGTTTCTTCGAGCCGCCGCGGATACGGCATGATCGCGAAGCGGCTGCGCTTTTCCGCGAGCTGCAGGCAGGGCGCGACGACCACGACCGCCTCGGGCAGCACACGCAGCGTCAGACGCAAGCCCACGATTTCCCGCACCTCGCACACGAACTGCGATAGCTCGGTGAGCGCGGCCAGCGTCGGCTCGGGCGCCGCGTAGCGCGCATAGGGCGAGTGCGCGACGATGTCGCGCGAGAGCACGGGGTTCAGTGGCGGCAGGCTGTACACGCGCAGCGGCGGCGAAAAGTCGTCCGGCGAAGGCGCGGCGAAACGGAACACCGGGCCGAAGTTGTCGTCGTCGCGAAACTCGACCGACACATCCACCACGGGCTTCACACCGGGTTCGTCCTGCGCCTGCGTGGCGAGCCCGAACAAGGCCAGCAGTCTGCCCGCCTCCTCCCCTTTCAGCTCCGTGCGCCCGGCCGCCAGCGCCGCGCGCGCTTCGCCGTGCGCGGCCTCGATCGCGGCCGGGCCCTGCGCGGGCATGGTCTCCGGCGTCTGCATCAAGAGCTCGCGGCCCAGCCGGTAATCGACGAGACGGGCAAACGCGCGCGCCAGGCGCCGCGGCGTGGTGTGTACCGGAATGCCGTGCGCGTGCAGTTCGTCGCGCGTGGTTTCGTCCACCCCGCCGAAGAAGCACGCGAGCATGCCGCGATACGCGAAACGCTGTTGCTCGATCAGCGTGCGCGCCACCGCGTCCACCGGCGCGCTGTGGGTGGGCGCGTGCACGACGAACGCCGTGCCGCTCGAGCGGTGCGTGGCAAGCGTTTGCAGCGCGAGGCCGAAGTGCTCGGGCTTCGCGGTGTCGCCGAGCACGAGCGGATTGCCGGCCTGCGCGTGCGGCAGCGCGGCCTGGACGGCCGCCAGCGCTTCGTCGTTCCAGCGGGCGAGCGTGTCGCCGGCTTTCATGAAGGCGTCGCGCGCAAGTGTCGCCACGCCGCGGTCGCTCGTGATGAGCGTGGCCGTGTCGCTCGCGGCCACGCGGCCCACGCCGAGCGTTTCGATTTCGTCGAGCAGGTCGTCGAGCGTGTCGACGCGCACGAGACCCGCGCGCCGGAACGCCGCCGTGTAGAGCGCATCGCCCTTGTCGTCGCGGCCGCTTCTCAGCGCGAGCACAGGCTTGTTGCGCGCCGCCGCGCGCGCCGCCGACATGAACTTGCGCGCCGCGCGGATCGTGTCCACTTCGAGCAGGATCGCGCGCGTGCTCGGGTCGCTCGCGAGGTAGTCGAGCACGTCGCCCACGTCGACGTCGGCTTCGTCGCCGAGCGCGATCACGTGCGAAAAGCCCAGGCCGCGCGGCGCGGCCCAGCGCAGCACCGCGTTGGTGAGCGCGTTGGACTGCGACACCCAGGCCACGCCGCCCTTGCGCGCAATCGACGCTGCCGCGCCCAGCTGCGCGTTGAGCGCGGGCGTGAGCGCGCCGAGACTGCCGGGGCCGACGATGCGCAGCAGATGCGGGCGCGCCGCCGCCAGTGCGTGGCGCAGGTCGGCCTGATCGGCCTCGTCGCTCGCCTCGCCGACGATGATCGCCGCGCGCGTGCCCATGCCGCCCAAGCGATGCACGAGCGCGGGCCACGTGGCGGGCCGCGTGCAGATGATGGCGACGCCGGGCGCCTCGGGCAGGTCGCTTGCGTCGGCGAGCACGGGCCGGCCGTCGAAGGCTTCGAAGTCGCCCGCATGGCGCGGATTGACGGCCCACAGCGGGCTCGTGAAGCCGCCTTCGATCAGCCGCCGCCATACCATGCTGCCGATGCTGCCGGGGCGCTGCGAAGCGCCGATCACGGCCACGGATTTCGGCTGGAACACTGCATCGAGATTGCGTACGGTCACAGGCACTCCTCGTCGGTCGGACAGGCGCTTGCCATAGAGGCGAACGCCGGTTTGTCGTCTTTTACCGTTACGAGAAGAGGATAGGGCAAGCGCGCAGGCGCTGCGCGTATTTCGCCCGGCGCCTATGAGCGCAGATGCGGCGGCATGGCGCCGCACGCCGCCCTGGGCGTGTGGCACCAGGATGCACGAGAAGGACTTTGCCTGGTTTGTGAACGCGGCGCGAGCGCGCCGTGTGTGTTACATCGACTTGCGGAACGGCGCGCCCGAATGCTCGCGCAGCTCGTTGAACACGATCTTCGGCCAGGCCTTTTGCGCGACCTCGATTTCGGAGACGTGCGAGGCGAGATAGGTCGGCGCGTTCGACGCGTCGTAGGCCATGCGGGCCTCGTACGAATCGGTGAAGCGGCGCAGCTCGGCGGGATCGTCGCAGGTCACCCAGCGCGAGAGGCGATAGCGCGCGGGCATCAGGCGCACCGCAACCTTGTACTCGGCCGCGAGGCGGTGCGACACCACTTCGAACTGCAGCTGGCCGACCGCGCCCAGGATCGTCGCGCCGCCGTGGATCGGGCGGAACACCTGGATCGCGCCCTCTTCGCCAAGCTGCTTGAGCGCTTCGCCCAGTTGCTTCGCGCGCATCGGATCGACCACTTCGATGGTCTGGAAGATTTCCGGCGCGAAGAACGGCAGACCCGTGAATTGCAGGTCTTCGCCTTCGGTGAGCGTGTCGCCGAGGCTCAGCGTGCCGTGGTTAGGAATACCGATGATGTCGCCAGGGTACGCCTCGGCCACGGTCTCGCGGCGCTGCGACAGGAAGCTCACCACGTTGTTCGCGCGGAAGGTCTTGTTGTTGCGCGTGACCTTCAGCTGCATGCCGCGCTCGAAATGGCCCGAACACACGCGGATGAACGCCACGCGGTCGCGGTGCGCGAGGTCCATGTTGGCCTGCACCTTGAACACGACGCCCGTGAACTTCGGCTCTTCTGGCGAGACCGGTCGCTGCACGGCCATCCGCGGCGACGGCGGCGGCGCGAGATCGACCAGCGCGTCGAGAATTTCCTTCACGCCGAAGTTGTTGATCGCCGAGCCGAACAGCACCGGCGACTGCTCGCCCGCGAGGAAGGCGTCGCGATCGAAGGTGGGCGTCGCGCCCGTGATCAGCTCGACTTCTTCCTTGGTGCGCTTCCAGTGATAGCCGAAGCGCGCTTCGCCATCGGCGTCGCTGATGTGCTGCAGCGTTTCCACCGCGCCGCCCAGCGACTCCTGACCCGCGCGGAACACGCGTACCTGGTCGCGCTGGATGTCGTACACGCCCTGGAACTCCTTGCCCATCCCGATGGGCCAGGTGAACGGCACGGCAGCCACGCCCAGGTGCTGCTCGATTTCGTCGAGCAGGTCGAGCGGCTCGCGCACTTCGCGGTCGAGCTTGTTGATGAACGTGAGAATGGGCGTCTTGCGGCTGCGGCAGACTTCGAGCAGCTTGAGCGTTTGCGCTTCCACGCCGTTCGCGCCGTCGATCACCATCACGGCGGCGTCGACCGCCGTGAGCACGCGGTACGTGTCTTCCGAGAAGTCCTCGTGGCCCGGCGTGTCGAGCAGATTGATGACCGCGTCGCCGTACTCGAACTGCATGACCGAACTGGCGACCGAGATGCCACGCTGCTTTTCGATCTCCATCCAGTCGGAGGTCGCGAAGCGGCCGCTCTTCTTGCCCTTCACGGTGCCCGCGATCTGGATCGCGCCCGAAAACAGCAGCAACTTTTCGGTGAGCGTGGTCTTGCCCGCGTCCGGGTGAGAAATGACCGCGAACGTGCGGCGGCGTCTGAGTTCGGCTACTGACATGGATAGGGCGGGTATCACAGATGAATTCGGGCAACCGGGCCGCGCGGCGGGGGTTGCGGCGAGCGCGGCGGCGCTTGCGGGCGCGTTTTCAAGCAACGCTTACGGCGCGTGCGGCGAGCAGTGCGCTGCCTGCGACGCACGGCAAATAGCACGAGCGATCGGGAATGTCCCGCGGATGCCCGCGCAAAAAAGCGAAAAGGCGCCGGGACCGAATGATACACGGCATTCGCCCCGCCGACTAAAGGTTTGATGGGGTTCGAACGGGTTAGACGCGCTGGTTCGCGCCGCGTTGGCAAAGGTGAGCTTTTACAGGACCTCGATGCGAGCGCACCGTCGACAGCTTCGTGCACCCGCCGCGCTCGCGAGACGCCCCCGTTTTCACGAGAATTTCCTTTCGCCACAGACATGCAAGCGCTGCGTGAGCGTCCTGGTCCCGCTCGTTGCGGCATGCCGCTGCGCGCCGCGCGGGACCTGAGGTGAGCTTTTTCGGGACTCGATACGGTGCGGCCGTCACGGCGGGTGCTGCGCATCCCTTGGTGCAACGGCCTGGCAGGAATTGGCCCGTTATTCCTTGATGAGGAAGCGTTCGCGGTTCTTGCCCGCCAGCCAGCCCGGCGCGCGGCCACGGCCGCTCCAGGTCTCGCCGGTTTTCGGGTTCATGTAGCGGGCCGGCAGCGCCTTCTTGCGCGCGGGGCCTGCACGTCGGCTCGTGAAGCCCAGTTCTTCCGCGGTGATGTCGTACTCCGCGATTTTTTCCTTGATCTCGGCGATCGCCTGGTCAATTTCCTTTTCACGCGCCGCAGCCACTTCCTTGTGAAGCTTCTCCAGCTGGGCGGTCAGTTGCTTGTAGCTCGGCATGAAAACGCATCTCCAGTTCGGTCAAGAGAGTGCCATTGTGACCGGTTTGGAGCCCGTGCGACGATGCAGGCGCGCATTTTTACAACGCTATCGCAAACGTTGGCGTTACCGTTCGCGTTGCCCAAGCGATTCGTGCGACAGACGGCTTTCGAGCGCGCGCAGCGCTTCGTTGAGCCGCTTCACGCGCTGCACCTGCGAAGGCACGAGGTTCTCGCCGGAAACCGACTCGAGCCGGCCGCGCCAATAAGAGAGCGGAATACGGTCGCGCCCCGAGAGCCGCCCGATGATATGTTCGAGATGCTCAATGTCCTTTTCGAGTTGGTGATGATTCATCGCTGCCCCCGGTAATGACAAGTTTTATCGAGCGCGCACAAATAGCGCGCACTCACTTTCGTCGCATCGCCGCTTTTCCGCACGCCGCGGATAATCGGTCGGTTTGGTAATCGCGCCGGCTGACCGTGCTAAATGCACGCCGCAGCGGATTGACTGCTTTTGTTCGTACTGTCAGACCAGAATAAAGCCAGCGCGACCGGCTATCCGTTGGATACCGCACGGAATTCCAGAGGCCGCTCGTCCACGCTCGCGGTTGTATCCGCATCCATATCGAAAGGCAGATTAACGGGGGCTATTGCGCCTGTATATTCCTCAATTGTGGAACGCTATGCGGAGCGCATTTTGCTGCCATCAGTCTTTCACAATACGAACAACGAGAATGGCGTGAAAACAAACGAATCACAATACGATCGCCTGCTGCACCTTATTTACGACACACTCGATAATCCTTGCGCCTGGAAGGATTTTTGCGCGCAATTGCGCGAAGCGACTGGGGTGGCGTCAGTTCATCTGTACGCCTTTGACCGGCAGCGCGATCTATTTTCCTGGAGCGACGGTTTCGCACTCACCGGCGCGGAACCGCTGGAGCGCATCCGGCCGCTGTACCGCGACGATGCGCGCCTGGCATGGCTGCGCGCTTACCCGCCGGGCAAGTGGCTGCATTGCGGCATCGAGCTCGACTGCGCGGACGGCGACTGCTCAGCCGGGTTCGAGCTCTGCCCGCTCGAGGCAGGCCATCGCTGCGCGGCGCTGTGCAAGCTGATCGAACAGAACGGCCTCGCCGTTATGCTCGCGTGCCGTGTGGACGCCCAGGCCGGGCCGCTCCCGGGCGAGCACCGCGAGCTGCTCGAGCGGCTCACGCCGCACCTCGTGCGCGCGGTGCGCCTGTACCTGCGCCGCTTTGCCTTGAACGCCGACACGCTTGCAAACCGCTCACGTCCGCCAGCCATGCTCGTGAGCGCGCTGGGCGAGGTGCTCCATAGCAACGAGGCCGCACAGCGGCTCCTGAAGGCGACCTCGCTCGTGCGGGTGCGCGGTCGGCGCATCACGCTCGCGGCGCCCTATCACGCGCGCCTGCTCGAGGACATCGCCGTGAGCGAGGCGCGCCTGCGCAACCGCATGAGCGGCGCGCGGGCTGCGGCGGCGCGCTTTCGCGCGTTGCGTATCGTAGGGGCTGCCGACGGCACGCTCGCGCCGGATGCGCCCGATGCTGCGGCCGCAACGGACCCGCATGGCCAAACCCATGATGGGCGGGGCCGCGCGCAGGCCTCGGCGAGCCAGCAGGAGGTGCTCTACGCGTTCTACAACGTGGTGACGGCCGACGACGCCTCGGTCCCGGAATTGCGCGCTTTCGCGGCGCTGACCTTCTATCACCCGCGCTCCGCGCCGCTGGTCGACGAGCGGGTGCTCGCGACGGCCTTCGATCTCTCGCCGGCCGAATGCCGTATTGCGCTGCTGCTTGCGGAAGGTCTCACGCAAAAGGAAATCGCCGCGCACGTCGGCGTGAAGCACGACACCGTGCGCAAACAATTGCAATCGATCTTTCAGAAGACGGCGACGCGCCGCCAGCCCGACCTGCTGCGCCTTTTGCTGAACCTGCCGGCGCGCGGACCGAGCGCCGCCGCCGAGGGCTGAGCGGGGCGCGAGAGGCTTATTGGGCCTTGCGGCAGGCGAACACGAGCGTGTAGTTGCCGTTGTCGGTCGAGGTCGCGACGGTGTCGTAGCCTGCGCCGGCGCAACGGGCACGCGCCTGCTGCGCGCAGGAATCGCGATCGCCCGAGGCCGGGCATTGCACCTGGATCGTCGGACGGCCGTCCGACAGGAACAGCGGCGGCCCGCTGCTGCACGCAGCCAGCCCTGCGATCAAGGTCAACGCGCACGCCGCGAACGGCAATCTGCGCAAACGGAACAACGACGAACCAGGACGAGTCATTTGGAGCACCCCTACGGGCTTCTAGTTTTTCGACGTTGCGATTGTGCCATGCCGCGAGCCATGTGCGATGCATCGCCGCGAGTGCCGCGCGCACGCGCTCAGGGCGCGGTCGAGAGCGTCTTGTACGGCAGCGCGCCTCGCGCGTCCGAACTCACGCGCACGAAGACCTGCTCGACGTCGGGAATCGCGGCGAGCCGGCGCTCGAGCGCCGCGCTGTCGAAGCCCGGGCCCACGCAGCCTTCCGCGTAGACGAAACGGCGCTGCACCGTGATCCAGATGCTCGTGCCCGCAAACAGGGCATCGCCTTGCAGTTGCTGGCGAATCGCCGCTGCAATGTCCGCATCGTAAAGATACGAGTTCGGCTTCGAGCACTTGTGCGCGAGCCAGCAGGTCGTGCCGCGCTCCACGCGATAGTGGGCGTCGTCGTCGGCTTCGGCTTTCGTCATCAGCGGGCCGAGCGGCTGCGGACAGGCGCTGATCGCGTTCGACAGCGCGAAGAACGGGTCGTTGTACCAGTTCTTGCGCTGGGTATCCGGCGCGTTCGTCGTGTTCTCGGCCTTTGAGCCGGGCGCGGAAGCGCCGGCTTGCGATTGTGCGAACGCTGCGCCCGCCCAAATGCCCGCGAAAACGCCCACGCAAACAAGCGCCGCCGCAAGCCGCGCTGTCTGCACCGCCCGCACGCGCCACGCACCTGGCCCGCCATTACCGATTGCACTCATTGACTGGCACCTCTGCGGCTCGCTCTTCTGCGCAACGATAGGACCGAGCGGCCACGCTCGCAATAACGAGATAAATCCTTTCGTTACAATCGCTGCGACGCACCACGGCCTCGCCGCACGAAAGGACGCAGCGAAAGCCATCACACACGCAGCAAGCTGAATCGCGCAACGCGATCGATCCGCAGGAGACTCCATGTCGTTTGTTATCGTTCTCGCCGCCCTCGCGTTCCTCATGCTTGCCGCGTACCGCGGCTACAGCGTGATTCTCTTCGCGCCCATCGCCGCGCTCGCCGCGGTCCTCCTCACCGAGCCCGCCGCTGTTGCACCCGTCTTCTCGGGCATCTTCATGGAAAAGATGGTGGGCTTCGTGAAGCTCTACTTTCCTGTGTTCCTGCTCGGCGCGGTATTTGGCAAGGTGATCGAACTATCGGGATTTTCCGAGGCAATCGTGCACGCCGCCATCCGCTATATCGGCCGCTCGCGCGCCAACGCCGTGATCGTCGCCGTCTGCGCGCTGCTCACTTACGGCGGCGTTTCGCTCTTCGTAGTGGTGTTCGCCGTCTACCCGTTCGCAGCCGAACTCTATCGCCAGAGCGATATTCCGAAGCGCCTCATGCCGGGCGCCATTGCGCTCGGCGCCTTTTCGTTCACGATGGATTCGCTGCCCGGCACGCCGCAGATCCAGAACATCATTCCCACGACGTTCTTCAAGACCACCGCGTGGGCCGCGCCTGCGCTCGGCGTGACCGGTTCGCTCTTCATCATCGTGGTGGGCCTCTCGTACCTCGAATGGCGCCGCCGCAGCGCGATGTCGAAAGGCGAAGGCTACGGCACCTCGCTCGTGAACGAGCCGGAACACGTGAAAACCGAGCACCTGCCCAACCCGCTGCTCGCCGTCGCGCCGCTCGTGCTGGTGGGCGTGGCGAACTTCCTGCTCACGCACTGGATTCCCGTCTGGTACGGCGACACCGTGACCGTGCCGCCCGAAGTGCTGCCCGGCATTCATACGCCGGTCACGGCCACCGTCAAGCAGGTCGTGGCGATCTGGGCGGTTCAGGGCGCGCTGCTCGCGGGTATCGTGCTCGTGATCGTCACGGCGTTCGGCCGCGTGAAAGACCGCTTCGCGAACGGCACGAAGGCGGCCGTGGCCGGGGCGCTGCTGGCTTCGATGAATACCGCCTCGGAATACGGCTTCGGCGGCGTGATTGCGGCGCTGCCCGGATTCATCGTCGTGAGCGATGCGCTCAAGAGCATTCCGAATCCGCTCGTGAACGCCGCCATTTCGGTGAGCGCGCTCGCGGGTATCACGGGGTCGGCATCGGGCGGCATGAGCATCGCGCTCGCGGCCATGTCGGATCTCTTCATCAAAAACGCACAGGCAGCGCATATTCCGATGGAAGTGCTGCACCGCGTGGTGGCCATGGCCAGCGGCGGCATGGACACGCTGCCGCACAATGGCGCGGTCATCACGCTGCTCGCGGTTACGGGGCTCACGCACCGCGAGTCGTATCGGGACATTTTTGCGGTGACGGTGATCAAGACGCTGGCCGTCTTCTTCGTCATCGCTGTGTACTATGCGACGGGGATTGTTTGAATTTCTTTCTCCGGAAACTCAAGTTGCAGCGTGTCCAAATCATCCGAAACAAGGGCGGCAAACCCGTGCCGCCCTGCCCGCCCCGATTTCATTCAGAAAAGTCCTCCGGAATTTCCTTTGCCGCGCTCTGATAAAGAATCATCACGAGAGGAATTCTGGGCTCTGCCGTGGCGTCGGTTCGTCGTCCCGTCACCTCGCCCGTGACTTCGGTCGTATACTCCGCGACCACTTCGCCAAAGGTATTGCGCTGGATTGCCACTTTCTGGCCCGCCTTTACCTTGTCATTGACTTTGACCAGCAGTTCGACGAATCCACCGTGCGTCGACATGACTGAGTGGCCGCTGTTGCCGACGAAGGTCCCGACGTCTCGCCCAGTGCGCCCCATCGGACCCGATACGATGTTGTAGCGCTTGAGCACGTTCATCGTGCCTTCGACGAACGACGGAATCATGTCGAAATCGAAAACGCGCGCGGAACCGATCTCGGGCGTGATTGCGGGAATCCCCACGTTGATGAATGCATTGGCAAGCAGCGTGGGATAGGCGGGGTTGTCGAAGATCTGCTTGATCGGAAAAAGCTCCGCCATGGCTCGCGCCTCCGGCAATTCCATTCTGGCCAGATTGAAGGACGTCAAATCCATGCCGGTCGTGGCCGTATGAAAATCGAGTGCGTAGTCGGTGTTCGGCCTCAACAGCCGGTTGAACAGCAGTCCCGCATGCCGGCTCGGCGCGCTGCCGCCATTCTCGTTGCCCGGCCATTCGCGGTTGATGTCGATGAGGCCGATTCCAAGTGCGGAATTGGGCCATCTGCGCTCCATTGCCTCGAGCGCGGGGCGCGATACGTCGAGCACCGCCAGCACGGTGCCTGACATCTGCGCGGGGTCGAGCTGGCTTATCACGCTGTGGATGGTATGCACGGGGCTCATTTCATCGCCATGCACCCCGCTGATCAGCGCGACGCGCTTGCCCGGCTTCGCACCGTGGACAACGATCACCGACACATACCAGTTCTGCCCCGTCGGCATTTGCACGCCCTGAAAGTAGAACTTGTGTGTCTTGCCACGCTCGAGGTCGCCGACGTCGAGCGCGCTGATGACCTTCTTTGCCTGGATCACATCGCCGGTATAAACCGTCCCCGTCCCTTGCGGGCCCCCGGCGGTCGGCGCATTGGCGCCTTGGGCATTTGCGGCCTCGCTTTGCGAGACCAATGCGGATGTTGCGCCGACCAGCGCAACGGCCTTCTTCATGAAGTCGCGACGAGCGACAACATCTTCCGATTCGTCTTGCATGATGGCGAGGTCCTGACGTAGTGGGGAGAGATCAGTCAACGGCGCCTCACGGATTACCGGTTACCGCGAATGGCATTGCGATAATGCCGGCTACGCTGGCGGCCGCCAGGCACTCTGTGGGGACTCGTGCCGCCGCCGATTACGGCGACTGTCGGTCAGTTCAGAACATCTGCTAACGTCTGCATTCGTTTCCGACTAGTGACTTCGAACAGGCCTCCTGCTCAGCCTTTCGAAGCTCGCCGCCAAAACCGCGCTCCCGCCTTTCGCACGTCTGCGAGGGCGCGTCGACATGCATTCTCCCCCGAAGCGCGGAAGCTTGCTTCCCCCATGCGAAAGCCCCCCTCAGAGCAGTTCAGCTGACCCGCCGGGGCCCCTGCGGCCCACTTCAGCACTGCCGCCCCTGTCGTACGTGCGCCTTCGTACATTCCTGACCTCGCAATCCGGAACGCAGAAGCTATATTTGTAGACCTGATGTTCGGCACGCGCATCGCACGCCATGCCGCATCGGCTGAGTTAACGCACCGGACAATAATCAGGATAGCGAACAAATGTTCCGTGGATAGCGACTGAATTGCCTGTGAGGAGCCGGCGATGTCCAAAACGATAGTCTTTTGCGCAGACGGCACGTGGAACGGCCCCGAAGATCCGGCAGGAAAAGGCGACGGTGCCGCGCCTGACGCCGCGGCAGGGTGCCAGCCGGGACTGACCAACGTATGCAAGCTTTTCGCGTGGCTCGATGGAAACCTGCTGCCCGAAGGAAGCAACTGGGGTGGCCTCGAGATGGAAAAGGCGCTTGCAGACGCCAACGGCACACCCGTACAGATCGCGAAATACATTCACGGCGTCGGAAATTCCCAGCAACTGCTCGATAAAGTCGCTGGCGGCGCATTCGGGGTCGGCGTCGTCGCTCGAATCGCGCGCGGCTATACGTATATTTCGCGCAATTTCGAGCCCGGCGACGGCATCGTGATCGTCGGATTCAGCCGCGGCGCGTACACTGCGCGAGCCCTTGCGGGACTGATTGCGGGACAGGGTCTGCTTCGGCCGGATCTCGCCGCGATCGACGATCAGAAACGTTACGACACCGCGGTGGCAGCGTGGTATCGATGGAGACACGGCCACGAAACGACGTTCCAGAAGATCGCAGACTGCGTGACGGAGTTCTTGACGATCCATCGCGCCTTCTCCAACCCGAAGCCTTTGGACGCCAACTCGTTCGTGAACGCAAAAGTCACCGCCGTGGCGGTTTGGGATACGGTCGGTTCACTCGGCATTCCCATCTACTACGAGGGTTCCGCCATCGATCTGTTCCGGTTCTGCGATCTGACGCTCAACCCGGACATTGGCCTCGGCGTGCACGCGGTTTCGCTCGACGAGCAACGCAGACCGTTCGAACCGACCTTGTGGAATCCCAACCCGAACGTGACGCAAGCGCTCTTTCCCGGCGGTCATTGCGATGTCGGCGGCGGCTACCCCGATCACGGCCTCTCCGACGGCCCGCTAGTCTGGATCGTCGACAGGTTGCAGCACACTGACGTGGGATTGAAGGTCGCCCTTCATCCGCCCGTTGCCGTCCAGTCCAACCCCTTGGGGCCGCGACACCGCGAATGGGTAGAGGACCGTGCCTGGCTGGCCGCCGGAGTGGGACCGCGGGCGTTCCCGGCAGGCATGGTCGTCAACGACAACATACGGCAGCGGATGAACGGTCAACCCGAAGATCTTTTTGGAGCCAACGGCCAGCAGCCGAACTACTCACCGGGTAACTTGCCCGCACGCTAAGCGCAATGTCTTCCGCAGACCGAACGCTCGCAGCGCGCCCTACACTTCGAGCCATTCCTGGCGAACGCGCACATCGGCCTTCAACTGCTGCGGCGTCCCCTCGAACACGATCTGGCCGTGCCCCATGACGTACACGCGCTGCGAGATATCGAGCGCGATGGCCTGCTTCTGCTCGACGAGCAGCACCGAAATACCGCGCGCCTTCAGCGTCTTCAGGTACTCGCCCACCTGCGCGACGACGAGGGGCGCGAGCCCTTCGGTCGGCTCGTCGATGATGATGAGGTCGGGGTCGCCCATGAGCGTGCGGCACAGCGTCAGCATCTGCTGCTCGCCGCCGGACAGCAGGCCCGCTGGCGTGTCCTCGCGCTCCTTCAGGCGCGGGAACATCCGGTACATGTCGTCGAACTGCCAGCGCGCCTTCTGGCGCGAACGGATGCGCTTTTCGCCGAGCATCAGGTTCTGCCGCACGGTGAGCGTCGGGAAGATATCGCGGTTCTCCGGCACGTAGCCGATGCCCCGGTGCGCAACCTCGAAGGTGCGCAGTCCGCGCACTTCCTCGCCGCGCAGCAGAATCTGCCCCTCGCACCGCACGAGCCCCATGATGGCTTTGGCGAGCGTCGAGCGGCCCACGCCGTTGCGTCCGAGCAAGGCGACGATCTCGCCCTCGCCCACCTGCATCTCGACGCCGTGCAGGATATGGCTCTTGCCGTAGTACGCATGCAGGTCGCGCACCTGAAGCATGGAATTCGCGGTCGCCATCAATGTGCACCTGCGGGTTCGTCCAGCGTGGTGCCCAGATAGGCTTCCTTCACGCGGCGGTTGTTACGGATGGCTTGTGGCGTGTCCGTGGCGATCACCTCGCCGTACACGAGCACCGAGATGCGGTCGGCGAGGCCGAAGACGACGCTCATGTCGTGCTCGACCATCACCAGCGTCTTGCCGACGGTGACCCGGCGAATCAGCTCCACCGCATGATCCGACTCCGAGCGGCTCATGCCCGCCGTGGGTTCGTCGAGCAGGATGACTTCGGCGCCGCCCGCGATCGTGATGCCGATTTCGAGGGCGCGCTGCTCGGCGTAGGTCAGCAGTCCGGCAAGCGTGTCGTGGCGGCCCTGCAGGCCGATCAGTTCGAGCACTTCTTCGGCGCGCTCGCGCGCGTCGCGCAATTGCTCGAGCCGATGCCAGAACGAATACCGGTAGCCGAGCGACCACAACACGGAGCAGCGCACATTCTCGAACACCGAAAGGCGATGAAAAATGTTCGTCACCTGAAAGCTGCGCGAGAGCCCCATGCGGTTGATCTTGTACGGCGGCAGCCCGCCGATCTCGACGCCGTTGAGTTTGACCGTGCCTGAACTCGGCGCCATGCGCCCCGAAATCAGGTTGAACGTGGTCGACTTGCCCGCGCCGTTGGGACCGATCAGCGCATGACGCTCGCCCTGCGCGATACTCAGGTCGACGCCGCGAATGATCTCGGTGCGCCCGAAATTCTTGCGCACGTCACGCAATTCCAGTGCGGCCGTCATACGTTGCTCCCCGCGATTTCCCGTTGCACGCCGTCCCACGCGTCGCGCACCCGCGCGCCCGCGAGGCGTCCCGCCTGTGCGCCCACGGCCCACAGCACCGCGGCGACAGCCCAGGGCTTCCACGACGCCGCATCGAAGTTCAGGCCGAAGAACGCCATGGCCGTGCCGTTGTCGCTATCGATCTGCACCTTGTAGACGAGTTCGACCGTCAGCACGAGCGCCGCAAGCAGAATCATCCCGGCGCCCAGCGCCGCCGCATAGGACGGCAGCATGCGATGCAGCTTGCGAACCGCAATGAGAGGGACCTGCTTCATCAGCAGGCTCGACACGCCGCCCGGCACGTACATGACCACCAGCACGAAGAAAAGGCCGAGGTACAGCAACCATGCCGGCGTGAGATTGGACAACGCGACCGCGAATAGCACGAACAAGATGGAACCGATGATCGGCCCGAAGAAGAACGCCCCGCCGCCGATGAACGTCGCGAGCAGCACGCCGCCGGACTGTGCGGCGCCGACATTCTCCGCCGTCACGATTTCGAAGTCGATCACCGAGAGGCCGCCCGCAATGCCGGCGAAGAACGCCGAGAGGACCATCACGAAAAAACGTACGCGCTGCGTGTTGTAGCCGACGAATTCCGCACGCTCGGGATTGTCGCGCACGGCGTTGGCGATGCGGCCGAGCGGGGTCTGCGTCCATGCGTACATGGCGATCATCGACACGAGACACCACACCGCGATCAGGTAGTACACCTGGATCGCCGGGCCGTACGTGATGCCGAGCACCGCATGGCCAACCGTGCGATTGGTCGGCACCCCGCCTTCGCCGCCGAAAAAGCCGGGAAACATGAGCGAACTCGCCGCCACCATTTCGCCGATGCCGAGCGTGATCATCGCGAAGGTGGTGCCCGACTTGCGCGTGGTCACGTAGCCGAACAGCACGCCGAACAGCATGCCGCCGAGTCCGCCGACGAGGGGCAACATCGAAACGGGCAACGGGAAATGGTTCGCGCCGATCTGGTTGAGCACATGCGCCGCCACGAATGCGCCGAGCCCGGAGTACACCGCGTGCCCGAACGAGAGCATGCCGGTCTGCCCGAGCAACATGTTGTACGAGAGCGCGAAGATGATCATAATGCCCATCTGCGAGAGCAATGCGATCGCAAAGCCGCTGGAAAACACGAGCGGCAGCACCAGCATGATGAGCACCGTGGCGCCCCAGATGATCCAGCGCAGCGAATGCGCGGACTGCAGCCATCCGTGGCGTTGCATGGCCGAACCGGCGCTGGCCTCAATGAGCGGTTTCATCGGTCAGCCCTCCCGCTTGCCGAGCAACCCGCGCGGTCGCAGGATCATCATGAGCACCATGAGCAGATAAGGCAGAATCGGCGCGACCTGCGAGACCGGCATGCGCAACAGCGACGAGAGCGTCGTGCTGTCCGGGACCGTCACGCCGACGAGTGAGAACAGATCGGAGAGCGAGGCATCGATCGTGACGGCGAAGGTCTGCATGATGCCGATCAGCAGCGAGGCGATGAACGCGCCCGGCAGCGAGCCCATGCCACCCACCACGGCGATCACGAATACGATGGTGCCGACCGACTCGGCCATCGAAGGCGACGTGACGAACGCGTTGCCGCCGATCACGCCGGCGAGGCCCGCCAGCGCGGCGCCGCCGCCGAACACGAGCATGAACACGCGCTGCACGTTGTGCCCGAGCGCCTCGACCATTTCCGGGTGCGTGAGCGACGCCTGAATGACGAGGCCGATGCGCGTGCGCGTCAGTACCAGATACAGCGCCACGAGCATGGCGATCGAGATGAGCATCATGAAGGCGCGATACTTCGGAAACTCCGACGTGTACACCTTGAACAGCGCCCCGTTCAGTTCGGGCGGAATGGCGTACGGCACCGCGGCCAGCCCCCAGACCAGCTTGACGCCCTCCACGATCAGATACGACAGGCCGAAGGTGAACAGCAATTCCGCCACGTGCCCGTACTTGTGCACGGTGCGCAAGCCGAAACGCTCGACGAGCGCGCCGACACACGCCACGAGCACCGGCGCCGCCACGAGCGCGGGCCAGAAACCGATCTTGCTGGCAATGGTGTAGGCGAAGTAGGCCCCGAGCATGTAAAAGCTGGCGTGCGCGAAATTGAGCACGCCCATCATGCTGAAGATCAAGGTGAGGCCCGAGGAAAGCATGAACAGCAGCAGCCCGTAGCCGATGCCGTTCAACAGAGAGATGGTCAGGAATTCCACTGCCCGATGATCCTTGTGAAGTGTCGTAGCGAGAGCACGTTCAGCCCGGGCGCTTCATCTGGCAAGTGGTCGGCTGCGTTGCCGCGGTCGGCCCGAGCTGGACGTCGGTGCGCCAGCCATAGCCGGTGTTCTCCTGGTCGTACTTTACCGTTTTGCCGTCCGCCTTGGTCCATGTCGCGATCACGAGCGATTGCTGCGCCTGGTGATCGGCGGCACGCATCGCGACCGGACCGTTCATGCCGTCGACCGTCATGCCCTCCATGGCCTTGGCCACCTTGACGGGATCGGTCGACTTCGTCGCGTTGATCGCCTTGCTCAGCATTTCGATGCCGGCATAGGCCGTGGCCAGGTAGTAGTCGTCGTTGTACTTCTTCTTGTAGCCCTCGATGATCTGCCCAACCACCGGCGGATTGTTCGCCGTGTTCGGGCCGAACACGCCCACGTACTTCACGTGGTCGGCGCCGGACGCGCCCATGGCGGTCGGCACGCCGGTCGTGCCCGCGTAGTAGGTATAGAAGTTGGCCGTCACGCCCGCGTCCTTGCTCGCCTTCACGAGCAATGCGAGGTCGCTGCCCCAGTTGCCCGTGATCACCGTGTCGGCGCCGGACGCCTTGATCTTGGTAGCGTAAGGCGAGAAGTCCTTCACGCGCGCGAGCGGATGAAAATCGTCGCCGACGATCACGATATCCGGGCGCTTGCTCTTCAGGTCCTCGCGCGCCACGCGCGAGACGTCGTGGCCAAACGAGTAGTCCTGATCGATGAGGTAGACCTTCTTGATGTCCTTGTCGCGCGCGAGGAACGTGGTGAGCGCATCCATCTTCATGTCGGCGTTGGCGTCGAAGCGGAAGTGCCAATAGTCGCACTTCGCGTTGGTCATGGCCGGGTCCACCGCCGCGTAGTTCAGGTAGACGATTTCCTTGCCCGGATTGCGCGAGTTGTACTTGGCGACCGCATCCTCCAGCGCGAGGCCCACCGACGAGCCGTTGCCCTGCACGATATAGCGGATGCCCTGGTCGGCGGCCTGGTTGAGCAGGGTCAGGCTCTCCTGCGGCGAGAGCTTGTTGTCGAATCCGACCACCTCGAACTTCGTGCCGTTTGCCCAGTTGTGCTCGTTGGCGTATTCGGCCGTGTATTGCCAGCTATGCAGCTGATTCGTTCCGAGCGACGCCATCAAGCCTGACAGCGGATCGATGAAGGCAATCTTGACCGTTTGCGCTTGCGCGGCCCCCGCTAACAACGCCGACGATACCACCGCACCAACCAGCAACGAGCGCAACATCCTCATGGACTGTCTCCTTTGTTTGGGCATTGCTTATCGAGCGTGAATTTTCTGTCCGACCGTGCGATTTTTCGCTATATCACCACATTCCAGACGCTAATGACAGCACTCCAGGGAAATCGCTGACGCGAGCCGGCATAGCGAGTCATTGCGACTGGCTTACGGTTAGCCTGGGTCCGTTGGCGATCGCTCAAGCGCGCGTTCGGGACCTCAGGCCCGGCGCAACCGGGGCTTGCCGCCCGCCGTCCGCCGCGCAGGTTCGAGAGAAGGAGAGCGTTCGGTCAGGGCCGGCGCAGCATGATCGTCGTCGAGCTTTGCGCCCTTGAATTGCTGTCGATAGGCCACGGGCGTCAACGCTTTCGTGGCCTTGAACTGCCGGTTGAAATTCGCGGCGTTGGGAAACCCCGAGCGGGTGGCGATCACCGAGATGGGCATCTGCGCGTCGGTCAACAACCGGCAGGCATGGCCGATTCGCACCCGCGCGATGTACTGCCCCACGCTTTCGCCCGTGTGCTGCACGAAATGCCTCGTCAGCGTGCGTTCGGAAAGACCCGCGGCTTTGGCGAGCGTCGACAGCCGCAAGGGTTGCGCGAACTGCGTTTCGATCAGCGCAAGCACCCGGTTCAGCTGCTCGGGCTCGTAGCCCGACGACGCGCCAACGCGGCCTTCGAACGCGCTGGGCGTCGCCAGCTGGGTGGCAGGCACGTCGGTCAGCCAGACGAGGATCTCCAGCACAGCAGCCAGACGCCCGCGCGGGTCCGCAGACAAAAGACGGTCCAGATAGCCGCGCATCTGCGTGCCGGCGCCTTCTTCGAAGACCAGTCCGCAGGCCGCGCGGCGCAGCAGGTTGCGCAGGTTCGCGTATTCCGGGCAAACGTCGGCGAGGCGCTGCACCCAGCCGCCTTCGAACCAGATGACGATGGCAACCTGCGAGTCCGCCGGGTCGATCGAGCGATTGGACGACCAGGTGTGCGGCATGTCCGGCGGGACCAGGACGAGATCGTCGGCGCCATAAACGGTGACCGAGTCGCCGATATAGCGCTTGCCCTGGCTGTTCATCGTCAGCGTGAGTTCGTATTCCGGGTGGTGATGCCACTCGAACGGAATGCGCGGCAAGCGCCGGTGGTAAACCCGCACCGAACAGCGGCTACCAAAGTCGACGTGCTCGTACGCTGCTTTCATGGCCGAATCTACAAAAACATTGACTTGATAATATCACCGGCCAAAGCTGCGCCGGCGTACGCTCGCATCATTCGAAATCACCAGGATGGAGACAACGACATGGCTTTGCATATCGACGACCTGCCCGCGGCTATCCGCAAGGCCAAGCAGGAATTGCGGGAAATGCTGCCCAACTATCAGGCCGTGTTCGCGGAGGTCGAATCGGCCATGCACGAAGAGGCGCATCGCATCGCCCAGCTTCGCGACCGGGGTGAGCCCGTCATCCCCGAAATCGCGTTCGCGGACATCGTCGGCAACCGCGTGAGCGCGGAGCAGATCGCGCACGTAAAAGCGCGCGGCGCGTGCGTCATCCGCAAGGTCTTCGACCGCTCGCTCGTGGAGCGGTGGGACAACGACATTGCCGACTACGTCGCGCGCAACGGTCTCGACCGCAAGCTGCTGCATCGCGCCGAAGACAAATACTTCGGCCAGTTGGCCTCGAGCAAGCCGCAGATCTACGGCGTCTACTGGTCGATGCCGCAAGTGCTGGCGCGCCAGTCGCCGGAGCTCACACAGGCGCGCGTGTTCCTGAACCGGCTGTGGCGTACCGAGAGCGAAGGCCGCGTGCATTTCGACCCGGATCACGTGCCGGTTTATGCAGACCGGCTGCGCCGCCGGCCGCCCGGCTCCGGGTCGCTGGGACTTTCCGCGCACTGCGACGGCGGCTCAGTCGAGCGCTGGATCGAAGCGAACTTCCGCAAGGTCTACCGCCACGTGTTCACCGGAAACTGGCGCGACTATGACGCGTTCGATGCGGCGTGGCGCACCGCGGTCGAGGAGATTCCGTCACCCGCTGTTTGCTCGATGTTCCGTACGTTTCAGGGCTGGACGGCGCTCACGCAGCAAGGCCCCGGCGACGGCACGCTGCAACTCGTGCCCATCGCGAACGCGATGGTCTACATCCTGCTGCGCGCCCTGCAGGACGACATCCCCGACGACGACCTGTGCGGCGCGATGCCGGGCCGTGCGCTCTCGATCAAGCCGGAGTATCATGCGCCGCTTTTCCACGCGCTTTCTTCGATTCCCTTGATGCAACCGGGCGACACCGTGTTCTGGCATAGCGACGTGATTCATGCCGTGGAGGACGCGCACCACGGCAAGGGCTACAGCAACGTGATGTACATCGCTTCGGCGCCGTCCTGCGCCAAGAACGACGCGTATCTCGCGCGGCAGCTACCGAACTTCCTCGAAGGCAAGAGCCCGCCGGATTTCCCGACGGATCACTTCGAAGTCGATTTCGTCGGGCGTGCAACGGTGGCAGACCTGACGCCGCTCGGACGCGCGCAGATCGGGCTGAAGCCCTGACCATGGGTCAATCGGTCTTGTTCAGCGCATTGCGTACCGCAACGGCAAGCTCGTCGTATCGATAGGGCTTGCTGATGAGCGCGACACCTTCGTCGAGCTTGCCGTCGTGGAAAATCACGTCGCGCGTATAGCCGGAGGCAAACAGGACTTCGGCGTAATACGGCGGCCCGCTCGCGATACGAGCCAATTCGCTGCTTCGCACCGTGCCCGGCGTCACGACATCCGTGAACAGCAGGTCGAAGCGCTGGCCGCTCTGGATCAGCTTGAGCGCGCTTTCGCCGTCTTGCGCGGAGACCACCTTGTAGCCGAGCTGGGCCAGCATTTCGATCGCGGCAATGCGAACGTCGGCATCGTCTTCGACGACGAGAATCGTCTCGCCGCCTCGCTCCTGTCTCGCAACGGTCGGCTTGTAAGCGTCGTATTCCGCTTCCAGGCTTCGCGGGAAATAGAGGTTGACGGTCGTGCCCTGGCCTTCTTCGCTTTCGATGAAGACGTGGCCGGAACTCTGCGCCACGAATCCGTGCACCATGCTCAAGCCCAGTCCCGTTCCCTGGCCCTCGGCCTTCGTGGTGAAGAACGGCTCGAACACGCGCGCTTTCACGTGGTCGGGCATACCGCTTCCCGAGTCGGAGACTTGCAGGCGTACATATTCGCCCGCCGGGACGCCATCGCGCAGCGCCAGTTCGTCGTTGCCCGCATCGATGTTCGCGAGACAAACGCAGATGCGTCCGGGTCCGTCGATCGCATCGCGCGAGTTGATGACCAGATTCAACAGCGCACTTTCCAGCTGGCTTCGGTCGGCGCAGATATTCCAGCTTTCCTGCGCAGGCACGATGGCGAGTTCGATCGTCTCCGGCAACGTACGGTGAAGCATCTCGGCGATGCCTTCGACCAGCCGGACGGGATTCAGAACGGCCGGCGCGAGCGGTTGTCTGCGTGCAAAGGCCAGCAGTTGCGCGGCGAGTTTCGCGCCGCGCGACACTGCGTTGCTGACCGCCGCCACGCGCCGCTCGAGCGCGGCGTTGCCGCGCGTCGAAAGCTCGATGAGCTGCAGATTGGCGGAGATGACCTGCAGGACGTTGTTGAAGTCGTGCGCCACGCCGCCCGTGAGACTGCCGATCGCCTCCAGCTTTTGCGCCTGACGCAGCCGCTCCTCCATTGCCACGCGCGCCCCCACTTCCTCGGCGACGCGCTGCTCGAGTGTCTGGGTCAGTTGCAGCAGCGCGTCTTCGGCCACCTTGCGCTGCCTCTCCGCCAGGATTTTCGCGGTCGTTTCGAACACGATGGCAATGACGCCGGCCGGCCGCTCGTCATCTTCGAAAACCGGGCTGTAGCTCAGGTCCATCCAGACGTCTTCGGCGTGCCCCTCGCGATACAGCACGAGCTGCTTGTCCTGGAAGGCCAGCGTTCCGCCGGCGAGGCACGTATCGACGACATTGCGGTTGAACGCCGCCACCTCTGGCCAGCCGGTTTCGACCGGTTTGCCGAGCAGGAACGGATGCCGGCTGCCCGCGAAAACCGCGTAGGCGTCGTTATAGACCATCGTGCCTTCGTGTCCCCAAAGCATGACGAGCGGAGAAGGCGAGGCGAGGAGCATATTGATCGCGGCGACGAGGCTCGCCGACCACGTTTCGCGAGGGCCGAGCGCCGTGTCGCTCCAGTCGAATGCGGCGATGCGCTCGGCCATTTCGCCCGGCCAGCGGTTTGAGGGGCGCGCGATCGGCGGTGGAACTTCCTTGTTCATGACGCGACTCGGCTCCCAGGAGACGCTGGTGGAGATCGGAACTGCGAGGCTCGTGGAAATTCGAGGCTGCGCACGAGTCAGACGCTGCGCGCAATTATTGTTCCGGCTCCCGACGGGAGCCTGGACCGCCACAAAGGGTAGCCGGCGCCAAAGCGGCAGTCGGTCAGAGCGGCGTCACAGGCAGGCCAGCAAGTCTTCGAGCCGCACCGGTTTCGTCATACATTTTTCGAAACCGGCTGCCGCCGCCCTGGCCGTGATATCCGGGTCGACGTGTCCCGATAGCAGAACGTACCGGGTATGTGACAGAGCGGGGTTGAGCCGAAGCTGCCCCACCAGTTCGCCGCCGCTCATGTCGGGAAGCTTCCAGTCCACGAGAGCGAGCTCGGGAAGGAACGACCCGGCAACGAGCAGGGCCTCTTGTCCATCGGCGGCGCATCGGGCTTGATGACCTTCGAACTCGACGAGCGCCGCAAGCGCATCTGCGACGTCGCGGTTGTCATCGACCAGCAAGATTCGTTTTGGCATCGGGCACAAAAAAATGGCAGGAGAGTGAGCGCGACACAGGCAGAACCCGCACCGCGGTTCGCCTTCGAGTGTACCCGGATTCCGCCTATGACAAGCGCCCGCGCCATCTCACGCCAGGGTCGGAGTCCCGCATGCTCCATCACGCGAATTTCCTCGTTGTACTGAGCAATGTGCTTTGCTCCGCGACAACGCGGCAAGTGCTTAACTCGTTGTTACCAATCTCGCAGCGCCGTTGCACCTGTGTCAGAGGGGGGCGCCTAGACTCGGAGCCGTGCTCATCAAAAAACGCACGCAGCGTGCGAAGGAGTGGCGATATGAAGAGGACGATTCTCGGCCTGGTCCTGGGCGCAACGGCGTTGGCGGCTTCTACCGCTGCATTGGCCCACGTGGATGTGGCCGTGGGCGTTGGCGTGCCAGGCGCGGCCTATGCGGCGGCTCCCGTCCAGACCGACTGGCGGGGCGACGACGACTGGCGCGCGCGGCGTTGGCGGGAACACGAATGGCGCGAGCATGAACGTCGTGAGCACGAATGGCGCGAGCGGCAGTGGCGCGAACGCGAATGGCACGACCGCGACCGTTGGAACTACTGACGCCGGTCAGCGCAGGGCGTCCAGCAGCGCCTGAATGGGATGGCGCAGCTGGCGCCCGCGCAAGCGCTTCACCTGGCAGCGGCACGAATAACCCGTCGCGAGCAGTTCTTGCGCGCCCTGCGTCGCCGTCGATGCCGCATCGACATGCCGCGCCCACGATTGCTCGAAGATCGTTTCCGAGGTCGCGCGATTGCGCGCCTCGTGGCCGTAGGTGCCCGACATGCCGCAGCAGCCGCTGGCCGGCGTCGCGAGCGCGAGGCCGGCCGCCGCGAAGACGTCTTTCCATAGGAGCGTAGCGGCGCTCGCGTTGGTGCGCTCAGTGCAATGCGGCAGCAGGCTGAACGAGCCGGACACTCGCGGCGTTGTGGCGCACGAGCGCAATGCGCCGATCAGCCATTCCTGCGGCAACTGAACGTCGGGCACAGTTTCGATGCCTTCCACCTTGCGGTACTCCTGGCGGTACACGAGCGTCATCGCAGGATCGATGCCCACCAGCGGCACACCCGATCTGGCAAGCGCGGTCAGTTGCGCCGCATTGCGCTGCGCTGCCCGGCGAAACTGCGGCAGAAACCCCTGCACGTGCAACGGCTTGCCGTTCGGCAGATAAGGCGCGACGAAGACCTTGAACCCGAGCCGCGCGGCGAGTTCCAGAAACGCGGCGGCGACCGGCGTTTCAAAGTAGCGCGTGAACGCGTCCTGCACCACGATCACGCTGCGCTGGCGCTCGGCAACGGCGAGCTTCGAGAGGCGTTCGGCGGTTGCGACCTCCGCTCCCGAGCGGCGCAGCGCGCCACGCCATGACACCGGGCTCAACAACGGGCTATCGACAAGGCCAAGACAGCGCGCAAGCAACGACTTGACGGGACCCGCGCCTATCACCGCGTTGTAGACGGGTCTCGCTCCAGGCACCGCCGCTACGCGCGGCACCGTGAATTCGAGCGCGCCGATCAAATAGTCGCGCAGCGGCCGCAAATAGCGCGTGTGATACAGCTCCAGAAAGCGGGCGCGAAACTCGGGCACGCTCACTTTCACGGGGCACTGCCCCACGCATGACTTGCACGAGAGGCAACCCGCCATGGCGTCATACACCTCATGCGAGAAGTCTTGTTCGCCCTGGCGTTTGCGCAGGCTATTGATCATGCGCACCGGCAACGCCGCCGCGGTTGGCACAGCCGTGAGATCCGCTCCGGCATCCTGTTGCCGACGCAGCCATTCACGCATCAGCGAAGCCCGGCCCTTCGGCGAATGCACGCGCTCGCGTGTGGCTTTCCACGACGGACACATGGCGTCGTTCGGGTCGAAGTTGTAGCAGGCGCCGTTGCCGTTGCAGTGAACGGCGTCGGCATTGGCCTGCCAGACGCGCTCGTCTATGCGCCGGTCCAGTTCGCCGCGCAGCGTCGTCGCGTCGATCTTCAACAGCGCCGCACTCGCCCCCGCCGGCGTGGCGATCTTGCCGGGATTGAGCTGATTGTGCGTATCGAATGCCGCCTTGAGACGCTGCAGAGCAGGATACAAAGGCCCGAAATACTCCGGCACGTACTCCGAGCGCACGCCCTTGCCATGCTCGCCCCACAGCAGGCCGCCATACTTCATCGTCAAGGCGGTCACCGCATCCGAAATGGGGCGCACGAGTGCGGCCTCGTCGGGATTGCGCATGTCGAGTGCAGGGCGCACATGGAGCACGCCGGCATCGACGTGGCCGAACATGCCGTAACGCAAACCAAAACCATCTAGCAGTGCCCGAAACTCCGCAATATAGTCGGCGAGATTTTCGGGCGGCACGGCCGTGTCTTCCACGAAGGGCTGCGGGCGGCTCGCGCCGCGGGCGTTGCCCAGCAGGCCCACCGCACGCTTGCGCATCGTATAGACGCGCTGGATCGCCGCCTCGCCCTCGGCGATCGTATGTCCCAGGCGCTTGACGCTCGCGTCGGCGCCCAGGTGCTCGGCGAACGCGGCCACGCGCGCGCGCAATTCGTCCGCATCGTCGCCGCTGAATTCGACCATGTTGATACCGCTCGCCCCGCCTTCGACGCCTTCGTCGTCGGGGAAGAATTCGGCCACGCTTTGCCAGACGCTATCTTCGCGCGCCAGCCGCAGCACCGTGGAGTCCACGGTTTCGATCGAGAGAGGACGATGGGCCATCAACGCGCGTGCGTCGCGCAGGGCGTCCATGAAACTCTCGTAGCGGATATTGACGAGCGCGGCGTGCGTCGGAACCGGCAGCACGTTCAGCGTCGCCTCGACGATAAAGCCGAGCGTGCCTTCCGAGCCGCACAGCACGCTATTGATGTCGAAGCGCTCTTCGCCGTCACGCAAATGGGCGAGGTCGTAACCCGTCAGGCAGCGGTTCAGCTTGGGAAAGCGCTCGCGTATCAGGTCAGCTTCGCGCTCGCTGATGTCTCGCGCGATGCGGAACACTTCGCCGACCTTGTCTTTGCGCGCACAGAGCGCCACGAGCGTGGCCTCATCGACCGGCGCGCTCGACAGGCGCTCACCGCCGACCAGGACCGTTTCCAGCGCGAGCACGTGGTCGCGCGTTTTCCCATAGGTGCAGCTGCCCTGCCCGCTCGCGTCCGTGCTGATCATGCCGCCGATGGTCGCGCGGTTCGACGTCGACAGTTCCGGCGCGAAAAAGAGTCCGTGCCGTTTCAGTTCGGCATTGAGCTGATCCTTGACGATACCCGCTTCCACTCTGGCCGTGCGCGCAACCGGATCGATGTCGAGGATCCGGTTCATATGGCGCGACATATCGACCACGATGCCTTCGGTCAGCGACTGCCCGTTCGTGCCCGTGCCGCCGCCGCGCGCCGCGACCGCCACGCCGCGAAACGCCTCGCGTCCGAGCAGGCTCGCGAGGCGTGCGACGTCATCCGCGTGGCGCGGAAACACCGCCGCTTGCGGATAGCGCTGATAGATCGAATTGTCCGTGGCCAGCACCGTGCGCGTCGCGTGAGTCGCATCCACCTCGCCTTCGAAACCCGACATCTCCAATTCATGCAAAAATTGACGGATCAGCGGATGGTTGAATTCGCCGATGGGAAGCGGGGCAATTGTCATATCGTTCTCGAAGTCTCGCCTTGGGGCGCACTATTCCCTTTCTGGCAGGGATTGTCGCGCCCCGCCCGGCACCGGGCAAACGTATATTCGTTGGGTTGATCATGAGGTTTATGAATGAATTTCCGCAAGCTCACGCCGTCCATGTCGCTGCTGCTCGCGTTCGAGGCATCCGCGCGACATGAGAGCTTCACGCGTGCCGCCGAGGAGCTGTCGCTCACGCAGAGCGCCGTGAGCCGCCAGGTTCAGGCGCTCGAAGCGATGCTCGATCTCGCGCTCTTCACGCGCGAGGGCAAGCGCATCATCCCGACGGACATCGGCCGCGCCTATATGGCCGAGATCTCGCACGCGCTCACGCTGATCCGCAGCGCGACGCTGCAGGCGCTCACCTCGAACGCGCCAAAAACGCAGTTGCGCGTGGCGACCCTGCCGACATTCGGCGCCAAGTGGCTGCTGCCGCGCCTGCACCGCTTCTATCAGGCGCACCCCGATCTGCAGATCGACCTCGACTCGCGCATCGAGGCCGCCGATTTTTCGACCCAGGACCTCGACGCTGCCATCGTGGTGGGCGACGGCCGCTGGCCTGGGGTGACGGCACACCGGCTCTACGCGGAAGAGCTGGTGCTGGTCGGCAACCTTGCCGCGTTGCCCCTCGCGCGAAAACCGAGGCGCAGGGCCGCCGCGCCAACCATCGAAACCCTCGAAGGACTCACGCTGCTGCGCGTGCGCAGCTTTCCCGACGCATGGCGCGAATGGTGCGCGCATTTCGGTTTGCCTCACGACGCGCTGCGGCCGGGCCCGAGTTTCGAACTGACCTCGCATCTGATCCAGGCAGTCGTGGCCGGTATCGGCGTAGGCCTCGTACCGCGCATGCTGGTGGAAGACGAATTGAAGGAAAGCCGGCTTTTCAGCCCATTCGAAGCGGTGCCGAGCTCACGCTCGTATTACCTCGTCTACCCGGAGCGTGCTCAGCGCCACCCCGTGCTGGTGGCGTTTCGCGACTGGCTGCTGGAGGAGCTTTCCGGGCTGCCGTGACGTCAAGGTTGCATCGGGGCCGCTGCATACGCGCGCCGATGCTGCTGGGCGGACGCTCGGCCGGGCGCACCGCCGACGTTTTCGACGCGCAAGTGTATGAGTTCAGCGACCGGCCTTCACCGCCGGTACGCCCGCGACCAGCGCCGCGCCGCTCGCTACCAGCAACGCCGCGAGCAGATACAGCGCGTTATCCATGCTGCCCGTATGCGTCTTGATGAGCCCGATTGCCCACGGGCTCACGATGCCGCTCGTAATGCCGATACTGCTGATGAGCGCGATGCCCGCGGCGGCGGCCTTGCCCGTGAGATACGCCGAAGGTACCGCCCAGAAGATCGGCAATGCGGCGAAGATCAGCACCGCTGCGATCGAAAGAATCGCCATCATCGCGGCGAAGCTCGCGAGGTGCAGCGTGAGCAGCGCCAAGGCAATGCCGCCGCCTACTGTGCACGCCGCGAAGTGCCAGCGCCGTTCGCCATGCCGGTCCGAGCGGCGCGCGATCCCCATGAGGCCCACCGCGCCCACCGCATTCGGAATGACGGTGTAGAGGCTGATCGCCAGCACGTCATGCACCCCGAAGTCGCGAATCATGAGCGGCATCCAGAAGTTCAGCGTGAGCGACGCACAGGTCAGCGAGAAATAGATGAACGCGAACAGATAGACGCGCGGGTTGCGCAGCGCCGCCCCGAACGAACGCGTGGAATGCGCGTGATCGCCGTCGCCGTCGCGTTGCGCGAGGAGGTGGGCCTTTTCTGCATCGGTCAGCCAGCGCGCCTTCTCAGGCCCGTCCACGAGCCAGAACGCAGCCATGAGGCCGAGCAGCACGGCCGGCAGCCCTTCGATCAGGAACATCCAGCGCCAGCCGGCAAATCCCGCCACGCCGGCCATGTCGCGCATGATCCAGCCCGAGATGAGGCCGCCCAGCACGCCCGCCACCGCCACGCCCGCGAAGAAGATCGAAAACACGGCCGCGCGGCGCCGCGCCGGATACCAGTACGTGAGATAGAGCACGATGCCGGGAAAGAAGCCCGCCTCGAATACCCCCAGCAAAAAGCGCAGCGCATAGAACTGCGCGGGGCTCGACACGAACATCATGCTGGTGGAGGCAATGCCCCACAGCAGCATGATGCGCATGAACGTGCGACGCGCGCCGAAGCGCGCAAGCAGCATGTTGCTCGGCACTTCGCACAGCACGTAGCCCACGTAGAACACGGCGGCGCCGAGGCCGTACATCGCGTCGCTGAAGCCGAGATCGTGCTTCATCTGCAACTGCGCGAAGCCGATGTTGATGCGGTCGAGGAACGAGACGACGTAGCAAACGAACAGGAACGGAATGACGCGCGCGGAGACCTTGCGATAGAGCGCGTCTTCTTGCTGCGAGGAATGCTGCGCGGACGTAGCGTACGCGCGCGCGGCTTCGGACCGGCGGTCCGGGGCAATCGATTGGGGCATCTGCCTGTCTCCAAACATGACTCCGGTTCACCTGGGCGGGCCCGGGCAGACCGTTGATGCGCGGCGTCTTGCGCGCCTTGCGCGGCTCGCCCGGACACGTGGTTCGCGAATTTCCAGGCAGTGACGCCGATCATAGGTGGGGCAGGTTTAATTTGTCAATGGCGAATCGGTTCGTTTTACGCTAATGCTGGTTTGTCTTTACATGACACGGTTGATGGCGCATCGGCTCACGCTTTCGTCACACAAAAGCCGGTTCGAAACGCAATATGCGCGCGCCAATAAAAAAGCGGCACACCGCGAGGTGTGCCGCTTCGTTACCGCGAGGGCTTGCGTGTCTTAGTGCTTCAGGAAATCGATCACCATGCGGTTGAAGGCTTCCGCATGCTCCCATTGCGCCCAGTGGCCGCACCGATTGAACACGTGCAGTTGCGCGTTCTGCATGCCCGCGAGCAAACGCAAGCCGATGTCCATCGGCACGAAACGGTCGTCGCGGCCCCAGATCACGAGCGTGGGCGCGGCGATTTCGCCAAGGCGCGGGCCGTAGTCGCTGAACTGCTTCGGGAAGGCCGCGAGGCTCTTTACGAAGTTTTCCAGGTGGTCGCGGCGCGCGAGCATGTTGTCGAGGCGCGTTTGCATCAGCTCGTCGGTGAGCGCGCTCGCGTCGTACACGAACACGTTCATCATGCGCTTGAGGTTCTCGATCGTCGGATCGCGATAGAGACCTTGCAGCAGCTTGATGCCTTCGGTGGGCATCGGCATGAAGCTGCTCGGGCCGCCGGTGCCGCCGCCCATCAGCACGAGCTTGCCCACGCGTTGCGGGTTCGCCAGTGCGAACGCAACGGCGCTATGGCCGCCCATCGAATTGCCGAGAATATGCACGCGCTCGATGTCGAGCACGTCGAGCAGGCCCTTGAGCACGCGGCCGTTCAGATCCGAGCGCGAGCTCGTGCAGACGATCGGGTCGCTCTTGCTCCAGCCCGGGCAGTCCATCAGGATCACGCGGTAGCCGGCCGCGACGAGCGGCTCGACGTTGCGGTTGAAGTTGGCCCAGCCGCTCGCGCCCGGGCCCGAGCCGTGCAGCATCACGACGGTTTCGGCGCCAGCGCCTGCGTCGTTGTAGTGAATCTGGAACTCGACCTCACCGTCCTTCACGCGCGCGAACCTGCTCGTCGAGGCTTCGGTGATTGCTTGTGGCGTATCCGTCATGATGACCATCCTTTAAAACGTATTAACCCATGCGGAAGAAGGCGCATGCCTTCTCCCCTTCACATTCATGCGCCCTGTGCGCCCAACGCGCTGCGCTGCCTGAAAGCACCCACCACGCTGAGCGCGGCAAGCGCCGCGATCACGACGAGCGGAATGCTCGAGCCCACCAGCATCGACGGGCTCTGGCCGAGTGCAAACAGCTGACCCGCCACGAGCGGCCCGAGAATCGACCCCAGACGCCCCACGGCCACTGCCGCGCCCACACCCGTGCCGCGCACTTCAGTGGGGTACGCATGGCCCGCGAGTGCGTACAGCACCGACTGGCCGCCCACGATAAAAAAGCCGCACAGCAGGCCGCCTACGGCCGTCGAGCTTGCGCCGCCCGCGCTTGCGAGCACCGTGAGCGCCACCACGATGCCGATGTACATGCCGATCACCGTGCCGCGGCGGCCGAAGCGATCCATGATCGTTGCGATCGCAACGGCGCCGATGCCACCGCCGATGTTGAACAGCATCAGCACGAGATTCGACTGCACGCGCGTGAGGCCGCGTGCGAGCACCATCGAGGGCAGCCAGTTCATCAGGAAGTACAGCACGATCAAGGTGCCGAGGTAGCTGATCCACAGCGCGATGGTGGTACGCGCGCGGCCTTCTTGCCAGAGCGCTTGGGACACTCTCGGCGCGCCTTCCTGCACGACCTTCGAAGCCTGCGCGGCGACGAACTGCTGCGACTCGCGCAGGAACACGCCAAGCAGCGGCACCATCACGATCGGGCCGAGACCGCCAACGTAGAACACATGGCGCCAGCTTGCGTCGCCCGTGCCGAGCATGCCGATGACGGCGGCAATCGCCGCGCCGAACGGCATGCCGCAGTACATCGCGCCCACGGCGGTGCTGCGCTGCCGCTCGCCCGCTGCCTCCGCGCACAGCGCAATCAGGTTCGGCATGGCCGCACCGAGACCGAGACCCGTGAGCAGACGCGCGACGAGCAGGCTCTCGAAATTCCACACCATGGTCGTGGCGAGCGAGAAAAGCCCGAACAGCGCCACCGACCACATGAGCACGCGCTTGCGGCCAAAGCGGTCGGCAAGGCGCCCGCCCAGCGCCGCGCCCGGCAGCAGGCCGATCGCGCCCGCGCTGAACGCCCAGCCCATTTGCGCGACGGCGAGATGAAACTCTTTCGCCATGCGCGGCCCGGCTACGCCCGCCGATTGCAGGTCCAACCCTTCGAGCAGCGCAATCGCCAGACACAGGGCGATGGTTGCCTTGCTGCTCGTTCCGCTTCCTCCAGCACTACTGTTTCGCGACGTCATAAAAAGTCTCCATAGGTATATGCGAGCCACTCTTTCCGGCGGCTATAAGTGGCAACGCCGCGCACCACCCGAAGGCGATGCGCGGCGTGCTTGATCAGGACTGCAATGCTTGCTGGCGCTTCTTCAGATCGAGCGCCACGTCGACGATCATGTCTTCCTGGCCGCCCACCATCCGGCGCTTGCCCAGTTCGACGAGAATATCCACCGTCTTCAGGTCGTACTTCTTCGCGGCCACTTCCGAGTGGCGCAGGAAGCTCGAATACACGCCTGCATAGCCGAGCGCGAGCGTTTCGCGGTCCACGCGAACCGGGCGGTCCTGCAGCGGGCGCACGATGTCGTCGGCGGCATCCATCAGCGTGTAGAGGTCGGTGCCGTGGTTCCAGCCCATGCGTTCAGCAGCGCCAATGAACACTTCGAGCGGCGCGTTGCCTGCACCCGCGCCCATACCGGCGAGCGACGCATCGACACGGTCGCAGCCTTCCTCCACCGCCACGATCGAGTTCGCCACGCCCAGCGAGAGATTGTGGTGCGCGTGCATGCCCGTCTGCGTTTCGGCTTTGAGCACGGCCTTCACTGCGCGGAAACGGTCTCGCACGTCGTTCATCGTGAGTGCGCCGCCCGAATCCACCACGTAGATGCAGGTCGCGCCGTAGCTTTCCATCTTCTTCGCTTCGACGGCGAGGTTTTCCGGCGTGGTCATATGGCTCATCATCAGGAAGCCAACCGTGTCCATTCCCAGTTCGCGCGCGTATTCGATGTGCTGCTTCGAAATGTCGGCTTCCGTGCAGTGCGTGGCCACGCGCACGATGCGCGCGCCCGCGTTGTACGCGGCCTTCAGGTCGTGAATCGTGCCGATGCCGGGCAGCAGCAGCGTGGCGATCTGCGCGTGCGTGACGACGTCGGCCACCGCCTCGATCCATTCCAGGTCGCTGTGCGCGCCGAAGCCGTAGTTGAAGCTGGAGCCTTGCAGGCCGTCGCCGTGCGCGACTTCGATGCTGTCCACTTTCGCCTTGTCCAGCGCGCGGGCGATGTCCTGCACGTTCTGGATCGAGTACTGATGGCGGATGGCGTGGCTGCCGTCGCGCAGCGTCACGTCGGAGATATAGAGTTTCTTGCTCACGGTCTTATCCCTCCACGCTCAGAAGCGTCTGCGCCATGCGTTCGGCTGTGGCGAGCGCGGCGGAAGTCATAATGTCGAGATTGCCTGCGTAAGCGGGCAGATAGTGCGCGGCGCCTTCCACTTCGAGGAACACCGAGGTCTTCAGACCGCTGAACCTGCCGAGGCCCGGAATATTCAGGGGCGCGTTCGCGGGAATCTCGTCGAACTGCACCTTCTGCTTCAGGCGATAGCCCGGCACGTACGCGTGCACTTTCGCGACCATCTCTTCGATGGACTGCTCGACCTTCTCGCGGTCGGCCATCTCGGAGAGCGTATAAACGGTGTCGCGCATCATGACGGGCGGCTCGGCCGGATTCAGCACGATGATGGCCTTGCCCTTCGCCGCGCCCCCAACCACTTCGATCGCCTTCGACGTCGTCTCGGTGAATTCGTCGATGTTGGCCCGCGTGCCGGGGCCCGCCGACTTGCTGCTGATCGAGGCGACGATTTCCGCGTAGTGGACCTTCGCGACGCGCGACACGGCCGCAACCATCGGAATCGTGGCCTGGCCGCCGCACGTCACCATGTTGACGTTCGTCGCTTCGATGTGTGCGTCGAGGTTCACGACCGGCACGCAGTACGGGCCGATGGCGGCGGGCGTAAGGTCGATCATGCGGATCGACGGCTTGAACGTGCGCAGCAGCGCGTCGTTCTTCACATGCGCGCCGGCGGAAGTCGCATCGAACACGAAGTCGATGTCGTTGAACACCGGCAGGCGCGTAAGGCCTTCGACACCTTCATGCGTGGTCGCGACGCCAAGCCGCGCGGCGCGCGCGAGACCATCGGAGTTCGGGTCGATGCCGACCATCGCCGCCATCTCCAGATGCTTGCTGTTGCGCATGATCTTGATCATCAGATCCGTGCCTATGTTGCCGGAGCCGATGATCGCAACCTTGAGTTTTTCGGAAGCCATATGAATTCCTGTATCAGGCGGAAAAAGTCGCGCGAACGCTGCCGAGGCCTTCGATCTGCGCGGTGTACGTGCCGGGTTCCTTCACGGCGACCATGGGTCCGAGTGCACCCGTAAGCACCACGTCGCCCGCACGCAGCGGCGTGCCGAGCTGCACCATGCGGTCGGCGAGCCACACGGCGGCGTTGAGCGGGTTGCCGAGACAGGCGGCGCCGTTGCCGCGCGAGAGCACTTCGCCGTCGCGCGAGAGTTCCATCGCGCACCCTGTCAAGTCGATCTGCGAGAGCGGCACCGGGCGGCTGCCCACCACGAAGCGCGCGCTCGAGGCGTTGTCGGCCACCGTATCGACGAAGCGGATGTCCCAGTTCTGGATGCGGCTGTCCACCACCTCGATGGCTGCGAGCGCATAGGCGCTGGCGCGCAGGATATCGACGAAGGTGTGCTTTTCGAACGTGAGGTCGTGCTCCAGCACGAGCGCGATTTCCGCTTCCACCTTCGGCTGGATCAGTTGCGAGAGCGGAATCGCTTGCGCGTCGCCGTAAGCCATCGACGCGAACAGCGCGCCGAAGTCAGGCTGATCGACACCCAGCTGCTTTTGCACCGCAAGCGACGTGAGACCGATCTTGCGGCCCACGATGCGCTCGCCGGTCGCCACGCGCAGATCGACGTTGGCTTGCTGGACGGCGTAGGCGGTGGCGATATCGTCCAGGGCGATCTCGCCGCGCACCGGCTCGATCACCTTGCGCGAGGCTTCGGCTTCGTAGAGGCGCGCGGCCAGGGCCGCGACGAGTTTCGGTTCTGACATGTTGATTTTCCGGAGTCCGTACTGTCCTATCAAGCCGCGTCGGGCATGGCATGCATGGTGGCGAAACCCGCAATCCACTCGGGAATTTCGCGGTAGTAGTCGAGCGAAGCGCGATACGGGCCGTAAGCGGCCAGCACGCCGAATGCCGCGACCCACGTGCGAATCTCGTGCGCCGACTTGCCGCCGTCACGCGTGATAGCCGCGTTCGTCATGCCGTCCACGGAAGTCAACTCGCCCGATGCAAGGCGCGCGAGGAACGCGCGGTCCCATTCGGGATTGAGCGGATGCAGATGGCTGTCGCCCGCCGTGAACGATTTCGCCGCGGCCACGGTGCGCGCCTGACGTGCCGCGCGCGAATCCGCCGAGGGATTGCGGCCCGCGATCAAACGTTCGGCCACTTCCGGTGTCGCGCCGAACAGCTCCGGCACCGGCGGCTCGTGCGAAATGCCGCCCGAGCCCACGACGAGCACGCGCGTGTCGCTTCGCGAGAAGAAGCGGCCAATCGCGTCGCCGAGCAGTCGTGCGCGGCGCAGCGTCGCCATGGGCGGCGCCACGGAGTTGATGAACACCGGAATCACCGGATAACGGTCGAGAGCGCCCGTGAGCACTTCCAGCGCCTGCGCGCAGCCGTGATCGACCTGCATGCGGTACGAGAGCGCCACGTCGATATCGGCGGCGAGCACGCTTTCGGCGAGCTTGTGCGCAAGTGCTTCGGGCACCGGCAGCGTTCCGGCCATGCTCCTGAAGTCGCCGATCGCATCCGCGCGCGCGCCGATGCAGAACGGCGGCATCACGTCGTAGAAGAAACCGTTGAAGTGATCCGGTGCGAACGCAACGATCACGTCCGGGTTGAAGGCTTCCACGCGTTCGCGCGCGGCGCGGCCGACCCGTTCGACTTCCGCCACCACGTCAGGCAGCGGATCGAAATAGCCATGCAACGGCGTATGCGACAGACATTCGAGGTGAATCGGCATGCTCATGCTCCTGCTGTGCGCGCAACGGCCACGCCGCGCACGGGACGGTTTTGCGGGGCAGCGGCGCTCGCCCCATGCAAGGCGGCTTCGGCCATGCCGAGCTTGCCCGCGAGTTCGACGATCGCGTCCGAGACCTGTTGCGGCGTGCAGACGGCCGCGACGAAGCGGTCCGGGCGCAACAGCACGACAGATTCGGGCAGACGGCTGAACCACTCTTTAAGGCGGCCCTGCACGTCACCGAGCGCGAGCACGCCCTCGGGCACGTCTTCGGCGTATTCGAGTTGCACGTCGGGCTTCGCGAAGATAAAGCGGGCGCCCAGGCGCTCCCACAATGCGCGGGCTTGCGGCGTGAGGCCGAAGGTCGGGTCCGCGCCCCAGGCCAGCACGGCGAAGCCGTTGCCGATCGCGTCGTCGAGGCGCACCACGCGGCCATCGGCGAGACGCACGCGCGGCTGGATGAACATGCGGCCCACGGGCGACGCCGCGAGCGGATCGCGGCCATACGCGAGGCGGCCGATCAGCGAGTCGCGCTTCTGACTCATCAGTCCGAGCAGGCGGCCCGGCGCCGAGTTGCCCGAGCGCTCCAGCAGGCTGGCGAACCAGCCGCCCGTCTTTTGCGGCGGCGGCAGCAGCACGATGCCCGCTTCGTAGCGCGGCATCGGCTTGAAGCGCATTTCCACGAAGTAACGCTTCACCGAAGGGAACACATTCATGTAGCGCACGAACGTGTCGCGAAAGCGCGCGCCAAAGCGCGTGGTGGGGGCGAAGATATCGCCCGCCACTTCGGAGAGGTGGATCATCGAACGCGCGTGGGCGCGGCGCTCCACGGTATAGCTGTCGAGCAGGCGGCCATCAGCCTGGCCCTTCGCGACCATCGCGAGCTTCCAGCCCAGGTTGTTCGCGTCGCGAATGCCGCTGTTGTAACCTTGGCCCTGCCACACCGGCATGATGTGCGCCGCGTCGCCCGCGAGCAGCACGCGGTCCACGCGGAACGTTTCGGCGAGACGCGCGTTGTGCGTGTACACACGCTTGCGGATGTAGTCGACCTTGTCGGGGTCCGCCACCACCTTGCGGATCAGCGCGGCCATGTTCTCGGGCTTCGAGAGTTCTTCTTCCGTCTCGCCCGGCATCACCATGAATTCGAAGCGGCGAATGCCGTGCGGCAGCGCAGCCGACACATACGGGCGCTGATGATCGCAATGCATATAGATATGCGGCGAGCCGATGGGGTCGTTGCGCACGTCCACCACGATCCATTGATTCGGCTTCGTCCGGCCTTCGAAGGGCACGTTCAGCGCACGGCGCACGAAGCTGTTGCCGCCGTCTGCGCCCACCAGGTACGCTGCGCGGATCGTGCGGCGCTCGCCGTTCGCGTCGCTCACGTCGATCGTCACGCCCTGCGTGTCCTGCTCGAATGCGTTGACCGTGTGGCCGAACAACACATCCACGTGCTCGAAGCGCGCGAGCCCTTCATACAGCACGCGATCGGCGAGCGGCTGAATGAACGCGTTGCGGCGCGGCCAGCCGAATTCGTCGGTGCGCGGCTCGATCGAGGCGAAGCAATGGCCGTCTTTCGTGACGAAGCGCATCCAGTGGTCGGGCGTGGTATGCGGCAGCAGCGCATCGGCAAGGCCAATGGACTGGAACACGCGCAATGCTTCGTCATCCAGACCAATGGCGCGCGGGTAGTCGATGATCTGGTCGAGCTTCTCGACGAGCGTGACACGCACGCCTTGCAGGCCGAGAATATTGGCGATCATGAGGCCGACCGGACCCGCGCCGATGATGGCGACGTCGGTGGCAATCTGGCGAGGGCGGACGGTATCCGCCTCGTGGGCGAGGGGGGTGTTCATGTGTCTCCTTCTCGCGCGGCTTATGGAGCCGCTGCGGATGCTGACAGGTGGTGCCTGAAAACGGATCACCCGGGTAAACGTTTTGTCACAGTGCGGTGAATGGAAGCGAGTCTAGGTTCCGCCCGATGCGCGCTCAACATTTTTAGAGAAATGTGCATAGAATGCACACACTTGATTTTTAAGGCGTTTTTGATGACGAAGTATGCAAACGTGCGGGGACTGGCGCGCGGCCTTCAGGTCCTCCAGGCGCTCAACGCCATGGAGAACGGGCGCGCCACGAGCCAGCAGTTGAGCGAGGCAACGGGCCTGCATCGCACGACGGTGAGGCGCCTGCTGGAAACCCTGGTAGAGGAAAAGTTCGTGCGCCGCAGCGCTTCCGACGACAGCTTTCGTCTGACGATGAACGTGCGCGGCCTGAGCGAAGGCTTCACCGACGACGAGCTCATCGCGACCATCGCGCCGCCGATCATGGCGCAAATGCTCCAGCGCACCGTGTGGCCATCGGATCTCACGACGCCCGACGGCGACTCCATGGTGATCCGCGAGACCACGCACCGCTTCAGCCCGCTTTCGTTTCACCGCGCGATGGTGGGCCGCCGCCTGCCGATCCTGCTCACGGCGGCTGGCCGCGTGTACTTTGCGATGTGTCCCGAGGCCGAGCGCGAAGACATCCTGGAACTGTTACGCGCGGGGGCGGGCGGCGAGCAGCAGCAAAAACTCGCCGGCGACGCGGCCTATATCCGCAATCTCGTGCGCCAAACGCGCGCCGACGGCTTCGGCTCGAACCACGGCGACTGGGCCGACCAGCGCAAGATCGGTGCGCTCGCAACGGCCATCGAGGCGCATGGGCGCGTGCTCGCGAGCCTGAACGTGATCTACCTGGAGCAGGCCATCAATCCGGCAGAGGCCGTGCGCCGCTTCGTGCCCGAGTTGCAGCGCGCCGCGCAGGAAATGGTGACGGCGCTCGAGGCGCAGGAGGACCACACGAAGCGTTAAGCTTCGTTCTCGCGCACGAGTTCGAACAGCGCTTCAAGCTCCGCAGCATGCGGTTCCTTGCGCGACACCATCAGCAAGTCAATGGTGGGCGGCTCGCCTTCCAGCGGGCGCGTGCAGATCGCGCTGCTCGTGAGCGACGAGACATACGCGGGCAGGAGCGCATAGCCTAGCCCCATCCCCACGAGATTCAGATTGAGCAGAATATTGGTCGCGACCTGAGCCACCTTGCGCTCGATTCCGTGCGCCTCGCAATACGCCTCGACCACACTGTGCACCTGCCCCGAGAACTGCGGATGCGTGCTGATGAACGGCTCGCCGCTCAGCTGCGCCGGTGCGATGCGCGCTTGCTTCGCGAGCGGATGGCCGCTCGGCAGCACCACCACGAGCGGCTCGGTGAGCACGACTTCGCTGCGCAATTCAGGCGACAAAACGGGCCGCCGCATGAACGCCACGTCGATATCGCCGCGCAGCAGCGCGTCTTCCTGCTCGGCCGTCGGCAGGCTGCGCAACTCGACATTGACCTCGGGAAAGCGCAATCGCAAACGCGGCAAAATCACCGGGAAAACCCGGATCTCCGCGGCGGGCACGAAACCGATCGTCACCGTCACGCGCCCCTGCCCCACCTGGCGTGCACGCGCCACTGCCCGGTCGGCCTGCGCCACCACGAGACGCGCCTCGGCGAGAAACACCTTGCCCGCGTCCGTCAATTCCACCTTGCGGCGCGTGCGCTCGAAGAGCGGCGTGCCCACTTCGTCTTCCAGATTGCGGATCTGCTGGCTCAGCGATGGCTGCGCCGTATGCAGGCGCTGCGCCGCGCGCGTGAAGCTCAGCTCGTCGGCAACGGCAATGAAGTAGCGCAGGTGTCTCAGTTCCATGCTCGATTTATCGTTTTGAAGTCTTAGTGGCAACAAACAAAATATTTCACATCGGCAAAGCGAGCAACGATCATCCGTCTGCGTTCTCCGCCAAAAGGGGAATGCTGCCACGGAGGAGACTCGCATGTCCGCAATCATCGACATCGATGCACTCGTCGACGCGCAAAATGGTCGCGTCACGTCGTCGATCTATACCGACCCCGACATTTACGCGCTCGAACTCGAGCGCATTTTCGGCCGCTGTTGGCTCTTTCTCGCCCACGTCAGTCAAATACCGAAAGCCGGCGACTTTTTCAATACCTACATGGGCGAAGACCCCATCGTCGTGGTGCGCCAGAAGGACGGCTCGATCAAGGCCTTCCTCAATCAGTGCCGCCATCGCTCGATGCGCGTGAGCCACGCCGATTGCGGCAACACGCGCGCGTTCACGTGTCCGTATCACGGCTGGTCGTACGGCGTGGACGGCGCGCTCATCGACGTGCCGCTCGAATCGCGCGCCTATCCGCAGGGCCTGTGCAAGGAGCAATGGGGCTTGCAGGAAGTCACGCGCGTGGCCGTGTACAAGGGCCTCGTGTTCGGCAACTGGGACGCGAAGGCGCCCGACCTCGAAACCTATATGGGCGACATCGCCTGGTATCTCGACGGCGTGCTCGACCGACGCGAAGGCGGGACCGAAATCGTGGGCGGCGTGCACAAGTGGGTGATCGACTGCAACTGGAAATTCCCGGCCGAGCAGTTTGCGAGCGATCAGTATCACGCGCTCTTCACACACGCGTCCGCCATTGAAGTGCTCGGCGCGAAGGAAGGCGCGGCCGACAAGGCGCTGGGCGCGGGTCAAACGGCGCGCCCCGTGTGGGAGACCGCGAAAGACGCGCTGCAGTATGGCCAGGCGGGCCATGGCAGCGGCTTCTTCTTCACCGAGCAGCCCGACGCGAACGTGTGGGTGGACGGCGAAGTCTCGCAGTACTTCCGCGACACCTATGCCGAAGCCGAAGCGCGCCTGGGCAAGGTGCGCGCAATGCGTCTGGCGGGCCACAACAACATGTTCCCGACGCTTTCGTGGCTCAACGGCACGGCCACGCTGCGCGTCTGGCACCCGCGTGGGCCGAACCAGGTGGAAGTGTGGGCGTTCTGTATTGCCGACAAGGCAGCGTCCGATGAAGTCAAGGCCGCCTTCGAGCGCAGCGCGACGCGCGCGTTCGGGCCCGCAGGCTTTCTCGAACAGGACGACTCGGAGAACTGGGCCGAAGTGCAGAAGGTGCTGCGCGGCAGCCGCGCGCGCAAAACGAAGCTATGCCTCGAAATGGGCCTCGGCAACGAGCGCGTACGTGAAGACGGCATACCTGGCATGACGAACTACATTTTTTCGGAGACGGCGGCGCGCGGCATGTACCGGCGCTGGGCAGACCTGCTGATTTCCGAAACGTGGGACGAAGTGAACGAGCGCACCGCGCGCTACGAAGCGGAGGTGCTCAAATGAGCGAAGTCGCCGAACCGGTTTTCACGCCCACGCGCGTGGGTCTCGAACTGCATCACGAAATCGAGCAATTCCTCTTTGACGAAGCGGCGCTGCTCGACGGCTGGCGCTTTCGCGCATGGCTCGACCTCATGGCGAAGGACATTCGCTACACCATGCGCACGACCGTCAACGCGCAAACGCGCGACCGCCGGCGCGGCGTGCAGCCGCCCACCACGTGGATCTTCAACGACACGCATTTCCAGCTCGAGCGCCGCGTGGCGCGTCTCGAAACCGGCATGGCGTGGGCGGAAGAACCGCCTTCGCGCACCCGCCATCTCGTGACGAACCTGCGAGCGTTCACCACCGAAACGCCCGGCGAATACGAGGCACACGTGAACTACGCGCTCTACCGCTCGCAGAAGGAACGCGACGAGACGTTCTACGTGGGCCGCCGCATCGACCGCGTGCGCCGCGTGGAGGGCGCGCCAGGCTGGCAGGTGTCCAACCGTGAAATCACGCTGGACCAGGCGGTGCTCACTTCCCATAACCTGAGTGTGCTTTTCTGATCATGGCCCGTATTTTTGTCTGCCAGGACGACGCGTTGTCCGATGGCGAAGCGATCAAGGTGGACGGCCCGTCCGCCGCGATCGCCGTATTCAAGGTGAACGGCGAGCTTTTCGCGCTGAACGACCGTTGCTCGCACGGCAATGCTTCGATGTCCGAAGGGTATATCGAGGACGATGGCACCGTCGAATGTCCGCTGCATGCCGCACGCTTTTGTCTGAAGACCGGCACGGCCCTGTGCCAGCCTGCGACCGAAGCGCTCGAGACGTTCCCTGTCACGTGCGTTGACGGCGCGGTTTTCGTCGACGTTCCGGAGGCCGCGTAATGGGTTGGCTCGATAACGAAGTCGCGCTGATCACGGGCGGCGGCTCGGGACTCGGCCTTGCACTCGTCGAACGCTTTCTCGAAGAAGGCGCGCGCGTGGCGGTGCTCGAACGTTCGGCAGAGAAAGTCGCGGCGCTGCAAGCGCGCTTCAGTGCGCAAAACGTCGTCGCCGTGCAGGGCGACGTGACCTCGTACGCCGACAACGAGCGCGCCGTGAGCGCCGCCGTCGAAGCGTTCGGCAAGCTCGACATCTTCATCGGCAACGCAGCGATCTGGGATCATGCTTCGAGCCTCGTCGATCTCTCGCCGGCGCAGCTCGACAGCGGTTATGAAGAGCTTTTTTCGATCAATGTGAAGGGCTATCTGCTCGGCGCGAAAGCGGCGGCTCGCGCGCTCATCGCGAGCGAAGGCAGCATGATCTTCACGCTCTCGAACTCTTCGTTCTATCCGGGCGGCGGCGGTCCCTTGTACACGGCGAGCAAGCATGCGGCCGTGGGCATCATCCGCCAGCTGGCCTACGAACTCGCGCCCAAGGTGCGTGTGAACGGCGTCGGCCCTTGCGGTATGGCGAGCGATTTGCGCGGCCCCGCTTCGCTCGGCCAGCAGGACTTGCGCATCATGGATTCGCGTTCGCCCGAAGCGATTGCGGGGATCCTGCCGCTGCAGTTCTTCCCGCAGCCTGCGGATTTCACCGGGCCCTACGTGATGCTCGCTTCGCGCGCGAACAATCGCGTGCTGAGCGGCGTGATGATCAATGCGGACGCCGGCCTCGGCATTCGCGGCATCCGTCACGCAGCGGGCGGCCTGCATCTGTAACGGGAAACAGATCATGAACGTCTCGACTATCGTCATCGTCGGTGCGGGCCAGGCGGGCGCGCTCGCCGCCGCCGAATTGCGCCAGCAAGGCTATGCGGGCCGCGTCGTACTGATCGGCGAGGAAGCGCACGCGCCTTATGAACGGCCGCCGCTTTCGAAGGACGTGCTGCTGCAACCGCAAACCGCGCGCTGTGCGATTCACAGCGAAGGCTACTACGTGGAGCAGAACATCGAGTTGAAGCTCGGCGTGGCCGTGACCGCGCTCGACGCACAGGCGCGCATCGTCACGCTCGCGAACGGCGAATCGATCGCCTTCGACGAACTGCTGCTCGCCACGGGCGCGCGCGTGCGGCGCTTGCCGATGCTCGACGCGCTGGGCGAGAACGTCTACACGCTGCGCACGCTGGAGGACGCGCAACGCCTTATAGCCGTGCTTCAAGCGCGCAAGCGCGTGCTGCTGGTGGGCGCGGGCGTGATCGGTCTCGAACTCGCTTCGAGCGCGGTCGATCTCGGCGCGGAAGTCACCGTGATCGAACAGGCGCCGCGTGCGATGGCGCGTTGCGCTCCGCCGCTGCTCACCGAGCATCTGTGCGACGTGCATCGCGCGCGGGGGGTGACACTGCATCTGGGCTCGCCGCTCGCGTCAGCCACTCGCGAGAACGGCGAACTCGTGCTGACGCTCGAAAGCGGCACGCGCATTACCGGCGACGCGGTGATCTACGGCATCGGCGTCGAACCCGAAACCATGCTCGCTCGCAAAGCAGGCCTGCAAATCGACAACGGCATCGTGATCGACGCGCGGTGTCGCAGCTCGCACGCGCACATCTACGCAGCCGGCGACGCCGCCAGCCAGTGGGACGAGGCAAGCGGCCACCACCAGCGCCGCGAAACGTGGGAGAACGCGAACCGTCAGGCGCAAACGGCGGCGCGCGCGATGCTCGGCCTCGAACCCGAAGCCTGGGAAGCGGCCTGGTTCTGGACCGATCAATGCGGCCTCAACATCCAGTTCGCGGGCGACATGACTGCGCCTGAATGGCTCACGCGTGGTTCGCTGCAAGCGCCGCCCTGCGTTCTGTTCGGCCTCGACGGCGAAGGCGCGCTGGTTGGCGCGATCACCGTGAATCAGGGTCGCGACATGCGCAGCGCCAAAGCGCTGATCGGCAAGCGCGCGCGCATCGCCCGCGAAACGCTCGCCGATCCCACGCATAACCTGCGCAATTTGACGCGCGAATTCGCCTAGGCGCACACCCAAAAACACGGCGTTTCACCCGATTCGAGAAAAGCGCTTGCAAGCGCGCGCGAGTGTCTCTATAATTCGCGCCTCGACAGGCTCGTAGCTCAGTTGGTTAGAGCACCACCTTGACATGGTGGGGGTCGTTGGTTCGAATCCAATCGAGCCTACCAACGAACATGCAGTAAAGAAGCTGTACCTTGCAGCATCTTGTGAATGACGCATTCCCTCGCGGGTCTGCGTCATTTTCTTTTGGTGCGCGCTAATCACACACGCAGCTATCCATAGCGCACTAACGCTCGCATAGCTTCGCAGAAATCGTCAGTTCTTCTCGCGGCGCAAGCCTGCTTGAATGGACGTTCCACGTCCAGCCGAGGAGACTTTCGATGTCCGACGTTCACACGCAGCGCCCCGCCGTTTCCGTTCCGTCTGCGCATCTGCATTCCTCCACGCAGCAACACGCCGGTACCACGCTAGACCTCCATCAGGTCGCGGGCCGCATCGGCGCGCGCATCGACGGTGTGCGTCTTCATGCCGATCTCGACAGCGCCACGTTCGACGCGATCAATGCCGCCCTGCTGCGCCACAAGGTGCTGTTCTTCCGTGGCCAGCAGCATCTCGACGATACCGCGCAGGAAGCCTTCGCGCGGCGCTTCGGCGAAACGGTCGCGCACCCCACGGTGCCCTCGGTGGAAGGCGGCAGCCTGCTGGAACTCGATTCGCTGCACGGCGCGCGCGCCAACTCGTGGCACACCGACGTCACCTTCGTCGACGCCTACCCGAAAGTCTCGATCCTGCGCGCCGTGGTGATTCCGCCATTTGGCGGCGACACGGTGTGGGCCAATACGGCCACCGCTTACGCGCAACTGCCCGAGCCGCTGCGCGCGCTGGCCGATACGCTCTGGGCGCTCCACACCAACGCCTACGACTACGCGTCCACGCACACGAACGCGGACAGCGCGCAGCTCAAGCGTTACCGCGAAGTCTTCACGTCGAAGGTGTACGAAACCGAACATCCCGTGGTGCGCGTGCATCCGGAAACGGGCGAACGCACGCTCGTGCTCGGCCACTTCGTGCAGCGGCTCAAAGGTCTCTCGTCGTCCGATTCGGCGCATCTGCTGCAGGTGTTCCACGAGCACGTCACGCGGCTCGAAAACACGGTGCGCTGGAACTGGCAGGAAGGCGACGTCGCGATCTGGGACAACCGCGCCACGCAACACTATGCGATCAACGACTACGGCGACGCGCGCCGCGTCGTCCGGCGCGCGACCGTGCGCGGCGAAGTGCCGGTGAGCATCGACGGACGCACGAGCGTGGTCGTGCGCGAGGAAGGCGCGACGCTGCAGTAGCGCCTCGTTGGCGAATCAGCGAGCCAGATCAGCGGCCCGGCGCGAAGGCGTCGCCGTCGATCGGCAACTCGCGCTCCGCCAGCAGATCGGCGAGCAGCTGTGCGCTGCCGAGCGCGAGCGTGAAGCCGAGCGCGCCGTGCCCCGTGTTGAGCCACAGGTTGCGAAAGTGCGTGGCGCCGATCACCGGCTTGCTGTCCGGCGTGGCGGGACGCATGCCGGTCCACGTCTGCATGGCGTCGTAGTCGCCCGCGTCGGGGAAGGTTTCGCGCGCCTGGCGAGTGAGCAGCGCGATGCGGGCGTCGTCGGCGTGCGGGTTCATGCCTGTGAGATCGACCATGCCTGCAATGCGCAGTCGCTCGCCAAGCGGAGCGTAGACGACCTTGTGATGCGCATCCGTGACCGAGACGCGCGGCGCGCCCTGCGCATTCGCATTGGGGAGCGTGAGGCTGTAGCCCTTGAGCGGATACACGGGCACGTGCACGCCGAGCGAGGCGAGCATCGGCTGGCTCTGAAAACCCAGGCACACCACGAAAGCGTCGGCTTCGATGTCGCCCTGCGAGGTCTGCGCGGCGACCACCCGCAGCCCTTTCGTTCGCAGTCCGGAAAACTCGGTGGCCAGTTGCAGGTTGACGCCGTCGCGCTGTGCCGCGTGTGCAAGGCCACGCGTGAACTGATCGCAGTCGGCGGCCTCTTCGCCTGGCGTGTGAATGCCGCCCACGATCTCCGCGCCGATATGCGCGAGCGCGGGTTCGAGCGCGACGCACGCCGCGCCGTCGAGCGCGTGTTGCACGCAGCCCAGCGTCGATTGGTAATGCGCCTGGCGGCGCGCAAGCGCAAACCCTTGCTCGTCGCGATACACCACGAGCTTGCCGTTGCGCACGTAGTCGAATGACAGCGCTTCGCGCTCGACCACCTCGTGCATGAGTCGCTGGCTCAAAAAGCCGAGGCCGAGCAATTCGGCCGTGGTCGCGCGACTGCGTGCGCGCGTGCACGCACGCAGGAACGCGGCGCACCAGCGCCACTGGTGCGGATCGAGCCGCGGCACGAAACGCAGTGCGGCGTCGCGCGAGAAGAGCCATTGCGGCAGCTTGGGCAGCACGGAGGGGTCCGCGAGCGGCGCGACGTAGCTGTAACTGAGCTGGCCGCCATTGGCGTGGCTCGTTTCGCGCGCCACATCGGCATGGCGCTCGACCAGCGTGACTTCGTGCCCATCGCGAGCGAGCGCGTATGCCGTGCTTACGCCAATCACCCCACCGCCTAAAACGCAAACTCGCATGATCCCTTGTTCTCTTTCGCTGACGACCAAACCCTGACTGCCTATGCCGCCAGTCTCGCCGGGAACGATGGGGAACTCAATTGCGAATTGCGCGCGGGGTATAACCTCAGGTTAAAGCGGCCGGAGGTTGTCCTTGCAACGGCAAGGACAACCCGCCACGGCTGGCTCAGGCCAGCGCCGGCGTACTCCCGCGGGCCGCGCGCGCGTCCGCCGCAGCGGCTTGCGCCGGACGCGTACCGGCCTGCCCCGCGCCGCCCAGATTGAACACCGCTACGGCCTCGCGCAGCAGATCGGCCTGCGATTCGAGCGACTGCGCGGCCGCCGCCGCTTCCTCCACGAGCGCCGCGTTACGCTGCGTGACCTCGTCGATCTGCGCAATCGCGCGGTTCACCTGTTCGATGCCGTCGCTCTGCTCGTGCGTCGCGGTTTCGATCTCGCTCATGATCCCGCTCACGCGCGCCACCGCACTGCGCGCCTCCTCCATGGTGCGGCGCGCGTCTTCCACGAGGCGCGCGCCCGCGCCGACGGTCGCCGCCGAGGCCGCGATCAGCTCCTTGATCTCCTTGGCCGCCGTGCCCGAGCGCTGCGCGAGGCTGCGCACCTCGCTCGCCACGACCGCGAAACCGCGGCCCTGCTCGCCCGCGCGCGCCGCCTCCACCGCCGCATTGAGCGCGAGGATGTTGGTCTGGAACGCGATGCCCTCGATGATGCCGGTGATCTCCTCCACCTTCTGAGACGAGGCCGTGATGTCGTTCATCGTCGCGTTCACGCGGGCCACCACGTCGGCGCCGCGCGTGACCGTTTCGAGCGCGGTCTGGGCGAGCCCGCTCGCTTCCTTCGCGCCGTCCGTGTTCTGGCGCACCGCCGCCGAAAGCTCCTCGATGCTCGCCGCCGTTTCTTCGAGCGCCGCCGCCTGCTGCGCCGTGCGATCCGAGAGATCGACGTTGCCCGACGCGATCTGCTTCGCGCCCTGGGTGATTTCGTGCGTGCTGCCGCGCACGCGCGAGACGGTGCCCACGAGGCCGTCGCGCATGGTCTGCAGCGCGCCCAGCAGCTGGCCCATTTCGTTCTTCGAGCGCACCCGCACGTCCACCGTGAGGTCGCCCGCGGCGATGCGCTCGAAATGGCGGATCGCATGGTTCACCGGCTTGACCACGGCGGCGGCGAGCCCCACGCGCGCGAACACGCCAATCGCCACGCCCACCACGCCGATCACGCCGAACACGATGAGCGACAGGCGAAAGCGCTGCGCGGCGGTATCGGCGTCGTGCTGCTGGCGCGTGGCCTGCCAGGTCTCGAGCGCGTCGATCGCCTTCGCGTAGGCGCCATAGTAGCGGTCGGCGGTTTCGCCCTGGATCGTGCGGAAGGTGTTGAAATCGTTGTCGACGAGCGACTTGTACTCGGGCTCGAGCGCTTGCGAGACGAGCGCCTCGCGCGCGCTGCTGACGGCCTGGGCGAGGCGCGCCTCTTCGGGGTCGTCGAACGGGCCGGCGCTGTAGCGCGCGAATTCCTTGTTCGAATTCACGAGCACCTCGTGCGCCTTGTCGAGCAAGCCGTCCGTGGCCTTGCCGACGCTGAAGAGCGTCTCGTAGCCACCGAGCGCGAGGCGCACCTGAAGCAGGCGCTCCGAACTGCTCTTGAGGGCGTCGAGCGACTGCGCGCCGCGCTGGGCGTCGTGCAGACTGTCGTTGGTGATCTTGAGCGCGCCATACGACACGCCGATCACCGTCAGCAGAAACGCGACGAAGATACCGATGACGAGCGTTAGCCCACGGCGAATGGTGATATTTCCCAGCATGAGGTCTCCGTTGCGTTTCTTTTATCTTCCAGCCAGTGCGACTTTGCGCGGCCCACGCGTCTTCGCACCTCGTCTCGCCTAACGGCAGACGGCGCGCGGCGCTGCATAGGGGAAATCCATGATGGGCGCAGGGCTTCGCGGGATTTGGCGCAGGTTCGTCCCAATGTCTGGGAAAGCCCCGTCTGGACGGGGTTTGTGGCGATGTCTCATGGCCCAACGCGAGTCGCGAAAAGCCGGCCCGGGGGCTCGGCCAGACCGATTTGCGATTCGTGCTATCGTTTTGCTTTCATCGATTGATTTTCCTGGCGGCTTTCCGGGCTGCCCTCGCTCCCATGTCCGACCTCTCCACGCCGCTCGCGCGCGCGCCGCGCCGACTCGACTCCATCAATCCCAGGCCGCTAGGCATCGCGCTGTTGCTCGTCGCGCTCGGCGCGGTGTATCTCGCGCAGACCGTGAGCGGGCGTCAGGCGGCGCTCTACGTGGTCGGCGCGCTGCTCGGCATGACGCTCTATCACGCGGCGTTCGGCTTCACCTCGGCATGGCGCGTATTCATCGCCGATGGGCGGGGCGCCGGCCTGCGCGCGCAGATGGTCATGCTCGCCATCGGCGTGCTGCTGTTCTTCCCCGCGCTCGCGGCAGGTTCGCTCTTCGGCCATCCGGTCACGGGCCTCGTTTCGCCCGCGGGCACATCGGTCATCGTCGGCGCGTTCATGTTCGGTGTCGGCATGCAGCTGGGGGGAGGCTGTGCCTCGGGCACGCTCTACACCGTGGGTGGCGGCAGCACGCGCATGGTCGTGACGCTTATCGCCTTTATCGTGGGCTCCGTGGTCGCCACGGCGCACATGCCGTTCTGGACGTCGATGCCGCAATTGAAGCCGTTCTCGCTCGTGAACGCGTTCGGCGCCGCGCCGGCCATTGCGCTCAACCTCGTCGTGTTTGCGCTCATCGCCGCGCTCACCGTGCTCGTAGAAAAGCGCCGCCACGGCCGCCTCGTCAACGAACCGCGCGCGCCGCACAGCTCCCCGTGGCTGCATGGCCCGTGGCCGCTGCTCGCCGGCGCGGTCGCGCTCGCGATCCTGAATTTCGCGACGCTCGCGCTCTCGGGCCGCCCCTGGGGCGTGACCTCGGCATTCGCGCTGTGGGGCGCGAAGGGCTTCGCCACGCTCGGCATCGACGTGGCGAGCTGGAAGTACTGGATGGCCGGCCCGAACGCCGCCGCGCTCGCCGCCCCGGCAAGCCACGACGTCACCACGGTCATGGACATCGGCATCGTGCTCGGTGCAATGGCAGCGGCTTCGCTCGCGGGCCGCTACGCGCCGGTGTGGCGCATTCCGCTGCGCTCGCTCGTGGCGGCCGTGATCGGTGGGCTGCTGCTTGGCTATGGTGCGCGCCTCGCCTACGGCTGCAATATCGGCGCGTATTTCAGCGGCATCGTCTCGGGCAGCCTGCACGGCTGGCTGTGGCTCGTGTGCGCGTTCGCGGGCAATGTGCTCGGCACGAAGCTGCGCCCGTGGTTCGGCCTCGAAGTCGAGCGTGTGAAGAATACGGGCTGCTGAGTGACGTACGCGGTGACGTACGCGGCGGCGCCAGTTCGAGCCGCGCAGAAATGACGAAGGGCAAGGCTTGAGCGCCTTGCCCTTTTTTACATGATCCGGCGCTTTTTACCGGTGCGCGCCTTGTCAGATATTCAGACGCGTGACCTTGGTGCCCGCCAGCGAGACGTCGGCCATCAGGCCCGCGTTGGTCAGCACGAAGGCTTCGACCGGGTGCGTGGCCGTGTTGGTGTCGACGACACCGTTCGCGCCCACGGTCACGAGCGCGACCGAAGCGTCGGCCCCCGCCGCCCAACCGTCCGTCGCGCGGAATTTGTCGAGTGCGTCCTGCGTCATGAAGGCGAAGATGAGCGCCTTCGACTGAGCGCCGGCCTGCAGGCCGAACGAGCCCGACACGGTGCTGTAGTAGCCGACCGTGGCGCCGCCCACGCGCAACGCACCCTCGCCATATTGCGCGCCGACGATGAAGCCGGCCTGCAGCACTTCGGGGAACACCAGCACGCCGCGCGACTTCGCGAGGAGTTCGTGCGAGCCTTTCACGGTCGAATACAGCCGCGAGAGGGTGCCGTCCACAGACGCGTCGATCGACTGCCGCTTGGACATGTTCTGCGACGCCGTGGAATTCGAATTCGTCGTGGTGGTGCAGCCCGCGAGCGTGAGACCGCCCGAGGCAAGGGTCACCGCCGCCGTCAGCATGAAGTTGCGTCGTTGCATTTGGTTATCTCCACACGAATGAGAGTGCGGGAAAGATTGAGCAAGCTACATGCCCGACCTCTCCGCTTCCGTTGGCCAAAGCCCGCATCGGGCGACAGCCACGTCGCCGTGGCTTGATTGTGCCCGAATTCCGTGTGAGGCGTCCGTTGGAGAACAAACCTGGACATCATGCCCACCGACGGATCGCGGATCGCCAATCAGGGTTTAGTGGCCTGCCAGGACGAGTCGGGATCGAATGCCTTGATCGCCGCTGCCGTATGCGCGCCGTTCGGCCCGAGGTTCTTCTGATAAAGCTGGCCGTCCTGGTTGATGATGAAGCTCATCACACCGGTTTTGCCGTACTGCGCCGGCCAGGCCACGAGCGCAAAACCGCCGCTCAGATCCCCGTTGTCGAGATAGCTGCGCGCGCCGCCACTGGCGTGCGGTCCCTGCGCGGTGAGAATGCGAAAGTGATAGCCGTGATACCCCTCGCTCGGCGTGATCTTCGCGTTGCCCGGCATGGCTGCCGCGAGCGGCCCAAGCGGACTTTCGGTCTCGCCCGATTCGGCCGGCCAGTACAAACCGTCGTGCGTGCCCGGCGTGCTCACGAGGCGCTGCGCATAGTGCTGCGTGAGCTTGCGATAGTCGTTCTGCGCGTCGACGTAGGCGAGCGAGGTGAGCATGGCAGCACGCTCGTTGCGGCCGATGCGGCGCGTGAGAATTTCGCTCGCGCCTTCACGCGGGTCGAAGTGCCAGCCCTTGCCCGACTGCACGATGGGGATGGGCAGCGTCCAGCCGCTGTCGCCCACCTCGACGTGAGCGCTCGCCTTGCCGGCAACCGGCGTGGCGTCGGGTACGACGCGATGACCCTTCGCCCAGGCGCCAAGGTAGTCGTCGATATCGTCCTGACCGATGTTTTGCGTGGGGATGAACTCGGTGAAATCGTTGCCGAGCACATGCTTCATGGCGCCCTGGTCGTTGGTCGCGAGTGCATCGGTGAACGCGTTCGCCGCGGCTTCGGGCGTGGAGAAGACGGCCTGTGCGTAGACGGCGGCGCCGCCGAACTGGGCGGGCAGCAGTGCGGGCGCGCCAAAGAGGGCGAGTGCCGTACCGAGCGCGAGCGCGTAGTCGCGTGGCAGGCGGCGTGCGGAAATGCGGATCATTGCGAGGCTCCTCATGATATTCAACGTTATCGACGACCGAAGTGACGTCCGCCACCTCCGCCGCCACCGCCGAACCCGCCGCCACCACCATGGAAGCCGCCCCCGCCACCGCCTCCGCCGCCGTTGAAGCCGCCATGGCTCTGGAGCGCTTCACGGCTTTGCTGGCCGCGTTGTTGTTCGAGGCGCGCATTGGAGCCATCGCCCGCACCGCGTAACGCGTTGTCGCGATTCATGCTCTGTGCACGGTTGTTGAGATCGTTCGCGCGGTTCGCGTTCTGCGCGCTGTTCTGCCCGCGGTTATTCAGCTCGTTGCCGCGGTTGGCGTTTTGCGCGCCATTCTGGGCGCGGTTGTTGAGCCCGTTGCCGCCGCTGGCATTCGGCCGGCCGCCTTCCTGGATGCCCTGGAGTCTTTGCTGGGCATTGCCGCTCATGTTCTGGCCGGTGCGGTTCTGCAGGGTCTCCATAGCCTGCGAGCGCGACTGGTCGTAGCCCCGGTACTGGTTGCGCTGGCCGTTCAGGTTCGCGTTGTTGTAGTTCTGGCGGCGCTCGACATTGGCGTTGCGATTCCAGTTCGCCGTGCCGTTGTTCGAGTTGATGCGGTTGTTGACGTTGATGTTGTTGTAGCGATTGACGTTGATGTTCACGTCGTGGTTGTTCCAGTTGAAGCCGCCCCACAACGAATTCGCGACCGCGATGCCGGCACCGAACGCGAGCCCGCCGACGAACCCCGACGCAATGGCGTAGCCCGGAGGCGGTGGCATATACACGGGCGGATAGGCCGGATACGGCCATACGCCAAAAACCACCGTGGGGTTATAGGTCGGCACGTACACCACCTGCGGATTCGCAGGCTCGATCACGATGGTCTGCGTGGTCGAAGTGCTCGAGGCCGGCTGGACCACGACCTTTTGCTGCTCATTGGACTTGAGGTTGCCCGCCTTCTGCGCCTGCACGCGCAGGCGCTGCACCGAGTCCATCACGTCGTTGGGCTGCGCGAGAAACGCCTTGCCGATCTGCTGGACCCAGTCGGGCTTCGAAGCCATGGTTTCGAGCACCTGCGGGAACGCTACGAGCGATTGCACGCTCGGGTCCCACGGCTGCGAGGCGACGGCCTTCACTGCGTCGTCGCCCTTGAGGTTCGGGTTGGACTTTGTCCACGCGGCGGCAGCGGACACGTCTTGCGGGAACGTGGCGGCCATGAGGACCTGCGCGAGCAACGCGTCGGGATAGAGCGCGATGGGCGCGGTGAGGGAATCGAGCTGCTGATTCGAAAGATGCGCCGCGTTCTGCGCAAGCGCGGCAGTGGGCCCGAGCGGCCCCACGAAGAGCGGCGCGCCCGCGAGTGTGGCACACACGAGCCAGGCAAGACGCTGGCTTGCACCGGATGTTTTCACGTTATGGTCCTCCCGGTTACGAGCAATGGTTCTGATACGCGCAGGGATCGAACATTCGCAAACCTCAAGCGATCCTTACTGTCTCGACGCCGCGACGGCGTGGCTACAAAAAATAAAGGCGCGAGACTCGCAGTGTCAACCGAAGATCTGTTGCAACACGGCGATTAAGCGACGTGCATCAACGAGAAGGAAACTATGTTGGGCGTAACAATATCGTGAATACGAATTAGACCGCGCTGGAGTGCGATTGCGACTCGCCGGCATTCAAGTGCATACGTACGAAACCCACGTGTTCGCGCAACACGTAAAACGCATCGGCGAACGCGAGCGGCATGCGCAGCGTATTGAGGGATCGCTCGATCTCGTCGAGTTCTTCGATCAGCGCGCGCCGCTGTTCTTCGTTCGTATGCATGCGCGCGTCGCGCTCGATGGCGATGAGCGCGCCATAGTAGCGATAAATGCGCGAGCGCACGCGCCAGCGATACAGCGCCGGTATCGTGCGCAACGCGGGAATCACGAGCACGGCCAACGGCAGCAGCAGCACGAGCAGACGGTCCGTCACGCTCGCGAGCCAGAACGGCAGCGCGCGATAGAGAAAGCTCTTGCCCGACTTGTAGTAGCGCGTGGCGTCCTCGCTCACGCGAAAGTCGTGCACCGCCGGGCTCGGAAACTGGCCCTCGCGCTGCAGGATGCCGGGCGCGCCGTTCACCTCGCCTGCCGCTTCGATGAGCAGATCGGACAGCGCGGGATGCAGCGTATCGCGCGCGACGAGTTCGACGGTCGGGCCGATCAGATGCACCGTTTCGCGTGGCTGGCGCCTGCGCAGATCGAGCACGCCGGGCGGCAGGTCGACGTTCTCCAGATACGGAAAGAGCCGCGTATAAGCGGCCGCTTCATCGAAGCTCATCACCGAGATGCCGGGAATATCGAGCAAACGCAGCATGAGCGCGCGCGTGGTCGAGTCGCCGCTCAGCATCGCGGCCTCCACGCGGCCGGAGACGAGCGCCGTGGCCGCATCCATGCCGTCGAGCGGCAGGAACGTGGAGTCGCCGCCAGGATCGATGCCGTTCGCGGAGAGCAGCTTGAGCGCCAGCTCGCGCGTGCCGCTGCCCACGCGGCCAATGGCGATGCGCTGGCCGTCGAGTTCGGAGAGCCGTGTGAGGCCCGAGCCGCGATAGAAAACGACGATAGGCAAATAGGCCACGCTGCCGAGCGACATCAGCGAGCGTGTGTCGATACCGTCGGCAACACCGCCCTGCACGAACGCGAGATCCACATGCTGCTTCGGATCGAGCAGGCGCTGCAGGTTCTGCACCGAGCCGTCCGATTCGAGGATGTTGAGCGTCACGCCGTTGCGCGCGAGGATCGCGCGGTAGGCTTGGGCCATCTGCATGAAGGAGCTGTCGGCGGGGCCCGCGCTGATCGTGATCGCGCGCGGCGGCGCGGGATCGACGAGCCAGAAGACGAGGCCGACGACCATCGCGCAGAACAGGGCCACGGGCAGCGTAGTCAACGCGATATCGCGCCAGGCTGGATGCGCGTGGTCACGCAGAAAGTTGGGCGGCGGTCGATATCGTCTCATGAGAACCCGGCGGCAGAGCGTCAGACTCCTGGAATTCTCATGATGCCATTTTCGCGCCAGATCTGATTGCTGGCGTGGCCGCCTTCCCTCAAGGGCTTACGAAACGCGTGCGCGCGTAACTGGTGTGTCAGCCCGACGCAGCCTTCGTCAGGGCAAACAGCTCGGTGCGCAGCGCCTTCGCGCGGTCGCGCTTCATGTGCTGCTCGAACTCGGCCTGCGCGTCGAGCCACAACGCATGCGCCTTGTCGTAGCGACGCAAGCCCGCAGCCGAGAGCCGGTAGACCAGCGTGCGGGTGTCGTGCTCGGCCGCCGCCGTGAGCACGAGGCCGTCGCGCTGCAACGGCTTGAGCGCCCGCACGAGCGTCGTGCGGTCCATCACGAGGTCGTCGGAGAGTTCGGCGGCCGTGGCGTCGGGCCGGCCCGCGAGGCGAGAGAGGATGGTGAACTGCGCGGCCGTCACGTCGGCCTGCGAGAGGTGCCGCTCGTAAAGCTGCGTGACGAAACGCGCGGCCTGCCGCAGCGCAAAACAGTTGCATTCCTCGCGTGTGATCCGCTTCGTCATCGTGTTCCCCGCCTGTTTCCCAGTTCGTATCTCAGCCCCACGCGCCTCACGTGGCCCGGCCATCATACTTTCTCGAGCGCGAGCGCGATACCCTGGCCTCCGCCGATACAAAGCGTCACGACGCCGCGACGCAGCCCGTCGCGCTGCATCGACCATGCGAGGCGCGTGGTGAGAATCGCACCCGTCGCGCCGATGGGGTGGCCGTGCGCGATTGCGCCGCCTTCCACGTTCACGATGTCCTCGGGAATGCCGAGTTGCTTCATGACCGCGAGCGGCACCGCCGCGAATGCCTCGTTGATCTCGAAGCGTTCGACGTCGGCCAGCGACCAGCCGGCGCGCCCCAACGCGAGTTGCACGGCGGGCACGGGGCCAAGGCCGAACATGCCCGGCTCCACCGCCGCGACGCCCCACGCCACGAGCTTGACCATCGGCGAGAGCCCCTCGGCTTCGGCAAAGCCGCGCTCGGCCACGAGCATGGCGCTCGCCGCGCTGTTCAGGCCGGGCGCGTTGCCCGCCGTGATCGTGCCGTCCGGTCGAAACGCGGGACGCAGTTTCGCGAGCCCTTCGCGCGTCGTGTCGGGGCGCGGCGCTTCGTCGGTATCGATGCGCTCCATGCCCTTCTTGCCCTTGATCTCCACCGCGACGATTTCTTCCTTGAAGCGCCCCGCCGCTTGCGCGGCAGCAAAGCGTTGCTGCGAACGCGCGGCCCAGTTGTCCTGTTCAGCACGCGTGAGCCCGGCCCGCGTCACGAGGTCTTCCGTATGCCAGCCCGAATGCTGGCCCGAAAACGCATCGACGAGGCCGTCGCGCAGCATGCTGTCGTGAATCTCGGCGTTGCCCATGCGATAGCCCCACCGCCCGCCGTCCAGCAAGTACGGCGCGCGGTCCATGTTCTCCATGCCGCCCGCGAGCGCGACGTCGGCAAGACCCAGCATCACTTCCTGCGCGGCGCTCGCAACGGCTTGCGCACCGGAGCCGCATACGCGGTTCACCGTGAGCGCGGGCACCTGAACCGGCACGCCGCCGCCAAGCTCGGCCTGACGCGCGGGATTCATCTTGTTGCCCGCCTGGACCACGTTGCCGAGCACCACGGAGCCGAGCCGCGCCGGGTCGAGCTTCGCGCGCGCGAGCGTTTCGCGCACCGCCGCCGCGCCTAGCTCCGTAGCCGGCACGCCCTTGAACGCACCGTTGAATCCGCCAATTGCCGTACGCACCGGCTGGCACAAAACGATCTCGCGTGTACTCATGGTCGACTCTCCTTTCATATGCGCTGTTCCACTACCATTCTATGTATGCATATGCACACTATCAAACGATTTTGTGGAACAAGCGCTCGCGTGCGCTGGCACGATTGATGTCGTGTCCAGCGCACGCGGGGTGGTAAAACCGTTGCCGCTACGTTACGGTGCGGCCGGGAAATCGAGCGTCGTATCGTTGACGCGGTTCACGAGGTTCGTGAACGTGATCGACGTCACGGCGAGCGCGATTTCCACGATCTGGCGTTCGGTATAACCGGCTTCGCGAATCGCGCTAACTTCCGCTTCGGGCACCGTGCCGTGCGTCTTCACCAACAGGCGGACGAAGTGCACGAGCGCGTCACGCTTCGCGTCGCCGGTGGCTTCGCCTGCGCGGACCGCCTTCATCGTTTCCGGCGCGAGCCCGGCGAACTTGCCCGCCAGCGTGTGCGCGGCGAGACAGTAATCACAACCCGCCACTTCGCTCACCGCGAGCTTGATCGCTTCGATGTCGGGCTTCGACAGCGTGCCGGCGGAGATCACGGCCTCCATGTTGAGCAGCGCGCCGAGCGCTTCGGGGCTATGCGTGCCGATGGTGGCGTAGGCGTTGGGCACCTTTCCCACGGCCTTGCGGATCTTTGCAAAGATTTCAGCGGCGGCGCCGGTGGCGGCTTCGGGCTTGATGGCGGAAAGACGGGACATGTTTTGCTCCTTTAACGTTGCGGGTCGCGAGCGGATGTCTGTGTCGCGCTGCCATCGTCGATGGCATGGATGCAGTGTAGTCGCGCACCGTCGCGCTTTTAATGCCAGAATGGCGCGACTTCATGCTCGATCGTCTCACTCGCCCACCATGGATCTGCTGAGCCGCCTTCTCGCGCTGATGCCCGTTGCCGGCCGCCTCGACGTGCGCTGCCATTTCGGCGCGCCCTGGCGCATCGACGATCCCGCTGCGAAGGAGCGTGAAATCCGCTATCACGTGCTGCTTGCGGGGCGCGCCATCGTCGAGGATGCGCACGGCGCGCCCGTCGCGCTCCATGCGGGCGACATCGTGCTGTTTCCCTCGGGCAGCGCGCACGTGCTGCACGACGGCAGCGGCACGGCGCCCGCCGTAGTTGCCAGGCGGATGGAAAACGGCGTGAGCATCGAAACGAATGTGGGCGATGGCGCCATCGCCGACGTCCTGTGCGGCCGCTTCCTGCTGCCTGCCGTGCCGCAGCGCCTGCTGCGAGAGAATCTGCCGGCGCGCCTCGTCGTGCATAGCGCGCGCGACGGCACGGAAGCCCCCGAACGTCTCGTGCGCCTGATCGCGCTGTTGCGCGACGAAGCGTATGAGGCGGCGCCGGGCAGCGAGTCGCTCGTGAACCATCTTTCGGGCGCGCTGTTCGGGCTCACACTGCGCTACGCCAGCGCCGGAGACGCCCCGCCGCGCGGCCTGCTCGCGCTCGCGCAGCGGCCGCGCCTGCAACCCGCCATCGACGCCATGTTCGAAGCGCCCGGCAAGTCCTGGACGCTGCCCGAGCTTGCCGAGCTTTGCCACATGTCGCGCGCGACCTTCGCGCGGCACTTCGACGAGGCCATCGGCCGCTCGGCCGCCGACGTGCTGACCGATATCCGCATGACACTCGCGGGCCGCATGCTCGCGCAGAGCAACGACAGCGTGGCGGAGATCGGCGAATTCGTCGGCTACCAGTCGGACGCCGCGTTCCAGCGCGGCTTCAAGCGCCACGTGGGCATGACGCCGGCGCAGTGGCGCTCGCTGGCGCGCGAGGCGGCTTCGGGCGCTTGAGCGCAAAGTCATGGCTTCTGGCCGTGCCGTTTAGCCGCCATGCGCCGGCGTTTCCTGCGCGAGCACCACGTCGCCGCTCTGGCTCCAGCCGCCGCCCAGCGACCGGTAGAGCGCCACCGCCGCTTGCGCGCGCTCGCGCTGCGCGTCGTTGAGCAGGTCCTGATCGGCGAGCAAGGTTTGCTGCGCGCTCAGCACATCGAGAAAGTCCGTGGCGCCGCCCTTGTAGAGCTGGTTAGCGAGCTTGAGCGATTGCGCCGACGAAGCCAGCGCGTCGTTCAACTGCTGCGTCTGGCTCGCCGTGCTCACGAGATCGCTGCGGCTGTCTTCCACTTCGCGCAGAGCCTGCAGCATGGTCTCCTGCAGATTCAGTTGCGACTCGCGCATGCGGCTCTCGCTCTGGTCGATGTCGGCCGTGATGCGCCCCGCGTTGAAGATCGGACTCGTCGCGCCGATCGCCGCACTAAAGAGGTTATCCGTGAGCGTGGGCATGCCGAGGTAGGACGCCGCGAGAATGCCGTCCGTGAGATTGAGCGTGAACTTCGGATAACGCTCGGCGCGCGCCACGCCCACTTCCGCCGCGCGCTGCTGCACGGTGGCGTAGGCGGCCTGCACGTCGGGGCGGCGCAGCAGCGCCTCGGAAGGCAGCATCTGCGGCACGCTCGCGGGCACGCCGGGAATGGGCGCCGTTTGCGCGAGCGCGAGCTGCGCCACCGACTCCGGCGTGCGTCCCGTGTACACCGCGATCAGGTTCAACTGATGATCGATGCTCGCCTGCGCCCGCGGAATGCGCGCCTGCAGTTCGCTTAGCTGCGTTTGTGCGCGTGCCACGTCCAGTTGCGTGGAAAGGCCGTATTTCAGGCGGTCTTGCGTGAGCAGCAAGGTGTGTTTGCGAATCTCCAGGTTATCCTGAAGGATCTTCAACTCTGCCTGTGCATAGCGCAGATCGACGTACGCCGAGGCCGTATTCGCCGCCAGCGCGAGACGCACGGCATCGAGCGCATGCTTCTGGCCCACGAGGTTCGCTTGCGCCGCGAGCAGGTCGAGCCGCTCGCCGCCGAACACGTCGGGCGACCAGCTCAGCGCGAGGCCCGCGCCTGCCTGCTTCACATAGCCGAGCGGCGGCGGCGTGTTCTGCCGCGTATAAGCGCCATGCGCGGTGAAGTCCAGTTGCGGCAGCAGCGCCGCGTGCTTTTGCGTCGTGATCGATTGCGCCTGCTTCACGCGTTCGGCGGCGGCCTGCAAATCGAGATTGCCTTCGAGCACCGTGGCGAGCAGCGTATCGAGCGTCGGGTCGCCGAATTGCGCCCACCAGGCGCGCGCTTCGATAGCGTCCTGCGGCGCGTCGATCCGCCATGCCACCGGCGCCGTTTCGTGCACCGTGGCGGGCAGGTCGGGATGCTGCGCGGGCTGCACCGCGCACGCGGCGAGCACGGCGGCGGAAAGCAGCGAGAGTACGAGGCGCATGGGAGTCGATGAGCGTTCAGGGGTTTTCATGGGGCACCTCAATGGGCGTCGGGCGGCGGGCCACCCAGCGAAATCGGCTTGGAGAACGCCACGCTCGCAATGGCGACCAGGAAGCAAAGCGAGAGCACGAAGAACGTATCGGAGAACGTCATCACGAGCGCTTCGCGCAGAACCAGTGCGTGCAGTTGCGCGAGGCCCGCTTCGGCGGCATCGAGTGCATTGCCCGCCACGGACGACCAGTACGCGGTACGGCCCGCCAGCAGCAGCTGCACCTGCGGTGCGCCGCCGGTCACGCTCTCGTTCAGGCGCAGATAGTGAAAGTTGAGCCGGTCGTTGAGCATCGTCGCGCTCACGGCAATGCCGATCGCGCCGCCCAGGTTGCGCATGAGATTGAAGAGACCGCTGGCCGACTTGAGCCGCGAAGGCGGCAGCGATCCGAGCGACATCGTGACGATAGGCGGAATGGCGAACTGCTGGCCAATGCCGCGCAGCGCCTGCGGCACCAGGAACTGCTGCCAGCCCCAGTCGTGCGTGAGCGGCACATACAGGTAGCAGCCAAACCCGAAGCAGATCAGCCCGAACAGCATCAGCGCGCGCATGCTGAAATAGCGCGTGGCGAAGGCGTAGACGCCCAGCGCGAGCAACTGGAACACGCCCACCGAAAGCAGCGACAAGCCGATCTGCAGTGAACTGTAGCCGCGCACTTCCGCGAGAAAGAGCGGCGTGAGATAAACGGCCACGAAAATGCCGATGCCCGTAACAAACGAAAGCAGACTGCCAATGCCGAAGTTGCGTACGAGCAGCGCGCGCAGGTCGACGATGGGGTCCTTCGCCGTGAGCGCGTGAACGATGAAGAGAAAGCCGCAGATCGCGGATATCCACGTACAGGCAACGATCACGTCGTCGCCGAACCAGTTCTTGCGCGGGCCTTCTTCGAGCACGTATTCGAGGCAGCCGAGAAAGCCGCACATGAGCACGATACCCAGATAGTCGCCCCGCTTGAGCAGCGAAAGATCGGGCTTGTCGATGTTCACGTACTTCGGGACGAGCGCAGCCACCGCAATACCCGGCACGAGGTTCAGATAGAACAGCCAATGCCACGACCATTGATCGGTGATCCAGCCGCCGATCACGGGCCCGAGCGTGGGCGCGAGCGAGGCGAGCGCGCCAATGGTCGTGGAGGCGACGAGACGCTGCTTGCCGGGAAAGAGCACGAAGGCCGTGGTGAACACGGTGGGGATCATCGCCGCGCCGAGTGCGCCTTGCAGGCCGCGGAACACGATCATCGAGTTGATGTCCCAGGCGAGGCCGCACAGCATGCTCGTGATGGTGAAGCCCACCGCGGAGGCCACGAAAAGCCAGCGCGTGGAGAACACCTTCGAGAGCCAGCCCGACATGGGGATCACCATGATCTCGGCAATCAGATAAGCCGTCTGCACCCATGACAGCTCGTCCTGGCTCGCGGAAAGACCGCCGCCGATGTCGCGCAACGACGAAGCGACGATCTGGATGTCGAGCGTGGCCATGAAGAAGCCGATGCACATCAGCGCGAACGCGAAGGCGCGTTGCGCCATCGGCTGCAGATGGGGAGCGAGTGTCGGGTCGGCGCTGGTCGTGGCGTTCATCGTCGTAGCCTCTTCAATGCGCTTGCGTGAGATGCACTTTCACGGTCGCCGAAAGACCGGGCCGCAGCGCGGCTTGCAGGTCCGCCGGCGCATTCGCGTCGACGCGGATGCGCACCGGCACGCGCTGCACGATCTTCGTGAAGTTGCCCGTGGCGTTCTCGGGCGGCAGCACGCTGAAGGTCGCACCGGTGGCGGGCGCGAGGCTCTCCACGGTGCCGTGCAGCGTGCCGCTGGCCGCGTCGAGCGTCACGTCGGCACGGTCCCCTGCGTGCATCTTCTTCAACTGGTCTTCCTTGAAGTTCGCGTCCACCCACAGGCCCGTGGCAGGCACCACGGTCAGCAGCGGCGCGCCCATGTTGGCAAGCGTGCCCACCCGCGCCGTGCGATTGCCGATGTAGCCATCCACGGGCGCGGTCAAGGTCGTGTATTCGACGTTCAGTTGCGCGAGGCGCTGGTTGGCCTCGGCCGTTGCGACACGCGCCTGGGCGTCGTTAATTTGCGCGGCCAGCACGTCGAGCTGGCGTTGCGCCGCCAGTACCGCCGCGCCGCTTTGCGCAACCGACGCCTGGGCCTTCGCGTAGTCGGAATCCGCGCGCTCGACCAGCTGGTTCGAGACTGCGTCGTCCTTCACCAGTTCGCGGTAGCGCGTCTGGTCCTGACCGCTGCGCGTGAGTTCCGCATTCGAGGCGCGCACTTCGGCCTGGTGCTGGTTGATCACCGCTTCCTGCAACGTGCGCCTCGCCTGCAACTCGTCGACCGCGGCGCGCGCGCTCGCCAGCTCCGCGTTGGCCTGGGCGAGCTTCGCGTCATAGTCGCGCGAATCGAGACGCAGCAGCACCTGGCCTGCGTGCACGCGCTGGTTGTCCTGCACGGGAATCTCGGCGACGAAGCCGCTCACGCGCGGCGCCATCACGGTGACATTGCCGCCGACGTAGGCGTCGTCGGTGGTCTCGACGAAGCGCAGCACAAAGAACCAATAGCCGGCGGCAGCCGCCAGCACGAGAGCGACCGCGCCCAGCGCGAGACGCATGCGCGAGATGCGCGTACGCTCTCTCGCTTGCGTGGGCTCGACCACGACGGAAGTGGAAGGACTCGACATGACGTTTACCTGTGCATATACACTACTAAAGATGAAAAAAACGCCGCGATGGGAACAAGCGCGACGCAACCCACAAATCCAACCGAAAACGTTAAACCGCCCGTGTGATGCGAAACAGCTCGCGCCGCAGCCACGCGGCGCGTCGTGCGCCAAAACGGCGCTCGAATTCGTCCTGCGCCGCGCGCCAGTGGTCGTGCGCCGCTTCGAGGCGCGTGCGGCCCGCTTGCGTGAGCGCGAGACGGCGGCGTCGTTCGCCGCCGTCCGGCGCATCGGCCACGAGCGCGCCTCGCAGGAGCGGCCGCAAGGCGCGCACGAGCGTGGTGCGCTCCATCACCATCGAGCGCCCGAGTTCCGCCATCGTGAGACTCGACGCACGGCCCAGCGCGCCGAGAATGCTGAACTGCGTGGGCGTGAGTCCTGCCGCGCTCAAGTGCCGCTCGTAAAGCTGCGACAGATGCCGCGCGGCCTGGCGTACGGCAAAACAATCGTCGTGCTCGGGTGACTGGTAAATGTGCATATGCACAGAGTAGGCGGCAATCAGGCCCCGAACAAGCCTTACGCACGGCATCACATTATGGCCGCGGCGACAATAATCGCGGCCATTCTTTCAATTAGCCTTCACCTCCAGGGCCGCGTCGTGCGTCACGTCATCGAAAAACGCCGTGGCGTGGTCGATGAACGCGCGCACCTTCGCCGGCAGCAGCGTGCGCGTGGTATAGGCGAGGCGAATCTCGATCTGCATGTCGACGAGCGGGAAGTCGTCGAGTACCGTCACGAGCTTGCCCGCCTCCAGTTCCTCCCCCACGAGCGCGGTGGGGAGAATACCGATGCCGAAGCCTTGCAGCACCATCGCGCGGTTGAACTCGGGGTTGTTCGAGGCGATTTCGTGGTGCAACGGCACGACGACTTCCTCGTCGCCCACGCGAAACGCGATCGCGGGCTTGCGCATGGAAGGCGGCATCGGCACGAACACGTGATCGGAGAGGTCGGCAGGATGCTTCGGCGTGCCACGCGCTGCGAGATACGCGGGCGTCGTGACGAGCGCGAGCGGAATGCGCTCGAGCAGGCGCGTGACGGTCGATTCGTTGTTGAGCATGAACGGCAGCACGAGCCCGAGATCGTAGCCGTCCGCGATCAGGTCGACGGGGCGCTCGGTGAGGATCACGTCGAGCGTCACCTTGGGATGCGCGCGCTTGAAGCTGGCGATAAGCGGCACGAGGCGATTGACCGTGGCCGTGGTGTGCGCGACCAGGCGCAGCACGCCGCTCGCTTCGCGCGTTTGCACGGTGGCGTCGGCCTCCAGCGCATCGAGATCGTCGAGCACGCGGCAGCAGCCTTCGTAGAAGCGCTCGGCCGCCTCGGTGAGCGACACCGCGCGCGTGCTGCGATGAAAGAGCCGGCTGCCAAGGCGCTTTTCGAGGCGCGCGATGGCGCGCGAGACGACAGGCGTGGTGAGGCTGTGCATGTCCGCGGCGCGCGTGAAGCTGCGCGCCTCGACGACGGAGCGGAAGATCCGCAGGCTGTCGATGTAATCCATGGTCGTGAGGGGGATGGTGTTGGCGTAGCTTAATGCGTTTCAGTCGCCCTCGCCGAACACCTCCGCACAAAACGCCCGCCCCTCGTCCGACAAACTCGCCGTGCCGCTCCCATCTTCGGCCTGCGTCGTCACCACGAGGCCGCCGTCTACGAGCGCCGTCAATTGTCTGCGCAATCCGCTCATCGGCACGCCGGCCTGCTTCGAGAGTTTCGCGAGCGACCATGCGCGCCCCTGGCGCTCGTGTTTCTCGCATTCCGCGCGCCACAACTGCTCGAGCACGGCAATCAGCACCGGGTCGACGCCCAACTCGTCAGCGTCGGCGTCTTCGCGTTCTTTATCTGCGTTCATCGTCTGTCTCCTCATGCCATCTTCGCAGCCATTTCGCCTAGCGTCTTCAGCGCGGCTTCGGTCTGCGCGTTCCATGGGTAGCTGTAGTTCAGCCGGATGTAGTGGTGATACTCGTTGCGCATCGAGAACATGTAGCCTGGCCCGATGGTGATGCCCTGCGCGAGCGCCGCCTGATAGAGCCGCATCGAATCGACGCGCGGCGGCAGTTCCACCCACAGCACGTAGCCGCCTTGCGGCTCCGAGGTGCGCGTGCCCGCTGGAAAGAAGCGCTCGACCATCGCCCGCATGAGCCGCGCCTGTTGCCGGTAGAAGCGCCGCACGCGGCGCAGATGCCGGTCGTAGCCATCGTGGCGCAAGTAGTCGGCGAGCGCCACCTGGGGAACCGAGGGTGTCGTGAGCGTGTTGAGGAACTTGAGCTTTTCGACCTGCGCGCGGTAGCGCCCCGGCAGCGCCCAGCCGATGCGGTACGAGGCGGAAAGGCTCTTCGAAAACGAGGCGCAATGCAGCACGAGGCCGCGCATGTCGAACTGCTTGAGCGTGGAAGGACGCGTCTGCCCGAAGTACAGCTCCTGATAGACGTCGTTCTCGATCACGGGCAAGTCGTGCGCCTCGGCAAGCGCCACGAGCCGCGCCTTGTTTGCGTCGGGCATGCGAAAGCCCAAAGGATTCTGGAAGTTCGGCATCACCATGCAGGCCGCGACCTTCTGGCGCGCCAGCACGCGCTCCAGCGCGTCGAGGTCGATGCCGGTATCCGCGTGCGTGCTCACTTCGATCGCGCGCATGCCCAGACGCTCGATGGCGTGCAGCATGGCGTAGTAGGTGGGCGATTCGACGGCCACCGTGTCGCCCGGCCTGGCCACGGCTTGCAGGCTCAGGTTGATCGCCTCGGTCGCGCCCACGGTGATGACGATTTCCTCGGGGTCGACGCTCACGCCGTTTTCGGCATAGCGCCGCGCGATCTGGCGGATCAGTTCGGGGTTGCCGGGCGGCAGGTCGTCGATGAGGTTCCAGCTCGCATGGCGGCGCGCAATGGCGTTGGCGTACTGGTTGATGCGCCGCCAGGGGAACAGCGCCGGGTCCGGGTACGGCGAGCCGAGCGGTACGGCGTCCTGCGCGCCGATGCTGCGCAGCGTGGAAAGCACGAGCCGGCTCACATCCACGTTGGCGGGCACGGGTTGCCTCGGCGCGCTGGCGCGGCGCGGCTTGCCCGGCGAGGCGGCGTCCTTGCCCTGTGCGCCCTGTGCGCCCTGTACGCCCGCCGCGCCGCGCCCTTGCGGTGCGCCCACGCGCGCACGCACGAAATACCCCGATTGCGGCCGCGACTCGATCACGCTGCGGCTTTCCAGCAGCGCGTAGGCGCGCAGCACCGTCTTGATGCTCACGCCGTGCTGCTGGCTCGCGCGCCGCACGGAGAGAATGCGCTCGCCGGGGCCGAACACGCCGCGGCGCACGGCGGCTTCGATATCGTCGGCGAGTTGCTCGTAGCGGGTCACGTTCGGGTTGCGTTCGATCAAGCGAAAGGGGGAGGCCACGCGCGCGAGGCCGATCCCGGCAAGTCTATGACAAAACACCGCAACTGTATCCCTTGCTTTTTGGTTTTTCTGTGATCTCCGGGAGCACAGGAACACAGTAGCCTTGAGTCATCGGGCAGACCGCCCTGGAAAACGAAAAGCCAACCGCATCATGAAGAAGCCGCAAGGTCGCATCGAGCCGTATCATCATCCCGCCGCCGGCTGGGGCGCGCTCAAGCAGGTCGCCATCAACCTGATCAAGGAAAAGGTGACGGGCGGCAATTACCGCACGCTGCTCAAGCAGAACCAGCCCGACGGCTTCGACTGCCCCGGCTGCGCGTGGCCCGACCGCGAGCACGCTTCCACGTTCGAATTCTGCGAGAACGGCGTGAAGGCCGTGGCGGCGGAGGCGACCAGCAAGCGCGTGACGCCGCAGTTTTTCCAGGAGCACACCGTTAGTGAACTGATGGCGCAGTCCGACTACGAACTGGAGCAGCACGGCCGCCTGACCGATCCGCTCGTCTACGACGCGCTCCAGGACCGCTACGTGCCGATCGAGTGGGAGGACGCGTTCAAGCTGATCGCGAAGCACCTCAACGCGCTCGACGACCCGAACCGCGCCGCGTTCTACACCTCGGGCCGCGCGAGCAACGAGGCCGCGTTCCTCTACCAGCTCTTCGTGCGCATGTACGGCACGAACAATTTCCCCGACTGCTCGAACATGTGCCACGAGGCCACGAGCCGCGGCCTGCCGGGCACGGTGGGCATCGGCAAGGGCACGGTCACGCTCGACGACTTCGAGCACGCCGACACCCTGCTCATCTTCGGCCAGAACCCGGCAACGAACCATCCGCGCATGCTCGGCGAGTTGCGCGAATGCGCGAAGCGCGGCGCGACCATCGTCTCGATCAATCCGCTGAAGGAGCGCGGCCTGGAGCGTTTCGCGAGCCCGCAGCACACGCTCGACATGCTCTCGCCCAAGGGCGTGCAGATCAGCTCGGTGTTCATCCGTCCGCGCGTGGGCGGCGACTTCGCGCTCATCAAGGGCGTGGCCAAGCGCGTGATCGAACTCGACGACGAAGCGCTCGCGCAAGGCACGGAGCGCGTGCTCGACGTCGATTTCATCGCCGAACACTGCGTGGGCTTCGACGCATTCGCCGCCGACCTGCGCGCCGAATCGTGGAACACGATCGTCGCCGAAGCGGGCGTGCCGATCGACGAGGTGCTCAAGCTCGCCGACATCTACGTGAAGGGCAAAGCCGTCATCTCGACATGGGGCATGGGCCTCACGCAGCACAAGAATTCGGTGGCGACGATCCAGTTGCTTTCGAACCTCATGATGATGCGCGGCAATATCGGCCGCCGCGGCGCGGGCCTATGCCCCGTGCGAGGCCATTCGAACGTGCAGGGCGACCGCACGGTGGGCATCGAGGAAAAACCCACGCAGGCGTTCCTCGACCGTCTCGGCAAGGCCTACGACTTCGAGCCGCCGCGCGAGCACGGCTACGACGTCGTGGAAACGATTCACGCGATGCTCGAAGGCCACGTGAAGGTGTTCATCGGCCTGGGCGGCAACTTCTCGATCGCCACGCCCGACACGCCGCGCACGTGGGAGGCCATGCGCGCGTGCGCGCTCACGGTGCACGTGACGACGAAGCTCAACCGCAGCCACCTCGTTCACGGCCGCGACGCGCTCATTCTGCCCACGCTCGGCCGCACCGAGATCGACCTGCAGAACGGCGTGCCGCAAGGCGTGAGCGTCGAGGACTCGATGAGCATGGTGCACATCTCCTACGGCATGAACCGGCCCGCTTCGACGAACCTGCTTTCGGAAATCGCGATCGTCGCGCGCATGGCGCACGCCACGCTCGGCAGCGACAAGGTGGACTGGCTCGACCTCGCCGCCGACTACGCGAAGATCCGCGACGGCATCGAAAAAGTGTTCGACGGCTTCGAGAACTACAACGAACGCCTGAAGCACCCGGGCGGCTTCCACCTGGGTGTGGCCTCGCGCGAGCGCGTGTGGAAAACGCCGAGCGCCAAGGCACAGTTCGTCGTGCACGCCATCGCGCTCGATACGCCCATTCATCGCGCGCGCGCCGAGCACGGTCCGCGCCTCATGACGCTCATGACCACGCGCTCGCACGATCAGTACAACACGACGATCTACGGTCTCGACGACCGCTATCGCGGCGTGTACGGCCTGCGCCGCGTGCTGTTCGCGAACCGCGAAGACATGACGATGCTCGGCTTCGAGCCGGGCCAGCACGTGGACATCACGAGCGTGTGGGACGACGGCGTCGAGCGCCACGTCGAGGACTTCATGCTGGTGGAGTACGACATTCCACGCGGCTGCCTCGGCGCGTACTATCCCGAGACCAATCCGCTCGTGCCGCTTTCGTCCATCGCCGATGGCGCGGGCACGCCGACTTCGAAGTCGATTCCGGTGCTGCTGACCCCGGCGAAGGCTATCGATCACGCCATCGCGGCGTGATGTCTGATCCGAAGGCCCCGGCAATCGCGCCGGGGCCTTTTTGCATGCGCGGCGCTTAGCTTGCGAGCTTGCGGAACGTTTCCAGCACCGCTTCGCCCTTGAAAGGCTTCACGATCCAGCCACGCACGCCGGCCGCCTTGCCGCGCTCCTTCATGGCCGGGCTGCTTTCCGTGGTCAGCATGACCACGTTCACGGCCGTATTCGCGAGTTCGCTGCGAATCTTCTCGACCATCGTGAGGCCGTCCATGTTCGGCATGTTCACGTCGCTCACCACGAGCTTCACGCCGGGGTTCGAGCGCAGCTTCGCCAGGCCGTCCTTGCCGTCCACGGCCGTGTCCACGTCCAGACCGTTCTTGCGCAGAAAGCCGGCCACTTCGTCGCGCACCGTGCTCGAATCGTCCACCACCAGAATCTTTGCCATGCTGTCCCTCTCTGTTGCGCCGCGTTGGGCGCGCATTTGATCAAAATAATTCGAGTTCGCCGCTGGCCTGCTCTTCGACGGCAGCGGCGGCGGCCTGAGCGGCCGTCTCGTCAAACCTTTCGCGCGACCAGCCGAGGCTGAACACGAACCGCTGGTCGATCACCACTTCGCGGCCCGTATCCGGGCACGTGAGCCGGTACTTGATGCACAGCTGCGGGTTGTCGGAGCCAAACGACAGATAGCGCCGCCGATGATTGATGAGCAGCGGCACCTGCACCTGCGCGCGGCCCCAACCCGCCTCGCCGGCTGCGTGTGCGTTACCCAGATAACGGTTACGGAACGCACCCCACACGAGATTCGTGAGTTCGGCGAGCACGCCGTTCACGTCGCGGAAGTCGCTCGCTTCATCGCGGCCCGCGCGCGGCGGCAGCAGTTCGATCAGCGGCGCCTCCTCGGTCTGCATGAGAAGCCAGCCACGGCACCATGCGGTCTCGATCGGAATCAGCGTCAACACCTCGCCGAAGATGATGCGGTCGCGCACGATGCTCGGCGTGTCCCAGTTCACCTCGAGTCCGGCAAAGAGGCCACGCAGGCGCCCGAGCGTCATGTCGGTGATGCCGTCCACGAGCGGGTCCGGATAGTCGTGCGAGAACACGTGCGCTTCGAGCGCCGCGATCAACGTTTCGGGATCGCTTTCGTGCCAGCTCGCGCACGGCAGGCGGCGCAACGGCTCGGGCAACGCATCGCTGTGCCCGTTCGCTGCGCGGCGCAGAACGACGGGCAGTTCGGGGCGTTCTGCTTCCAGCGCAACGGCCACCGCCGCCGCGGCTTCGAGCGAGCCGCCGAAGTCCTCGCCGAGCAGCACGCCGCCCAGGTCGTAGTGCGTCTTCAGCGCCGCAGAGAGCGCATCGCGTCGCACCGACACGCACACGCAATCGTGTGCGGCTGCGGTTTGCGCGATCGCCTCGGCGCGCGCCGTATCGCTTTCCAGCAGCAACAGCTTGCTGACTGGCTTGTTCGTGTTCATGTGTCCTTTCTCTACCTTCAAAACAACTCGAGTTCGCCCGCGCTGTCGTGCACTTCGACTGCAGCGGTGCTCGCCACGAAATCGAGCGGCGCCTGCGTGCAGACGCACAGCGTGGCGCCAAGCCGGACGTCGTGATCGATCGTGAGCGCGTACGACTGCACGTAATCCGGCTTCAGCTCGCGCAGATACGGCAGACATCCACTGCTGAGCGCATAGGGCGTGGACATGCCGAGGTCGGGGAAATGCTCGACCAGCCGCTGGTTCATGGCCCCGCAGCACAGATTGCCGAACTCCATGAAGCACTCGGTGAGCGCACGCGCGGCGTCGCCCACGTAGTAGCGCCGCGTGCGCTCGTCATCTTCGAAGTGCAGCAGCAACAGCAGGCGGAACTGCATCGACGAAATCGTCAGCACGACCAGGTGATCGCCCTGGGGCGCGTCGCCCGCACGAGGCTCGAATTCGCAGCTGTGCTGCGCGTCGGTCACGAGACGCATGCGCGCCGCCGCGAAAAAAATCCGCTCGATGCTGTCCTTCGCGTGCGTGCCGATCATGCGTGCGCCCCGGCGCGCGTCGCTTCGAGCTGGTGATGCAGCTGCTGCGTCGACGCTTCCACGCTCGCGAGCGTCGCCGCGATCATCTTGCCGCCCGCCTGAATGTCCTGGAACGTCGCGGCCGTGATGAGGTCGTTGCGGTTCAGGCTGTCGCGGTAGCTCTTCGAGAGTTCCTGCGAACGCGTGGCGAGCGAGCGCACTTCACCCGCCACGATCGAGAAGCCACGGCCGGCCGCGCCCGCGCGCGCCGCTTCGATCGAAGCGTTGAGCGAGACGATGAGCACATGGCTCACGATCGACGACAGCTCCTGGTTCTTCTTGTGCATGTCGTTGTTCTGCGCCATCAGCGAGATCATCTGCTCGTGCCAGCGCTCGAACGTCGACGACATGAGCTTCAGGCGCGCAGCCTCGCTCGCGATGCGCGCCGCGTGCTGCATGGCGTCGTCACGCTGTGCGCGCTCGCTGGCGAGCGCCGCTTCGAGTGCGTCGGCCACGGACCTGCGCTGCGCGAGTTCCGCGCGCAGCGACTCGATCTGCGCAGTCAGCGACTCGTGTTTGCGTGCGGCGTCTTCCTGCTGCGCCGTGTGGTGCGCTTGAGCCTGTGCAAGCGCGGCTGCGTGCGCGGCATCCTGCGCGCGCGCTGCCTCACGTGCGTGCGTTTGCGCACGCTTGCCCCACAGGGCAGCCGCGCCGGCCGCCAGCGCGATAAGCGCTGCACCTTCGATCAAATACGGTAAGACCACTTCCACCCCCGCCATGCGCTAGCCCGCCAGCGCTTCCTCTTGCTTTGCCTGTGTTGCATTCGCCACCTTGACGGCCCACTCCTGCGGCAAACGCACGACGGTCTGGAAATGCCGGTAATCGGCGCCCGCGCGATCATCGGTGAAACGCAGTTCGATGGCGCCACCCTCGCGTTCGAGGAAATCGCGCACCGCATCCATGCCCACGCCGCGGCCGGAGACTTCGGTCACGCTCGTCGCCGTCGAAAAGCCGGGGCGGAAAATGAACGCCGCGATCACGTCGTCGCTCACCGCTTCATAGGCCTGCAGCCAGCCGCGCTCAACCGCAATGCCGCGAATGCGCGCGAGCGCAAGGCCGCGGCCGTCGTCGGCGAGCGTCAGTTGCAGCGCACCGTCGTGCACGTTCACGTCGATGTCGATGTGACCCGACTCGTCCTTGCCGATGGCGCGGCGCTGCGCCGGCATTTCAATGCCGTGGTCGAGCGAGTTGCGCAGCAGGTGCATGAACACGTTCTTCACCGTGCCGGCGGCCTCGCTGCGCAGGCGATAGCCGTTGTCCGCGATCCGCACCACCGGTTCCACCTTGCCGAGTTCCTGGGCGAGCGAGGGCAGCGAGCCGGTCACGCCCGCGAGCGCATCGGCCACGCGCTCGGTGCCGATGGCGCGCAGCGTAGCGCGCAGTTCGGCGCGCATCGCACGCAGGGCCGGCAGGTCGTTGTCGTCAGTGCGATCGACGATGCGCAGCGTCTCTTCGATCGCTTCGCGCGTGACCGTGAGGCTCGCCGCGCCGTTTTGCGCGCCAGCCGCACGCGGGCCGCGCCCGAGGCTCACTTCGTTGATGCTCGAATAGTGCTCGAGCGCCGTCTTCACGCGCTCCAGATCGGCGATCAGCGCCTGCTGGTCCCACGCGTGGCTCGTGTCCTCGCGGCGCAACGCGTCATAGCGCTGCTCGACTTCGTGCACCACGCCCGTGAGATGCTGCAGGCTGTACGTGCGCGCATTGCCCTTGATCGTATGCATGTTGCGGAACAGCGCGGCAATCGCGCTCGTGTCCGCGCAGTCGTGCTGGCGAATGATGTGCTCGTTCTCGTGAATGAAGCTCGTCGAGCTTTCCACGAAGTGATGGAACTTCTCTTCGCTCACCGCGAGAATTTCGCCGATCATTTCGAGGCGGCGCTTCTGCTCGCCCGCTTCGGCCGCGAGTTCGCGCAACTCCGTCACGTCGCGCACGCACAGCATGAGGCGCACGACCACGTCGTTTTCGTCGGTGATGGCCGACCAGCTCAGGTCGAGCACCTTCGCACGGCCATCGGGCAGCGTGCGCGTGATTTCGTTCACGAGCAGATGCTGATTGAAGGCGAAGTTCACGTCGTCTTCGCCAAGGCAAGCGTGCACGGCGGCGTCGATTTGCGCGAGGGTGTCGGCGTCGAGATCCGTGTGCGAGAACACGAGGTCCATCAGCGAGCGGCCCGCAATCTCGTTCGTTTCGAAGATTGCTTCTAGATACGCCGAATATTCGTTGTGGATCGTCGCGCCTTCGACGACCGTGAGAATGCCCTGCTGCATGTTCTGCAGCATCGCCTGAATGTCGGCGGTCTTGCGCTTGAGCTGCGCGGAGCTTTGCTGGATCTTCTCGATCATGCCGTTGAAGGCGACGATTGAATGACCGATTTCGTCCATGCGGCCCACGGGCACGCGGCGCGTGAAGTCCTGGCTGGACGCGATCTCGCTCATCATGGCTTGCATGCGCGAAAGCGGCCGCGTGATCTGGCGGTAGAGCAGCGCGCCGATGAGCGTGAGCAGCAGCACCGCGCCGCCCGTCACGCCTGCGATCGCGCTCGTCGTGGTGTCGAGCGTGCCGTTGAGCGTGCGGATCGCGTCGTCCTTCTGGCGGTTCTTTTCCACGCGCATCGTCGTCACGATACCTTCGAGTTCGTCGCGGTACTGCGCGACGTTCGCGAAGAGATAGGCCTGCGCGAGGTCGTTCTTGCCGCTCGCCTTCATCTTCGCGGTGTCGTCGATCGCGGAGAAGTAGTTCGCGAGGCTTTCCTGCGCCTGCGAAACGAGGCCTTCCTGCGCGTGGCTCGCGGCGCCCTTGCGCTGCACGTCGAGCGCGGCGCGCAACGCGGCTTCCTTGTCCTTGAGTTCGTTTTGCGCGAGCGACGCGACCGTGGCGTCGGGTGCGTAGACGAGCGTCATGGTCGCGAGTTGCACGTCTTTCACGAGCGACACGAGGTCGGATGAAGCGAGAGCGCTCGGCACGACGCCCTGGGTAACCTGGCGGACGTCGGTGGCGCTGCGGCGGGCCTGCAAGGCCGCGTAGCCGCCGATGGCGGACAGCGCGACGAACATCAGGACGATGAGTAGCGTGATGCGGTGACGAATGGTCATGTCGAAATCCCCGGGCCTTCGTCGCGCCGGCTGCGCTATGGTTGCGCAGCTCGGGACACGTCGGCCAATTATTCGCGGTGGATTATCGACGTTCAGGTATGACGAAATGATGACTACGCATAATTCGCCCGAGCGCACTGTGCGTTACGCCACACTTGACGTTCGCTCTGCGTTGCGCATTGTCCGGCCACGCCGCGGCGCTCAGTCGGGAACGGCCGGGTCGTCGAGAAAGAGCACCATCAGTTCGTCGTCGGCGTACTCGCCGTCGAGGTACAGGCCGCGGGGCTCGACTCCGTAGCGCACGAAGCCGCACGAGCGGTAGAACGCCTGGGCGCGGGGGTTCAGCACGCTCACCACCAGTTGCACCTGGAGCAAGCCTAGCGCACGAGCGTGAGCGATGACGCCCTCCATCAATTGCCTCGCAATGCCCGCGCCTCGCCATGCAGGATCGACAAAGACGCCCCAAATGAGCCCCTTGTGTGCCAGCTTGCGGCGCGGCTCGCGCATGAGGCCGGTGATGCCGACTAGCGTGTCGTCCACGAATGCGCCGAATACGACCTGGTTCTCCGTGGCACGCACCCGGGCGCGGCTTTCTTCGGGCGTGCGCTTCGATTCCTCTTCATAGGTCGGGACGATGCCGGCGGGATTATTTCTGGTCGCGTACAAACGCATGGCGTGAAACGCCTCGGCGTCCTGCTCGGTCAGCGGGCGAATCGCTGTATGCGTTGGCTTCGTCGGCTTCGTTTCGTTCATGTGCAGCGCCTGGCATGGAAAGGGAATGACCCCTGCGATTCGAACTAGCCTATCACGTCCCGCCTGCCTGCTCGCGTTGCGCTAAGATGGACCACCTGCGTCGCTCGATGCGCGCAGCATCACTCCGGGGTCTCCCATGCCGCAAGCCACGACGTCCGACGCACAACCTTACTTCTGGCGCGACGCTGACCTGCCGTTCATCGAGGTGCGCGCGATCGCCGACGGCCGCAAGGTCCGCTACGGCCGTCACGCACACGGCACGTTCTCGATCGGCGCGGTCACGGGCGGGCGCAGCACCTACCTGAACGGGAGCACGCTCTCGCATATCAGCGCGGGCGCGGTGGTGGTCATCAACCCGGAAGTCGTGCACGCCTGCAACCCGGCCGCCGACGAGCCCTGGGCCTACCGCATGTTCTATCTCGACACGGCGTGGCTCGCGAATCTGCAGCACGACCTGGGCTTCGGCGCGCACGAGGCCTTTCGCCCGTTCGAACAGACTTTGAGCTGGGAGCGCGATTTGTTCGACGGGCTCAACGCGCTCTACGAGCTGCTCGTCGATACGAATGAGTCGGCACTGCGCAAGGAATGCGCCGTCGTAGCGTATTTCTCGAGGCTCCAGCAGTCCCTGAATCCGGCGCCGGTCAGCGCACGCGAACCGAACGAGCGCCTCGCGCGCGCAGCAGAATTCATCGATGGCAACTACACGCGCACGCTCAAGCTCGAAGAAATCTGCGCCGCCGCCGATCTTTCGCCCTCGTACCTCATTCGCGCGTTTCGCGAGCAATACGGCATGACGCCGCACGCGTATGTCGTGAACCGGCGTATCGAGTTCAGCCGCGCGCAACTGCGTCAAGGGCACGCCATTGCCGATGTTGCGGCGCAAGCGGGTTTTGCCGATCAGGCGCATCTGCAGCGCGCGTTCCGCCAGTTCGTTGCCGCAACGCCGGGCCAGTATCGCGGCTAACGTCGCCGCCGCGCGCTCAGGCAAGCACGAGCCAAACCGCACTGCCCGCCAGCAACAACGCCATCGCGCGGTTCACGAAACGCACGCGCGACGGTTCGCGCAAAGCCTGGCGCAGAGACGCACCCGCCCACGCCCAGCACGCAATCGACACGTAGCACACGACGAAATAGATCGCGGCGAACTGCCAGACGAGCGCATTTTCGCCGGAAGCCGCATATAAGCCCATGCCCGCCACCGAGGCGAGCCACGCCTTGGGATTGAGCCATTGCATCGTGGCGCCCACCATCAGCGAGGGACCGCGCGCCGCGTTCGGAGAGTCGATGCGGCCGTCGTCGGTCGCGAGCCGGTAGGCGACGTACAGTAGAAAAGCCACGCCCGCCCATTCGAGCGCGCGCGTGAGAAACGGCAGGCGCGCCAGCAGCTCCTGCATGCCGAGACCGATCAGCAGCAGCAGCAACGTGAAGCCCACGGTCGCGCCGGTGACGTGGCGCAGGCTCGCGCGCAGCCCGTAGCGCGCGCCCGCGCTCAGCGCAACGATATTGACGGGTCCAGGGGTGATGGAAGTGGCCAGCGCGAAGGCGGCCATCGACAAGGCAGTGCTCACGGTTTTCCTCGCTACGCTCATGGGCGATCAATATGCGTCGAGGGTAGACGCGCGCGCCGCCGGCGTATTGAAGAAAATTGCCCTCCCGGCGAGCGCGGCACCGCGCCGAACCCGCGCTATCATTGCGCCGCACCGACGACTCCCATTCCGGAACTGCAACGTGAAAAAGATCCTCATCATCGGCATCGGCGCGGGCGATCCGAAGTACCTGACCGTGCAGGCAATCGAAGCGCTCAACGCAGCCGACGTGTTCTTCGTGATGGACAAGGGCGCGGCCAAGGACAAGCTCGTCGCGCTGCGCAAGGAAATCTGCGCTCGCTTCATCAAGGACCACGACTATCGCATCGTGGAGGCCACGAGCCCCGAGCGGCGCCGCGACGAAGGTCTCGATTACAAGGCCGCCGTGGACGAGCTCAACCGCGACAAACAGCGCGTATTCGAGCGCCTGATCGAAGAGGAATTGACCGACGGCCAATGCGGCGCGTTTCTCGTCTGGGGCGACCCGTCGCTCTACGACAGCACGATCCGCATTCTCGATTCGATCCTGGCCGATGGCCGGCTCGCGTTCGACTTCGAAGTGATCCCCGGCATCAGCAGCGTGCAGGCGCTCGCGGCGAAGCACCGCGTGCCGCTCAACTTCATCGGCAAGCCGGTGAGCATCACGACGGGAAGGCGGCTCGCGGAGGGCGGTTTTCCGCACGACGTGGACAGCGCGGTGGTCATGCTCGACGCGCAGAACGCGTACGCGCAGATCGCGGGCGAAGCACTCGATATCTACTGGGGCGCCTATGTCGGCACCCCGGACGAGATCCTGATGGCGGGCCGGCTGGAAGACGTGAAAGACGAGATCGTCCGTGTTCGTGGCCAGGCGCGCGAAGCGAACGGATGGATCATGGACACGTACTTGCTGCGCAAGCGCGGCGTGAAAGACTGAAAGAAGAACGGGGCGCGAACATCGACGTTCGCGCCCGTTGCCGGGTTCACACGTTGAGGCTTACGCCAGGCCCACGCATACCGCCACGATAATCGAGCCGAACAACAGCACGGCACCCACCGTCTTGCGCTTATTGAGCTCCGTCCACAGCAGCACGCCCGTAAGCGAAAGCAGAATGAGCGCCCCGGCGAAGCTGTCGATGAACAGCACCCAGCCGACGCTCATCCCCGTTCCCTTGTGAAGGTTCGTGATCGTCGAGACGAGCGAGTTGTCGTTGCGCTTGAGCGTGAGCTTGTCGTTGCCCAGCCAGTACTCGACCATCACGCTCTCGCCGGGCGATGTGAACATGATCTGCCAGTGCTCGGGCTGCACGACCTGGCGATCGCCCCAGGCCACGTTGTGCTCGGGCTCCTTCTGCACGCGGCCCATGCGCGCGGGCAGTTTCAGATCCGGTTGCGAGCGCAACCATTTCACCATCTCGCGCGGCGTTTCGGGCGCGGGGTCGGGCACGGCAATCTGCACCGTCGAGACTTGCGGCGCGCCCGGCGAAATGCGCAGCGGCTCGGCGCGATGGTTGAGCACGAATCCCGTTGCGCCGAACAGCAGGCCGAGCGCAGCGCCCCACAGGCCCACCCAGCCGTGCACCTTGCGCAACCACTTGATGAAGGTCGCACGGCGCGAGCGCTTCGCGCGCTCGTCGCGCCGTTCGGCGTCGAGACGTGCGCGCGGCGTTGCCGGCGCGTCGATCTCGGCGGTATCGGAAAAGCTCATGTTTCACTCCAGAGTCGCAACGTACAGCAGGAAGGCCACTCCCGCCCACTCGAGCGCGCGCGTGAGAAACGGCAGGCGCGCCAGCAGTTCCTGCATGCCGAGACCGATCAACAGCAGCAGCAATGTGAAGCCAGGTTCGCCGCCGTCGCATTCGTCGGCGACGAGAGAAAGAGCGTGCAGGAAACGTCGGCGCGCAGTTTTCACGGCGTTGGGCAGCACACGCACTGCACCATCCACGGGACTGCCGGACGTCATGCCGCCTTCGCAGCGGTTCAAGAGCAGCGCATAGACCTGGTTGGGGCTGGGGAGGGCTCCACGGTAATGAGAATCGATATCATTCCATATTTTGTATTTTCTTTCAAATGGAATTGGCTTTCAGCGACACCGCTGGCGACATCGATTTTCTTCATGCTGGAAAAGCTCGGCGCAGTCGTCGGGACTTCGAACCTTCACATCTACGCGGCCATGCGTGGCGGCCGCGCGCTTGCGGCCGCCGCATTGAAAACCTGCGATCAGTCGAGCGCGCGATCGTTCGGATGCGCAAACAGCGCCCGATTCTCGTTGGACAACGGATAGTTCAGGTTCATCCCCTTGGGCGGCACGGGCTGCGTGAACCACTTCGTGTACAGCCGCTGCGCTTCACCCGAAGTCTGCATGCGAGCGATCACGCCATCGGCCAGTTTCTTGAAGACGGGATCGTCCTTGCGCACCATGCAGCCATAAACCTCCGAGAGCGGCGGCGTACCGGTGATCACGTAGTCCTGCTGGTCCGCCTCCTTGGCCCGCGCCCCGTACAACAGCGGCTCGTCCATCACGAACGCGACCGCGCGCCCCGTCTTCACGTTGAGAAACGACTCCGCGTGGTCCTTGGCGGCGATGAGTTGCATGCCCATCTTCTTGTCGTTGTTCATCTCGCGCAGCAGCCGGTCCTCCGACGTGCCCGCCGTGGTCACGACCGTCTTGCCTGCGAGATCGGGGAAATCCTTGATGCCGGAATCCTTTTTCGCAATCAGGCGCACGCCGTACTGAAAGAAGCTGTTCGTGAACGCGACCTGGTTGTCGCGATCCTTCGTGTGCATGGTCGAACCGCACTCGATATCGATCGTGCCGTTCTGCACGAGCGTAATGCGGTTCTGCGAAGTGATCGGAATTTCCTTGACCGTGAGCTTGTCGAGCTTCAGCTCCTTTTTCACCTCGTCGACGATCTTCAGCGCGATGTCCTGCGCATAGCCGATCGTGTGTTGCTCGCTGTCGTAGTAGGAGAACGGCACTGACGATTCCCGCACGCCCAGGGCAATCACGCCTGTATCGCGGATTTTTTTCAGAGTAGCGCTCGTGGCGTCCTGCGCCTGAGCCGGCCCGAGATACGTGCATCCCATGACGACTGCTGCGAGCGTTGCAACTTTTTTCATTTAGTCTCCTCCGGATGGTCCGTCGGCGCTTCGTGCGCCGCACCCGAGTATTCATGCCTTGCAGCGAGGCGGCAATTGAAATCGGTTACGACGACATAACTCAAGGTTAAGTCGCCGGTGAGGCGCGTCGTTCGAAGCGCGCCGTCGAGGCCGGTTTCGTTGGCAACACGAACCGTTCCGCACGCCATGACTTGTCCACACATTTTGTTGGCAGCCCTGTGCGTAACCGTTGGAAGACCGCATCAAGTCCTTGATGTGCTTCGGTTAACCCACGGCGGTCCCAATCGCGGCAACACCGTCTCGCAGCGCCTCGAAACGCACCCGTCTTTTCCACAGATTTTGTTGGCAGCCCTGTGCACAACTTCTGGACAGCGAACCTAAGTCCCTGATCGCAAACGTCAATGCGCCAGGCGACAGAGAAGTTGCACGTTTTGGAGGCACTGGACTTGTCCACAGTTAACGGGGAAAAGTCTGTGCATACACCCCCCAACATCCGCGCCAATCCATTGATAGCACAACGGATTTTCTCGCTGCGCGCGGATCAGACCAGACCTGCCTCACGCGTGCATACCCCTAAAGTTTGTAAGGGAAATGCCGTTATGCCTCGCTGTGTTGTTGGGTCTCAAGCGGCCCCATCGAAGGAATCTCATGCGCAACAATCAACCCGTCACGCAGCAGGAATTCGACTATCCCGCTTCGCAGATGCTCGTCTCGGCCACCGATCTCAAGGGCCGCATTCAGTACTGCAATCCTGCGTTCGTCGCGGTGTCGGGCTTTACGAAAGAAGAGCTGATCGGCAAGGCACATAACATCATTCGTCATCCCGACATGCCGGCCGAAGCGTTCGCCGACTTGTGGGAGACCGTTCGCGATGGCCGTCCCTGGACCGCGATCGTCAAGAACCGCCGCAAGTCGGGCGACCACTACTGGGTGCGCGCGAACGTAACGCCCGTCTCCGAGCAGGGCACGGTGGTCGGTTATCTGAGCGTGCGCGTGAAGCCCACGCGCGAGGAAATCCGCACGGCAGAAGCCTTCTACACGCAAATGCGCGAGGGCCGTCTGCAAGGCGTGCGGCTGCGCCACGGCTCAGTGGTGCGCACAGGCCTCGTGGGCGCATTGCAGTCAGTCCTGCGCGTGCCCATCGCCACGCGTATCGCCTTCGGCTATGGCGCCGTGCCCGCCGTGTTCGCCGCGGCCGGCTTCGCGGCCTGGCAGGGCCTGCCGCCGCTGCCGTTCTGGGGTGCATTCGGCGCGGCCTGCCTGTGTGCGTTCGGCGCCTGGCGTCTGACCACGCGCCACCTCGGCGCACCGCTCGCGCAGATGACCACGGCCTCCACGCGCATGGCGGCGGGCGACCTCACGGCCACGCTCGCGGTCGCCACGAACGACGATCTCGGCGACGTGCTCCAGGCGCTCAATCAGCTGCAGGCCAATCTCACGGCGATCGTGTTCGACGTGCGCTCGCAGATCGACGGCATGCTCGACGCCGCGCACGAAATCTCGAGCGGCAATCTCGATCTCTCGCGCCGCACCGAAATGCAGGCGGCATCGCTCGAAGAAACCGCGGCCACGATGGATCAGCTCACGACCACCGTGCAGGCCAACGCCGAAGCCAGCGCCCGCGCGCTCGATCTCGCACGCGACGCGCAGTCCGCCGCCGCCGAGGGCGGCTCGATCGCCGCGCAGATGGAGCGCACGATGACGGGCATCACCGACGCATCGCGCCGGATCAGCGACATCACCGGCGTGATCGACGGCATCGCGTTCCAGACCAACATCCTCGCGCTCAACGCCGCTGTCGAAGCCGCGCGCGCGGGCGAGGCCGGCCGCTCGTTCGCCGTGGTGGCGGGCGAGGTGCGCATGCTCGCGCAGCGCTGCGCGGCATCGGCCAAGGAGATCAAGCAGGTCGTGGACGCAAGCGTCAACGAGATCGCCGAGGGCACGCGTCTCGTCGGCAACACGACGGCGCAGATGCGCTCGATCGACGAAGCCGTGAGCCGCGTCTCGTCGATCATCACCGAGGTCGCGAACGCCAGCGGCGAGCAGGCCGAAGGCATCCGCCAGGTCAATCAGGCCGTCGCGCATCTGGACAGCGCCACGCAGCAGAACGCCGCGCTCGTCGAGCAGGCCGCCGCCACGGCGCAGCGGCTCGCCGAGCAGGCCGACGTGCTCGACGAGGCCGTGCGCCTCTTCACCGTGGCAGGCGCCGAAGCGGAAAAGCGCGCAAAGCCCGCCCGCACCCCGGCGCGCCGCCAGAGCGTCAATCTTGCCGAAGCGGCCGAGGAGATCGCAGCGTAACGACCGGCTCGCACGCCGCGCCGCAAACGCAGTCGGGTGGCTTCGTCTATTGGTCTGAGAGATCGGCGTTAGTCCCATCTCGACAGTGCGGCGCGCGGGCGGCACCATGAAAACCGTCAGCAAGCCGTACCCCGGTTTGCTGATCCGAGTAACAACGGCGTTTCAACGGCTCGCCCGGCCTGCCCGGGTGGGCCGTTTTTTCTGTTGCGCACGCCTGGCGCCTGGCATCGCTTTGCTTCGCAACCATGACAGCGGTGCAACGCGCAACGCATTTCGCATGGCCCGTTGCAGGGCGCGCAAAAACGGGCGTTGCGCCGGCGAGTCGCGTTACACTGGCTGGCCAGGGTCGCGGCACAGCGATCTCGCTGTGTGTGTCTGCGCTCACTTGCATGAACACGCCGCGCAGCCGACCCCGTACAATGGTTCGACCACCCAACGCACGAGGACAACATCAATGCGCACGACCGGGTCTTCCGGAAACATGACCCTGCTCACCGAGCATGACGACGCGACCGGACGCGAACTGCGTTCACTGCGCCTCGAATCGGCGGCCGACGGCAAAAGCCTCTTGCTGGTCGAAGTCGACGAGCGCAAGCCGGGCATCCATCGCGAAGTGCGTTACGAAATCACGCCGGCCGAGCTGATCGCGGCCATTCGCGCACAAGGCGCCGAGCTGCCCGGGGAATCACACACGCGCTAAGCGCACCGAAACTGACGACACGAACGCGGCACGCGCAGTCTCGTGTGCCGCGTACTGTCGCTTTCCACTCATCGGGCGCCTCTCGCGAACACCTCGCGTTTCTCTCTTTTAATCCGGCGCTTTTTTCATATGCCTGCCCTACTCGGCAGGCATTCTCACGCGCGTGCAGGGGGTCGCTTGCACGCGTTCGAAATACGTCCATAATCTTTACGTTACCCTTCTATCTTTCCCGTTCCTCGCCTGACGGCGCAACGGAAGTAAGCCGATGCTACATGACCTCGTCGCGCAATACGGGCCTGCGCTGGTGTTCATCAATGTGCTCGCCGGATCGCTTGGGCTGCCCGTGCCCGCGATGCCCGCGCTCGTGTTGTTCGGCGCGATGGCGGCCATGCATCCCGGTTCGATCGGCCAGCAGGTCGCACCGGTGCTCGGGCTCGCCATCTTCGCCATGCTGATTGGCGACAGCGTCTGGTTCATGGCCGGGCGCCTCTACGGCGGCAACACGCTCAAGACGCTCTGCAAGCTCTCGCTCTCGCGCGACACCTGCGTGAAAAAAACCGAGCGCTTTTTCGGCCGCTGGGGCGTGCGCGTGCTCGCCGTCGCCAAGTTCGTGCCGGGGCTGTCGCTCGTGTCCGTGCCGATGGCCGGCGCGATGGGCGTGCCCTACCGCCAGTTCGTCGGCTTCGACGGCATCGGCGCGGCGCTGTGGTCCGGCACCGGCCTGCTCGTCGGCGTAATGTTCGCGCCGCAGATCGACATGCTGATGAGCGGCGCAAGCCGCCTTGGCCGCTTCGCCCTCGTCGTGGTGGCCGTGCTGCTGGTGCTTTACGCGACCTACCGCTGGCAGCGCCGCCGCCAGCTCATCAAAAAGCTCGCGAACGCGCGCATCACGGTGGAAGACCTTTACCGCGCGATGGGCGCCAAGCCGCCGCCGGTCGTGTTCGACATTCGTTCAGAAGAAAAGCGCAAGCTCGATCCGTACATCATTCCGGGCGCGTTGTTCGCCGACGAGCGCAAGCTCGACGAGATCGTCGGCAAGTACCCCAACGACCAGAAGCTCGTGATCTACTGCTCGTGCCCCAATGAAATTTCCGCGGCCTGGATGGCGAAGAAGCTAGCCGAGGCCGGCTTTACCGATGTGGTGCCGCTGCTGGGCGGTCTCGATGCGTGGCGCGACGCCGGCCGCACGCTCGAGTCCCTCCAGATGCACGCCCACACCGAAGTCCCGGTCAACATCACGCCTAAAGCTGTCTGATCCGGGCGGCCCGCTCCCGAGCCGCCCGCACGAGGAGAACCGCCAGATGGGCACGATCACCGAAGCCGAGGTTCCCGAATCCGAGGAACTTCCTTCCGCGAGCCGCCACTCCGACACGCAGCCGCAACCCGCCGAAGCGCCGTTCTCGACGCTCTCCACGCGGCGCCATCAGATGTTCCCCCAGCTCACCGACGACGAAATCGCGCGCCTCGCGCGCTTCGGCGAAGAGCGCCACTGGTCAGCAGGGGAGCTGCTCTTTCGTACGGGCGAAACCGGCCCCGGCATGTTCGTGCTGCTCTCCGGTTCGGTCAAAGTTTTCCAGCGCGACGGGCTGGGCCGCGAGCGGCTCATCGTCGAGCATGGGCGCGGGCATTTCCTCGCCGAAGTGGGCCAGCTCTCGGGCGGCCCCGCGCTCGTGGACGGCATGGCGCTCGAACCCGTCGATGCGATCCTGATTCCGCCCGAGCGGCTGCGCGCGGCCATCGTCGCCGAAGCCGAACTCGGGGAGCGCATCGTGCGTGCGCTGATCCTGCGCCGCGTCTCGCTGACCGAAAAGGGCGCGGGCGGCCCGATTCTCGTCGGCAAGCACGACGATCCCACGCTCGTTTCGCTGCAAGGCTTCCTTTCGCGCAACGGCCATCCGTATTCCGTGCTCGACGAGCGCGACGAAGGCATGCTTTGCGGCGTAATCGAGCGTTTCGCCGCGCGCTGCGAGGACCTGCCGCTCGTGATCTGCCCCGACGGGTCGGTGCTGCGCCGTCCCAGCGCGCCCGAACTGGCCACGTGCCTCGGCATCCTGCCCGAGCTCGACGGCGAGCGCGTCTACGACGTCGCCGTGGTGGGCGCGGGCCCGGCCGGTCTCGCCACGGCGGTCTACGCCGCTTCGGAAGGCCTTTCGGTGATCGTGCTCGACTCGCGCGCGCCCGGCGGCCAGGCAGGCGCCAGCTCGCGTATCGAAAACTATCTGGGCTTTCCCACCGGTATCTCCGGCCAGGCGCTCGCCGGCCGCGCGTTCGTGCAGGCGCAGAAGTTCGGCGCACACGTGGCCATTCCGGTCTCGGTGCGCAAGCTGATCTGCGATGAAGAACCGCGGCGGCTCGAAACCTGCAGCGGCGACGTGCGCGCGCATACAGTCGTGATCGCGAGCGGCGCCGTGTACCGCAAGCCCGCGATCGAGGGCATCGATCGCTATACGGGGCGCGGCATTTACTACTGGGCCTCGCCGGTCGAGGCGAAGCTTTGCAAGCACGAGAACATCGTGCTCGTGGGCGGCGGCAATTCCGCGGGCCAGGCGATCGTCTACCTCTCCACGCACGCGCGCCAGATCGACGTGCTGATCCGCAAGGCCGGTTTCGAATCGACGATGTCGCGCTATCTGATCGACCGTATCGCTTCGCTCTCGAACGTGCACGTGCATGGGCACAGCGAGATCGGCGGCCTGGACGAAGACACGAGCGGCCTCGCCTCGGTGCGCCTGAAGATGCCGTGCCCGGAGGGCGTCGACCATTTCGATTCGCGCCATCTGTTCCTCTTCACGGGCGCGGACCCGAACACCGGCTGGCTGCGAGCATGCGGCGTGAAGCTCGACCCGCACGGCTTCGTGCTGACCGGCGACAACGAGTCGTGCAGCCTCGCGACTTCGGTGGAAGGCGTCTACGCGATCGGCGACGCGCGAGCGGGCTCGACCAAGCGCGTGGCCGCGGCGGTGGGCGAAGGCGCGGCCGTGGTCGCGCAGATCCATCAACGGCTCGCTGCGCTGCGGCCGGTGACGGTGGTCGCGGGCGTTCATGCGTGAGCGCGCTGTGGAGGTTGCAGAAGCGCCCACGGTTGCCGAAGCCGGTTCCTCGCTAGTTCTGCCGCTCGCGGCGGCTCGCACGCTGCACCTCGCGGCGCAAGGGCTGCTCACGCCGCCGCGCCGCAAGGCTACGCAAGAAGACGTGCTCGATGCGATCCGCCGCATGGCGCAGCTGCAGATCGACACGATCCACGTGGTCGCGCGCAGTCCCTATTTCGTGCTGTTCAGCCGCATTGGCGCGTTCGAGCCGGCCTGGCTCGACGCGCATCTCGCGCAGGGGCGCCTGTTCGAATACTGGGCGCACGAGGCCTGCTTCCTGCCGATCGAGGACTACGGGCTGCTGCGCCATCGCATGCTCGACCCTTCCGGCATGGGCTGGAAATACGCGGCCGAGTGGCATGACCAATACCGTGACGAGATCGACGCCCTGCTCGAGCGCATCCGCGCCGAGGGCGCCGTGCGTTCCGCCGACTTCGCGCGCGCCGAGGGCGACAAAGGCAGCGGCTGGTGGGACTGGAAGCCGGAGAAGCGGCATCTGGAAGTACTGTTCGCAACCGGCGCGCTGATGGTGGCGCAGCGGCACAACTTCCAGCGTGTGTACGACGTGGCCGAGCGCGTACTGCCGCACTGGAACGATGCGCGCGACCTGCCGCCACGCGCCGAAGCGGAGCGCGAGCTGCTCCTGCGCTCCTGCCGCGCGCTCGGCGTGATCCGCGCGGACTGGGCCGCCGACTACTTCCGCCTGCCGCGCCGCCCGTATGCCGATGCCCTCCACGCACTCGCCGACGCGGGCGAGCTGCTGCCCGTGCGCGTAGAAGGCTGGAAACACGATGCGTTCGTGCATCGCGAGCACGCGGCCCTCATCGGCGAAGCGGCGAGCGGCAAGCTCGCCTCCACGGTCACGACCCTGCTCTCGCCCTTCGATCCGGTGGTGTGGGATCGCAAGCGAGCGCTCGCGCTATTCGATTTCGATTACGCCATGGAATGCTATGTGCCCGCCGCGAAGCGCAAATACGGTTACTTCGCACTACCGATCTTGAATCGCGGACGGCTGATCGGGCGCGTCGACGCAAAGGCGCATCGGGCGCAGCAGGTGTTCGAGGTGAAGTCGCTGCATCTGGAGCCCGGCATACGCGCGAGCGGCCGTCTGGTGGCCGACTTGCGCCGGGCGCTGCAGCGTTGCGCGGACTGGCACGGCACGCCGGAGCTACGCATCGGCGCAGCACCGGACGGCCTCGCGGCCGCCCTGCTGGCTGCGTGAGCGTGCGACTGCTGACCCGGCAGAGCCGCCGCACGCGTTGAGAACGATTAGTGCTCCAGCTTGGCGCGCAGTTCGCGCGCGGCTTCGAGCAAGCCTTCGTAGCCCGAACGCGCGTGTTGCGGCAGGTCGGGGTCGCCCACCAGCGCGCCCAGCGTTTCGACGAGGCTGAAGACGAGGCCCTTGGCCGCGCCCGCCGCGATCTTGCCGGACTTCACGCCTTCGTCGACGTGGCTGAAGGCGGCGTTCAGGCTCTCCAGATCCGGTTGCGATGAACCGGCGCCAGGCTTTTGAGCGTCCTGCTTTTGCTTGTCGTCGCTCGTCATGATGAACTCGATCTCCCTTGGTGAGCAGTAGTCAAAAGAATCACGCACTTTTTTAATGTTATATACCCATCGGGTGCGGGCGTCCATTCGAGGCCCGGCAGCGCGAGGAGCAACGCAAAGCGCACTCCCGAATCTTCTCACCTTTGCCGCCCACGCGCAGAAGCCGCGAGCGCGACGGCTTGTCGCTTCGTCACGCCCGGGGACTAAAAAAGCCTTGAAATCAGGGCTAATGTGGATTTCGCACGATGGATCGGCAGGTGCCTCGCCTCGCTTCACACGAGCGCCGATGGCGCGTTACGACCTCTCCCGCAAACGCTCACCATTGCGCTTCGAAACGTGGATTCTCGCCGCTTCGAGTGCGTCTGCCGATCGGTTCGCGCTCACCGCACCCCACGCCGGATTTGCATTTCACCCTTGTTTTCAAGGTACTTCTGCTCATGGCGGCACGTCCCGCGCGCTCGTGCCGCTCCGTTCAAGGTGCGTGACCGGTTGGCAACCTGCTCACTCCCGAAAAGCCTCACCTCTCGCGCGACTGTCCATTTGGGGCGTCCAATGCGATGCCTGAACGTTGCCGCGCGATGCGGTATCGTATGTGGATGTCTGCAGATGCCAATACGAGGAATCACACGATGAGCTACGCCACGAACGCGCCCGCCCGCAAGGAAATCGACTCGCTCAGCGGGGCCGCCGTCGTCGAATTCGGCACCGACTGGTGCGGCTATTGTCAGGGTGCGCAACCGCTGATCGGCGCGGCGTTCGAGCGTAATCCGCAGGTGCGTCGCCTGAAAGTGGAAGACGGACCGGGCCGCGCGCTCGGCCGCTCGTTTCGCGTGAAGCTCTGGCCCACACTCATTTTCCTGCGCGACGGTGTGGAGGTCGCGCGCGTGGTGCGTCCACAAAACGCCGCCGAACTCGACGAGGCGTTCGCTTCGCTCGCGTAGTCGCGCCACGCCCTCCTACGCGGTCCGAACGATCGGCGCAGACCGCTCCCGAAAAGCCTCACCTTTGCCCGCGGGCGCGCCCGAAAGCGCCCGCCGCGCTCACGCCTCCAGGCCGGCGAGCAGATCGTCGATCGCGCGATACACACGCTCGACCACCTCCGGCCCCACCTCCGCTTCCAGCGCCTTGTAGCGCGCCTCCAATTCGTTCGAAATCGCTTTCACGAGTTGATGGCTCTTCTTCGTGAGCGAGACGAGCACGCGCCGCTGGTCGTCGGCGAAACGCTCCTTCGTCACGAGGCCGAGCGTCTCCATACGTGCGAGCACGCCCGCCATGCTCGGGCTGGAGATCGTGCACAGGTCGGAAATCTGCCGCGGCTCGAGCGGTCCGCTTTCATTGAGCGCGCGGATCACGCGCCACTGCTGCTCGGTGAGGCCGTGCGACGTGATGAGCGGGCGAAAGCGTTCCATCATCTTTTCGCGCGCGCGCAGCAGCAGCATGGGCAGGTTGCGGTGCGCAACGCGAGTGGTCGGGCGCGAAGTATCGGACATGGCGGTTTCAGCTAAACGAAGAATTCGACGAACAGGCCCAGGAGAAACCCGAAAAGTTCTCATCGACGATTGACGACGGATCATAGCAAGCGCACTATCACTCACATATTAGTGTTTCCGTGAAGCCAATCCAAGCCATGTTTTCCGTTGCCGATCATCTGCTGCACGCGTCGAAGGCGAGGCCTTGCCGCGCGACGTCAGCGCCGCTGCCGTGCGCGGGCTGCTCGCCACAGGTGCGCGTTGCCGGGCGCCGGTGAGCGGCGCTGTCTACGGCACGCTGCTCAACGACCGCCACGCGCTCGAAGCGCTGGGCGACGCCGTGAACGCGCCCCCTTACAAGGCGCCGCCGCGCGCGCCCGTTCTCTACCTGAAGCCGCGCAACACGCTCGCAGGCCACCGCGCGCGCGTGGCCGTGCCCGGCGGCGAGGGCGTCCAGGTGGGCGCATCGCTCGGCGTCGTGATCGGGCGCACCGCCGCGCGCGTCGCCGCACATGAAGCGTTCGATTACATCGCGGGGTATACGCTCGTGGCCGATCTGAGCGTGCCGCATGCGAGCGTCTATCGCCCCTCGGTGCGGTTTCGCGCACGCGACAACTTCTGCGTAATCGGCCCCGCCGTGGTCGCGCGCCGGCATGTGGCCGATCCGGATGAACTTGCCGTTGCGGTCAACGTCGAAGGCGGCGCGGCCTTCCATGCAACGACGGCCACGAGCGTTCGCGGCGTCGCCCAGTTGCTCGCCGATGTCACCGACTTCATGACGCTCGCCCCCGGCGACGTCATCACGCTCGGCGTGCCGCACGGCGCACCCGTGGTTCAGGCCGGTGCGCGTGCAGCGATCTCCATTGGAGACTGGTCGCCGCTCGAAATCGAATTCGTCGCGGCAGACGTGGCGCTGGGAGCACAAGCATGATGCGCGCACGCGTTGCCTATGCAGGCGCCATCCACGAAGCCACGCCCGAAGGAGACCGCGTGCGGCTCGCCGACGGCCGCGTGCGCGAGGAACACGAAGTCGTCTGGCTCGCGCCGTTCGAGCCCGGCACGATCTTCGCACTCGGGCTCAATTACGCCGAGCACGCCAAAGAACTGCAGTTCTCGAAGCAGGAAGAGCCGCTCGTGTTCCTCAAGGGGCCGGGCAGCGTGATCGGCCATCGCGGCACCACGCGCCGCCCCGCCGACGTCACGTTCATGCACTACGAGTGCGAGCTCGCCGTCGTGATCGGCCGCACCGCGCAGCACGTGAAACGCGAGGACGCCATGCAGTACGTGGCCGGCTACACGATCGCGAACGACTACGCGATCCGCGACTATCTGGAGAACTACTACCGCCCGAACCTGCGCGTGAAGAACCGCGACGGCGGCACCGTGCTGGGCCCCTGGTTCGTCGACGCCGCCGATGTCGCCGACGTCAACGCTCTCGGCCTGCGCACTTACGTGAACGGCGAACTCAAGCAGAACGGCAACACGCGCGATTTCGTCACCGGCATCGCGGAACTCATCGAGTATTTGAGCGGCTTCATGACGCTCGCCCCCGGCGACGTCGTTCTGACCGGCACGCCCGAAGGCGTCGTCAACGTGAATGCAGGCGACGAAGTCGTCTGCGAGATCGACGGTCTGGGCCGTCTCGTCAACACCGTCGCGAGCGACGCCGACTACGGGCGCTGATCCGCCAACGAATCGAACACGGACTACGTTAGACATGCGAATCGACCATCTGATCAACGGCCGCGCACACAGCGGACGCGACTACTTCGAAACCGTGAATCCCGCGAACCAGGACGTGCTCGCGGAAGTCGCGCGCGGCGGCGCAGAGGAAGTCGATCTCGCGGTGCGCGCCGCGAAAGACGCCTTTCCCGCCTGGGCGGCAACGCCCGCCGCGGAGCGCGCGAAGGCGATCCGCAAGCTCGGCGAGCTGATCGCGAAGAACGTGCCCGAAATCGCGCAGACCGAAACGAAGGACACCGGCCAGACCATTTCGCAAACCGGCAAGCAACTCGTGCCGCGCGCCGCCGACAACTTCAGCTACTTCGCCGAAGTCTGCACCGCCGTGGACGGCCACACCTACCCCACGGCCACGCATCTGAACTACACGCTGTTTCATCCCGTGGGCGTGTGCGCGCTCATCTCGCCCTGGAACGTGCCGTTCATGACCGCCACGTGGAAGGTCGCGCCCTGCCTCGCGTTCGGCAATACCGCCGTGCTGAAGATGAGCGAGCTATCGCCGCTCACGGCCTCGATGCTCGGCCAGCTCGCGCTCGATGCCGGCATTCCGGCGGGCGTGCTCAATGTCGTGCACGGCTATGGCAAGGAAGCGGGCGAGCCGCTCGTCGCGCACCCCGACGTGCGCGCCGTTTCGTTCACGGGCTCGACGGCTACGGGCAACCGTATCGTGCAGGCCGCGGGCCTCAAGAAGTTCTCGATGGAGCTGGGCGGCAAATCCCCGTTCGTGATCTTCGACGACGCCGATTTCGAACGCGCGCTCGACGCCGCCGTGTTCATGATCTTCTCGAACAACGGCGAGCGCTGCACGGCGGGCTCGCGCATTCTCGTGCAGCGTTCGATCTACGCGAAGTTCGCCGAGCGCTTCGTCGAGCGTGCGAAGCGCATCAGCGTAGGCGATCCGCTCGACGAGACAACCATCGTCGGCCCGATGATCAGCCAGGGCCATCTCGCGAAGGTACGCAGCTATATCGAGCTCGGACCGAAGGAAGGCGCGACGCTCGCGTGCGGCGGCCTCGACGCGCCGGCGCTGCCCGACGCGGTGAAGAATGGAAACTTCGTTCAGCCGACCGTGTTTGTCGATGTCGATAACCGCATGCGCATTGCGCAGGAAGAGATCTTTGGCCCGGTGGCGTGCCTGATTCCCTTCGACGACGAGGCTCATGCGATCCGCCTTGCCAACGACATCGCCTATGGTCTGTCCAGCTACGTGTGGACCGAGAACACCGGCCGCGCGCTGCGCGTGGCCGCCGCCGTCGAAGCGGGCATGTGCTTCGTGAACAGCCAGAACGTGCGCGACCTGCGCCAGCCGTTCGGCGGCACGAAGGCTTCAGGCGTCGGCCGCGAAGGCGGTACGTGGAGCTACGAAGTGTTCCTCGAGCCGAAGAACGTGTGTGTTTCGCTCGGCTCGCATCACATTCCGCACTGGGGCGTGTAATGGGCAATCTCGCGCTGGCGGCCAAGGTCACGCACGTGCCTTCGCTGTACCTCTCCGAACTGGACGGCCCCCACAAAGGCTGCCGCCAGGCGGCCATCGACGGCCATCACGAGATCGGCCGCCGCTGCCGCGAGCTGGGCGTCGATACGATCGTCGTGTTCGATGTGCACTGGCTCGTGAACAGCGAGTATCACATCAACTGTGCACCGCGCTTCGAAGGCGTCTACACGAGCAACGAGCTGCCGCATTTCATCAAGAACATGCCGTATGCGTACCCCGGCAATCCGCGGCTTGGCCATCTGATTGCCGATGTCGCGAACGAAATGGGCGTCAAGACCCGCGCCCATAGCGAAACGACGCTCGACCTCGAATACGGCACGCTCGTCCCCATGCGCTACATGAACGGCGACGAACATTTCCGCACGGTTTCGGTGGCGGGCTGGTGCATGTGGCACGACCTCGCCACCAGCGCGCGCTTTGGCCTGGCCGTGCGCCGCGCGATCGAAGAGCGCTACGACGGCACGGTGGCGATACTCGCGAGCGGGTCGCTGAGCCACCACTTCGCCAACAACGGCACGGCCGAAGCCTTCATGCACAAGGTCTGGGACCCGTTTCTCGAAGCGACCGATCGCAACGTCGTGGCGATGTGGGAGCGTGGCGACTGGAAAACCTTCTGCGACATGCTGCCGATGTACAACGAAAAGTGCTGGGGTGAAGGCGGTATGCACGACACGGCCATGCTGCTCGGCGCGCTCGGGTGGGACCGCTACGAAGGCCGGGCGGAAGTCGTCACGCCGTATTTCGGCAGCTCCGGCACAGGGCAGATCAACGCCATCCTGCCGGTCATGCCGCTACCGGCTTAAGCGGCTCAAACACGGGAGAACGCCATGCCCCATCTCACCCTCGAATACAGCGCGAATCTCGCGGATGCGAGCAGCATGGGTCAGCTATGCGAATCGCTCGCGCACGTGCTCGATGCACAACGCGACGAGAACGGCGCGCGCGTGTATCCACGCGGCGGCATTCGCACCCGTGCGCTGCGCTGCGAGCAGTACTTCATTGCCGACGGCAACCCCGGGAACGCCTTTCTGCACGGCTGCCTGAAGATCGGCGCAGGCCGCTCCCAGGCCGTGCGACGGGCGACGGGCGATGCGCTCTTCGAGGCGATCAAGCAGCACTTCGAACAAGCCTTCGCGTCGCACGGCCTCGCGCTCTCGCTCGAAATCGTCGAGTTCAGCGAGGAAGGCGCGTGGAAGCACAACAACCTGCACGCCCGGCTCAAAAACGCGAGTTCATGATGCTAGATCAGCAAACCATCTGCGAGCTGGCCGCACGGCTCGACGAAGCGGAACGCACGCGCACGCAGCTGCGGCATTTTTCGCGGTTGCATCCGGAGATGACAATCGACGACGGCTACGCGATCCAGCGCGAGTGGGTCAAACTCAAGCTCGCCGCGGGCCACACGATCAAGGGCCGAAAAATCGGCCTGACGTCGCGCGCCATGCAGCGCGCGTCGCAGATCGACGAGCCCGACTATGCGCCGCTGCTCGACAGCATGTTCATCCCGGCAGGCAGCGAGATTCGCGCGGAACGCTTCATCGCGCCGCGTGTGGAAGTGGAATTGGCGTTCGTGCTGAACCGGCCACTGCAAGGGCCCGACGTCAAGCTCTTCGATGTGCTCGATGCAACGGCCTATGTGACGCCGGCCATCGAGATCATCGACGCGCGCATCGAGCAGTTCGACCGCGAAACCCACGCGCCGCGCAAGGTGTTCGACACGATTTCCGACTTCGCCGCCAACGCGGGCGTCGTGCTGGGCGGCCGCCCGGTCAAGCCGCTCGACGTGGACCTGCGCTGGGTCGGCGCGCTGCTCTACAGGAACGGCGCCGTAGAGGAAAGCGGCCTGGCCGCCGCGGTGCTCGACCATCCGGCAACCGGCGTTGCCTGGCTCGCCAACAAGATCGCGCGCCACGACGAGCGCCTGGAAGCCGGCGACGTGATCCTGAGCGGCTCGTTCACGGCGCCGATTCCGGCACGCGCGGGCGATACGTTCCATGCCGATTACGGGCCGCTGGGCGGCATCGGCTTCCATTTCATCTGATCAGGATGCCGTCATCATGGCCGTACCCGCCAACCCGTTCAAGCGCGCGCTCGCGCAAGGCCGCCCGCAAATCGGCCTGTGGGCCGCACTCGCCGACTCGTACGTAACCGAACTGCTTGCGAACACGGGCTTCGACTGGCTGCTGATCGACGGCGAGCACGCGCCCAATGATTTGCGCAGCACGCTCGCGCAACTGCAGGCCGTCGCACCCTACCCCACGCACGCGATTGTGCGGCCCGTGCGCAACGACGCGGCCATCATCAAGCAACTGCTCGACATCGGCACGCAAACCCTGCTCGTGCCGATGATCGAGAACGCCGAGGAGGCACGCGCCGCCGTCGCCGCGACGCGCTATCCGCCGCACGGCGTGCGCGGCGTGGGCAGCGCGCTTGCGCGTGCCTCGCGCTGGAACGGCTCTGCGGATTATCTGCATCACGCAGCGGAAGAACTGTGCGTGCTGGTCCAGGTGGAAACGGCAAGCGCGCTCGCGCAGCTCGAAGCCATCGCGCAGGCAGGAGGCGTGGACGGCGTGTTCTTCGGGCCCGCGGACCTGAGCGCTTCGATGGGCCTGCTGGGCCAGCCAGGCTCGCCGCAGGTGCGCGAGGCGATCTGCAACGGCATTCGCACTGTGCGCGCGCAAGGCAAAGGCGCGGGCGTGCTCGCGGCCGATCCGGTCATAGCGAACGAATATCTGGAAGCTGGCGCGACGTTCGTCGCCGTGGGCAGCGACGTGTCGTTGCTTGCACGCAGCGCAAGCGAACTGGCCGCGAAATTCCGCCAGCCTGCGGCGCGCGGCTAACGCACGTTCATCCCGCGTTCATCGCGTCGCGCGCGGGGCGCGCTTCATTCGCCCGCTTCCCCGCTCTGTATGAGCTTGGCCAGCACGCTTGCCAGCACTTCGCGCTCGTGCTCGCTCAGCGTGGCGAGAATCGCGTCGTTCGTCGCCTTCGAGATCGCCGTGGCGCGCCGGTAGGTACTGCGCCCCTGCGCCGTGAGCGCCACGAGCACGCCGCGCCCGTCCGCCTCGTTCGAGGTCTTGGCGAGCAGGCCCTTGCGTTCGAGCACGTCGGTGGCGCGGCTCGCCTGGCTGCGGTCGAGATTCGATACGCGCCCGAGATCCGACACCGACAACGATCCGAACGCGCCCACGCTGAGCAGCAGCCGCGCCTCCGTGAGCGACAGGGAGAGCGCTGCCTCGAACGCGTCGCTCATCGTGCGATCGGTCTGCTTCTTGAGCACATGGAGCCGATAGGTGAACAGCTCCGCGATGTTGTACTTCCCCGTCATGGATCTTCCCGCCTGGTTTTCACCGGCCGCGAAATGCGGCCACGCCGTCAGGATAGCATCGATGAAAGCGCTGTTCTGCAGGCATTTCATGGAAAGTTTGATGCTTGCACACGCATTTATTTGCGCGTAGGATCGGCGTGATCAGAGCCCGCCACGAGGAGACTTTCATGAATGAAAACATCCAGCGCACGCGCCCCGAATGGTGCGACCCCACGGAATGGGCGGTGCGCGTGCAACTCGCCGCTGTGTATCGCGTGTTTCATCTCATGGGTTGGACCGAGCTGATCTTCAATCACATTACGCTGCGCGTGCCCGGGCCGCACAAGCATTTCCTCATCAACCCGTTCGGGCTCACGTATGACGAAATCAAGGCCTCGAATCTCGTCAAGATCGATCTCGAGGGCAATATCCTGAGTCCGAGCGAGTATCCGATCAACCCGGCCGGCTTCGTGGTTCACAGCGCGATACATGCAAACGTGGCAGACGCGCATTGCGTGATGCATACGCACACCACGGCAGGGCTCGCGGTGGCGTGCATGGAAGGCGGCCTCGCGTATACGAACTTCTATTCGGCGCAGCTGCACGACATGGTCGCGTATCACGACTTCGAAGGCATCACCGTGCACGCCGAAGAAAAATCGCGCATCCTGAAGTCGATGGGCGACAAGCGGCTGCTCATTCTGCGCAACCACGGGCTGCTTTCGCATGGTGTGACCCTCGCGCACGCTTTTGCGCTGCTCTGGACGCTCAATCGCGCGTGCGAGGTGCAGGTCGTGACCGATTCGATGCGCGGTCAGACGCTGCCGATCTCGCCCGCCATTACCGAACGCTCGACGCGCGACGCCTTGCAGTTCTCGCCCGAACACGGCGCGGGCCAGAACGTGCTCGACGCGCTGATCCGTCGTGTCACGCGCATCGACCCGTCTTATCAGGAGTGAAAGTTTGAACACCCCGAACCGGAAGATCACCGTCGTCGGCGGCGGTGCGATCGGCGGCCTGCTCGCGGCGCGCCTCGCGCGCGCGGGCATCGCCGTAAATCTGCTCGCACGCGGTGCGCATCTGGAAGCGATTCGCCGCGACGGTCTGACGATCGTCGAAGGCGACACGCGCTACACGCAAGCCGTCAACGCCACGAACGACGCCGCATCGCTCGGCGCGCAAGACATCGTCTTCGTTTGCCTGAAGGGTCAGGCGCTCGCCCAGTCGGCCGCTTCGCTCGCACCGCTCGTGGGCCCGCACACGCATATCGTCTCGGCGATGAACGGCGTGCCCTGGTGGTTTCTCCACGGCTTCGGCGGCACGCATGCGAATGGCCCGCTCGAAGCGGTCGATCCCGGTGGTGTCGTCTCGAAGGCGCTGCCGCCCGCGCAGGCTTCGGGCTGTGTCGTGCATCTGTCGTCGTCGATTGCGGGGCCGGGCGTGATCCGCAAGGGCGGCGGCAATCATCTGATCGTCGGCGAGGGCTCGGCGCACATGGCCGCGCGCGCACAGGAAGCGCGCGAGCTGCTTGCGCGGGCCGGCTTCGAGGTCACGAAGGCCGCGCCGATTCAGGCCGATATCTGGGCGAAGCTCTGGGGCAACATGACGATGAACCCCATCAGTGCGCTCACGCGCTCGACCGCCGACGTGATTCTCGACGACCCGCTCACGGCGCAGCTCGTGAGCGCGGTCATGGCCGAGGCGCGTGCGATCGGCGAAGCGCTCGGCATTCGCCTCGCGATGACCATCGAGGAACGCAACGCGATCACGCGTAAGCTCGGGGCGTTCAAGACCTCGATGCTGCAAGACGTGGAAGCGGGCCGCTCGCTCGAAGTCGAAGCACTTCTTGGCGCGCCCTATGAACTGGCGCAGCGCGTGGGCATCGCGGCGCCGTCGCTCGGCATGCTCTACGGTCTGGCGCGCCAACTCCATTCGAATCTCGAAGCGGCGCGCCAGAAACGCTAGCCATCAATCCTCGAGCGGTTTGCCCGTGAGGTCGCGAATAAACGGCAGGGCGAGGCACGAGATCGCCACGCACGCCATCACGTACCACGCGGGCGCGAGCAGATTGCCCGTGCTCTTCACGAGCCAGGTGGCAACGGTCTGCGCGAAGCCGCCGAAAATCGCCACGCCGATGCCATAGACGATAGCCATGCCCGTCGCGCGCACGGCTCGCGGGAACATCTCGGGCAGCATCGTGATGGAGGGCGCGGCCTGCAGCCCAAGCAGCACGCTCAGGCCGCCTACGGTGATCAAAAGACGCGCGGCATCCGGGCCGCTCGCGAGCCACAGGAACGCCGGGTAGATCAACAGCAAGACACCCACGCGCGGCCAGAAGATCAGCGCGCGGCGGCTGAACCGGTCGCAGAGCAGGCCCGATACGGGCGCCACCAGAAAGGTCACGACGCCGGAAACGAGCCCCGCCAGCAGGGCCGTGGGCGCGGGCACCTTCAGTTCGTGAATCGCATACGTCGGCATATAGAACGTGACGACATAGGCCGTGACCGTGGAGCCGATCGTCAGCAGGATGCCGAGCGCCGCGCGCCGCCAGTGATCGCGCAGCACGGCGAGCACCGGCATGCGCACCACGCTCGCCTGCGGCGGCAACTGCTCGTCAAGACGCCGGCGAATCCACATACCGAGCGGCGCGATCGCTACGCCCATGAGGAAAGGCACGCGCCAGCCCCAGGCGAGCAGCGTGTCGGCGGCGAGGAAAGTCGTCAGGAGTCCGGCCGTTAATGCGCCGAGCGAAACGCCCATCCCCTGGCTCGCGAACTGCCAGCTGCCGAGCAGGCCGCGATTGACGGGCGTGCCCGCCTCGATCAGCAGCGTGGTGGATGCGCCCACTTCGCCGCCCGCGGAAAATCCCTGCAGCAAGCGCGCGAACACGATCAGGACCGGCGCAGCCACCCCGATCTGCGCGTAGGTGGGGGCGAGGCCGATCAGCATGCAGCCCAGCGCCATCATGAAGATGGTGAGCGTCATGGCAGGCTTGCGTCCGGCGCGGTCGGCATACGCGCCGATCACCACGCCGCCCAGCGGCCGCATGACGAAGCCCACGCCGAAAGTCGCCACCGAGGCCAGCAACTGCCCGTAGCTCGACATGGTGGGAAAGAACAGCTTGCCGATGGTCAGCGCGAAGAAGCTGTAGACGGTGAAATCGAAGAATTCGAGCGCATTGCCGATTGTCGCGGCGACGATCAACTGCGTTCGGCTCAGTTTGCCCTTGCGCACTCCGGTCATGCTGACGCTGTTCATGGCTCTCCTCGTCGGCCTCTGGCGGGCCTGAATGTTGACCGTGCAACGGTAGCATTCGCCCGGGCGCACGCGCCACTGATCAAAACCCGCGTACGCCACGAACCGCGTATGGCAATGAAACGTCCCTTTTATCGGCGCCCGGCATGCGCGTCTCATCCGCGTTCGTAAGGTAAAAGAGGCATACTCCCGGCATAGTCAGCACTCACGTTTCGCGCGCCGCGCCATTTTTTGGCGGTTCCGCAAACGCCCTGCGGGCCACCCACGCACAAAGTGGGCACCGAAATTGCGGCAGCGCGTCGAACGTTCCGACGAATCGGGCGCCGGCAGGCTATGCGCCGCGCCAACGCGCTTCCAGCCGCGCGTTTTGTCCCGCTGTCTTTTCCTCCGCCGCCACTGAAGGGTCGCCGCAGTCGCGACCCGTAAGCCCATGACAAGGATGTCCCTTTCTTCTGCCTTTCGGTTCCCGCGCGCGTCGCGCCTGCAAGCTCTCGTTGCCGTCCTCGCCGTTTCAGCCGGCCTGACGCTCGCGCTCGGCGCGTCGCGTGCAGCGGCGGCGACACCGGCCACCGTCGCCGAAGCGTTCAAGCCCGGCGCGAGCCCAGCGCATCCCGCCCAGCCTGCCGCGCCCGCCGCTAATGCCAACGCGGCCAACCCGGCCGCCCCCGTGGCGCTCACGCCCACGCAGGCGCAAGCCGCCCTGCAGGTGCTCGACGATCCCGTGCAGCGCGGCCACATGGAAGACACGCTGCGCGCCATCGCCGCCGCTGGCGCGCTGGCCGTGCCCGCCTCGGCGAGCGCGGCGGCCAGTGCGCCCGCCGCGGCCTCCGGCGCGGCGGCATCCACAGCCGCTTCGGCGCCGCTCGCGGGCGCATTGCGCTCCAACGGTCTGGTCGTGCAGATCGCCGATCACGCGGCGCACGGCGCGCGCACGATGGGCCAGCATCTGAGCCATACGTTCGCGACGCTGCTCGGCCTCTGGTCCACGCGCAACTGGTGGCAGGACCATCTGAACACGCCGGAAGGCCACGCGCTGATGCTCGCGCTGCTGCGCGTGCTGCTGCTCACGCTCGTGCCCGCGCTCGCGCTCGCCACGCTGCTGCGCCGCGTCGTCGCCACGCCGGAGCGCGCCATTGCCGCGCATCAGGCCGCGAAACAGCGCGAGGACGCCGGCCCTGCGCAAGGCGGCACGCCGACGCCGCAGCCACAAACACCTGAAGCGACGGGCACGAGCCTCGCGCTCGCCGCGCAGGCGAAAGCCGCCGATGCGAAGGCCGACGCGGAACAAGACGCCCTGCGCGAAGCCGCCGGCATGGAGCCGGCCGAGGGCAAGAGCGGCCAGGACGAAAAGGACAGCGACCCGAACGCCGGCCCCAACGCGAACGCGGGCGCCAACGCGGCAGCGCGCGCCACCGTGGTCGCGGCGCAAGCCGAGGACAACGCCAGCGCCTCGCCAAAAACCGCCGCCGACCGCGCGAAAGAGGCGTACCACGCGCTGCGCGGCGCGCATCACTGGCGCCTCTTGCAGCGTCTGCCGGGCGCGTTGCTCGTGATGCTGCTCGAAGTCGTGCCCGTGATCGCCTTCGGCCTGTGCGCCGCGGGCGTGCTGTCGCTCTTCGGCCCCGACGACGCCGCGCCCGCCGAAGCCGTGGGCCAGATCGTCGATACGTATGTGATCTGCCGCGTGATCGTGATGTTCGGCAAGCTGCTGTTCGCGCCCGACGCCGCCGCGCTGCGCCTCGTGCCGCTACCCGACGACTGGGCCGCTTACGCGCAGCGCTGGCTCGTGCGCGTCGTCGTGATCGGCGGCGTGGGCGGAGCGATTGGCGGCGCGGTGCCGCTCGGCATGACCGAGGACGCGCATCTCGCACTCGTGAAGGTCGTCACGCTGGTCGGCCACCTCGCGCTTGCCGTGATGATCCTGCAGCTGCGCCGCCCCGTGGCCGACGCTATGCGCGCCGCCGCCGCACGCCATGGCTCGTATGCCTGGTTCATGCAATGGTTTGCCGACATCTGGGTGGCCGTGGCGCTCTTCGTCGTCCTCGCGCTCTGGTTCGTCTGGGCGCTCGATCTGCGCGGCGGCTACGCGGCGCTGCTGCGCGCGGGCGGACTCTCGCTCGTCGTGCTGCTCGCCGCGCGCGTGAGCGCCATCGTGCTGCTCGGGGCGTTGAGCCGCGCGTTCGGCTTGCGCGACGATCAGGAGAAGATGAGCTTCGGCCAGCGCCGTGCGTATCGCTATTACCCGGCACTGCGGCGCATCGTCGTCGTGGCGATCTGGATCGTCTCGCTCGACCTGCTGCTGCACGTCTGGGGCCTGCGTCCCGCACGCATTCTCGCGCTCGCGCCGATGGGGCATCTGCTGGGCTCTGCACTCCTCACTATCGTGATCGCCGTCATTGCCGCCGTCGCGATCTGGGAGTTCGCGAACGGCGCGGCCGAGCGGCGCCTGAACGCATGGACCGACGCGGGCGACTTCGTGCGCGCCGCGCGTCTGCGCACGCTCTTGCCGATGTTCCGCACCACGCTGCTCGTTTCGATCCTCGTCGTGGTCGGGCTCACCGCGCTCTCGCAGCTCGGCGTGAACACCGCGCCGCTGATTGCGGGCGCGAGTATTTTCGGCGTGGCGCTCGGCTTTGGCTCGCAAAAGCTCGTGCAGGACTTCATCACCGGTATCTTCCTGTTGACGGAAAACGCCATGCAGGTGGGCGACTGGGTGACGGTGGCGGGCGTCTCGGGCACGGTCGAGTTTCTCTCGATCCGCACCGTGCGCCTGCGCGGCGGCGACGGTTCGCTCTACACCGTGCCGTTCAGCTCGGTGACGACGGTGAACAACACGAATCGCGGCATCGGCAACGCGGCGGTGAAGGTGCAGATCGCGCATGGCGCGGATCTGCAGCGCGCCATCGACACGCTCAAGGACATCGGCGCCGAGATCCGCAAGGAAGACGCGTTCAAGAACGGCATTCTCAGCGACTTCGCATACTGGGGCGTCGATCAGGTGGATGGCGCGGCCGTCACGCTCGTCGGGCAGATTCAGTGTAAGGACTCGGCGCGCTGGGGTGTGCAGCGCGAGTTCAACAAGCGCGTGTTGCTGCGCTTCACGGAACGCGGCATCGAGCTGGCGAATCCGCAGCGCAACTTCCTCGTGGGCATGGCGCGCGGTGACGATGTCGAAGGGCATACGCACGGCGACGATCACGACGATGACGACGCCACCGACAACGATCGCGCGCGGGCGCAGGCGCATGGCGCTTCGAAGACGGGCGCGCAAGGCGGCAAGCCGCGCGCCGGCCGCGCCGGTGCGTCGGGCGACGGTAACGGGTCGTCGAGCGGCAAGCCGAATTGATGCGTGGACATCATGGCCGGTGCGCGGCTCGCGCGCGCCGGCCTCACCCGTCGCTTCGCCCGATCGATCTCCCGAAAAGTCTCACCGATACGGGGCGAGCAACGTCGCGGCGCAACGCTGGCAGGGTAAAGTTCTCCGTCTAATCAAGGGTCTGCGAGCGGTGGCATGAGGCGCTGCACGCGCGGCGCGGTGAGTCCCGAAGAAGCTCACCTTTCCTCTGCTTGCGCGGCGCGCCCGATATAATCGATTTGCCATTCAACGAGGACATCTCATGAAATCACTGATTGCCCTGGTCGCCGCTGCCACCGTTGCAACGACCGCGTTCGCCGCCAACCCCATCGACAAGTTGCCGTCGGGCGTCGTCGTCGAACACATCAAGCAAGGCACCGGTCCGCAGCCCACGGCCACCGACGTCGTGCGCGTGAACTATCGCGGCACGCTCGCGAACGGCACCGAATTCGACAGCTCCGACAAGCACGGCGGCCCGGCGACCTTCCCGCTCAATCGCGTGATTCCGTGCTGGACGCAAGGCGTGCAGAAGATGAAGGTCGGCGGCAAGGCGAAGCTGACCTGCCCGGCGGCGACCGCTTATGGCGATCGCGCGGTCGGCCCGATTCCGCCGAACAGCGATCTCACGTTCGAAATCGAGCTGATCGGGATCGGCCAATAAGGCCAGCAGATTCTGCAGGCAAAAAAACGGGCGGTTGAGGTGTCACCCTCGCCGCCCGTTCTTGTTTTTGCAGGGACGCAGGCCTTACGCCTCGACGTCCTCGAAACTGAAGATTTCCGACTGGTCGTTGTACGAAAAGACCTCGCCGTAACGCGCCCACTCGATCACGGTATCGAGCGTTTCTTCGGCGTCGACATCGGAAAGCACGTCCTCCAGCTCCTGCTCGAAGCGCACGCGCGGCGCGCGATGGCCCGGGCGCTCGTCGAGCACCTTCTTGATGCGCGCCGCGAGCGGCACGTTGCGCAGCAGGTGATCGGCGAACATGAGCTTGCGCGCCTGCGTGCCCATCTCCGCAAACACGCGGGCGGGCGGCGTGAGCAGCACATCGCCTTCGCGCACGTCGGCGAAGCCGAGCTGCTGCAGCATTTCCACGATCGGGAACAGGTCGTCGACTTCCAGATGCAGCGAGCGCGCGATTTCCGGCATGTCGGCGCGGCCGTGATACGGTGCGGCCGCCAGCGTTTCGATCAGACCGGCCATGATGTTGGTCGACACGTCCGGCAGGCGGCTGCCCACTTCGAGACGGCGAGTCGTGGCCTCGGCGGCTTCGCGCGCCGTCATCTTCGCGTAGATGTCGTCGACGAGCTTGCGGAACGCCGGATCGAGACGATTGCGCGGATGCTTGAACGGCACCTTGATCTCTGCCGACACGCGCCCAGGGTTCGACGACAACACGAGAATGCGGTCGCACATGAACACCGCTTCCTCGATGTTGTGCGTGACGATCAGCACGGACTTGATCGGCAGACGCCCTTGCGTCCACAGGTCGAGCAAATCGGTACGCAGTGTTTCGGCGGTCAGCACGTCGAGCGCGGAGAACGGCTCGTCCATGAGCAGGAGCGTCGGGTCGACCACGAGCGCGCGCGCGAAGCCCACGCGCTGGCGCATGCCGCCCGAAAGCTCACGCGGATAGGCGTTTTCGAAGCCGTCCAGACCGATCAGGTCGATGGCCGCCAGCGCCCGCTCGCGGCGCTCGCGCGCGCCCACGCCCTGCGCTTCGAGGCCCGCTTCCACGTTCTGCAGCACCGTGAGCCACGGGAACAGCGCGAAGGTCTGGAACACCATCGACACGCCTTCGGCCGGCCCTTCGAGCGGCTTGCCGAGCCAGTTCACCTCGCCTTCGGTCGGCTCGATGAGCCCGGAGATGATGCGCAGCAGCGTGGACTTGCCCGAGCCGGAACGGCCCAGCAAGCCGACGATCTCGCCCTCGCGCAGCGTGAGGTTCACGTCGTCGAGCACGAGGCGCTCGTCCTCTTTCTTCGCGAAGCCGCGCGAAACATGCTTGACGGCGAGCACTTCCTGGCCGGGAGCGGGCCGCATCGGCAGCAGGTCGGAAGAGACGATTTTCGGATTCAGCATGATGTCACTCCATCTCAATCGAGGCGCAGCCGGGACTCGGCGTAGGTGTACAGCGGACGCCAGAGCACGCGATTGAACAACGTAACGAACAGGGACATCATCGCGATGCCCAGAATGATCTTCGGGAAGTCGCCGGCGGCGGTCGTTTGGGCGATGTACGAGCCGAGGCCATGCGCGACGACTTTCGTGTCGCCCCACTGCACGAACTCGGAGACGATGCTCGCGTTCCATGCGCCGCCGGAAGCCGTGATCGCACCCGTGATGTAGTACGGGAAAATGCCCGGCAGCATGGCCTTCTTCCACCATTGCCAGCCGCGAATGCGGAAGTTCGTGGCCGCTTCCTTGTAGTCGTTCGGATAGGCGCTGGCACCCGCGATCACGTTGAAGAGGATGTACCACTGCGTGCCGAGCACGATGAGCGGCGAGAGCCAGATGTCCGGGTTCAGGTGAAAGCGCACGATCACGATCACGAACACGGGGAACAGCAGGTTCGCCGGGAACGCGGCGAGGAACTGCGCGAGCGGCTGAACCTTCTCGGCAATCGCCGGACGCAGGCCGATCAGCACGCCGAGCGGCACCCAGATCACCGAAGCGATAGCGATCAAGAGCAGCACGCGAAAGAGCGTGATGAGGCCGAGCACGAACACGTGCCAGACTTCATCGAGCGTGACGCCCGTGCGCACATAGGCCACGACGCGCCACACCACGAACACAGTCAGCGCGATCACGAACGCGGCCCAGACGATGTCGCCGATACGCGAGCGCTTGCTGATCGTGGTGACGACGGGCAGCGACTTCGGCAGTTGCACGCGCAACGGAATGCGCGCGAGCGTGGCGAGCAGGAAGCCCATCGGCACGAGCAGACGGTGAATGAGACGCGTGCGGCGAATCAGGTCGAGCAGCCACGATTCGGGCGCGTCGCCCGAGCTCGTGTTCTCCATGCGGAACTTGTCGGCCCACGCGACGAGCGGGCGGAACAGGAACTGGTCGTACGCGAGAATCACGACGACCATCGCGAGGATCACCCAGCCCACGGCGTGCAGGTTCTTTTCCGCGATCGCCTGGGCCAGATACGCGCCGACACCCGGCAGCGTGATCGTGTTGTTGCCCACCGTGATCGCTTCGGAGGCCACCACGAAGAACCAGCCGCCCGACATCGACATCATCATGTTCCAGATGAGGCCCGGCATCGAGAACGGCACCTCGAGCTTCCAGAAGCGCTGCCAGCCCGTGAGATGGAAACCTCGCGAGACTTCATCCAGATCGCGCGGCACCGTGCGCAGCGACTGGTAGAAGCTGAAGGTCATGTTCCAGGCCTGGCTCGTGAAGATCGCGAAGATCGCCGCAAGCTCGGCCCCCAGCACGCGCGAGGGAAAGAGCGCGAGAAAGAACGTGACCGTGAACGAGATGTAGCCGAGCACCGGCACCGACTGCAGGATGTCGAGAATCGGCACGAGCACCTGGCCCGCGCGGCGGCTCTTCGCCGCGAGCGTGCCGTACACGAGCGTGAAGATGAGCGAGGCCACCATCGCCGCGAGCATGCGCAGCGTGGTGCGCATGGCGTACTCGGGCAGGTTCGCGGGATCGAGCGAGATGGGCTGCGCCTTCAACGTGGCAATGGGCGCCATCGTCTCGTGAAAGCCCACGGCCGCCATTGCGATCAGGCCGATCATCAGCGGGAACGCCACGAAGTCCCAGCGGTTCGGCAGCACGCGCCACGCCGAGGCGTTGGCCGTGCGGTTCAGGTTGAAGCTGAACTCCATTAGCGGCCTCCGTTAGCGAGTACTGGCGTGGGCACGAGCACGCCGGCGCAGGCGCGCGCTGCGCGGCGGGTCGTTCGCAATGTGTGGTTGAACTGGTTCATGTCGAAGCACCGGCGATGGGTTATTGCGCGAATCCCTCGCGCGGCGCGTAGGGCCGGCCTGGCCGGCAGGGCATACGCGCGGGGATCCGTTACTGCTTGTCTGATTCAGACCCGAAACACGCGCGCTCGCAGGTCTCGCCAGCGCGCGGCAAGTCGCGATTCCCGGCAGGGCGGCGGGGCGCTCGCGCGCTCACGCGCGCCGAGCAGATCGGGATGGAAGGTGTGCTGCGTTTGCTGCAGTTGCGACAGATGCGGCAAAAGAAGGCCGAAGTTCATACTGGTTCTCCTGGCGTCGCGGGGGACGCGTTGGGGAGGAAAGCCAGCAGACCCGGCAGGGCGCAATCTTTCAGCGCGCGGCGGCTCGCGTCTGCCCGCTTTCCTCAGTGCAATTCAAAAGGAAGCGGCATAACGGATAACTGTCACTGTCAGACATCGGAACTCCTTATCGTCACGGCGGCTGAGCCCAGGGCTTGCATCGAGTCGGTAGCTCGAACGCGAAGCGGCTTCAAGGGCTTCAAAGCGCGCATGTGTCGATCCGCGCGTCGCGCTCAGGGCGCAACGAACGAACCGTGCCGCAAGCGCGCATCGATCAGGGCGGGCTTACGGCGCGATGTCGGCCATCCGCGGCGCTCGATACGGTCAAGGCGCTGCGGCGTCGGTCGACGCTATTCAAGAGTGCACGAGGATTTACTGCTGGACGCGCACCATCTGCCTGGCTGGCAAGACGGCGGCTGGAAGAAAAGGAGCGCGGACGTCCTGCCGGTCAGGCAGCGAAACTGTTCGAAGATCGACAACTGCTACTGTCCAAGGCGTCAGCCCCTTTTGTTAAGACGGGCGAATTTTAGGCGCGCCACCTGTCCGAAGTCAACACGATTCGCATCCCGCGTCAAATCTCGTGCCAATGTCGCCACAGCGCGCACCGGCGGCCCGCTCGGGCACGCGCCCGGTTCGCCACAGCGCATCCTTGGCTCGATCGGAGCGGCCTGCATTTTTTGGGGATGCATCGCCCGCCGGCGGCCTTCCGTCTGTCGCCTCGATCCGGCTTGTCTTTCAAAGAGGGATCGTTCACTTCACCATACTGCCTGCTACCCACTGCGTCTGTGCGGCGACGGTCATTCAACCCCGGCCGCAATGTGCGTACCCGGCGTCGCGCGCGTCACGCGCTCTTGCGCAATGCGTGCTGGCTGGCATCGCCTGCGCCCATGCGCTCGAGCCGCTCGCTTGCCTCGGTCAGCGCCCACAGCGGCGCGCCTTGCAACTGGCGGTCATACACATTCACGAGTTGCGCAACAGCCTCGAATCCCGCATCGTCCAGCTGCCAGCCGCCGCCCGTGTTGCCGCTCTCGAAACAGGCGATCAGCGCGGCATCCGCCGCTCGCACCTGTTCCGGCTCGAGCGTGCCATATCCGGCCTCCGCAATCGATTGCGCGAGCACGTGAGCATGGAGCAACGCGCGTGCGTCGTCGCCGGTGCCGCCGCGGCGCAGCGCGGCGAGCGCGAGATGCACCTGCAGCGCGAGTTCGTTGGCGACCGCGCGCGGGATCGGCAGCAGCATCGACTTGCTGCGTCGGGGGCGACCGGCTTGCGAGCGCTGCGGGAAAGGGATGGTCCTGGCCATGGAAGGGCAAGTAAGAGTCTGTTCCGTGCAATAACGGCACGGCGCGCCGAAGGTTAAGCGCCGACCCTCAAATCGAATGTAACTATCAGTGACAGACATGCGCCGCGCATCGCCTGACAGGCGGGCAAGCGGCTGGCGGCGGCCGGCTCAGCGCGGTTCGCGCTCGCCCCCGCCGTCGGCGCGTCGCGCGGCCATGAACGCCTCGATGTGCGCGATGGCCCGCTCGCACTGCTCGAGGCTCAGAAGGTGGATCGACGGATTGGGCAGGTCGAAGCCCAGTTCGTCCCCGAGCCAGCGGATGGCCTTGCCCCGTGCCTCGAAGGCGTTGACCTTGTCGCGCCGCATCTTCGCGGCCACCAGCGGTTCGAGCGCGTCGTGCAGGCGGCTCTTGGCGTCGCGCAGGGCGGCGTTGGCAAGCCGGCCGAGCGGCACGTTGCGCGTGCTGCGCGCGGGCACGCCGATCCAGGCCTCGCAGGGCGTGCAGACCCATAGCGGGCCGTGATCGTCGCGATACGGGTAGGCCTCGTCGGCGAAGCGCGCGAGCACCGCTTTCGCGCCGCAGTAATCGCACAGCGGCTGCGGCAGCGCCTTGACGGGGCGGCCTACGCGCATGCGGCGCTCCTCGGGACGATGGTCGATGGATGCATGACTTGATGGGTGGATGAGAAATACAGGGGTCCGCTACTTCCGCTGCTGCGAGCGGGCCCTCGCGAAAGGATAACGGCAAACCCCGGCGCACGGCAGCGGCGAAACGGGGCGCCGCGGGTTGCCGCATGCGCGATCAGTTCGCGCTGGCGGTGGCGTGCGCCTCTTCGCGCTCGAGCGAGCGCGTGTCGCGCAGGGCCGGAAAGAGCCGCATCCACAGCAGCGCGACGCAGATCGTCGCCACGCCGCCCACCAGCACGGCGCGCTGCGCGCCCCACCAGCCAGCGGTGAGGCCCGACTCGAACTCGCCAAGCTGGTTCGACGTGCCAATGAACAGCGAATTGACCGCGCTCACGCGGCCGAGTTTTTCGTCGGGCGTGCGCAGCTGCACGAGCGACGTGCGCACGACCACGCTCACGACGTCGGAAGCGCCCAGCACCGCCAGCGCCATCAGCGACACGACGATGTCATGCGACAGCCCGAACGCGATCGTCGCGCAGCCGAACACGATCACGCCGCCGAACATCGCGAGACCCGGCCGGCGCCGAAGCGGAAAATGCGCGAGCCAGATCGAGCCCGCCAGCGCGCCCGCGGCCGTCGCCGAGCGCAACAGACCGAGCGCGATGGGCCCGGCGTGCAGGATGTCGCGGGCGAACACGGGCAAGAGTGCCGTCGCGCCGCCGAACAGCACCGCGAACAGATCGAGCGACAGCGCGCCGAGAATGACGGGCTGCGAACGGATGAACGCGATGCCCGAGAACACCGATTCGAGCGTGACGGGGGCGCGCGCGGGCGGTTTGGCGCGCAGCGGGATCGTGCCCGAGAGCGTAGCGGCCGCCGCGAACGCGAGCGAGCAGGCCGCGTAGGCCGGCGTCGCGCCGATGCCGTACAGCAGGCCGCCCAGCGCCGGGCCGACGATGTTCGCGGTCTGGTTCGCCGAGGTCGACCACGCGGTCGCGTTCGGCAGCTGCGAGCGCGGCACGACACCCGGCAGCAAGGACGAAATGGCGGGCGACTCGAACGCGCGCGCTGCGCCTACGCACGCGGCAAGCGCATAGATGAGCGGCGCACTCAGCCAGCCGCCGACCGTGCCGGCCGCGAAGGTCAGGGCGGCGGCGCATTCGATGAGCTGGCAGACGGAGGCGATGCGTCTGCGGTCGTAGCGGTCCGCCACGTGGCCGACGACGAGCGTGAGGCAGAACATCGGCAGGAACTGCGCGAGGCCGACGAGACCGAGCGCGAACGCACTATGCGTGAGCGCGTAGATGTGCCAGCCCATGGCGACGGCGAGCATCTGGAACGCGAGCGACGACAGCACGCGCGCGCCATAGAAGCGCTGGAAACCGCGATTGCGCGAAAGGCTGGGCGGGTCGTCGGATGCCGCCTCCGGAGAAGGTGTGGTCATTGAACAGCGGGAAAAAGCGAAAAATCGGGTGCGCACGCAACGAGGCAATAAGCGAGGCGCAAAGCGGTAATTTTAGTTCATGCGGCGTGGCGCCACAGGAACACGGGCGCCGCGCGATTCATGCGCTCCGTCTCCGAATCGATGTATCCTATAAAATACATCGAACGACAATCCAGCAGACGGAGGCAGGAATTGGCGAGTAGTCGGCGCCTCGTAAGCGCAACAACGGCAATATCGATACCGCAGGTGCGTCGCGTACCCGCGCCGGCCGGTGCGAACGGCTTCGCGGCCACGATCACCACGCTGCGCCCCGCGTCGGGGCACGAGCGCGCGGAGCTGATCCGCGACCTGATCGACGCGTTCCGGCGGCTGCGCAACAGCATCGAGCGCTTCGAGCGCATGCTCGCGCGTGGGGACGGCGCTGGCAGTGGCGGCATGGCTGACGCGCACGCATCGCCAGCCGGGGTGTCGCTGCAGCCGCTCCTCGTCGCGCTCTCGCGACGCATCGATGTGGCCCGCTTCGCCCGTCAGCGCGAACTCAAGCGCGCGATTCGCGACGCGCGCCGCCTCGACAAGACGCGCGATGCGCTTTTCAGCGACGCGTTCTGTCTCGACACCGAAGCGCTGCGCCGCACCGTGGCCGAACTGGAGCGGCTCGATGCGGCCTTCGTCGGGCTCGGCGTCGAACATGTGCTTGCGCAGCACGCGAACGCGGCCGAAGCGCAATTCGAAGCGCGCTGCGAAGCGCAATCGTCCGGGGCGGCCGCAGGCTGGTCAGTGGCCAATGCCGTCACCGTCACCGGCATCGCAACGACGCTCATGCGCGAAACCGCCACCTGAACCGCGTCCCCCGGCCGTTATCCGGCCTTCGTTATATTCCATGGTATATTGCGCTCTCGACGCGCAGCCAGCCGGGGGCGCCCAGCCGGGGGCGCCCAGCCGGGGGCGCCCAGCCGGGGGCGCCCAGCCGGGTCGAGGCGCAGTCGCCGCTCACGCCATGCACAGCCCCGCGTTCCGCAGTGGATCAGAGGTCACCATGCACGCACCGCCGTTCCGCCTCGCCCGCACGCCGGGCGGCACATCTGCCGAAGAGACCACGCTGCGCGCGATGACGAGCGCAGACTGCTGCGGCCCTTCGCAAGCCGAACTCGCCAGCGCGCGTCAGCGCACGCGCCTCGTCGAACTCGACGCCCATCTGCATTGCTCCATCATCGGCACCTGCCTGAGCACGCACGAGCTGCGCAAGCTCGTCCCTAAATTCACCCGGCTCGACGCCCAGCGCGCGAGCGATCTCGAGATCCATCACGCCGCGGTCGAACTGGCGATCGAAGGCGGCGCAGGCGGCAAGGCATTGCAAAAGGCTCTCGACAGCCGCTATGCAGGCGCGGTGCGCCGATTCGCCAGTGCGCGCGACACGCAGGCCGTGCTCGCGCTCTGGAACGACGCGCTCGCGAACGGCGACATCCCGCCCGCGTACTGGGCGGTGATGACACATCCGGCCACGACGATGGAAGTGCGCCAGGCCGCGTTCGGCGAGCTGCACATGCTCTCGCACCTGGTTGGCGCGGCCAATCGCGCGGACTTGCGCCGCCTCGTGGCGCTGGAAGCGGAAAACGCCGAACTCCGGGCCAAGATCGAGCGTCAGCAGGCGCGCCTGCACGAGATGAGCCGTGAGCGCGACGCCGCGCGCAACGCCCTCGATGCGCAAACCGCACAGCTGACGGCGCAGCGCGAAAACACCCCGCAGCACGCGCAGCTCGAGGCGCTGCAGGAAGCGCTCGCGGCACGCGACGCGCGGGTCGCGCTGCACACGAGCCGCCGCGAGATCGCGGAGCAGCGAGCGAATGCCGATGCCGCCGCACTCCACACGCTACGCGCGCAGCTCGACGAAGCCCACGCGCTGATCGACGCCTTGCGCGCCGAAGTCCACGCGATGGAGCAGACCACGCAAGCGCACGAAGACCCGCAAGCCCAACGCACGCTTCCCGAGGATGCGTTAAAGGGCCGCCGGATCGTCTACGTGGGTGGCAGGCCGGGTTCGAATCACGCGCTCAGGCGCTGGGTGGAGTCGGCGGGAGGCGAGCTGACCGTGCACGACGGCGGTGTGGAAGATCGCAAGGGCCTGCTCGCCGCAGCCCTCGCCAACGCGGATCTCGCGGTGTTTCCCGTCGACTGCATCGACCACGATTCGATGAGCACGCTCAGGCGCGTGTGCGAACGGCACCAGGTCACATGGCACCCATTGCGAACGGCGAGTCTCGCCAGCTTCGTCGAGTTGATGATGCGGCTCCATGCGAACGCGCCGCCCACGCTCGCGGCGGTACCCGTCTCGCGTTTCTGCCTGCGCCACGGCTAGGCGCCTGGCGTTGGCGGCAGTGCGCCGCCGCGGCACATCACGTCACATCGCGTCAGGATTTCACGAGTTTGACGAGGGCTGCGATCTCGGCCTCGCAGACCGCCGCCGCACGCGCCTCGATGCTGCGATACAGGCGCACGATCTCTTCGCCCACCGGCGTCAGCATGCTACCGCCGCCGCTCTGCCCGCCATGCTCCGAAACCGTGGCCGGCGACTCCAGCGCGCGGTTGAGTTCATCCATCAGCAGCCACGCGCGGCGGTACGACATGTTCATGCTGCGCGCCGCAGCCGAGATCGAGCCATGTTCGCGGACGGCTTCGAGCAGCGACACCTTGCCTGGACCGAGCGCGATCGTGCCATCCTGAAGGATGCGCATGCGAAAACGCACCTCGGGTCGGCCCGGTTTCTGCGCCTGGGCGGGCGCGGGAGCGTCTGCGCGCGGTTGATCGTTGGGGGACTTGGTCATGCGCGCAAGCATACACGATGCGTGCTACGTGCCGTTCCCCTCTGCATGGCTAACGCCCGGCGGGAAAACAGAAGCCGAAGTCCTCGCAGCCGGGGCAACCGGGCGCAGGGCCTGGCGTGGCGCCCGACGCCAGCGCGAGTTCACGCGCCAGCAGCTTCTTCCAGCGCAAGCCTTCCACGTTGCGCGCCACGACCTCGGGAAAGAAGCGCTCCAGCATGCCTGTCACGTCATCGCGGCCACGCAGGCCGAGATCGCGCCACAGATGATCGGGACGCAGGCACGCGTGGGCAACGATCGCGGCGAGGCAACGCACGTCGTCGGGGTCGGCTTGCGGCGCGGCAAGCGCAACGAGAAAGTCATGCATTGCGGTGGCGAATGCAGCATGCGACGCATCGGCCATCACGTGCGTGTGCAGCGCTTCACTCGTCACCGCACACACGAAGTGCCGCGCACCGAGCGCGTCGAACTGCGCGCGCGTTAGACCGAGCAACGGCAATTCGCCGCGCACCTCGCGCGCCGCAACGAGCCGCGCGAAGAGCCAGGCGTCGGGCGTGCGCGGCGCCTCCGGCGCCCCCGTCAGAGTGTCGCAGCGCGCTGCGGCCAGCGCATCGACATCGCGCGGCGGCGCGCCGGAGTCCTGTCTACCGTGTGTCATGGCATTCACGCGAGTTTGGAGCGCATCAACCGTCTACGCCGACGATCACGCTCGATGCCTTGAAAAGCGCCGCAGCCTGCTTGCCCGCCGCGAGGCCGAGACGATCGACGCTGTCGTTCGTTACGATGGCCGCGATCTGCGCACCGCCCGGGGCCGCGAGCACGACTTCGGCGTTCACCGCGCCCTTCGTGACCGACGAAACCGTGCCCGCCACCACATTGCGCGTGGACACCTTGCTCGCATCGCCGTCGACCATGAGGATCACCGACGATGCCTTCACAAGCGCGAAGGCCGGCTTGCCAGCGGCGAGACCCAGCGAAGCGGCGCTGCCATGCGTAATGATCGCAACGATCTCGAGGCCGCCGTCGGCGCGCAGCGTGACTTCGTCGTTGACAGCGCCGGCCTTGACCGCGCTGATCTGGCCGGAGAAATGGTTGCGGGCGCTGGTACGCATAAGGACCTCCACAATTGAACAGAACAATGAAACGGCAAAGAACCGGAGCCTCAGTTTAGCCGTGTCACTGTGACGCGCACAGGCATGGATCGCCAAAATAGCGAATGTCGCAAGCACATGAATACAGCAGTCCATCGTAATATATGGGCCTTTATAACGAACGGGGTGTCGAACATGTTTATCCGCAAGCTGGCGGCCTCAGTCGTCGTGATGAGCGGTGTGATGGGCGCGATGGGTGCGAGCGCCAACGCATTCGCCGACGAATCCGATGTCAACGTGCTCTACGCAGGCTCGCTCGTGAACCTCATGGAAAAGAGCGTGGGCCCCGCGTTCGAAAAGGAAACGGGCCTGCATTTCAAGGGCTACGCAGCCGGCTCGAACAAGATCGCCAATGAGATCAAGGGCAAGCTGCGCCGCGGCGATGTGTTCATCAGCGCGAGCCCGAAGGTCAACACGAGCCTCATGGGCGAGGCCAGCGGCAATCACGTCACGTGGTACGTGAATTTCGCCGAATCGCCGCTCCTGATCGGCTACAACCCGAAGAGCCGTTTCGCCGCCGACTTCAAAACGAAGCAGTGGGATCAGGTCCTGCAGGAACCGGGCATCCGCCTCGGCCGCACTGATCCGAAGCTCGACCCGAAGGGCGCGTTCACCGTCGAACTCATGACGAAGGCCGCGCAGGCGTACAACCAGCCTGATCTCGTGCAGAAAACACTTGGCACGCCGGAGAATCCCGAGCAGGTGCTGCCGGAAGAAACGCTCGTTGGCCGTCTGCAATCGGGTCAGCTCGACGCTGGCTTCTTCTACTCGACCGAAACGTCCGACCTGAAGATTCCGGCGATCCACCCCGCGCCCGAACTGAAGATCAAGGCGAACTACACGCTCACGATTCTCAACGACGCCCCCAACAGCGCCGGCGCCGCGCGCTTCGTGAACTTCCTGCTTTCGGCGGAAGGCCGCAAGCTGCTCGCCGAGCACGGCGTGGATGTGACCAGGCCTGCCGTCAACGGTCAGATCCAGGCGATCCCGCCGTCGGTGCAAGCCGTAATCGACGCCGCACAGCAATGACACAAGCCGCGCAACGTGCCGAACAGGTTGCCGTGAAACGCTCCCAGCCGCTCTGGTGGCTCGGCGCGCTGCTCGCGGTCTACCTGTGCGCGCCGTTCGTTGCGAGCATTCCGCAGATCGGGCAGGCGGACTGGGCCGGCGTCGACTGGCACGCCACCTGGTCGGCGGTCGGCGTGTCGGTCGCGAGCGCGAGCGTGGCCGCACTCGTCATCCTGGTGGGCGGCGTGCCGCTCGGCTATTGGCTCGCGCGTTCGCGCGCGCGCGGCATTGCCTTGCTCGGCTTCGTCGTGCAGTTGCCGCTCGCGTTGCCGCCGCTCACGAGCGGTGTGCTGCTGCTGTTTCTCATCGGGCCGTATAGCGGCATTGGCCAGCTCTTCGGCGGCTCGCTCACCGACTCTTTCACGGGCATCGTGCTCGCCGAGACCTTCGTGGCGGCGCCCTTCCTGATCGTCGCGGCACGCTCGGCGTTCAGCGCCGTCGATCCCGTCTACGACGACGTTGCCGCCACGCTCGGCCATCACGCCGCCAGCCGTTTCTTTCGTGTCACGCTGCCCATTGCGTGGCCCGCTATCCGCGCGGGGCTCGCGCTCGCCTGGCTGCGCGCGTTCGGCGAATTCGGCGCGACGGTGATGGTCGCGTATCACCCGTATTCGCTGCCTGTGTATACCTACGTCGTGTTCGGCGGCCAGGGCTTGCCCGCGATGATGCCGCTCCTGCTGCCCACGCTCGGCATTGCGATCATCTGCGCGGTGCTCTCCGTCTATAGCCGCGGCACACGCCCGACGCCGGCGGTGAGCCTGGACAACGGCGACGAACTCACCAGTATCACGCCGGCCGCCACCGCGGCAGAAAACGCCGGCCTGCGTCTTGCCTTCGCGGCGCGCCGGCATCTCGGCGCGTTCACGCTCGATGTGGCGTGGCAGCCGCAAACGCGCCGGCTCGCGATCATCGGCCCTTCGGGCTCGGGCAAGTCGCTCGCGCTGCGCATCATCGCCGGGCTCGAGCGCAACGACGCGGGCTCTGTCACGCTCGGGGCAACCGACCTCGGCGCGCTGCCGCCCGAGCGCCGCCAGATCGGCTACATGCCGCAGGATTACGGGCTCTTCCCGCACATGACAGTGGAGCAGCAACTCGCGTTTCCTGTCGATGCCGACGCGGCCAGCGCCCGCTACTGGCTCGCGCACCTCGGCCTCGACACGCTCACCGAACGCCTGCCTCGGCAGCTCTCGTTCGGCCAGCGCCAGCGCGTGGCGCTCGCGCGCGCGCTCACGCGGCACACGCAACTGCTGCTGTTCGACGAACCGTTCGCCGCGCTCGACACGCCGCGCCGCCGCCGTCTACAGCAGTCGTTGCGGGCGCTGCAACGCGAAGTAGGCGCAGTGACGGTGATCGTCACGCACGACCCCGACGAGGCGGCGCTGCTCGCCGACGAAGTGCTCGTGATCGAACAGGGCTGCGTGCTGCAGGCGGGCGCCGTGGCCGACGTGTTCCGGCTGCCCGCCACGCTGCGCGTGGCCGAACTGCTCGGCCTGCACAACGTCGGCGAGGGGATCGTGCGTGCCGGTGGCACGATCGAAACGCCGGCGGGACTGCGCCTGCCCTGCGCCGATCCATCGCTTGCGGTGGGCACGCGCGTGATGTGGCGGGTCTCGCCGCGCGCGCTCGTCGCGACGCAGGAAGGCGCGTGGCAAGGGCGTATTGCCGGCACGTCGCTGCGTCACGGAGACCGCTACGTTACCGTCGAGATCGCCGGAGAAACCTTCGATATCGCCGCAGAAGATGCGCCGGCATCGCATGCCGGCGAGCTGCGCTTCTCGATCGACGCGAACGGCGTGCTCGCCTGGCCGGCGTCGCAGGGCGCCTGATTCACCACTCCTGAAAACGCTCACCTTTCGCGGCGACATACCAGCAGCGGTGTCGCCGCTGATGACAAAATAGCCCCTGTTAAAGGGGCTTTTTGCATAAGCGGTTAGCGATCCGATGCGCCATTTCGCACCGTTGCTCACGGTTCCCGAAAACGCTCACCTTTCGGCGTCTCGCGCTCGGACACGCAAGGTTTCGACTGCCAACACCTGGTAGTCGGCAATATTCGCATCCCTTAACCTGGGACTACCAGGAAAATCTTGCGCGCCGGAACCAGGTTCTCCTGTCCATCGGGATCACGAAACTTCCGCAGCCGATCACGCGCGACTGTGATTTCGGCACGCTTCGTTCACGAACCGTCGCAATGCCACGCGCGCGGCTCCCGGATCTTCTCACCTATGACCGCGACGCCACGCTCAGATCATGAAGCGGCTGTCTTCCACGAGCACACGCGGCAACGGTTGCAGGTCGGTGCGCGCGAAGCGCACCAGAGAGAAGGCGCGCAGACCTTGCGGGCTCGACGGCAGCCGCGCGAGCGGGAACGTGATCGAGGCGCTGTTGCCCGGGCCGCCGTTTGCGAGCAGGACGTTCATCGGACTCAGGCAGATCTCGCGCATTTCGACGTTCGTGTATTGCGCGGGATTCGCGAGCACCCTGCAGATCACCGTGAGCTGGTGTTCGAGCGCTTCGCTCTTGAGGCCGAGTGCGGCAATCTCGCTCTCGTTCTGCGCAATCTGCGCCTCGACCTTCGCCACTTCGGCGACGTTTGGCACGGCGTGCTCGCCGAGCATGCGTTGCGTCCCCGCGCCGTGGCGCGTGAGCAGTTGCAGGCGCGTCCTGAGCAGCGCACGCTCCTGTTCCAGCACGTCGCGGCGCGACTCGTCGGCGCCGATCTGCTCGAGGCCTTCCAGGGCGATCTGCTCGACCACGCGCTGCACGATCTGCTCGCGAAGGTCGCTCTCGGTTTCGCCGCATACACGCACCTGATGGTCGTCGAAGCTCAGCGTCGTCTGCATGACATCGGTGTGCACCTCGTCGCCATGCTGCTCGGCACCGAAGGCACGCCGCTCGTTCAGGGCCATGCCGAGCACCGCGTAAGTCTCGCGCGCAAGTGGATGAGCCTCGAACCAGGCATGCAGTTCAGGCGAGCGGCTCAGCACATGGCCGACCTCGTCGGGCGCAGCGAAAAACGCGTGGATATAGGGGTCGCTCGACCAGGTGGCGGCGCTCGCTTCGCGCGCGGGTGGCATGCGGTCCACCACCTCGCGCACGTACGCGACCGATTGCGCGAGCGCGGGGGCGAGCCGCTCGCGCCACTCGGGCACGAGCTTGAGCGTAGGGCTGAGCACGAGCAGACGCTCGATCAGCGTCTGGATTTGCGGCGATTGCGGCGCCTGCTTCGCGCGGGCGCGCGGCCAAAGCCTTTCCAGGATACCCATCGATAACTCCGTTGCAGACCGCTCGGACGCGGCGGCGGTGAAGCGCAGGGCGCACAACGAGGCCTCTTGTCGCGAATGACTATACCGCGAATCACGACCCGGCCGCGGCGATACTGCCGCAACGCAGCAACGCCTCACGTTGCGTTCATATTCCCGGAAACACTCACCTTTGAGTTGCGTGACGTGCGCCACATAGACCTGAACCTGGCCGCCGATATGCGCAACGGTGCAACGAAAACCCGTGCGGCGCACACCGCAGTGAACTTGCGCTCCCGCACACGCTCACCTTTGGTTTTCTTTGGAGCGCCCACCTTGCTACGCAGGTTTGTGCAGTGCTTCATCCCGGCCGTTCCCGTATGCACTCACCGTCGAGCATGGCGGCGCGATGACGGCTCCCGAATATCCTCACCATCAGACAGCACGCGCTGTCTTGATCTGCAATCCGAATCAATTGCCTCGCTAACGTGATCCCATCCTCAGCTTTCCTCTGCCTTTCAGGGACCGTCGCGGACGCAACGAATCGCGATGACATGTCAACGAGGCGTTTCAGGCATGCCAATTGCGCAGGGGCGCACGGCGCGTGCACGACGGCCTCGGGAAAAACCCCGCTTGCTGGGTGCGCAAACCGCGAAGCATCAAGCAAGAGCGACCTCGTCACGCGTTTTAGACGGTTCGTTCAATTGACAGTGGCCAATGTCATGATCCAATCTTCTGCGCACAAATACGACACAGGGAGGCAGACAAATCATGGAGAGCATTGTCCGCAGCAGCTTGATGCTGGCCGCGGCCGCGACCCCTTTTCTGGTCGCCTGCGGCGGAGGTACCGCCAGCAATCCGGCACCCATCACCCCGGCGCAATGCTCGGGTTCGTCATGCGCGAACCAGGGTCCGCCCAGCAGCGCACCGACCGCCACGGCGTTGTGTCCCGCCGCGGCGGACATCGCGGCGAACACGTATCTGGGCGGTGCAGGCAGTGGCGAGGTCGTGAGCCTGAACATCGACCCGACGAAGATGACGTACAAGCTCACGTTCCTCGCCTCGCCCATTCCCGTGGCCGCGAGTTCGGTGCAGAACACGCGTGCGGGTCTCACCATCACGGGCGCCGTGCAGCATCCGCCCGCGGGCTCGCTGCCGACCGCCGCGCAGATCACGTGTGCGTTCCAGCTTCAGGCGGGCACGGGCACGATCAACGGCAGCACCTACACAACGGCGTACAACGCCAACAATCCGCCCACGATCTATGTTGGCTTTGGCGTGGCGGGCGGCGGCATTCCGGGCGCGACCGTGAACATCGACGGCGACACCACTGCAAATCTGCTCTTCAGCGGGGTGGCGCCGCGCACGTTCGACTTCTATCCGTTCATCGGCTTTTCGTCGGTCAGCACGAGCCTCGCCGACCTCAAAGGCTCGTATAACGCGCTGCTCTATCACATCCTGCCTTCCAGCAGTTTCGCGCCGGCGGCAAAGGTGACGCAGGAGCAGTACGACGCAAGCGGCAATTGCAGCGTGCCGGCTGGCGCGACCAACACGAGTTGCGCAACCGCTGCGAACGCATGGACGGCGAGCACGAGCGGCAGCTATTTCGACAGTACCGACGCACCGCAGATCGAGACGCCCACACCGTTGCCGTTCCCCTTGAACCTCGGCAACAACGTCATCGTCAGCCGCCAGGGCGGCGCCGGGCACCTCATCCTCGGCAAGCTCAATGGGGCCATCGTGCCCGTGGTCGTACGCACCGGCTACGTGAACGAAACCATCAGCCTGAGCAATCAGATCGCCGTGGACGACGAGTCCGGCATCGCCCTGCTCGCGCCCGCGACGACGCTCACGTCGGGCGCGTTCGACGGCAGCTACATTGGCGCGGACTCGAATTTCGCCTACACGGCAACGCTCATCAACGGCCAGCAAGCCGGCTTCCTCAAGCCCTCGACGATGACGACGCAGAGCCAGTTCACGCTCGACTACACGCAGACGCACCCCGGCCTGATCGGCGTAACCGATACCCAGGGCAAAGCGGGCAATCTGATTGCGGTGGGCGGCCTTTACGGCATCTTCATCAACGGCGAGGAGAACGGCGGCGTCACGGCCAGTTCGGCGAACAGCGCCACGCCCAATCAGCCTTACTTCGGTGTCGGTGCACTGATCCAGCCACAGTAGTTCATCAGGCGGTCGCGGCATCCTGATCGTTGACGACCGCCTTAATTTCGCACTACGAATGACTGTCAGTCGCTCTCGCCAACAACAAGACTCTGGAGACGCGGTATGAAATGGAAACTTTTTGCGGCGCTCTCGATTGCCGCACCGATGATCGCAGCGCTCAGCGCATGCGGTGGCGGCAACGGCAGCAGCAGTAGCCCTCCGCTCGTGGAAGCAGCGCTTTGCCCCACCTCGCTCGACTACAACACGGTATATACCGGTGGCGGCGGCGACGGCGAACTCGTCAAGCTGCAGCTCGACACGGCCAAAATGACCTGGCAGATCACTTATGTCGAGTCGCCGATCCCGCAGACCACCGGCACCGTGACGCCCACGCGCAAAGGCCAGGTCGCCACCGGCACGCTGACGGCGGAAACCGGGCTCCCCACGGCGAAGCTCAACCAGTGCGCGTTCCGCCTGAATGGCGCGAGTCTCGACCCCAACCGCCCGGCGCGCGTCTTCATCGGCGAAGGCGTGGCCGGCGGCACGATTCCGGGCGCCGAGATCGCGTACAAGGGCTCCGGCGGTATTGGCGTCGTGCCGGACACGACGTTCCCGTACTACCCGTTCATCGGCTTCTCCGCGATCGAAACGAATCTCGCGAATGTCGCCGGCACGTACAGCCAGCTCGGCTATCACCAGGTGCCTTCGCAGAATTTCCAGCCCGCAGCGGTCGACGCAAAGATCACGATCAACGCCAACGGCACCTGGACCGAATGCGACAACACGGGCGTGAACGCCGGCAAATGCCAGCAGCCCGGCACGAATTTCGCGCAGTCGGCCGATGGCAGCGGCGCGTTCGAAACCGATCACTTCCAGGGGCAGGTGAAGCCGACGCTCGTCACCACGGAGCCGGCCGGCAAGGGCTTCATGATCGTTGGCAAGTTGCGCGGCCAGCTCGTGCCCGTGCTCGTCCGCACCGGCGTGGCGTATCCGCAGGTTGGCGTCGATCCGCAAAGCGGCGCCACGGGCCCGGTGGCCGACGACGAATCGGGCATCTCCGTGCTCGCGCCGCAAACGGCTATCGCGCAGGGCTCGCAGAACGGCGAATACATCGGCGTGGACAGCCAGTTCGACTATCGCACGCTCGCGCTGGAAGGCACGCAGGCCACGCTGCTCGATCCGTTCAACGCCTCGCAGGCCGCGCTCGCCACTGCCCTCGATCTGAACTTCACCCAGACCGTACCGGGCACGGTGACGACCACGCATGTGGGCGCCTCCACCGGCTCGACACCCACCGGCAAGATGATCTTCACGGGCGGCGTGTTCGGCTACCTCGACATGACGACGCCGTCGGACCCGTACTTCACGGCTGGTGCGTTCGTTCAGTAAGGATGACGAAGCAACGTATCGAACAATAACCGGCGCGGCAAACCGCGCCATTCACGAGGTGGCCACTCCCGGCCGTCGCGCAACGCGGCGGCGGCCGGGCCACAAAGGCGCGCGCAGCAAAGGCGGACGACGCATGCCGGACATCCCGAAGCATGCATCGAGCCGTCCCGCGCGCGGGTAAGGCGCACCCGTTCCTGGGAGGGACATGATGAAACGCATTGCAGTGGCGGCGCTGACCGCCGGGCTGACGGCGAGTGCGTATGCACAGCACGCCGGCGACAACGTCGTCGCACTCGGCTGGTTTCACGTCACGACGCAGCATTCGAGCACGCCGCTCACCACGGACGTCGCGCCCGTGCCGATCAACACGCCGCTGCGGCTGCCCAGTTCGTTCACTTCGGCGGGCACGGGGCTTTCGGCATCGAATGCGGATACGGTCGGCCTCGTCATCAGCCACTTCTTCACGGACCATATCGCGCTCACCTCGGTGGCGGGCGTGCCGCCCACGTTCAAGCTCTATGGTCACGGCACGATCAAGCCGCCAGGCCCGGCGGGCGCGCTCGGTAGCCAGAATCTCAGCGATCCGGCAACGAACCCCATTGTCGGCAGCGTGCGTCAATGGAGCCCGGCGCTGATCTTCCAGTATTACTTTCGCGACGCCGATGCGAAATTCCGCCCGTTCCTCGGCATCGGCGTGTCGTACAACTGGTTCTCGGACATCCAGCTCAATCCGAACTTCGTGAAAGCCACCCAGGACGATCTCGGCTCCGTGCTCGCAGCGGGCGCGGGCAAGTCGGGGCAAACGCAGATTAGCGCGAAGGCGTCGTCGTCGTGGTCGCCGGTTTTCAATCTCGGGGCCACCTACAACGTCACGAAGCATCTGGGGATCGTTGCGTCGGTCACCTATATTCCGCTGAAGACGACGTCCTCGGTGATCGTCAAGGCAGCGGACGGCAGCGAGCTCGGCGTGAGCCGGGCCGACCTCAAGGCCGATCCGATCATCTCGTTCCTCGCGCTTTCTTACCGCTTCTAAGGGCGCGTCGTGCCGGCGCAACGGCGAGGAGGCGCATGCGCGTAAGGGCGAGAACGCCCGCGCCAGAGCACGCACCCTCCCGTGCGCTCGCGTGGGCCGGGCCGCTCGCGCTAAAATCGCGGCATGCCGAAAACGCCCAAAGCCCCCGTGACCGATTCCGCGCCCGAGCGTGTCACCGACAGCGAATACACCGTCGACGAACTCGCTCGCGTGGCGGGCACGACGGTGCGCAACGTGCGCGCCTATCAGGACCGCGACCTGCTCATGCCGCCCGAGAAGCGCGGGCGTGTCGGCATTTACAACGATTCGCACGTCGCGCGGCTCAAGCTCATCAACCACCTGCTGGCGCGCGGCTACACGCTCGCCAACATTCAGGATCTCATCCAGGCGATCGACGACGGCGGCGACCTGCGCTCGATCCTCGGCCTGGAGAATGCGATCGGCGGTCCGTGGTCGCACGCGCGGCCAAAAACGTATTCGCTGCCGCAGCTCATCAAGCTGTTCGGGCCGCAAGCGCCGAGCAGCCTTTCGCGTCTTGCGGATCTCGGGCTGCTCGAACGCCAGGGGCTGTCGTTCGTCTCGCGCAATCCGGGCATGCTCGACGCCGCGGCCGCCACCGTGCGCGAGGGCATTCCCGCACGCGAACTGCTCGACGTGCTCGAAGAAACGCGTCCGCATTTCGACGCCATCGCGCGCGTGCTGGTGGAAATGGTCGTGCGCCATCTGGATCGCTACGATCAGGGCGCGCTGCCGCCCGCCACGGACATGCCCGCGCTCGTCGACGCGATCTGGCGGCTGCGCCCGCTTTCCACGGTGTTCGTCGAGCACGAGATCCTGCGCGCGCTCGAAGCGCAGTCGAGCGACTACCTCGGCGGCCGGGTCGCGACGATCCTCGACAAGACGCTCGGCCGCGAGCGTGCAAGCGAGGCCGCGCCTTCGCCCGCTTCCGCGCCTGCCAGCGCCGCGAAGCAGCGCGCGCCCAAAGCCGCGCCTCGCAAGAGCGCCGCGCGCGCGCCGGCTGCCGCAAAACCGGCTCGCCCCGCGAAGAAAACCGCGCTCAAGAAGCGTTAAACGCGCGCGTCGTCTCTCCTCGTTTCTGCTTCCCCGAGCGCGTGAAAGGCCCCGCCAGGCGGCCTTTCGCGCGCTGGCGTCCCCTTGCGCCCCTACTGTTGTTGATGTGTTAGAGCGCTGAATCTAGCCCCTTGCGCATTGGCGTCGATCGCACTATGTTTACATCCATCAATGTCACAGTCATAGATGGATCGACAACAGGGAGACGCTCCGGATGAACGCACCCGCCCGTACCGGCGACGCGATCGGCATCGCCATCATCGGCACTGGTTTTGCCGGCCTGGGCATGGCGATCCGCCTGCTGCAAAGCGGCAACCAGGACTTCGCGGTGTTCGAGAAGGCTGACTCCGTGGGCGGCACCTGGCGCGACAACCATTACCCCGGTTGCGCCTGCGACGTGCAATCGCACGTGTACTCGTTTTCGTTCGCACCCAATCCGCGCTGGACCCGCATGTTCGCGCCGCAGCCCGAGATTCGCGCCTATCTGAATCGCTGCGTCGAGCGCTTCCGGCTTTTCCCGTGGCTCAACTTCGGGCACGAACTCACGAACGCGACATGGGACGAAGCCGCGCACTGCTGGCGCCTTGCGTTCGCCAATGGCCGGCGCCTCACCGCGCGCGTGCTGATTTCGGGCATGGGCGGCCTTTCGCGCCCCGCGTTGCCGGCGATTGCGGGACTCGACACCTTCGAAGGCAAGGCCTTCCACTCGCAGCACTGGGACCACGACTATGCGCTCGAAGGCAAGCGCGTCGCCGTGATCGGCACGGGGGCAAGCGCTATTCAGTTCGTGCCGCAGATCGCGCCGCGCGTGACGCAACTCTCGCTCTTCCAGCGCACGCCGCCGTGGATCATGCCCAAGCCCGACCGCGCCATTTCGGGCTTCGAACAATGGCTGTTCCGCACGCTGCCCATCACGCAGGCGCTCGCTCGCGCGGGTCTTTACTGGATGCTCGAAACGCGCGTGCTCGGCTTCGCGGTGCATCCCGCGCTCATGAAGAACGTGCAGAAGCTGGCGTTGCGCCATATCCGCCACCAGGTGCCCGATCCTGAACTGCGCGCGGCCGTGACGCCCGACTACACGATCGGCTGCAAGCGCGTGCTCATATCGAACGACTACTATCCGGCGCTCTCACGCAACAACGTGCAGGTGGTGACGAACGCAATCGAGCGCGTGGACCGCACTGGCGTCGTGACCGCCGACGGCGTGCATCACGAGGTCGATTGCCTGATCTACGGCACCGGCTTTCAGGTGGCCGATCCATTCCCGCCGGGCACGATCATGGGCCGCGGCGGCATCGATATCGTCGAGACCTGGCGCAACGGCGCACATGCCTACCTCGGCACGAGTCTGCCTGGTTATCCGAACTTTTTCATGCTGGTCGGCCCGAACACCGGCCTCGGCCACAACTCGATGGTGTTCATGATCGAATCGCAGATCGAGTATGTGCTTGGCGCGCTCGCCGCCATGAAGCGCGACGGCGCCGATTCGATCGATGTGCGGCCCTATGTGGAAGCGCGCTACAACGAGCGCATCCAGAACAAGCTTGGCCGCGCGATCTGGTCGGTGGGCGGCTGCAAGAGCTGGTACCTCGACCCGCGCAACGGCAGGAACACGACACTGTGGCCCGGTTTCACCTGGCGCTTTCGCCGCGCCACCGCGCACTTCTCCCTCGCCGATTACCAGGTCTATCGCGCGCCGCATGCCGCACAGCACGAAGCGCCGCTCGCCGTGGCCACGCAACCCACCGAGGCCGCCTGAACAGGCGCAATCGTCCCACCCGGAGCCGCCCATGAAACGCTTTGACAACAAGGTCGCCGCCATCACCGGAGCGGGCTCGGGCATGGGCCGCGCGCTCGCGCTCCAGCTTGCCGGCGCCGGCTGCCATCTCGCGCTCGCCGACCGGAACGCCCCGGCGCTCGAGGAGACCGCTCGCATCGTGGGCGCGCTTGCCCCTTCAGTACGCGTGAGCACGCGCGTGCTCGACGTGAGCGAGCGCGACGCCGTATTCGCGTGGGCCGACGAAACAGTTGCCACGCACGGCGGCATCAACCTCGTCTTCAACAACGCGGGCGTCGCGCTGTCGAGCACCATCGAAGGCATGGCGTACAGCGACCTCGAGTGGATCGTGAATATCAACTTCTGGGGCGTCGTGCATGGCACGAAGGCATTTCTGCCGCATCTGAAGGCGAGCGGCGACGGACACATCGTCAATACGTCGAGCGTGTTCGGTCTTTTCGCACAACCAGGCATGAGCGGCTACAACGCGACCAAATATGCCGTGCGCGGCTTTACCGAAGCGCTGCGCCAGGAACTCGACATGATGCGCTGCGGCGTGTCCGCGACCTGCGTGCATCCGGGCGGCATTCGCACGAACATCGCGCAATCGAGCCGCGTGGCGCACAACATGGTCGGCTTTATGGTGGCGAGCGAGCAGCAAGGCAAAGACGACTTCGAGAAGTTCTTCATCACCGCTGCCGACGACGCTGCCCGCATCATCCTGAACGGCGTGAGGCGCAACGCGCGGCGCGTGCTGATTGGCCGCGACGCGCGCGCAGCCGACTGGCTCGCGCGCACGCTGCCCGCCGCGTACCAGGCGCTGGTCGTGATGAGCGCGCGGCGCGAAGCCGCGAAGGCGCGCCGCCGCGCCGCGCGCGGGTCCGCCGCCACGCAATGAATAACAGCAGGCACACAACAGGGAGCCATAACATGATGCCGATACGGCGCGACATCCGCTTCGCATTACCGCCCGAAAGGGCCTGTGACTGGCACGTCGAGGGCGTGCCGGTCACCCACTTCTTCAACGCGCTTTCGCTGCTCTTTCCCGCGGGCGAGCGCTTCTTCATGGATTCGGTGCGGCACTATCGCGACCGCATCGAGGACCCCGAACTCAAGAAGCAGGTCATGGGCTTCATCGGGCAGGAGGCGATGCACACGCGCGAACATGTCGAATACAACGACTTGCTGCAGGCGGCGGGCTTGCCTGCGCACAAGCTCGACAAGCGGTTGTGGGCCATCCTCAACTTCGTGCGCAAGGTGTTGCCGCCTTCGCTGCAACTCGCGCAAACCGTGGCGCTCGAACACTACACGGCCATGCTCGCCGACCTGCTGCTCGCCGATACGGGCACGCGCATCGAAGGCTCGGTGGCGGGCTACAAGCAGATGTGGCTCTGGCACGCGCTGGAGGAAACCGAGCACAAGTCGGTCTCGTTCGATGTCTGGAATCTCGTGATCGAGCCGGGCGTCAAGCGCTATTTCATGCGAACCGGTACGATGCTCGCCACCACGGTTCTCTTCTGGCTCATCGTGTTCGACTATCATCTGGCGCTTTTGCGCGCGCACCGCCGACGCCAGGGCAAGGTGCGCGGCACATGGAAGCTCGTGAAGTTTCTCTACGGGCCGCGTCACGGCGTGTTTCCCGGCATCGCGCTCGAATGGCTGCGCTTTTTCAAGCCCGGCTTTCATCCGTGGGATCACGACAACCGGCAGCATCTCGCGCGCATCGACGGCCTCGTTGCACAGATCGACGAGACCAACGCGCAGTACGCCTCGCGCGCCGCCCCGCGCCGTGTGCCGCTGCATCCGGCGGTGACGCCGCGCGCGGTGTGAGCCACGTCATGCGCGGCGCGCCCGAACCCGTGTTCGTCCAGTCCGACGACGTGCGCCTCGCGGTCTACGTCAGCGGGCCCAACGATGCGCCGCCCGTCGTGCTCGTGCACGGCTACCCGGACTCGGCGCGCATCTGGAGCGCGCTGCGCAGCGAACTGGAGACGCGCTTTCGCGTGATCGCCTACGACGTGCGCGGCATGGGGGCCTCCGAAGCGCCGCGTGCGCAGTCTGGCTACGCGCTCGCGCAACTCGCGCGCGATCTGTTTGCAGTCGCCAATGCCACCTGCGGCGCGCAGCCGTTTCATCTGCTGGCGCACGACTGGGGATCGATCCAGTGCTGGGAGGCCGTGACCGATCCGGCGAACGCTTCGCGCATTGCTTCGTACACCTCGATATCCGGCCCGTGTCTCGACCATGTTTTTCTCAAGCCGCGCGTCCCGGCGCAGTTGCTGAAGTCGTGGTACATCGCGTTCTTTCATCTGCCGTTCGTGCCCGAACTCGCCTGGCGGCTTGGCGGCGCGGCGTTGTGGCCGTGGTGGCTGCGCAAGACCGAGCGCGTGCGCGTCGAGCCTGATCCCCGGCAGTTGCGCAACGCGCTCAACGGGCTGCAACTCTATCGCGCGAATTTTCTTGCCTGTGCGCGGCGCCCGCGCGAGCGCAGCACGCGTATTCCGGTACAGTTCATCGTGCCGCGTTTCGACCGCTATGTGACGCCGGCCATGTCCGAAGGCATCGAGCGCTGGCTTGGACAACATCAGCGCGAGATTATCGCCGCGCCGCATTGGGCGGTGGTGAGCGAGGCGCGGCAGATCGCGGCGCGCTTCACGCGTTTTGCCACTTGCGCTTCGTCACGCGCACAAGGCTTCGAACCCAACCTGCCCCCAGAGGACCGCCAGTGAACCCACTTGCCCTGCCTGCCGCGGTCGTTGCAGCCGGCGCTGCACTCGCCGCGCTCGCCGCATTCACGCGACGCGCCACGCGCCGCATCGAAGCCGCCGTGCCGATGGACGGTCAATTGGTCGACATCGACGGCGACCGGATTCATTACGTCGAGTTCGGCAGTGGGCCGCCCATCGTGTTCATTCACGGCCTGAGCGGACAAATGCGCAACTTCGCGTGGCTGCCCATGCAGGCGCTCGCGCGAGAACATCGCGTGATACTCATCGATCGCCCGGGTTCCGGCTACTCCACACGCGGGCCGCACGCATCGGCGACCATCCGCGCGCAGGCGCGCACGGTCGCGCGCTTCATCGAAGCGCTGGGTCTCGAATCGCCGGTGCTCGTCGGGCATTCGCTCGGCGGCGCGATCGCGCTGGCCGTAGCGCTCGATCATCCGCACGCCGTTTCGCGGCTCGCGCTGATCGCGCCGCTCACGCACGTGCAGACCGAGGTGCCCAAGGCCTTCCGCGCGCTCGTGCTGCGCTCGAACGCCGTGCGCCGCTTCGTGGCGTGCACGTTCGCTACGCCCATCGGCCTCGCGACCAGTTCCGCGGTCCTCAAGCAGGTGTTCGCGCCCGAGGCCGTACCGGGCGATTTCCGCACACGCGGCGGCGGACTCCTGAGCTTGCGGCCCAGCGGCTTCTACAACGCCTCCGCCGATCTCGTCGCGATTGAAGACGCCGATGATCTCGTGCAGATGGAACAACGCTACGCAGAACTGAGCGTTCCCGTTGATGTTCTGTTTGGCCGTGACGACGTCGTGCTCGACTGGACCCGACACGGCGAGGCGCTCAGCCGCCTCACGAGCCAGGTGACGCTCAAGGTGGTGAGCGGCGGCCATATGCTGCCCGTCACCGCGCCGTCCACGACCTACGACTGGCTGCTCTCCGCGCTCTCGGGCACAGTGCACGCGAGCCACGCGCGCGTGATCGAGGCGGATGAGTCGCGCACGGACATCGGTTCGCCGGCACCGGGCGTGTTGGGCAATCCGTCTGTGACTTAGCCGGCCTCGCCACACGGCGTGCGCTGCGTGAAGAGGAAATCGCGAAGCCGAAAAATGCGTTGGCCCGCGTGCGAACGCGCGGGCCGCAAGCATTCATCAAGGGAGACAGGAAATGAAAATTCAGAAAGCGCGGACGTTCATCGCGTGTGCGGCGCTTGCGCTCGCCAGCAGCGCGGCATTCGCGCAAGGCAACGGCGCGCAAACAAGCGACGCATCGCAAAGCGCAGCGTCCGCCGCCGAAGTCGCAAAACTGAGCGTCGATCAACAGGTGCGCTGGCTGCAGCGCGCACAGAAGAACGACACGCTCACGAAGATGGACGATGCGCAACTGACCGCGCTCTTCGAGGCGTTCGATCCGCTCGTCGTGCCCACGCTCATCAAGCTCGGCCCGGCGGGCTATCCCTCATACGAATTCGTGCTGTCGCGCTGGGAGCGCCTGAACGGCAAGTGGCCCGCGAAGCCCGCGCACATGCTAGTGAAGCTCGAGCACGAGCCGCTGCGCATCTACGCGAAATGGCTGCCCGACGGCGATCATTCGGGCGAGGAGGTGATCTACGACGCCTCGAAGCGCAGCGACGAAATGTACGGACACCTGGGCGGCCTGCTCGGCGTGATGCCGATGTGGACCGCACTCGACGGCTCGCTCGCGCGCTCGCAATCGAATCACAAGATCACGGATCTCGGCACCGAATTCATCGTGAGCCAGTTCATGACCGACGCGAAGAAGTACGTCGAAGTGGGCGCGTCCTACAAGCCGCAAGTCGAGGTGAAAACGATAGACGGCGTGCGTGTGGTGGCGCTGACCTACGTTTCGCCGAGCGGCAAGCCGCAGTTCTACGCGAAGAAGCAGACGCTGGGGCTGGACCTGCGGCATCCGTATTTCCGCACCGTCGAAGCCTATGGCGACGACGGACAGATGTTCGAGAAAATCGTCATCGACAGCATCACGCCGAAGTCCTTCGACGACGAAGCATTCGATCCGAAGAATCCCGATTACAAGTTCTGAAACCTGGGCTGCGAGAACAAAGGTGAGGCTTTTCGGGAGGAGCGCACGACATTCGACTCCTGGAACTCCTCACCTATCGTTGTATCGGTGAACTCACGATGCGGTGAATGACTCACCGCCGCGCGCGCTCAACGATACTTCTGCAACTCGGCATCGGTGATCGGTTGCGCCGGCAGATTCAGCATGCCCGGCAAGTCGTCCAGCTTCGGCAAGCCGCTGACATTGGCCCAGCGTCCGCCCGAGCCTTGATAAACAAGCGTAGGCGTACCGTCGAAACCGAGGTCCTGAAAGAGCTTGATGTTGTCGTCGAGCTTGTTCTTGTCGGCGGCGGAGATGTGCGCGAGCGGAGCGATGCCGCCCGATTCGTCCTTCTCCGAGTAATGCGTTTCCAGTTCTTTGAGCAGCGCGGCGCCGTCTTTCGCCTCCAGCAGCGCAGCCGCCTTGCCCGCCGAATCGGGCTTCAGAAAGCCCATAGGAATCCAATGCACCTGCAGGCCGACCGCTTCATACGGTTGCAGTGCTTTCCACACTAAGTGACAGTAAATACAGTTTGGGTCCATAAAGACATAAAGCGTCGACTTCACGTTCGGCCCATTCGCGCCTTCGACGATCGTACTCGCATTCTGCAGGCTTGCAGCCGCCGTTGCGGGCAACCAGGTGGGCTCAGCGGCCGCGGCGGCCGTAGCGCCAGCGCTCATTGCCAGCGCGCCTGCAGCGATCAGCATGCGTGTGAACTTCTTCATTCTTTCCCTCTGACTGGATAGCGCGTCACGTCGCGAGTCTGTGAAGCGAAGGCTCGTATCTTAGGTTCGGGCCATGGCACGTCACTGACGCCAATATGGCAAAGGCGTCAGGTGAGCAGCAAAGGTGAGAGTTTGCGGGAGGACGTTGGACCCTAGAACTTGAACCGCAACTGAAACCCGATGGTAAACGGCAGATCGTCAGACGGTATCGGCGGAATGACGATGAAGTTCACGCCCACGCGCTTGTACGCGACCATCACGATAGGCGCGACCACGGGCCCGATCGTATGGTCGTGGCCGAGGCCCCAATTGCCATAGTTGTAGCCGGAGATGATGCCGCCCATCGCCGCGAGCCGCACGAAGCCCCAGTGCAGAAACTCCGGCGCCCACACTGCGCCGCCATAATAAGAGGGCCGGCGCAACGAGTTGCGAAAACCGCCTGCCGTAAGGGCCCACGTGTCGCCGGGCCAGCATTCGATGCCGAGGCCCGGATTGAATTGTTCGAAGTCCTTGTCGGGATGGATGTGGTACGAGCCCACCATCGCATCGACCCACAGGCCCGAACTACACCAGTTCGCCGCGTGCGCCGGCTGCGCCGTGCCGAACAACAGCACCGGCAGGAGCGACAGGGCGGCAGCCGCGCCGCGTTTCGTTTTCCTCGCCAGTTTTGTCGCTGCCGTTGTCGTTATCGTTGCTGCGTCACCTTGCTTGTGCCAAAACCGCATGGGCTCTCCGTCCTTTCTTGCGCCGATCCGCTTGAGGATCGTCAGTTTTCTGATTGCTGGTTCGCGGTGAATGACGAACTGTACCGCAACCCGAAGCGTGCGCAATGGAGTCGAGGCTCGGATCGGGCAACTCGCTCGCCGCCGGCATGGTGCCAGCGTAGCGAGTCGTCCCGATGAAAGCGAAGCGTCAGAGGCCGAGGTCGGAGAGGCCCGGATGATCGTCGGGACGGCGCCCGAGCGGCCAGTGATAGAGACGATCCGCCTCGCGGATCGGCAGGTCGTTGATCGATGCGTGACGGCGCGCCATCAGGCCGTTCGCGTCGAATTCCCAGTTTTCGTTGCCATACGAGCGGAACCAGCTGCCCGAATCGTCGTGCCACTCATAGGCGAATCGCACCGCGATGCGATTGTCCGTGTACGCCCATAGCTCCTTGATCAGGCGATAGTCGAGTTCGCGCGCCCACTTGCGCGTGAGAAGTTCGACGATGGCCCCGCGGCCCGTCACGAACTCGGCGCGATTGCGCCACACGCTTTGCGGCGTGTATGCAAGCGAAACGCGTTGCGGGTCGCGCGTGTTCCAGCCGTCTTCCGCTGCGCGCACTTTCTGTATGGCGCTCTCGCGCGTGAACGGCGGCAGCGGCGGACGCACTTCGGGCGAATCACTCATGGTCTTGCTCCTTGCGTTGGGCGGCGCGCCGTAGCGGTGCGCGCGATGGGGATCGGTTTTGGGATTGGCTTGGGGAATCGGAACCGCTTTTCGGTGCGAGGGCGTCGAGCAACGATCGGCCTGCCGCGCGTGCGTCGAGCGCCGCATCGGCGTCGCCGCTGACGAGCGCGACGCCGATCGCGCCATCGATCAGGATCAGCCATTGCCGCGCGAGACGGGCAGCGATCCGGCGATCGACGCCGACGATCGCGGCCCACGCCTCGCTCTGTTCGCGCACGAAGTCGAGCAGACGCTCCTTGTGTTCGCGCGCGACCACGCGCACGGGGTCGGCAGGCGACGCGATCTCGCCGGCGGCGTTGAGAAACGCGCAACCGTGAAACCCTTCGGACGTGAACCACTCGCGCAATACGTCGAACATGCCGACAAGACGTGCCTGCGGCGTGCGTCCACGCGCGAGCGTGCCGGCGACGAACCAGCGCATCCAGCGCTCGTCGCGCCGCGAAAGCGCAGCCGCGACCAGCGCGTCCTTCGATTCGAAATACGTGTAGAAGCTCTTGCGCGCCGCCCCCGCCGCGCGAACGATCGCATCGACGCCCGTTGCGTGAATGCCGCCCGCGTAGATCAGCGCCTCAGCGGCTTCGAGCAGGCGCTCGCGCGCATCGGCCTGCGGCGCGCCTGCGTTCGCTTCGGTGTTCGTTACGGCGGGCGGGCTCATGGCTAGTCTCTTTCAGCGCGATTGCGGCGGAATTGCGAAGGTCAGTGGGAGAATGATCGTTCTCCCAGTCCGCAATGTAGAACGATCATTCTCCCAAGTCAAGACACTTTGCTGTCGCGCGCGCTGCGCTGCGCCCTAACGCGATCCCACAGCCCGCGTCCTGAGACCGCGAACACGGCGACCACGACCAGCGTGAGGCCGAGCACGCGCGTGAGCGTAAGCGGCTCGCCGAGCAGCACCGTGGCCAGCGCCACGCTCGACACCGGCGCCACCGCGGTAAAGACTGCGGCCTCGCCGCCCGGCACGCGCGCCGCGCCCGCATACCAGAGCCAGAATCCGGCCACCGTCGGCACGAGCGCGTAATACGCCACGCCGAGCAAGGCGTTCAACTGCACGGTGTGAGCCGCGCCAAACCAGCCGGGCAGCGCGCACAAGCCCGCTACGACGAAGCCGATGCCCGTCATCGCGCTCGCCTGCGCAAGGGGCGGCCACGGTTGCGACAGCCGTTTGTTCAGCAGGACGAACAGGCTTTCGCACACGACGGCGCCAAGGATCATCGCGTCGCCCGTGAGCGAGCGAGCGCCATCGCGATGCTCGCCGGGCGCGAGTGTGATCATCGCCACGCCGAGGCTCGCGATCGTCACCGAAACGAGCGTCCTTGCGCGCAGCCGCTCTCCGAGCACCAGCGCCGCCGTCAACGCGCAGACCGCCGGTAGCGTGCCGAGGATGATGCCGGCATCGCTCGCCGAAGTACGCTGCGTGCCCGCGATCAGCAAGACCGTATACCCGACGCTGCCGATCGCAGCCTGTGAGACGAGCAACAGCGCGTCGCGCAGGCCGGGACGCGGAAACGCCGTACCGGTCAGACGCATGAGCAGCAGAAAGACCGGCAACGCCATCCCGAAGCGCAGCGCGGTGGCCGGCAGCGGATCGAGCCCGGCGCCGATGGCCTTGCTCGCAATGACCGTGCTGCCCACGGTGAGCATGGCCGCCGTCAATTGCGCCTGCGCGACGGATCGGGGGGAGAGGGTCAAGCGCCGCGCGTTTTCGTGCGGCGGCAATCGGTTCGACATGGAGCGCTCCTCGTGGTGATACGCCTGTATAGGCTCACGACGACGCGCCGTCTTGGATCGTTGTGCGTCAGCGGATGATGCGCGTGCGACTCATGCCGCGCGCAAGCCGGTAACGCCCCGGCGATACGCCGAACTGCCGCGCGAACGCGCGGTTCAAGTGGCTCTGGTCGCAAAAACCGGCGGCCAGCGCGGTCTGCGCCGGGGCATGGCCCGCCTTGAGCAGGCGCCGCGCGAGCGCCACGCGGCGATGCAGGATGTAGCCGTGCGGCGCGACACCGAACGCACGCAAAAAGCCGCGATGGAGCTGGAAGCGGCTCAGCCCCGCCGCCTGCGCGAGTTCGGCGAGTAAGAACGGTTGGGCCGGGTCGGTGTCGATCATGTCGCGCACGCGCGCGAGCGACGCCGGTGAGCACTGCGCGAGCACGCGCCGGTGGCCGAGCGCCTCGACGAGCCGGGTCATCATCTCGAGCGCGGCGGCGTCGAAGGCCATCTGCGAGAGGTCATGGTGTGGGTCGGTGATATGAGTGAAAGCCGCATCGAACAGCGCGCGCAAACGCGGTTCACTGATCACCGGCGCGTGGAGCGCAAAAGGGCGTCGTCACCTTGCGTGATGTCGGCTTGCAGCGCGTCGACCCAGCGCGGCTCGAAATACAACATGCGCCACGTGCGCCCGGCGGCGTCGAGCGGGCGGCCGTCGTGCACCTCGCCCGGATTGACGAGGATGAGGTCGCCCGGCACGGCCTCGACCTGGCCCGCATCGCTGAGCGAGACATGGCCGCCGCGATCGATCACGCCAATGCCGTACTGGTCGTGCGTGTGACGCCCGAACGCGCGCGCCGTGGCGGCCGTCATCGCGTCGACGTCGCGCACGAGCGTGGCGTGAAAACGCACGGCGTGGTTCGTGGCTGGCATAGTCGGCTCTCCGCTCGTTCGGACTCCAATCGGCGTATGAGACCCGAGTTTCGCGCGGCGCGCAATGTGCGCGTGACCTGGACGAGAAACTGCGCGGGTCGCCGCGATCCGGCCCCGTCGCGTTATGCTTCGCGAACCGGATGGAAGAAACGCACGTCGCCAAACGTCCTTACGGGTGTCGACGAGTCAAAGGGAGATGAGATGAAAGACCGGCCGCTGGTATCGCTTGCGCCCCTCGTTCGCGGCTCGCGCCGCGCCTTCTGCGTGGCGCTGTGCGCGGCGAGTCTCGCCGCTTGTACGCCGCTGCGCGTGGTCACGCACAGCGTGAGCCGCACGGAAGCCGACGTGCCGGCGGGACACTACGTGATGGATGCGCATCACTGGAGCGTCGTGTTCGACGTCGATCACTTCCACTACACGCGCTTCGTCATGCGCTTCGACCGCGCGCAGGCGACGCTCGACTGGCAGGCAGGCGGCCTCGAAGCGGCCGCGGTCGACGCAACCATCGACGCCACGAGCCTCGACACCAATGTCAGTGCGCTCGACACCATGGTCAAAGGACCGCAGATGCTCGATGTAGCACGCTATGCGCAGATCCGCTTCACGAGCACGCACTTCGAGCGCACGGGCGAAGGGCGCGGCACGCTCACCGGTAATCTCACGATACGCGGCGTAACGCAACCGGTGACGCTCGACGTCACCTTGAATGGCTACGCGCCGAATCCGCTCACGAAGCAGCCTACGTTAGGCTTCACCGCATCGGGCCATTTCAAGCGCTCGGCGTTCGGGTTGACGAGCTGGTATCCCGCCGTGGGCGACGAGATCGACGTGCGCATCGAGGCCGAATTCGAACAGCCGGCGCCGGGCGCAGCGCCGTAACAGCTTCACCAAATCGATTCGCGTTCAGGCCGTGGTCCAGTCGAGAATCACCTTGCCGCTCTCGCCCGAGAGCATGGCCGCAAAGCCCTTCTCGTAGTCGTCCACCCCGAAGCGGTGCGTGATGATGGGCGAGAGATCGAGCCCGCTCTGCAGCATCGCGACCATCTTGTAACAGGTCTCGAACATCTCGCGGCCGTAGATGCCCTTGATTTCCAGCCCCTTGAAGATGACCTGATTCCAGTCGATGGCGGTTTGCGCGGGCGGGATGCCGAGCAGCGCCACCTTGCCGCCGTGGTTCATCGACTCGAGCAACGCCGTAAACGCGCTCGGCACACCCGACATTTCGAGGCCCACGTCGAAGCCTTCGGCCATGTGCAGTTCGTTCATCACGTCGCGCAGCGACTCGCGCGAAACGTTCACGGCGCGCGTTGCGCCCATCCTGCGCGCAAGCTCGAGCCGGTAGTCGTTGACGTCCGTGATGACGACGTTGCGCGCCCCCACGTGCTTCGCGATCGCCACCGCCATGATGCCGATCGGCCCCGCGCCCGTAATCAGCACGTCCTCGCCCACGAGGTTGAACGAAAGCGCCGTGTGCGTGGCATTGCCGAACGGATCGAAGATCGCGGCGAGATCGTCGGAGATCTCGGGCGGAATCTTGAACGCGTTGAAGGCCGGAATCACGAGGTATTCGGCGAACGCGCCTTCGCGGTTCACGCCGACGCCCGTGGTGTTGCGGCACAGGTGACGCCGCCCCGCGCGGCAATTGCGGCAAAAGCCGCAGGTGATATGCCCTTCGCCCGATACGCGATCGCCAATCTGGAAGCCGCGCACCTCCTGGCCCATTTCGACGATCTCGCCCACGTATTCGTGGCCCACGTGCATCGGTACCGGAATGGTCTTCTGCGCCCAGTCGTCCCATTTCCAGATGTGGATGTCCGTGCCACAGATCGCGGTCTTGCGGATCTTGATCATCACGTCGTTGTGGCCGACTTCGGGCTTCTTCACGCGCGTGAGCGTGAGTCCGGGCGCGCGTTCGAGTTTGGCGAGTGCTTTCATTTGATTCGCAATCCTTGTCAAATCACGCCGAGCTGCCTGCCGACCCGCGCAAACGCCTCGACGGCGCGGCCGATCTGTGCGGACGTGTGCGCGGCGCTCATCTGCGTGCGAATGCGCGCGCGGCCCTTGGGCACGACGGGATACGAAAAGCCGATGACGTAGACGCCCTCGTGCAGCAGCGCGTCGGCCATTTTCGAGGCGACCTGGGCATCGCCGAGCATCACCGGAATGATCGGGTGCTCGCCGGGCACGAGCGTGAAGCCGAGCGCGCTCATTTCGCGACGGAACTGTGCGCCGTTCTCGCGTACCTGGCGGCGCAGTTGTGCGCCTTCGTCGCTCTCAATCAACTCGAGCACCGCAAGCGTGGCGGCCGCGATGCTCGGCGTCAGCGTGTTCGAGAAAAGATAGGGGCGCGAGCGCTGGCGCAGCAAGTCGACGACTTCCTGCTTCGCCGCGATATAGCCACCCGACGCGCCACCCAGCGCCTTGCCGAGTGTGCCGGTGATGATGTCCACGCGCTGCAGGACCCCGCAGTGCTCCGGCGTGCCGCGCCCATGCTCGCCGATGAAGCCGACCGCGTGCGAGTCGTCGACCATCACGAGCGCGTCGTAGCGGTCCGCGAGATCGCAGATGCCCTTGAGGTCGGCGATGATGCCGTCCATCGAAAACACGCCATCGGTGGCGATGAGCTTGTAGCGCGCGCCGGCTTCGTCCGCTTCTTTCAGCTTTGCTTCGAGATCCGAAAGATCGTTGTTCTTGTAGCGATAGCGGCGCGCCTTCGAAAGGCGCACGCCGTCGATGATGCTTGCGTGATTGAGTTCGTCGCTGATGATGGCGTCTTCCTCGCCGAGCAGCGTTTCGAAGAGACCGCCGTTCGCGTCGAAACAGCTGGAATAGAGAATGCAGTCTTCGGTTTGCAAAAACGTGGCGAGCGCGCTTTCGAGCTGCTTGTGCACGCTTTGCGTGCCGCAGATGAAACGCACCGACGCCATGCCGAAACCATCGCGCTCGAGCCCGTCCTTTGCGGCGGCGATGAGACGCGCGTCGTTGGCGAGGCCGAGGTAGTTGTTTGCGCAGAAGTTGAGCACGTCGCTGCCGTCTGCGAGCCGGATGTCGGCCGACTGCGGCGTGGCGATCACGCGCTCGTTCTTGTAGAAGCCATCGGCGCGAATCTGGTCGAGCGTCGCGCGCAAGTGGTCGAGATACGGGGTACGCATGAATCGTGCTCCTCACATCGCTGCGGCCTGCCGCAGTTTTGCTGCGACAGGCCTGCGGTTTGTCTGCAGTTTGCTATAGTCGCCGTCAGCCGCTGGCGAAAATTTCCTTTATTTCGAACCTAAGTTCGATATGTCGAACGCACTCTAATCGATGAGGCCGTGAATGGCAAGCACCCGCAAACCGCGATCCGCCCCGGCGGGCGCCGTTCCTGACGCCCCTGCGTCGGCCGCAACTCACGTACTACCTGCTTCCGCCATGCCGGCCATCGCGCCGCCGCGCGTGGGCGAGCAGATCCAGCGGCTGCGCACCGAGCGCAAGATGACGCTCGACGACCTCTCGCGCGCCGCGGGCGTCTCAAAATCCATGCTATCGGAAATCGAGCGCGACAAGGCGAACCCGACCATTGCCGTGGCATGGCGGCTCACGAACGCGCTGGGCGTCAAACTCGATTCGCTGTTCGCCGCCCCGAAGGCGCCCGAGGCGATCGCGGTGGTCGGGCCGCACGACATCCCAACGCTGCACGGCCACGACGCGGGTTACCAGTTGCGCGTGTGGGGACCCATCGAGCTGGCCGGCCACTTCGAATGGTATGAGCTGACGCTCAAGCCCGGCGGGGCGCTGGTTTCGGCCGCGCACGAACCCGGCACGCGCGAGCATCTCACTGTGTTGCAGGGAAGCATCGAGGTGGAGGCGGCCGGCGCGACGCAGCGTCTGAAGGCCGCGGACACGGCGCGCTACATTGCCGATCAGGCGCATGCGATCCGCAACGCCGGCAAGGGTGAAGCACGCGCGCTGCTGGTGGTGATTCACGGCTGACGGCCCGCCTCACGGCTGGCGCTGACCGAACGGACGAGGCTGCGCGATCGGTCCGACTACTGTATATTTATACAGTGAAAGTCCGACTGGAGCCGTCGATGTCCCTCCCAACCGAACTACCGCGTGAGCCCGCTCTGGCGGCCTTGCGCTTTCAGGCCGCCGCACGCGACCTCGAACACATCGTTCGCAACATCGCGCAGCGTTATATCGCGCGGCAGGTGCCGCTAACGTGGCGCCTGCTGCATGCCATCGAGGCCGAAGCCCTCGCGGATCTCGGCTTTGCCAGCCGCCACGACGCCTTGATGCTTGGCCTCTTTCAGCGGCCGGGCGACCTCGCCTGGCCAGAAACCGACGAGGCCGTCGACTTCGGACACTCCAACGCGTTGCCGGCGGTATTTGCATTCGCGGTGTCGGCCTACGAACGCGCCGCACAAGGCGCGGAAGAGTCGCGCCGGCAGGCAAGACGCCACGACGCGGTACGGCGTGCGAGGGCTTGGGGTGGCTGATCATCGAGCTATCGCTATAATGTTCGTGTAACGCAACTAACGGAATGATAGAGATGGCGTCTTCGACTTCCTCACGCGACCTCTTCGACCAGCAACGCCAGGACTGGCAGCGCGACCCCGTCGCGGCGTTCGACGCCTGGCTCGCCTCGCAGGACTTGCGCAGTTCGTCCGCCGAGGTCTATCGCGTGCAATGGGGACGCTTCCTCGAATGGCTCGCGCTCAAGCGCAAGACGATCATGACCGTCGATACGGGCACGATCGCCGAATTCGTCGCTAGCCTCGATATAAAAAAACCGCAGCGGCTTCGCTACCTGCGGCTCATCGAGCGCGTGCTCGATCACGTGCGCGAAATCGAACTCGCCTCCACGAATCCGGCGCGCTTCATCGCCCAGGACGGCGAAGCCGCATGGCGCAACGCGCGCGAAAACGAGCCAACCGGCTTCCTGACGCCCGCCGAGCGCGCCGCGATCATCGGCCAATTGTTCTCGCCGCTCGTCGAGCCATCGGCTGCGAAACGATGGCGCGAGCGCCGCGACCGTGCGCTCGTCGCCATCTTCCTGGGCGGCGGATTGAAAACGGGAGACGCCATCGCGCTCACGCTCGATTGTGTGGCGATCGGCTCGGAGTGGGTCACGATTGAAGCCGCCAATCCGGCGTTTACGCGCGTCACGCGACTGACGCCATTTGCCGTCGACGTGCTCGGCGCCTGGCTCGAAGCGCGCCGCCTGGCCGGACTGCCCGGGCAGCTGGTGTTTCCGGGTTCGCCCTCAGGGCGCCCCATGCACAAGGCCACAGTGCTGCGCGCCATCGACGCATTGATGGAAGCGGCGGGCGTGGCGAAAACGCGCGCCGAACGCGCGAGTCCGCAGACCTTGCGTAACACGTTCGCGGCAGACCTGTTCGAGCGCGGCGTGGATATCGATCAGGTAGGGCAGTGGCTCGGCTTTCTGCAGCCGATCTCTGCGGGGAGGCTCCATCGTGCATGGAAGACGTGGGCGGAACGCGAGGCGCCGCAGCACGTATCGGCGCAAAACGACGAGACATGAAACGTCGCGTCGGCCGGCGATTGAACGTTTGAGAGGCGTGTGCGCGCCTCCCGTAAAAGCTCACGTCAAGCCTGTTCGTGTGAATGCTTGCCGGCCATGAAGCGCGCGTACGCCGCAAGCTTCGTCGCGCCCGTGCCCGAGGTGTGCTCGCACTCCGGGCAAGTGAATTCGAAACCATCGTCCACTTCGGACAACTCCGGTTCCCCTTCGTGACAGTTAGGACAACGCGCCGGCAAGGCGACTTGACCGTCGACTACGGTGCCGAGACTCGCCAGTTCGGCTGCGCCCAGCCGGCCCGCGGCAGCGAGTGAACACAGCAACGACGCGACCGAGGTATCGAGTCCCTGCTGCCCGCGTAATGCCGTGACCTGCCGGGTAAGCACGTCCACTTCATCGGACCGTTCGCGCAGCACGGCGTCGAGCCGGTCGGCGCGGGCCTTCGCCGTCGCCAACTGCTGGATGAAATCGAATTCCTTCTTGCTGGCATCGCGCTGGGCCGCCTGCCATGTCGACGACATGGTGCGCAGCGAATCCAGTTCGACCAGCATGGGCTTCACGCGCCGTTCGGCCTCGGCGAGCGCGTCCTTGATCTGCTGCGCGTAGTGCTCGGTGCTCTTGCGCATTTCCTCGTGCAAGCCGTCGATGCGGTCGCGCAGCCCCGCGTTGGTGGTCTGCTCCGCCTCGAGCCGCTTGCGCAGGGCGTCGTTTTCCATCTCCAGACGCTGTACCAGCACTTCCCGATTGCCATGCGCTGCGACGCCCTGCGCGGACGCCGCGGCGAGCTGGCTTTCGAGTTCGCGCACCCGCTCATAGGCCGCTTCCACGCGCGCTTCGCTGCGCTGCAGCATCTCATCGGCGGCTGAACGTCGGGCCTCGGCCTCCCGGGTCGCCTGCTCGGCATCGAGGCGGCCGGCTTCGAATTCCGTACGTTCCGCCTGCAGGGCTTCGCCCGCGAGCGCGAGCGCTTCCTCGAAAAGCGCGCCCAGCAGCTCGCCGGCGCGCTCTTCCAGTGCGGGCGGAATTGCCCCGGCGCCGACACGCACTTTGGAGGTCGCGCGAATGCGCTGCCAGAAAAGCTCTATATCCTTGGGGATGTCGCTGGCGCTTCCGGTTTGGGTCAGCTCGCGGACGGCAGCCATCGACGGCTTGATCTCGAAATCGAAGAACAAGCGTTTGCAGGCGTGTAAGGACAGTTCCTGCCTGCGTGCTCCGTTTTTTCGCAAATCCTCGATTTCTTCGCGGATTGCCTGTCGGTCCTGGTCTCGCATATTCGTCTTCTCGGCAGTGGAGTGGACGAATAATAACAAATTACGTTCTATTTGCTACGTTTTTGAGTCCTGAGCTTGCCGGCGATAGGGGGATGGCCGTCAAGGGGCCATCTAGCTCGTCACGAGAAGAGATCAGCGCGGGTTTTCCGTGAAACAAATCGAACTTTGTTTCATAAGCCCTTGTAAACGCGTGAATTTCTCGCCTGATTCTACTGCGATCCGTTGTTTCACGCGAGCCGCCTCGGGGAGGTGGCGCGGTGGTGGGTTAGGAATGTGGATATCTCGAGTAGCTCGCGGGAGGATTCTTGCTTGAGAGATATAAAAGTAAACACCCTTGATACCGGTTAAAAACGTTAACGCCACGGCAAATCCTTGCCTGGCGGGGGTTTCCGGCCGATCAGGTGAAGCTTTACGGGACCTTGGGTGAGCCCCTGCGGGACAGTTCGGTGGCGGGCTTCGGGAACGCCGGTGAGCCACTGCAGGAGAGGACGTGAGCGGGTTCAGGAGCGAGGGGATTCTTGACTTCCCGGCAAGGGTGAGGCGATACGGGAGGCCACGGCCGGGCATATCACGCACGGCCGGGCCCGGCTCCGATGTTACGGGAAATGCAACGGTGAGGGGATTCGGGAGCGGCGATTGGCGCCATTTTTTGGCTAAATCGAGGGGCTGAAATGCGTGCGGTGAGAAGGATCGGGAAAAAATGCAGTTCGAAGGTGAAGTTTTTCGGGAGCCAACGCCCGAAATCGGGCGAAATGGGCGCTTTCGGGGCCCAGAGGTGAGCTTTTTCGGGGGCTTGCCATCGAGCCGCACGAATCTTCCGGCTGCTCGAAGGACGTTCCCGAAGACTTTACGCGACATAGGGTGAGGATTTTCGGGAGATTGCCGCAGTGCCGCGAAAGTCTCAGGATCCGCCGACGCTCTTTAGCTAAGGTGAGGTTTTTCGGGAGCATTTTTTGGCATATTTCCTGCCGAAGGTGAGCAGTTTCGGGAGAAAGTTGGCGTTCACTGCGCTGCAGACGCCGAGAATACGGGCTCGCGGAGGGTGTTACTCCCGGTTGTCATCCGGTATGGGTGAGAATATTCAGGAGGTTTTTCTCGGCAAACTCGCATATGCCTGAATCTCGTGTCTCGATCTGAGGTGAGGGAATGCGGGAACCGATATCGCCTTCCCCCGCCTGCCACACATGTGGATAAGTTACGGAATCCATTGATTTTTTCTTTGCGGCGCAATGAGCGGTGAGGATTTCCGGGAGGCGCCACGACGGTGCAGCGCAACCGGACCGGGATGCAAAAGGTGAGATTTTTCGGGAGCAATTCCGGCGTAACAGCCGCAGCGTCGGCTTTCGGGAGCGCGCCAATAACTTTGGCCTGCACGACGACAGGTGAGGATTTTCGGGATACCTGGGGCACTCCCTCGTAACGCGCTGATGATTTGGCGCTTCGATCGCCGTGTCGGACAGCTTTTGCCGCCACAAGTGGGACTTTCCGATCGTTTTGTCCGTGTGGCGGGCCACGCTTTGTTGCAGTGCGATTCACCGTTGTGGATTTTTTAGCCGGCAACCGGTTGGTTGCCAGGATTTCGCAACCATCGACGGACTTTTTTCACCGTCAGCACGAAAATATTTAAGGTGAGCGAATACGGGAGCCGATGGCAACCTTTGGTACTCAGGCAGAAATGCGGGATCCGGCCGGAGCGTGCATGACGCAAAGCGCCCCACTGGACGGGCGTCTGACCAAAGGTGAGGCGATACGGGAGGGTGCCGCGGTGAGCGGCGCGCGCGAGATGCGCATCACCGGCAATGGTGAGGGAGGCCCTATAGACGCCTATCACCACAGACGGTATCCTTTCGCGAAATTCTCTTCTCGACCCGACGCATGGCCACGAAGCGCGTGAAAAAGACCGATGTGGTAAGCCCCAGCTCGGCGGAATTGCGCAAGGCCGTCGAGGCGATCGCGATCCAGCCGAAGAGCGGCAAGATCACCCTGCTGACCCGCAAGCTGTTCAATGTCCTGTTGGCCGTCGCCCAGCAGGCCGACGAGTCAGGTGATACCTACCGTGCGCTACTGTCCGACATCGTCGCCAACTCGGCGTTCGATTCGAACGATACGGCGCTCGTAAAGGAGCATCTGCGCCGCATGGTGTCGGTGCAGGTCGAATGGAGCCAGGGCACGTCGAGCCAGAAGCCCGGCCGCAAGTGGGGCATCTCCACGCTGATTGCGGACGCGGAAATTCTCGAGGATCCGCAAACCCGTCGCGTCTGGGTGGAGTTCTCGTTCGCGCCGAAGATCAAAAAGAAGCTGCTGGATCCGGTCCAGTACGCCCGCCTGAGCCTGCAGTTCCAGAGTCAGTTGCGCAGCAGCGCGGGGCTGGCGCTCTATGAGATCTGCGTGCGCTATCTGACCAACCCCAGCCATCTGACGATGCGCGAGACCTGGGAGTGGTGGCGCCCAATCCTTTCCGGTACCCCGGACACCGAAGCGGGGGACGAAGCCAAACGCGAGTACAAGTATTTCAAGCGCGATTATCTGCGGCCCGCAATTGCCGAAGTCAACGCGGTGACGAACATCTTCGTCGAGTTGATCGAGCATCGCGAAGGGCGCCGTGTCGCCGAGATCCAGTTTCGCGTGACCGAGCGCAAACAGCCGATGCTCGCGCTCGACGAGCATCCGAATGTGTTCGACAGCACGCTCGTCGACCGCATGGTCAAGATCGGGATTCCGCTCAAGGAAGCGCAGTCGCTTTACGCCGACAGCGAGGAAAACCGCATTCGCGCAGCGTTGCAGCTGACCGAACAGCGCATGCGCAGTACGAGCTTGCCGCCGGTGCGCAGCGCCGCGGCGCTGTTCAAGGACGCGTTGAAGAAGGGCTATGCGCCGCCGGTCGAGACCGCGGCAGGCGCCACACCGGCCGTTGGCCGCGGTGCGGCGGCAGCGGTCTCAGCCGACGATCCGAAGGCGCGGCTGCTCGATGAGTACGCGGCGTATCGGCGCAAGGAAGCGCGCTCGCTCTATGAGGAGCAGGGCGACATGGAGCGTGAACTGGCGCGTCAGTCGTTTGAGACGGATGAACTGCCGGGACTGGGATCGCATTTGCGCGACGACTGGCGTCGTCGCGGGCTGGAATCGAAACTGGCCGATACGGCGTTCTTCGACTGGCTCGCGCGCAAGACCTGGGGCGAACCGACCGACGGCGATCTGCTCGCGTTCACGCTGAGCCAAACGCGCGCTGCCTGAGCATCAGTTATGGCCGGCCCGTGCAATGCGGGGCGGTGAGGGTGTGACCGTTCGGGCGATTGTGAGGCATGAAACGTTCGTGCCTCAATCGTCGACGGTCCGCCAGTGCGTGGCAGCCGTCGACACATTTTCCAAGGTTATTTCGTTTTCAGGATCTGTTCGATCTGCTGAAGAATCGCGTCCCGTCGATCTTTGGTGAGTCCCTTCAGGCGCAACTCGAGCCGGTCGTCGCCATAAGACTTCAAGTCGCCCACGGCGACACCGTCCAGCTTGATCTCCAGCCGTTGTGCGTAGCGTTGCCGCCCAGCCGGTTTCGGGCTTTCCTGCGCGCTCGCCCGGCCTTTCACGATATCCGCTACCTGACGCGTGCTGAGGTCGTCGGCCACGATGCGGTTGATGAGACGCAGCGTGGCATCGGTGCCGCGCGCGCCGTGATAGCGCCCGACCTGATAGGCCATGTTCGAGCCGAAGCGGTCCGGGCGTGCCACCATTTCCTGCATGACCGATTCCGGCAACTTGCCGATCGATAGCGCAACCGCCACCGTCGATTCGTCGAGGCCGAGGTGGTCGGCAAGTTCACGTTGACTCAGAAAATGCTTTTCGTCGATGAATCGCTTCCACACCACCGCGTTATCGAAAACGGTCTGCGAATCGCGCTGGACGTTCAGGTCGTAACCGAGTTTGTAGCTCTGAATGCCGATCGGCAGGTCGACGACGATTGCCTTGACGACTTCCTTGTTCGCTTCTTTCAGTGCCCGCACGCGACGGCCGCCATCGCTCACGTAGTAGCTGCCCGGCGCCGCATAGTCGGGAATGACATGGATCGCCTGCTGTTGCCCTTGCTTCGCAAGATTGACAGCGAGTTCAGCGATCGATGCCTTCAGATAGAAGTGACGCGGATTGAAGGGGCTCGGCTTGATGTCCTTGAGCGGCAACTCGATGATCTGCCCCGGACGGTAGCCTTGAGCGATGCGCCAGGTGCGGTATTCGACCGATTCATTTTCGAGGCCAGGCGCATCGTCGAGAATCGGCTCGACGGCAGGTTCAAGGCCGGTCACAAGCGCAGGCTGACTCGAGCGCCCAGCAACTTCGCGCGTTTTTGGCTTGTCCTGGACGAGGCCGTCGATGGCGTTGAGACGGTCGAGCGCAGTGCGCTTCTCGCTGCTCGTCGTATCCGGACGAGCCTGAAAGCCTTTGGCGAATTGGGAGGGTTTCATTCAGGGTCCTTTATGCGCATAAAGTCAGGGGAGCATGGCCGCGATCTCGTCGGCGCATGCGCGCACTTCCACCGCGGCGAGGCGAGCGCCGCGATCGTTCATTTGCAGAACGGTCTGGCCCAAGGCCATCGCCTGCTTGTACGCCTCACGTGTGGGAATCTGCGTTCTGAGCAGAGGGAAACCAAGCTCTTCGAGGGCGCGCTTCAGCTCGCGGGTGAGCATGCGCTTCTCCTCGGTCTTGTTCAGCAGAAATACCGCGCGCAGATCTTCGTTCATGACCTGAGCCTGCTGGATGAGCTTCACGAGACCAACACTCGACCAGTAGTCGGCCGGAGAAGACGAAGTCGGAATGACGGCGACGGTGGCAGCGAGCAATACCACACCCGAGACCTTTTCCGTGATCGACGGCGGGCAGTCCACCACGATCACGTCGTAGTCGTTGACGAACTTCTTGATCTCCCGATGGATCTGGCCACCGGCTTCGGAAAGATTGACGACCGGGAACGGGATGCCGGTGTCCCCATCGGCTGACGCACTGGCCCAATGGACCAGCGTGTTTTGGCCGTCGGCATCCACGACGAGAACCCGCTTCCCCTTTTCGTGAAAGGCCGCGCCGAGATGCATCGCGATCGTGCTTTTGCCGACCCCGCCCTTTTGCTGCGTGACTGCGATTATCTCTGCTGCCAATTGGTATTCTCCTTTTTGCTATTAGCTTGGGATTTTACCTGGAATGTTTTTCAGTTCAATGATTTTTGGCGTAATTTGCAGTCGAATTAGCCATTCGGACAAGGTTTATGCGCATAAAGCTCGCACAGGGGCGTGGGAACGCCGCTAGCGCGCGGCACTGAAATCTGCCTCGGCAATGCCTTCGATGCATGGCGTCGATCTGCTAACGGGCACACCGGACGATGACATCGGCGCAACTCACGGCTTTATGCGCATAAAGTCCGCGCCTCACTCCATCGCTATCCCCGTCGCACACAAAGCGCGACCGGAAAATCTCGCCGCGAATCCACATGCGCCCCCATGGCAGCAAACCTCGGCACCAAGAGTCAGGAATGGTCCGCAGAAGCGGCCTACGCGTGCCAGCGCGCCCCCCGGTAAAATCGCAGCGAGGCCCCAGTCTCACCGAGGCTCACCCACCACCACTCCTCTCTCGCAATTGCGGCGTCATGATCACGATCTACCACAACCCCCGCTGCTCCAAGTCCCGCGCGGCTTACGAACGGGTATCCACTGCAACGGCAAACGAGTCAGTCGAGGTGATTGAATACCTGACACAACCGCTCACCGTCGACCAACTCAAAGCGCTGCACGCGATGCTGGGCTGCCCGCTGCTCGACATGATTCGCACCGGCGAAACCGAGTACGCAGAACTCGGCCTCGATGCGCCTGGCGTTACAGATGATCAGCTCTACGAAGCAATTGTGCGGCATCCGATTCTGCTGCAGCGACCCATCGTCGTGCGCGATGGCCGCGCCGTGATCGGGCGCCCGACCGAAAACATTGCCGCACTGTTTGGCTGACTTCGCCGGGATGCATGCGTTGGGTTACTTACGCGCCAAAAGCGAGCGAATCGCGAGCGCAGGCGCCCGCGTGCATGGACGAGGTGCAATCCTTACCATGCACGCATGGAAATTGCATCTTTGCTAACCTGCAGACGAATCCGACGCGAGGCCCGTGTTCATCGGCTCTTCGCGCAAGTTGTCCACAAGCTTATGCCCAAAATCTGTGGATAAATTCGCGTTACCCACGGTTATCCACAACGCCTCGCCGATCCCGATATCGGGCTGACCCGAGCGAGCGTCTGCGCATCGCCGGAAGGCGCATACGTCTATGATGACGTTTCCTTCCATTGCGCTTCGCGCGCGCTTCCGAGGAAACCGAAATGGCCTACAAGATCGCAGTGGTAGTCGGCAGTCTGCGCAAGGATTCATTCAACCGGCAACTCGCACACGCGGTGACTTCGCTCGCACCCGCCGATTTTACTTTCGAGTATCTCGACATCGGCGTGCTGCCGCTCTACAGCCAGGATTACGACGCCGACTATCCCGAGGTGGCGCGCCGCTTCAAGCAACAGATCGAAGCGGTCGACGCCCTGCTGTTCGTCACGCCCGAATACAACCGCTCGATTCCGGGCGGGTTGAAAAACGCACTCGACTGGGGTTCGCGGCCGTGGGGCACGAATTCGTGGCGCGGCAAGCCGGGCGCGGTGCTCGGCACGTCGGTGGGGGCAACGGGCACAGCGCTCTCGCAGCAACATCTGCGTAACGTGCTCGCCTATCTCGACGTCCCGCTGCTCGGTCAGCCCGAGATGTTCATCAAGCACGACCCGAGCCGCGTTAACGAGAAAGGCGAGATCGTCAACGAGGACACCCGCAAGTTCCTGCAGGGCTTCGTCGATACGTACGTGGCCTGGGTCAAGCGCCAGCTCGGCCGCTGACGCCTGAAACGCAACCCACGCGGCATTTGCGCGAGGGGCTTCAGTGCAACGTTCGGCGCTGCCCCGGCATGTCCTTGTGGTGCTCGGGCGTATCTTCCTCGTATTCGAGGAATTCGTCCGGAATTTGCGGCGCGACGCCTGCTGCGGGTCGCGTCGCTTCGGGTGCGCCAGGAACGTCCACATGATGCGCGCCCATCACCGCACCAGCGCCCGGTGCACTGGCCGATGTGAGCACGGTCGCTTCGGCCTCGCTCGTCGGCCGCATCGGTTCGACAGTGGGTTCGACGGTCGGGTCAACGGAGGCTTGTTCGCGCGCGGCTTCGGTCTGCGCGGCACGGCGGCGCATGGCATCGGCGAATTCGGAGAGACCCAGTTCGTCGAGCGCCGAGTGCTCGCGCGCGACCGGACGGTCCGTCGCGGGCCATGCCCACGGCGTGCCGCGTAGCGCGACTTCCGTCGCATGCTCTTCGCGCAGCGTCTCGTACGCGAGGTTGGCGTGCGCCTCGTCGCTCACATGCACGCCGATGCGCACCGCTTCGCCCGGCGGCGGCGTCATGCCCGTCTGGGCCTCGGTGGTGCGACGCGCATCGCCCGTCGACGAGAAAAAACTTCCCACGAGCCGCTCGATGCCGGCCAGCACACCCTCGGTGCGCGCCGGCAGGTCGATGTCGCCCGCCGCGAAGCCGCGCTGCAGCAGCGCGTCCTGCGCGTGGCGTGCTTCCTCGTAGGTTTGGAAAACGCCGGTCACGGTCTGTTTCATGGCAGCCTCCTTCGCCAGATGGCGACGCCTGCTTACATCATGCGCCGATTGTGCTTTGCTCGTGCATCGGTTGGCGCATGCTGCGCGCGACGTCTAACCGCCTGATTCTGCGGGTCGTGCTGGCTGTCGCAAGCCTCGTGCCGCGAAGCGTGTTCCTGCGACTTGTCATGCTCGCGGGCTCGGGAGCGTCGCATCGTGTTCGCGCTTCGCGCGCGCCTGGCGGTCCTCGCGAATCGCCTCGAGCATCTTCTCCAGCAGCGCGATGTCGAACGGCTTCGATAGCACACGCACATCGGCATTGCGCGTGCGCTCGAGCTCCTCCGCATAGCCCGTCACGAGGATCACGGGCAGGTCCGGCTCGAGCCCCTGCAGCGCCTCGGCCAGATCGATGCCGTTCATCGTCCCCGGCATGTGGATGTCGGAAAGCACGAGGTCGAAGCGCGGCGTGGGCTCACCCTCGGCAGGCGGCGCTTCGACGCGTTCCAGCGCACTCGCCGCGTCGCTCGCGCAGGTCACGCGGTGGCCCATCATCTGCAGGAGCGCCTCGGTGCCGGCCGCGACTTCGTCGTTGTCCTCCACGAGCAGCACGTTCAGCCCATGCTGCACCTCGGCGCTCTCCTCGCGCGGCTCGCTCGGACGCGGCGCAGGCGGCTCGGCGAGCGAGCGCGGCAGATACAGATGCACCGTCGTGCCCGCGCCGATCGCGCTGTCGATCGCGGCGAGTCCGCCGGTGCGCTCGCAGAACGCAAACACCTGCGGCAGCCCGAGGCCGGTGCCCGTGCCTTTCGACTTGGTCGTGTAGAGCGGCTCGAACGCGCGCGCGAGCACGTCCGGCGGCATGCCCGTGCCGGTGTCTTCGAGGGTGACGTGCACGAAGTCGCCGTCGAGCGGGAAGCCTTCGTCGGGCCGGAAGCTGATGTTGCGCGCGCGCACCGTGAAGCGGCCGCCGTTGGGCATCGCGTCGCGCGCGTTCACCGCGAGATTGATGAGCGCGAGCTCGAATTCGGCCACATCGACGAGCACGGGCCACACGTCGTCGTCGACTTCGACGATGAGCGACACCTTCGCGCCCAGCGACGCGCGCAGCAGTTCGCGGGCCGCCGGCAGCCAGCGCCCGACGTGGATCGTCTCGTTGCGCAGCGGCTGCTTGCGCGCCACGCCGAGCAGTTGGCGCGTGAGCGACTGGCCGCTCTTGAGCGCGCGCTCGACCGCCGAGAGTTCGCGCTCGAAACCCGCCGCGCCGCGCCGCCGCGCGATCTGCACGTTGGCCGAGACGATCATCAGCAGGTTGTTGAAGTCGTGCGCGACGCTGCCCACGAGGTTGCCGAGCGCTTCCATCTTGCGCGACTGCCGGTAGGCGGATTCGATCGAGCGGCGCATCGAGGCTTCGGCCTGCCAGCGCTCCCACGCCTCCTCTTCGGCGGCGAGACGCCGCAGCGACAGCCAGATCACGCACCAGAGGGCAATCGACGGGACGAACATCGAGATGATGAGCACGCTCAGGTGCCGGTACCACGCCGCCCAGATCGCGGGCGTGCGATACGCGCAGGTCACATAGACGGGGTACGCGCCCACGCGCCGGAACGCGAGGATCACGTTGCTGCCGAGCAGCGCGGAATGCATGCGCACGACACCGGACTCCGTGCCGCGCTGGAGCGCGGCGCCCAGCGGCGAGTGCGGCGTGATCGTGGGCCCGTCCACGCGCGGGGGCGGATCGAAGGCGAGGATCGTGCCGTCGCTGCGCACGAGGCCGAGCGACATCGGCGAGCCGGAGCCGAGCAGGTCGCGGTAGAACGAGCTGAAATAGCCGGGGCGCAAGGCGACCGAGACGAGACCCGCGAATCCGCCGGCTTCGTCGAGGCGCGCCACGCCCATGTTGAACACGGTCTCGCCGCTCACCTGGCCCTGCATCACGCGCGAGACGTGGTCGAGCACGCGGCCGTCGCGGATGCCGGCGAAGTCGTCGCGCGAGGCGATCGACATGGTCGGCGGCGGCGAATAGCGGCTGCTCGCGAGCAGGTCGCCGTTAGTGCCGAAAATCGACACCGCGGCCACTTGCGGATAACCGCCGCCGATGGCATCGAGTTTCTCGTGGATCTGCGGCTCGCTGGCGCGGATGCCGTCGTCGTTCAGATCGCGCACGAGGTCGACTACGCGAGCATCGAGCGCCTCGTTCATGTCGAACACCTTGAGCGCGTGCTCTTCGGCCACGCGCACGGTGCGCAGCGTGGTGTCGGTGGCGTCGGCTTCGCGCGCGCGCAAGTCGTTGTACGCCATGGCGGCGACGTAGAGGCACGGCAGCACGATCGCCGCGACGAGCAGCGCGAGCAGCGTGCGCCGGCGTACCGTGAAGTCGTGGCCCGGCGCGGCCGGAAACGGCGCGTCGTCGGCAGGGGGTGGCTGGGGTATGCGTTCGTCTGGCCGCTCGGGCCGGTCAGCAATCATCGTACGGAAAAGCAGGGAAAAGGCGGCGGGGCAGTCGACATGATAAACGACCGCGATGACGCCCCGACGGCCAGCGCATACCCCGTGCGCCGCAAGCATCGTCGGTCAGGCAGGCCGCCAGGGGTTTTCTCTCGCTGAATGCCGAATTCGCGAAAATCGGCGAAGCGCAAACGTACCACAAAGGGATAATCAACGTTCTTTATTTAAGGGATGGATAATTTATTTCCATAAATTAGCCAGAATGAGTCGATTTTGTTCGTCGAATGATTAACGGCGAGTTGCATTTGATTCAATTTGATTCGAGAATCCCGGACACGATAAATAACGCATTCGCATGAACGCCACGCTCGCCATTACGGCGCATGGCCATGCTATGGGGTGGCTGCAGGCATGCAGACGAGGGCCTTCACACCGGCGCACGGGTTGCCGGTAGCCATTGGGCAACGGCGCAGCCATGCGCGTTGCGTCGTCGCACCAGCGCGCGGGTCCGTTTATGCGTTACGAATTATTCGGCCCGTTCGCAATTTTCTTTGAAGTCTCCCTAAAGTAATTGCGCGCGCCGCCGTTAATCCGTCGAAACGCACTCCGTCCAACGCACACTCATTCAGCATATCCATGTCCTTGCCCATCGTGATCGCCGATGACTCGCTGTTAGCCCGCAAGGTGCTCACGAAGGCGCTGCCCGAGGACTGGGACGTGGCGATTTCGTACGCGTCGAACGGACACGAAGCGCTTGCCCATTACCGCGCCGGTCGTGCGGCTGTGATGTTCCTCGACCTCACGATGCCCGACCTGACGGGCTTCCAGGTCCTCGAAGCGTTGCAGCACGAAGACCTGAACACGTTCGTGATCGTCGTTTCCGCGGACGTCCAGCCTCGTGCCCGCGAGCGCGTGCAGGCACTCGGCGCGGCGGCGTTCGTCGCAAAGCCGGTAACCCAGGAGGCGCTGCTGCCCATCCTGAAGGAGTACGGGTTGTATGCCTGATCGAGTGTTCACGGAACTCCAGCGCGACGCGCTGCAGGAGATCGCCAATCTCGGCATGGGGCAGGCCGCGACGCGTCTGTCGGCGCTGCTCAACGCCTTCATCGAGTTGTCGGTGCCGCGCGTGCGCGTGGTCGCCGTCTCCGAGGCCGCGGCGGCGCTGCGCGAGATGACCGGTATCGACGGCCCGGTTGCGGCCGTGCGCCAGGGCTTTCGCTCGGAAATCAAGGGCGAGGCGCTGGTGATCTGCCGAAGCGGCGAGATCGCCGAACTTGGCAGCCTGGTCGGCGGACCTTACGCGACGATCGGCGACGATGCCCTCACCGAGGAAGAGCTGATGTTCGACGTCGCCAACGCGCTCACGGGCGCGTGCGTGTCGTCGATGCTCGACCAGCTCGGGCGCATGCCGGTGTTTTCGCAGCCGGGCCTGCTCGGCGAGGCGATCATGCTCGACGAGGTGTTCCAGCCGGGCCTGCTCGCCTGGGACGTCGCGCTGCTCGTCGAAGTCAATTTCGCGCTGGAAGACCAGCGCTTTCGCGCCCACCTCGTCATGCTGATGGCCGAGGAGTCGATCCATGTCGTGAGCCGGGCCATCGACGCGTTGTTACATAGCCTATGAACGAGCCAGCCGGGTTGCCAACACTAGCGGACCTCGTTGTCGAACGGGTGGGCTTCGGCATATTCGTGGTCGATCGCGACATGAACGTGCTGAGCTGGAACCGCTTCATGCAGGATCACAGCGGCGTGACCGCCGAGGACGTGATCGGCCGCTCCATCTTCGAACGCTTCCCGGACCTGCCGCGCGCGTGGCTCACGCGCAAGGTGGAAAGCGTGTTCCAGCTGGGCAGCTTTGCGTTCAGCTCGTGGGAGCAGCGCCCGTATCTGTTCCAGTTCGACCATGACCGGCCGATCACGGGCGGTGTGGACTACATGCAGCAAGACTGCACCTTCATGCCGCTCATGCGCGGGCGCGACGTAGTAGCCGTGTGCGTGACCATCTCCGATGTCACCCACGTGAGCGTCATGCAGCGCGAGCGCGAGGACGCCGTGGCGAAGCTGCGCGAATACGCCGACCGCGACGGTCTCACCGGCATCGCGAACCGGCGCTTTTTCGAAACGCGCCTCGCCGACGAATTCCTGCGCTGGCAGCGTTACGGCGGCGAGCTGTCGATGCTGCTGTTCGACCTCGACCACTTCAAGCGCATCAACGACGAATTCGGCCATGTGGCCGGCGACACGGTGCTGCGCTCGATGGCGCAGCGCGTGTCGGGCGTGGTGCGCAAGCAGGATGTGTTCGGCCGCTTCGGCGGCGAGGAATTCGCGCTGCTCCTGCCGTGCACGCCGCTCGACGACGCGCTCTACGTCGCGGAGAAGATCCGCCGCACGATCGCCGACGAGCCGATCGAGGTGCAAGGCGTGATCGTGCCCGTGACGGCCAGCGTCGGCGCCGCGACGGCGCGCACGGGTGCGCCCGACTACGAAGGCATGATCAACGAGGCGGACGCCGCCCTCTACACGGCGAAGCGCCAGGGGCGCAACCGCTCGGTCGCGCTCGCCTGATCCGAGTCGGGCGCAAACGGCTCCCGCCTCAATCCGGCTCATCGCCCCATGCTCCGGGGCTGCGCGGCCATGCCTCCACTGCGGTCCCCAGGCGCTGACGGCCCTGCGCGGGTTGCCCAAAGGTTGATATACTTTTGCCCGTTTCCGGCCTTGCACGCCTCCCGGCAAGCAATTTAAGGGTCGGGTGCCTCGCGCGTGTCCGCGCGCGCGGGCGACCCGCGGCAATGCGGGCCCGAATAGAGTCGAACGCCCGGTGAGGGCGCCCCCAGCGGAGATCGTCTTGGCTGTTTCCAATCTCGTCGTGGACGATACACAACAAACCGACGCTGCCGCCGCTTCGTCGGGCAGCTCGTTTTATCTGGCGATGCGGATCCTGCCCCCCGCGCAGCGCGACGCCATGTATCAGGTCTACGCCTTCTGCCGCGCTGTCGACGACATCGCCGACAGCGACCTGCCGCGCGCCGAGCGCGCTGCGGGGCTCGACCAATGGCGCGCCGACGTCGACGCGTGCTATGCGGGCACGCCGCGCGCCTCGCTCGCGGCGCTCACGCGCCATATCCATACGTTCGGGCTGCAGCGCGCAGATTTTCACGCGATGATCGACGGCATGGCCATGGACGCCGCCGAGGACATCTGCGCCCCCGACGAGGACACGCTCGACCTGTATTGCGACCGCGTGGCGAGCGCCGCAGGCCGGCTGTCGGTGAGAATTTTCGGGATGCAGGAGGAGCCGGGCCGCTTGCTGTCGCACCATCTGGGGCGCGCGCTGCAGCTCACCAACATCCTGCGCGACATCGACGAAGACGCGGACATCAACCGCTGCTATCTGCCGCGCGAACTGCTCGCGCGCGAAGGGATCGCGGCGGGCAATCCGCACACGATCGCCGCCGACCCGTCGCTGCCGCGTGTGTGCGAGACGCTCGTGCAGCGCGCCCGCGCGCACTTCGCGCAGGCCGACGCGATCATGGACGCCGCGCCGCGCGCGCAGGTGAAAGCGCCGCGCATCATGTCGGGCGTCTACCGCGTGCTGCTCGAGCGCACCGTGGATCGCGGCTTCGACCTGCCGCGCACGAAAGTCAGCAAGCCGCGCGCACGGCTCATGTGGATCGTCGCGCGTTACGCGCTGTTCTGATGCCTCGGCTAGTCCACGTCATCGGCGCTGGGCTTGCGGGCCTCGCGACGGCCGTGCGGCTTCAGCGGCGCGGCGTGCAGGTGGCGCTCTACGAGGCCGCCAGCCAGGCAGGTGGACGCTGCCGCTCGTACTACGACCGCACGCTTTCGGCGACGCTCGACACGGGCAATCATCTGGTGCTGGCGGGACATGCGCGCACGCTGGAGTACGTGCGCACGATCGGCGCCGGCGACGCGCTCTCCGGCCCCACCGAGCCGGGCTTCGCGTTCATGGATATCGCCGCGGGCTCGCGCTGGACGGTGCGCTTCTCGCGTTCGCGCATGCCGTTCTGGATCGGCGACTCGCGCTCGCGAGTACCGGGTACGCGCGCCGCGGACTATCTGGGGCTGCTGCCGCTCCTGTTCGCCAAGCCGGGCCGCACGATGGCGCAGACCATGCGCTGCGAAGGCGTGCTGTGGGACCGGCTGCTGCACCCGTTCTTTCTCACGGCGCTCAATGTCGAGCCGCGCGTGGGCAGCGCGGAGCTGGCGGGCGCGATGCTGCGCGAGTCGCTCGCGGCGGGCGGCGAGTCGTTCCGGCCGCTGGCGGCGCGCGGGGGCCTTTCCAGCGCATTCGTCGATCCGGCCTTGCGCATGCTTCAGCACGGCGGCGCGGCGATCCGCCTCGACTCGCCGCTCAGGGAGATTGAGTACGACGACGCGGCGGGCCGCGTCTCCGCACTCGATTTTCCAGACGGGCGCATCACGCTCGCAGCCGACGAGGCGGTGGTGCTGGCCGTGCCCGGCGCGGCCGCCGCGGCGCTCGTGCCGGCGCTGCAGGCGCCGCAGCGCCACAATGCGATCGTCACCGTGCACTACGCGGTGCCGGCGCCGCCGGGCCTCGTGACGCCGATGGCGCTCGTCAACGGCACGGCCCACTGGCTGTGCACGGCCGAGGGGCGCCTGTCGGCGACGATCCACGACGCGCACGGCGTGCTCGACCTCGACCCCGAGGAGATCGCGCGCCGCGTGTGGACCGACGTGGCCGAGGCGGCCTCGCTGCCGCTCGAGCCGATGCCTGCCTGGCGCGTGTGCGCCGACGCGCGCGCGACCTTCGCCGCGGTGCCCGACGAGGAATGGCGCCGGCCCGCGACGCGCACGCGCTGGAACAATCTGATGCTTGCAGGCGACTGGACGGCTACCGGTCTGCCCGCGACGATCGAAGGAGCGATCCGCTCGGGCCGCAAGGCCGCCGAGCTGCTCCTGACCGAAAATTTGGAACGTAGATGAACGATTTATCCCAGGACATGCTCGGCGTCGCCACGCCGGGCGTGGCGATGCCCACCCCCACGTTTGCCGAAGAGACGGCCGCACCGCTCGCCATGCTCGACGCCGCCGTCGTGCGCGCGACCGATGCGATCCTCGCCGACCAGCGCGCCGATGGCCATTGGGTCTACGAACTCGAAGCGGACGCCACGATCCCGGCCGAATACGTGCTGCTCGTGCATTACCTGGGCGAAACCGCGAACCTAGAACTCGAACAGAAGATCGCGCGCTACTTGCGCCGCATCCAGCTGCCGGACGGCGGCTGGCCGCTCTTCACCGACGGCGCGATGGACGTGAGCGCAAGCGTGAAGGCTTACTTCGCACTCAAGATGATCGGCGACGCCGAAGACGCCGAACACATGGTGCGGGCGCGCGAGGCGATTCTCGCGGCGGGCGGCGCGGAGCAGGTCAACGTGTTCACGCGCATCCTGCTCGCGCTGTTTGGCGTGGTGACGTGGTACGCAGTCCCGATGATGCCCGTCGAGATCACGTTGCTGCCGCAGTGGTTCCCGTTCCATCTGTCGAAGGTGTCGTACTGGGCGCGCACGGTGATCGTGCCGCTGCTCGTGCTGGGCGCGAAGCGCCCGGTGGCGCGCAACCCGCGTGGCGTGCGCATCGACGAGCTGTTCCGCGGCGCGCCGGTGAGCGTGGGCCTGAACGCCCGCTCCCCGCATCAGAGCAAGGGCTGGTTCGGTTTCTTCCGCGCCGTGGACGGCGTGCTGCGCGTGACCGATCCGCTCTTTCCGACCTACCTGCGCCAGCGCGCGATCGACGCCGCGGTGGCGTTCGTCGACGAGCGCCTGAACGGCGAGGACGGTCTGGGCGCGATCTTCCCGGCCATGGCCAACGCCGTGATGATGTACGACGTGCTGGGCTATCCCGCCGATCATCCGCACCGCGCGATCGCACGCCAGTCGCTCGAAAAGCTGGTGACGGTCCACACGGAGGAAGCGTACGTCCAGCCCTGCCTGTCGCCGGTGTGGGATACGTCGCTGGCGGCGCACGCCCTGCTGGAGACCGGCGACGCCCGCGCGGAGGAAGCCGCGCGCCGCGGCCTCGAATGGCTGCGTCCGCTGCAGATTCTCGACGTGCGCGGCGACTGGATCTCGCGCCGCGAGGCGGTGCGTCCGGGCGGCTGGGCGTTCCAGTACGCGAACCCGCACTACCCCGATGTCGACGACACGGCCGTGGTCGTGGCCGCGATGGACCGCGTGGACAAGCTCGACAACACGAATGCCTACGACGCCCCGATCGCCCGCGCGCGCGAATGGGTGGTCGGCATGCAAAGCAGCAACGGCGGCTGGGGCGCGTTCGAGCCGGAGAACACGCAGTACTACCTGAACAACATCCCGTTCTCGGACCACGGCGCACTGCTCGATCCGCCGACCGCCGACGTCTCGGGCCGCTGCCTCTCGATGCTCGCGCAGCTCGGCGAGCTGCCGGCCGCGAGCGAGCACGCGCGCCGCGCGTACAACTATCTGCTCGAAGAGCAGGAAGCCGATGGCAGCTGGTACGGTCGCTGGGGCATGAACTACATCTACGGCACGTGGACGGCGCTGTGCGCGCTCAACGCGGCCGGTCTCGGTCACGACGACCCGCGCATGAAGCGCGCGGTGCAATGGCTCGTGCAGATCCAGAACGACGACGGCGGCTGGGGCGAAGACGGCACGAGCTACAAGCTCGAATACCGCGGCTACGAGCGCGCCACCAGCACGGCTTCGCAAACGGCCTGGGCGCTGCTCGGCCTGATGGCCGCGGGCGCGGTCGATCATCCGGCGGTGGCACGCGGCATCGAGTTTCTGCAGACAACGCAGCAGGAACACGGCCTCTGGGACGAAACGCGCTTCACGGCCACGGGCTTTCCGCGCGTGTTCTATCTGCGCTACCACGGCTATCGCAAGTTCTTCCCGTTGTGGGCGCTCGCGCGCTACCGCAACCTCAAGCGCGCGGGCGTGACGCGCGTCACGGTCGGTCTGTGAGCGCGGCGGCCGGGATCAAGGCGCGCGCCCTGCCCGTGATCGCAGTAACGGGCATGGCCTTCGAGGCGAGCATTGCCGCGGGCAAAGGCCAGGATGGCGTACGCGCCGTCTATGCCGCGCGCGCCGATCTGCTGCAGAGCGCGCTTGCGGCGGCGCTCGAGGACGGCGCGGCGGCCATCGTCAGCTTCGGCACGGCGGGCGGTCTTGCACCCGATCTCGAGCCTGGCACGCTGGTGATCGCGCAAGCGATCGAAGGGCCGTTCGGGCGCGTCGCGACCGACGCCGCCTGGAGCGCACGCATGGCCGACGCGCTGATGGCCTCGCCGCTCGCCGCGAAAACCCGGCGCGGCGTGGAGGCAGCCGTTGCCGCGCCGCTCACCGGTGCGGCGGACAAGGCCGCGCTGTTCAGCGCGTGCGGAGCGCTCGCCGTCGATATGGAATCGCACCTGGCCGCCGCCGCCGCGGCCGCGCATGGCGTGCCGTTCGCAGTGTGCCGCGCGATCGTCGATCCGGCGTGGCGCAGCCTGCCGAAAGCGGCCATGGCCGGCTTGCGCGATGACGGCACGACGGCGGTGCTCCCGGTCCTGCGCGAACTGGCGCGCGACCCGGCGCAACTGGGCGGCCTGCTGCGCGTGGCGGCGGACGCGAAAGCGGCACGCCAGTCGCTGAGCGCCGCGCGGCAGGTGTTGACGGCCGCCGGCGCTTTTTTCCCGAAATGACCCTGCCCGGTTATTGAAAAACTAGGGTAAACCCCTATCTCTGGTAACATCTCAGTGTTAACCCTAGGTTCGTTCCTGCGAGCTGGGGACAAATCACATATCGGGGAGTGGCCAGCCATGAATTTTCATACTCGCAAGTGGGTCAAGCCTGAAGACCTGAATCCGAACGGCACGCTGTTCGGCGGCAGCCTGCTGCGCTGGATCGACGAAGAAGCGGCGATCTACGCGATCTGCCAGCTCGACAATCAACGCGTGGTGACCAAGTTCATGTCGGAGATCAACTTCGTGAGCTCGGCGCGTCAGGGCGACATCATCGAGCTCGGCATCACGGCCACGGATTTCGGCCGGACGTCGATCACGCTGCGCGCCGAAGTGCGCAACAAGATCACGCGCAAGAGCATCCTGACGATCGAAAAGATGGTGTTCGTGAACCTCGGCGCCGACGGCGTGCCGGCCCCGCACGGCCGCGAGCGTATCCGTTACGCCGACGAAGCCTACGAGCGCTATCGCCAGACCGTGCAGACGACGGCGGATGCCACGGCGCTGGCGGCGGCGAACGAGGCCGAACGCCAGGCCGAGAGCGAGGACGCTTCGGTGCATTGAGCGGTGCTCGCGACGCGATAAAAAACCCGGCAACCTCGAAAGGTTGCCGGGTTTTTTGCATTGATACGCCGCCCGCCCGCATACGGGCGGCCCTATGTTGCGTTCAGGGCGCCGATGCGGGCTTCACAGGCGCTGCCGTCGCACCCGAAGCCGCGACAGGCGCCGATGCGCTCGCCGGTGCGGAAGCGGCTGCCGCGGCTACACCCGCCGTGCCGGCCGCCGCAGCAGCACCCGGACCCGCGCCAGCCGCGGCCGCACCCGTCGTAGCAGCCCCGGTAGCGCCCGTCGCGCTCCCCTCGCCAGGATCCTCGTAATTCGGCAGACCATTGTTCGAAGCGCCGGGGGCCGCCGTGCCACCTGCGCCGCCGGCACCGCCCGACTCGCCCGGGTCTTCGTAATGGGGTGCCCCGTTCTCGTTCGGTGCGGCCTCGCCGCCCGGCTCGCCGTAATCGGGCAGCGGCGCATTGTTGCCGCGCGAGCCGCGGATCAGCGATTCGCGCTGCTGGCGGTAGGCGTCGCGCACGAACGAATACGGGTCGAGTGCCGCCTGCTTGAGCAGGTCGGTTGCGCCGAGCAGGTCCGCACGCGCGCTGATGAACTGCGCGAGATACATCGGGTTGCGCACCGCCGGCTCGAAGTAGTTGATGACGTTGAACTTCACGTCCACGGCCATGCCGATGCCGTCGCGCACCGAACTGGGCCCGAACAGCGGCAGCACGAGATACGGGCCGGCCGGCATGCCGTAGTGGCCCATCGTGAGGCCGAAGTCCTGATGGTGCTTGGGCAGCCCCGCCAACGTCGCGAAGTCGATCAGGCCGCCCAGACCGAAGGTCGTGTTCATCGCGATGCGCATCAGATCCTGGACGGCGTCGGTGATCTTCAGCTGCAGCACGTTGTTTGCGAAGTTGTCGACGTCCCCGATGTTCGAGAAGAAGTTCGTGATCGCCTGACGCAGCGGCTGCGGCGTCACCTTCTGGTAGCCCTTGGCAACCGGCTGCGCGACGTAGGTATCGAGTTTGTCGTTGAACGTGAAAATTGCGCGATTCGCGGGCTCGAACGGATCGCCCGGTTTGCGGTCGGGGCCCGTGGCGCAACCCGACGTCACGAGGAGCGCCAGGCTCGCCGCCGCCATGGTGAGCGCGGCTTGATTCTTCTTCATTGGTCGATCCCCTGAGTTTCCGATCTCGCGCGTTTTGCGCGCGGCTTGCCCATCAGCACCGGCTGGAAGACCACGGCGCCTATCAGCGTACAGAACAAGGACAGTGCGAGCAGCTTGCCCATGCTCGACGTGCCCGGATGATGCGATAGCCACAGGCTCCCGAACGCCGTGGCGGTGGTCGCGGCGGAAAAAAGCACCGCGTGTGTGAGGCTCGAATGCAGGAGGCCGGTCTGCCCCGCGCGCCAGGCCATCACGAAGTAGATTTTGAACGCGACGCCGACGCCGAGCATCAGGGGAAGCGCGATGATGTTGGCGAAATTTAGCTGAATTCCGAAGACGACGCACAATTCGAGCGTAACGAGCGCCGATACCAGTAGAGGAATGATCGTGCGCAGCACGTCGCCGAAATTGCGCAACGTGATCCAGAGCAGCGCCGTGATGAGCAGCACCGACCACCCCGCTGCCTGGAAGAACGCGAGGATGATCACGTTCGCCGAGTGCAGGATCGAGATCGGGCCGCCGATCGCGTTCGGCTCCGCCGCCTTCACCGCGTGTGCGAAGCGCGCGAGCATCACATCGTCGTTGGGATCGACGCCCGGCGGCACGCGCGGCGCGACGTCCACGATCGCCTGGCCGGTCGGCGCCACCCAGTCGCGCGCCATCTCGGGCGGCAGGTTTTCCCGCGTGATCTCCGAGGGCTGCAACAGGCGCGCGAGCTGCGCGAAGGCGAGCCTGAGCGTGAGGCTGAAGGCGGTTTCCGCGCGGTCGCGCGTGGCCGGGCTCGCGTTCGCGAGTTTGTTGAGCGAGTCGGACAGATGGTTCGCCTCGGCCGCGCCCGGCCCCGGGTGGTCGCTCGCGGCGAGCGAAAGCTGGTTGGCCGCGCGCTTGAGCGTCTGTACGCGCACTTCGTCGGTTACGGGCGAGGACGGCTGCTGCGTGAGCGCGGGCAGAAGCTGCTGCGCGGCGCTCGAGATCAGCATGAGCTTTTGCTGCTGATCGTCGGGAATCAGCGAACTGAGCGTGGTGGCGCGAGCGACTTCGGGCAGCTTCGAGAGCCGCGCGGCGATCTTGTCGGCTTCTTCGAGCGACGGCGCGAGCACGCTCACATCGTTGATCGAGATGACGGGCGAGTTCTTGAGCGCCAGCAGCGTCGCCATCGACTCGGTATGCGGATCCTTAAGATGCAACGGATTGAAGTCGAAGCGCAGATGCAGCAGCAACGGCGTCGCGCCCACCACGATAACGAGCGTGGTGATCAGCACGGGCTTGCGATGCTCGGCGAGCCATTTGTCGACGGGCGCGAGGAACGCGAAGCCCGGCGAGGCGCGCTCGCCCCTGGGATTGAACACGCGGATGAGCGCCGGCAGCACTGTCATGTTGCACACGTATGCCACGAACATGCCCACGCCCGCGATCTGCCCGAGTTCCGAGAGGCCCTTGTAGGCGGTCGGCAGGAAGGAAAAGAAACTTTCGGCCACGGCGATCGCCGCGAGCGTGAGCGGCACGCCGATGGTCCGCGCGGTCTTGAGGAGCGCGGCGTCGAGCCGCTCGTCCTGGAAGCGCTCCTCGCGATACTTCACGCCGAACTGCACGCCGAAGTCGACGCCTAGCCCCACGAACAGCACCATGAAGGCGACCGAGAGCATGTTGAACGAGCCGATCATCATGAGGCCGAGCGCGGCCGTGATGACCAGACCGACCACGAGTGTGATGAGCGTTGCGCCGATCAGCTTGCCCGAGCGCAGCGCGAGCCACAGGATGGCGAGCACGACGATGATCGTGATCACGCCGTTGAGCGCGGCGCCGTCCTGCACCGAGGCGAATTCGTCGTCGGCGAGCGGCTGTTCGCCCGTGAGGCGCACGCGCGCGCCGAATTCGCTGTCGAGATGAAGCGAGGCGGCGGTCGCGCGGATCGCTTCCGACGCGTTTGCGCCTGCCTTGAGCGCGCCGAAGTTAAGCACCGGCTGCACGGTGATGAAGGCGAACGCCGGCTTCGTCGCCGCGTCCTTGTCGACGAGCGCGCGCCACGAGAACGCCGCGGGCTTGCCGGCGAGCACCTCGTCGACGACGGTGGCGGCGCTGCCGAGCAGATTCGCCATTTGCGGCAACTTGATCTGGCCGATCGTGAGCGGCAGTTGCAGCGTGGTCGTGAGCGTGCCGGCCAGACCCGCGAGACTCGGATCCTTCGCGAGCTGGTTCACGAGCGGGCGCGCCTGCACGAGCTGGCCCGTGGTCGAGAGCACCGTGGCCGTGGACGGGAACAGCAGGCCGTTGTGCTGGAAGAACGGGCCGCCCGCGGGCTGCGAGACGGCGCTGAATTCGCGCGAGTCGGCCTTGAGCGCTTGCGCGAGCTTGTCGGCTGCGGCGTCGGCGAGTTCGGGCGCGTCGGCTTCGACGACCACGAGCAGCGAGCTCGCGCGCTGCGGGAACGCCTTGTCCTTGGCTTCGCTCAACGCGGCCCATTCGGCCGTGTTCTCGACGAGACCGCTGACGTCGGTATTGATCTTGAAATGCCTCGCGACGTATACGCCGGAGAGCACGGCAAGCACGATTGCAAATGTGATCACCCACGCCGCGCGGCGCACCGACCAGGCGACGAGGCTAATGATGAATGGCTTCAGCATACAGGCGAGGGGGCCCTGTCAATTAGGTTCTTTGACGCGAAACGCACAAGTATACCGGCCCCGCCCGTCCCGGCGCGGGTCTTGCACACCTGGGCTCGAGGCGGCGCCCCGGCAGCGCATCTGCCAAAGCCGTTATACTGGCTCAGCCGGCGGCGCGAAGGTTACGTGATTGCACTTGCACTTAACCGCACGCACTGAGTCGCACTGTACCGGCGCCTGAATTTCACTGTTCCAGAAGAGCGTATGAAACGTTACCTGACCGCATTTTTCGTCGCCGCCTGTTTCACGGGCGTCTCGGGCGCCGCGTTCGCACAGACCACGCCGGACGCCGTCGTCAAGGCCGCCGTGGAAGGCACCGTGAAGGCGATGCAGGCCGACCCGCAGGCCCGCGGTGGCGACATGAACAAGATCACCCAGGTGGTCGAGACCCATTTCGTTCCCGCCACCGACTTCAAACGCACCACGCGGATCGCCGTTGGCAAACCCTGGGCGACGGCCACGCCCGAACAGCAGCAGAAGCTGTATGAGCAATTTCAACTCCTGCTCGTGAAGACGTATGCCTCGTCGCTCTCGCAACTTCGCGATACCCAGGTGACCTTCAAGTTCGCACCGTCGAACACGGGTGCCGGCGCGAAAGACACCGTGGTGCAGTCGCACGTGATCAGCAACGGCGGCGACGACGCCATCGACTACCGTCTCACGCAAACACCCAACGGCTGGAAGATTTACGACATCAACATGATGGGCGCCTGGCTGATCCAGGTCTACCAGACGCAATTTGCCGACCAGATCGCCAAGGGCGGCATCGACGGCCTCATCAAGTTCCTCGTCGACCACAACGCGCGCAGCTGATCGTCGATCGGTGGTTGTACACGCATTGCGCATTGACGGGCACTCCGGGTAAGCCGGAGCGCCCGTTTCACTTTCTGCGGTGCTCCACCGCGAACTTGATCAACTCCGCCTGCCCTTCGATCTCCAGCTTGCGCTTGAGGTTGAGCCGGTGCGTTTCCACCGTGCGCACCGAAAGTCCCTCGCGCTGCGCGATCTGCTTGCTCGAGAGTCCTTGCGCGAGCGCGTCGAGAATGTCCCGCTCGCGTGGCGTGAGACGCTCGACGGGTGTGCTGCGCGCCGACGCCTGGATCATGCGCGCACTCAGGCCCGCGCTGAAATACGTACGCCCGGCCAGCACCGCCTCGATCGCGCGGATGATCTCGGTGGCCGGCGAATCCTTGAGCACGTAGCCGCTTGCGCCCGCGCGCACCGCCTCGGTCACGTATTCGACGTTGTCGTGCATCGACAGCATCAACACGCGGATGGCCGGAAAGCGCTCGTGGAAAATGCCCGCGAGCGCAATGCCGTTCACGCCGGCCATGCCCACGTCCATCAGCACGAGATCGGGTTCGAGCGACGCGGCGAGCGCGATGGCCTCATCGGCGTTGCCGGCTTCGCCCGCCACCTCGAAACCCGGCACGGCTTCGAGCCGTGCGCGCAGGCCGTCGCGCACGAGAGGATGGTCGTCCACGAGGACGAGCCGCGCGGGTTTGGCGCCCGGGCTGGTCGAATGGTTCACGTTTGCATTCGTCATCGTCATTTCGGTGTTCCTGATACAGCGGCTTTGGATGCTGCATTGGACGCCGCATTGGACGCTGCATTGGACGCAATAGGCACCCACGCGGTGACGAGCGTATGGCCGGGCTGCGAGGTGATGTCGAGGCGCCCGCCGAGCGACTCGAGGCGCTCGCGCATGTTGCGCAGGCCCAGACCCGCGCGCGGGTCGGCCAGCGCGTGCGCCACGTCGAAGCCGCGGCCGTTGTCGGCAATGCCGAGTGTCACGCCGCTAGCGGCGACCTCCAGCGTGAGCGCGGCGTGCGCCGCTTGCGCATGCCGCACGATGTTGGTGAGCGCTTCCTGAGCAATGCGAAAGAGCACGGTGTTGACGGCGTCCGGCAGCGCGGGAACTTGCGCCTTTTTGCTCGCCGGTTTCGGCGCGGTTTGCGTGAAGGCGATCTCGATGCCCGTTTGCTCGGCCATCTCGCGCGTGAGTTGCTCCAGTGCGGCGGCGAGGCCCAGGTCGTCGAGCATTGAGGGGCGCAGGGCGTGCGAGATGCTGCGCACTTCACGCAGCGTGTCGGACAGTCGTGAGAGGCCGGTGGCGAGCGACGCTTCGGCGGCGGGCACGCGCGTTTCCCCGCGCTCGAAGCGAGCCAGCGCCGACTCCAGCAGCAGCTTCACCGAAACGAGCATCTGGCTGATGCCATCGTGCAGTTCGCGCGAAAGCCGCGCCCGCTCCTGCTCCTGAGACTCGACCACCTGTTGCGCAAGGCGCTTGAGTTTGGCGTCGGTGCTGCGGTGCTCGCTCACGTTGAGCACGAGCGCACCGAGCGCGATCACGAGCACGCCCGCGAGTGCGATCGCGCCGAGCCACTGAATGGTGTGCTCGATATTCGCGGAGGCGCGCTCGTCGATGTGCGCGAGCGTCGAATCGACGTCGTCGAGATAGATGCCCGTGCCGATCATCCAGCCCCAGCGCGGCAGCGGCACGACATAGCCGAGCTTGGGCGCGAGCCTGCCCGTGGACGGCCGGTGCCACATATAGCGCACATAGCCGCCGCCGCGCTGGGCCGCGGCAATCAGTTGCTGGATCGTGAGCGCGCCCTGCGGATCGCGCAGATTCCAGAGATCCTGCCCGACGAGCGCGGGCTCGCGCGGATGCATGAGCGAGCGCCCGTGCATGTCGTAGACAAAGAAATAGCCATCAGGGCCGAAGTCCATCTTCTGCAGCACGGCTAGCGCGGCCAGCTGGCGGTCGGCTTCGCTATCAGGTGCGGGCAACGCGTCGCTGGCGTTTTCCCCGGGCGCATAGAGCGGCGCGATGGCGCTCGTGGCCAGCTCCACGTAGTGGCGTAGCTCGATTTCCTTGCTCGACATATACGCGCTCTGCATCGTCGCGTGCTGCGTTTGCGCGAGCTGCGTGGCCTGCTGGCGCACACCGATCCCGATGCCGGCAATCGCTGCGAGGAACGGCACGACGGCGAGCAGGAAGATTTTCGTCTTCAGGCGGCGGTCGGCAAAGAAAAATGGGGCGGGCATGACGGTGTTCGGAAGCTGAGTCTGCAAGCATAACCGGGCGCGCGCGGCGCAGGCGCCAAATTCACGCGCCGCGCGAGAGAGTGTCCTTGCGCGACACCCTGCGCGGCGGCCCGCGATTATCGTTGCGCGCGCAACGAATTGTTGCCTTACCTACGTAGTTCTACGTAGCGCGCTTACGTAGTTGTCCGGTTGTGGCTGACGGTCTGAAAGCGAATACTACCGCCCACGACATGGCGTAATGCGTCATGCATGCGCCGCCATCGCCACGATGCTGTGGACGGCGCGCAAGGGTCCGGTTCCGATGCCGGACACAAAGCTAAAAACATAACGGAGACACCGCATGAGTCGGACATCCAGTTTTGTCGTCTGGACGCTGGTCGCGCTGCTTGGCGCGTTCGCGTTCGGTACCATCGCGCTCGCGCACGGCGAGCGAATCAGCGCACTGTGGATCGTGATCTGCGCCGTGTGCGTCTATCTGATCGCGTATCGCTTCTATAGCCGCTTCATCGCCACGCAGGTCCTGCAGCTCGACGGCCTGCGCATGACGCCGGCCGTGCGCCACAACGACGGGCTCGATTACGTGCCCACCAACAAGTACGTGCTGTTCGGCCATCACTTCGCGGCGATCGCGGGCGCGGGGCCGCTCGTCGGTCCGGTGCTGGCCGCGCAGATGGGCTACATGCCCGGCATGCTCTGGATTCTCGCGGGCGTGGTGTTCGCGGGCGCCGTGCAGGACTTCGTGGTGCTGTTCCTCTCCACGCGCCGCGACGGCCGCTCGCTCGGCGACCTCGTGAAGATGGAACTCGGTCCGGTGCCCGGCGTGATCGCGCTGTTCGGCACCTTCCTCATCATGATCATCATTCTCGCGGTGCTCGCGCTGATCGTCGTGAAGGCGCTCACGAACTCGCCGTGGGGCACGTTCACGGTGGCCGCGACGATTCCCATCGCGATCTTCATGGGCCTGTACGTGCGTTACATCCGTCCGGGCAAGATCGGCGAGATCTCGATCATCGGTTTCGTCCTGCTGATGGCTTCCATCGCCTTCGGCCAGCACGTGCACGATTCGCCCACGCTCGCCGCCTGGTTCACGTTCACGGGCACGCAGCTCACCTGGATCCTGATCGGCTATGGCTTCGTCGCTTCGGTGCTGCCGGTGTGGCTGCTGCTCGCGCCGCGCGACTACCTTTCGACGTTCCTCAAGATCGGCACGATTCTCGCGCTTGCGATCGGCATTCTGATCGTCGCGCCGGAACTGAAGATGCCGGCCTTCACGAAGTTCATCGACGGCACGGGCCCGGTCTGGTCGGGCAACCTGTTCCCGTTCCTCTTCATCACGATCGCGTGCGGCTCGGTGTCGGGCTTCCATGCGCTGATCTCGTCGGGCACGACGCCCAAGCTGCTCGATAACGAAACCAACGCGCGCTTCATTGGTTACGGCGCGATGCTGATGGAATCGTTCGTCGCCATCATGGCGCTCGTGGCCGCTTCGGTGATCGAGCCGGGTGTGTACTTCGCGATGAACGCGCCGCTCGCCGTGCTCGGCACGACGCCGGACGCGGTCGCGCAAACCGTGGGCCACTGGGGCTTCATGCTCACGCCGGAGATGCTCACGCACACCGCGCAGGCCGTGGGCGAAACGACCATCGTCGCGCGCGCCGGAGGCGCCCCGACGCTGGCCGTGGGCATGGCGCAGATCCTGCACCAGGTGGTGGGCGGCGAGGCGATGATGGCGTTCTGGTATCACTTCGCCATCCTCTTCGAGGCGCTCTTCATCCTGACCGCCGTCGACGCGGGCACGCGCGCGGGCCGCTTCATGCTGCAAGACCTGCTCGGCACGTTCCACCCGTCGCTCAAGCGCACGGAGTCGCTGCCGGCCAACCTGATCGCGACCGCGCTGTGCGTGGCTGCGTGGGGCTACTTCCTCTACCAGGGCGTGGTCGATCCGCTCGGCGGCATCAACACGCTGTGGCCGCTCTTCGGTATCTCGAACCAGATGCTCGCCGGTATCGCGCTCATGCTCGCCACCGTCGTGCTCTTCAAGATGAAGCGCGAGAAGTTCGCATGGGTCACGGCACTGCCCACGGTGTGGCTCCTCATCTGCACGCTCACGGCGGGCTGGCAAAAGATTTTCGACAGCAACCCGAAGGTGAGCTTCGTCGCGCACGCACAGAAGCTGTCGGCGGCGATCGCGGATGGCAAGATCGTCGCGCCCGCGAAGTCGCTCGAGCAGATGCAGCGCATGGTCTTCAACGACTACGTCGATGCCGCGCTTTCGGGCCTGTTCATCTTCGTCGTGGTGAGCATCGTCGTGTATGGCCTGATCGCGATTGCGCGTGCGCGCCGCATCGACCGTCCGACCGTGCAGGAAACGCCGTATCAGGCGATGCCGGCTGGCGGCGCGGCGGCCGTGACGAATCGCGTGCATTGAATCGACGTTATTGAACGGAGCACATCATGTTCTCGGGACTTCGCGACAACGTACAGACGGCCGGGCGCTATCTCGGCCAGGCCATGCGTTTGATGGTCGGTTTGCCGGACTACGAGGGCTACGTCGCGCATGCGCGCGAGACGCATCCCGAGCGCCCGGTCATGACCTACGAGGAGTTTTTCCGCGAGCGGCAAAATGCCCGCTATGGGTCGGGCGCGGGGAAGTGCTGCTGACTCCCGACTGAGCGGATATGTTCTGCAAGAAGCGCGACGGCGAAGGCCGTCGCGCTTTTTTTACGCCTGTAATCTTCGCGGCTCGGCGCGCGCTCAAAAAAACACTCAATTCCCGCAGTGTGGCTGCCGTTAACTCTGACGAAGTTCCACACCAATTCGACGCATGACGCCGCGCGCGGCGGCGCGCACGGATTCGAATCGTCGGGAATCGGCCTGCGGGCTTGCCCCGTGGGCAACACGGCATTTTCAACAATCGCACCGTAAGGTGTGCGAATCAAAGAATCTTTCATGATCTTGCATCGAATCGGCGCAGCCTGGCTGGCGGCCGCTCTCACCGCAACGGTTACGCCCGTTTGCGAAGCGCAATCCTCCACCGACTGGATTGCGAACACCTACGGCGCCAACGCGACGCACGTGGGCAATGTGGCCCGCTCGATGTGGGTCGCGCCCGAAGGCGTCATCTATACCTCGTCGATGTGGGATGAAAACGAAGGCGGCGTGGCGATCTACCAGAACGGCCAGAGTCTCGGCTCGATCGGCGGGCATGGCGACTTCCAGGGCGGCGCGATCACGGGCAACACGACTTCGCTGTTCGTCGCGATGCAGTACAACGCCACGTATGGCAGCGGCAACGTCGGGCGCTACAACCGCACGAGCGGCGCGCGCGACCTGCTGATCCCCGTGAGCGCCGATACGACCGAAAAGCTCGCCGATGTCATCACCGGACTCGCGACGTCGGGCTCGCTGCTCTACGTGAGCGATTTCCCCGGCAACCGCGTGCGCGTGTACACCACGGACGGCATCTGGCAACGCGATATCAGCGTGGCGTGCCCGGGCGCGCTCACGCTCGACGCGGGCGGCAACCTCTGGGTCGCCCAGAAGAGCGCGGGCGCGGTGCTCGAATTCAGTGCCGGCGGTCAGCTGCTGAATACCATCCAGCTGGCCTCCACGGCGCGGCCGTCGTCGCTGTATTTCGATGCGCAGACCTCGCAGTTGATGATCGGCGACTCGGGTCCCGACATGAACATCAAGACCTTCAGCGTAGCGGGCACGCCTTCGCAAACCGGCACGTTCGGCGTGCTGGGCGGCTATCTCGACACGACCACGGGCGTCAAGGGCCAGGTGGGCGACAAGCGCTTTACGCGCGTGGTCGGCATCGGCAAGGATTCCGCGGGCATGCTGTACGTGCTGAACAATCCGTGGGGCGGCTCGTGGGACCTCGGCCGCAACGGCGGCACCGATCTGCAGGCTTACGACGGCACCGGCACGCTGCGCTGGAAGCTCCAGTCGCTCAACTTCGAAGGCAATGCGGCGCCGGATCCGGGCACCGACGGCGCGCTGTTCTACGGCGGCATGAATATCTATTCGGGCACGGCCGGCGGCACCTTTGTGGCCAACACGATCGACCCGATCACGTATCCGTCCGATCCGCGCATCAATCTCGCCGACGCCGGTCGCGGCGACCATTTCGCGCAGGTGGCGAGCGTGAGCGGCAAGCGCATTCTCGTGGCGGCCGGCCAGAACCCCGATACGTTCTACTTCTTCCACTTCAATGCGGCGAGCGGCTATATCGCCATTCCGGATTACACGCTGCCGGGGGCGGCGTTCAGTACGACGGCCCCGGTGCGCAACGGCTTTTGTCTCGACAGCAAGGGCGACCTGTGGGTCGGCCTCGACAAGACCAACGTCATTTCCCACTACCCGCTGACCGGCTTCGACTCGACCGGCAAGCCGACCTGGGGCGCCGCGATCACCACGCCGATTCCTGCCACGATCTCGCGGCTCACCCGCATCGTCTACCTGCCCGAAAGCGACACGATGATCCTCACGGGAGAAGACGCAAGCATCACCGACTGGACGGCGATCGGCACGCGCGTCGAGGTGTATCACGGCTGGCTCGCCGGCAATACGAGCGCGCCGAATCCGGTGATCACGCTCACGAGCGCGAATCCCAAATCGATAGCGGCCGCCGGAAACTATCTGTTCGTGGGCTACGTGCACACCGTGCCGAACATCGATGCGTTCAACCTCACCACGGGTGCGATCGACACGACGCTCATCAACAGCAACCCGAACGCGGTGTACGTGGGCAACGACGTGGATTCGATGTACGGCCTGCGCGCGTATCTGCGCTCGACGGGTGAGTATGTCGTGACGAAGGATAATTACAACGCTTCGAGTGCGGTGGTGTACCGGTGGACGCCGGCGGCGGCGAGCACGACTACTGCGAATGCAACGGCGTCGCCGTTCAGCGCGAAGTGATAAAAAAGACAAAGGGCGCAACGGCTAAAACCGTTGCGCCCTTTTTGCGTTTCATCCGCCCTTGGCGGAAACCGCTTTAGCTAGCTGCGACCGTAACCGGCTTCTTGGTCTTGGCCGAGTTCTTGATCTCTTCGAGCTTGATCTCGACGTGACGCGAGAACACGTATTCAGCCGGACGTGCGCCTTCGAGCGGGATGTCCTTCGCAAACGCGCCCGTCGTGCGCGGGCCCGAGAGGGCGATGCGCGCGGCCTTGAGCGGATGTGCGACCGTGTCCATCACGGCGGTGGCCTCGAAGCCGCAGTGGACCATGCAGTCCGCGCACTTCTCGTACTTGCCCGTGCCGTACTTGTCCCAGTCGGTCGTTTCCATCAACTCCTTGAAGGTCTTCACGTAACCTTCGCCGACCAGATAGCACGGCTTTTGCCAGCCGAACACCGTACGCGCCGGGTTGCCCCACGGCGTGCACTGGTAGCTCTGGTTGCCGGCCAGGAAGTCGAGGAACAGGCTCGACTGGCTGAACGACCACTTCTTGCCGTTGTTGCCGCGCTTGAAGATTTCGCGGAACAGGTTCTTGGTCTTGTCGCGATTCAGGAAGTGCTGCTGGTCCGGCGCGCGCTCATACGCATAGCCCGGCGACACCGTGATGCCGTCCACGCCGATCTCGCCGACCGTGTCGAAGAACTTCGCCACGCGCTCGGGCACGGCGTCGTTGAACAGCGTACAGTTGATGTTCACGCGGAAGCCGCGGCGCTTGGCTTCCTTGATGGCCGCGACGGCCTTGTCGTACACGCCTTCCTGCGAGACCGAGTGATCGTGCGCTTCGCGGTCGCCGTCGAGGTGCACCGACCAGACGAAGTACGGGTTCGGCTGGTAGTCGTCCATCTTCTTTTCCATGAGCAGCGCGTTCGTGCAGAGATACACGAACTTCTTGCGCGCCATGATGCCCTTCACGATCTGCGGCATTTCCTTGTGCAGCAGCGGTTCGCCGCCTGCGATGGAAACGACCGGCGCGCCGCACTCGTCGACGGCTTCGAGGCATTCCTCCAGCGACAGGCGCTGGTTCAGGATGGGATCCGGATAGTCGATCTTGCCGCAGCCATTGCAGGCGAGATTGCAGCGGAACAGCGGCTCGAGCATGAGCGCGAGCGGGTAGCGCTTGTTGCCGCTGAAATGCTGGCGGAAGATGTACGAGCCAACGCGGACTTTTTGTAGCAGCGGAATAGACAAAGCGTGTCCTCCTTAAACTTCGCGCGCGACGAGCGGTTGCAAGAGCTTCGACGGCAACTTGAATTCGACTTTTTCTTCACGGCCCGCCATCGTCGACACCTCGACAGGCCCCAACGCGCGCAGCGCGTCAATGACGTTCTCAACCATTTCTTCAGGCGCCGATGCGCCGGCCGTGATGCCGACCGTTTGCACATTGGCGAACCACTCGGCCTTCACTTCCGAACCGTCGGCGACGAGGTAGCTCGGCACCCCCGTTTCGCTGCCGATCTCGCGCAGACGATTCGAGTTCGAGCTGTTCGTCGCACCAACGACGAGCAGAACGTCCACCTGATCCGACAGTTCGCGCACCGCTGCCTGGCGGTTCTGCGTTGCGTAGCAGATGTCGCGCGTGTCCGGACCGACGATGTCGGAGAACCGCGCGAGCAGCGCGTCGATGATGCCGCGCGTGTCGTCCACCGAAAGGGTGGTTTGCGTCACGTACGCGAGCGGTGCATCGAGCGGCAGATCGAGCTTCGAAACATCGGCTTCGCTCTGCACGAGCAGCACGGTGCCGGGAATCTGGCCGATCGTACCTTCCACTTCCGGGTGACCGGCATGGCCGATCAGGATCAGCGTGCGGCCCGCCGCGACGTACTGGCGGCCCTGTACATGAACCTTGGTGACGAGCGGGCAGGTGGCGTCGAGCACGTCGAGGTCGCGTTCCTCGGCGGCGCGTTCCACGGTCTTGGCCACACCGTGGGCGCTGAAAATCGCCACGGCGCCTTCCGGCACTTCGTCGAGCTCTTCCACGAAACGCGCGCCCTTGTTGCGCAGGTTTTCGACCACGTGACGGTTGTGGACGATTTCATGGCGCACATAGACCGGCGCGCCGTGCTTCTGCAGTGCGCGATCGACGATTTCGATAGCGCGGACAACCCCCGCGCAAAAGCCGCGGGGTTGGGCAAGGATCACTCGCATAGGGTGGCGAACTCCGACTGCCGCATAAGACGAGCAAGTCGGTAAAAATGACCTGATCGCCGGCGGCTGTCTATTATTAAAGATGCAAAAATCCGCCAAAGGAGTGACGGAGTCAAAACCAGACGCGCATTTTAACCCCTTCGCCTTTCGTTTGCTGTGTGCAGCGCGCGCAGTGCGGCGTGCACGCGACGCCGGACCCCGGTCAGCCACCCATTTTTCTCAAAAAGCCCGCCGCGTGGCGCTCCCACGGCCTGTGCAAGGCGCTTCGTGCACGCGATGCAGGAGGGGCTGTGGAACGGCCGCTGCCTCGTTGCGCGGTGCAACATACCCCGGGAACGCTTAAAATATCGCGGTCCCGCGGGTCGCCTGGATGGCGCGTCGGGATACGACCCCATTCTGGACGCCTTGATGGAACCCGACCACTACGACGATTTTCCGGTAGCGCGCGTATTGCTGCCGAAGGCGCTGCGGGCGCCTGTCGGCGTGATCTACCACGTCGCGCGCACGCTCGACGACATCGCGGACGAAGGCGACTGGAGCCCCGAGCAACGCCACACGCGTCTCGCCGATTTTCGCGAAGGCCTGAACGCGGTGGCCGAAGGCCGCCCGGCGCGCGTGCACCCCATGCTGTTCGCGAAGCTCGCGGACGTGGTGCGCGAGTGCCGCCTGCCGCTCGCGCCGTTTTACGACCTCGTCGCGGCGTTCGATCAGGATATCGACACGACGCGCTATGCCGATCGCTTCGAGCTGCTGGATTATTGCCGGCGCTCGGCGAACCCGGTCGGCCATCTGATGCTGCATCTGATTCACGCGGCGACGCCCGAGAATCTGGCCGATTCCGACGCGATCTGCACCGCCTTGCAGCTCATCACCTTCTTGCAGGACGTGAGCGCCGACTGGGCGCGCGGCCGCATTTACCTGCCGCTCGCCGAGCGCGAACGCTTTGGCGTGACCGAAGCGCAGATCGCCGCGGGCAAGGTGGACGACGCCTGGCGCGCGCTGATGGCGCACGAGGTGGCGCGCGCGCGGGCGCTGATGGTGGGCGGCGCGCCGCTCGCGCTGCGCGTGCCGGGGCGCTTCGGCCTTGAGCTGTGCAGCGTCGTGCATGGCGGACTGCGCGTGCTCGAAATCATCGAGCGCGGCGGCTACGATGTGTTCCGCGCGCGGCCTGCGCTGCGCGCGCCCGACTGGGCCGTGGTGCTCCTGCGCACGGCGGCTATGTGGCTGTCGCGCCGCGTGGGCGTGCGCGCCCCTTCGATCGAGAGTAACAACGTATGACTACGACCATTCTCTTTGCCGTCTCCTGTCTCTCGCTGCTCATCTGGCTCGTGCTGCTGTTCGGGCGCGGCGGCTTCTGGCGCGCGCGCCCGGCCGCGCCGCTGCCGATCGTCGAGCCCGCGGCCGGCTGGCCTGCCGCGTGTGCCGTCGTGCCGGCGCGCAACGAGGCCGACGCGATCGGCGAGGCCGTGACCTCGCTGCTCCAGCAGGACTACGGCGGCGAGTTTCACGTGATCGTGATCGACGACCACAGCACCGACGGCACCGCGGAAGCCGCGCGCGCCGCCGCGCTCGCGCTGCAGTGCCCGGAAAAGCTCAGCGTGATTACGGCCAAGCCGCTGCCGGCGGGCTGGTCGGGCAAGGTGTGGGCGCAGTCGCAGGGCATCGAGGCGGTGCGCACGCTCAAGCTGCCCGCCGACTACCTGCTCCTCACCGACGCCGACATCGGCCATCCGCCCGAAGCGCTCGCGCAGCTCGTCGTGCGCGCGCAGGCCGAAGGCCGCGACCTCGTCTCGCTGATGGTGCGGCTGCGCTGCGACTCCTTCTGGGAAAAGGCGCTGATCCCGGCGTTCGTGTTCTTCTTCGCGAAGCTCTATCCGTTCTCGTGGGTCAACAACCCGAAGAACCGCACGGCGGCCGCGGCCGGCGGCTGCATGCTGGTGCGCCGCCAGGCGCTCGAAGAGGCGGGCGGCATCGAATCGATCCGCGCCGAGCTGATCGACGACTGCAGCCTCGCCGCGCGCATCAAGCATCGGGGCGAAGGGCATCACCCGATCCGGCTCGACGTTGCCGCGAAGAGCGTGTCGCTGCGCCCGTACGATTCGTGGAAGGACATCTGGAACATGATCGCGCGCACGGCGTTCACACAGCTGCACTATTCGGCGTGGCAGCTCGCGGGCACGCTGCTCGGCATGACGATCATCTATCTCGCGCCGCCCGTGGTCGCGCTCGTGCTCGGGCCGCACGGCTGGCCCGCGTGGATCGCCTGGGCGCTGATGTGCTGCGCCTACTCGCCCATGCTTGCCTACTACCGGCGTTCGCCGCTGTGGGCGCCGTTCCTGCCGCTCGTCGCGCTGTTCTACGTGGGCGCGACGTTCGCTTCGGCGTGGCGCTTCTGGCGCGGCAAGGGCGGTCAGTGGAAGGCGCGCGTGCAGGCGCCGGCGCAGGGGCGATAAAGCGCTTCGTGCGAGAAGCTGCCAATGAAAAAAGCCGTCGGTTTCGACGGCTTTTTTTCGATCCCCGCGCGCGTTAGCGCTGCGTGAGCATCATGTACATCTGCACGACGATGTCGGGCGAGAACGTGAACGGCACCCAGCCGTGGCCCGTGTGGCGCAACACCAGCAGGCGGTCGCCGTTCGATTGTTTCTGCACGGCCATCATCGGATTCTTCGTCGACGCGAAACGCCAGCCTTGCGGAATGCCGGGCGGCGGTTCGGGCTGCATCGAGGCGCGTGCGTTCGACAGCTCCTCGATCATCTGGCCGACTTGCAGCGCGTTGAGCGTCACCGTCTGGCCGCCGATCGTCAGCGTGATCTCGTTTTGCGACGGGCGCGCCACGTGCAGTTCGGGCTGCGCAGGCGCGGCGCGGGCCGTTTCGGCAGCGGGTTCGATGGCTTCGGCAGTGTCGGTCACGGTTGCATTGGCGGCTTCAACGGGTTCTGCGGTGGCGGCCGCACCGGCAGCCTCCGCGGCCGTGTCGACGGCAACGGCGTGCGGCTGCTCAGCGACGGCTTGCTCCGCTTCGCTGCTTGCAACGGGAGTGTCCTGCTGGGGAACTGCGGCGGCGCGTTCATCGGCGCGCGGTGCGTGCGCGGCGGCGGCGGCCTGAAGGAGCTGATCGACGCCCGCTTCGAGCACGCCAATCTGGTCTTGAAGATTCATGCGAGCTTCTCAGGTAAGACCCGCGATTCTACCCGCAGCTTGCGCGCATTGCCCTTCAGGCGTTGTACGCATGTCGCAAGAAAAGTTGTAACAGTTTCCTCAGCTTGCCTCATCTGGCGTTCAGATAGCCGGCCTCGCGGAACCATGCGAGCGCATCTTTCAAGCCCTCGCGATACGGCCGCGCGCGATAACCCAGTTCGCGCTCCGCTTTCGCCGACGTGAAATACATCTTGTTCTTCGACATCTTGAGCGCATCGACAGTTACGAATGGCTCGCGCTTCGTGAAGCGCGCCACGGCTTCCGCGCCCATCGCAAGCGGATAGAGCGGCCAGCGCGGCAGCGCGATCGTGGGCGGCTTGCGGCCGACCATGCCGGCGATGTCGGTGAGCATCTGCTGCAGCGGCAAATTCTCGCCGCCGAGGATGTAGCGCTCGCCGATGCGTCCGCGCTCCAGCGCGAGGAAGTGGCCATTCGCCACGTCGTCCACGTGCGCAAGGTTCAGGCCGGTGTCGACGAACGCGGGAATCTTGCCGGTGGCCGCTTCGACGATGATGCGGCCCGTGGGCGTGGGCTTCACGTCGCGCGGACCGATCGGCGTCGACGGATTGACGATCACCGCGGGCAGCCCGTCGCGCTCGATCATGCGTTCCACGGCGCGCTCGGACAGCACCTTGCTGCGCTTGTACACGCCAATGGCCTGCTCGGGCGTGAGCGGCGAGGTTTCGTCGGCTGAGTTGCCCGAACTCGTGACCTTGAGCGTGGCCACGCTGCTCGTGTAGACGATGCGCTCCACGCCCGCGTCGAGTGCCGCGCGCATGGTGGCTTCGGCGCCTTCGAGGTTGGCGCGCTCGATCTCGTGCGGATCGGGCGCCCACAGGCGGTAGTCGGCGGCCACGTGGAAGAGATAGCGCACGCCGTCGAGCGCACGGCGCATCGAGGCGGCGTCGCGCATGTCGCCGGTGACGACTTCGGCGTCGAGCGCTTCGAGGTTCTTGCGCGGGCTCGTCTCGCGCACCAGCAGGCGCACCGCATAGCCCTTTTCCTGCGCGATGCGGGCGACGGCCGAGCCGACGAAGCCGGACGCGCCGGTGATCAGCACGAGATCGCGGTTGGCTCGGGAGGTGTCGGTCATTGCAGGGTCGTTTCCATGTTCGGTATTGGCGCGGCGGCGTGGCACGGATTGTACGTGGCGCGGGCCCGGCGCGTGCGCGCGTTGGCGTCTACAATGCCGACCGTAAAGCCTGCATGGAGAAAGGAACAATGAGCGAACCGGATCTGGATACGCGCCTCGAAACGTACTACGTGCGCGTGCACGGGACGGTGCAGGGCGTGGGTTTTCGTCACGCGACGGTGCGCCAGGCGCACGCGCTGCGCATTCGCGGCTACGTCGCGAACATGGAGGACGGCTCGGTCGAAGCCGTGATCCAGGGCACGGCGAACCAGGTGGACCGCATGCTCTCGTGGCTGCGCCACGGGCCGCCGGCCGCGCGCGTCAGTTCGGTGGAAAGCGAGGAACGCCTGACCGAAAAACGTTACGAGCGCTTCGAGCAGCATTGAGCGTCGCCCGATAAAAAAGCGGTGCGCCAGGCATTGGCGCACCGCTTTTTCGTTTCGGACGCCGCTTACTTCACGGCCAGCAGGCTCTCCGCGAATCCCCAATCCTTTTCGACCCACTGACGCGTGCATTCGAAGCCCGCGTCGGCGGCGATCGCCGGGATTTCATCGGCGTGATACTTGTGGCTGCTCTCGGTCCAGATCGTCTCGCCTGCGCCGATGTCGACGGTGAGATGCGCCGAGCGCACTTCGGCATGCACGTCGCGCTTCGCGCGCAGATGCATCTCGATGCTGCGCACGTCCGGATTGAAGCGCGCGACGTGCTCGAAGTCGTGCAGGTCGAAGTCGGCGTCCAGTTCGCGGTTGATGCGCGACAGCAGGTTCAGGTTGAATGCGGCCGTGGCGCCGATGGCGTCGTCGTAGGCGGCGATCAGCGTATCCACGGGCTTCACGAGGTCGGTGCCGAGCAGCAGCGTGTCGCCGGGGCGCAGCATCGCGCGGATGTCACGCAGGAAACGCGTGGCCGCGAGGCGCGCGAAGTTGCCGATCGTGCTGCCGAGAAAGAGCACGAGCAGTTGCTCGCCCTCTTTGCGCTGGCGGCTCACTTCGGACAGTCCGGCGAGATAGTCGCGCTCGTAGCCGACGATCGAAATGCGCTCGATGTCGGCGAGTTCGCGCCGACATAGTTGCAGCGCGGTACGCGAAATCTCGATCGGGCAGTACGACGTCGGGCGCTTGCGGCACAGCGCTTCGAGAATGCGGCGCGTCTTGCGGCCGCTGCCGCTGCCGAGTTCGGCGACCTTCACGTCGGAGGGCAGCGCCTCGACGATCTCGGACGCGTAGCGCGTGAGCAGGCGCTCCTCGCTGCGCGTGACGCCGTATTCGGGCAGCACGGTGATGACCTCGAAGAGGGCCGAGCCGACCTCGTCATACAAATATTTCGACGGCAGTTCCTTTTGGGGCGAGCGCATCAAACCGGCGCGCACTTCGGCGGCGAATGCGCTGGCGGCGGGCGAAAGGGCGAATGCACCGGCGGGGTCGGCAACGGCGGCGCGGGGCGCAGAAGATGGCATGCGGGCTCCAGGGGGCGTTGGACGTTGGGGACGGCGTCGTGAATCACGGCGGCGGGCGCTGGCGTGGCGCTCCGGGATAAGCCGGGCTGCGGCTCCAGCGGCCCCGGTGAAATCTCGCTCGTCGAAGCGAATTCCAGCCGCGAGTTCCAGCCGCGGATTGCAGCCGGTTAAGGCGACGGCGGGCTGGCGTGGCGAGACTTACGTTCTAGTCCATCGCGGCGTGATCTGCCGGACAAAATTGCTCGCCCTGCACCAGGGCGCAAAGCGCGCACGGCGTGTGCCCGCCTTGGCCGGCGCGGGTTTGCGCCGCCTGCCGCCGCCCAAACGCGACTAGAATGCGGTCTCGCCGACGCCAACGCGCGCCCACGCCTTATTCAATAGCCAATTCAAATGACAACGTTTTTACCCGCGCGTGCGAAAACTACGCACCGCGCCGTTTGCGATCCCGCAGTTAGCGCTTTCTGTCACCACGTGCCCCGATGAACCAGTACGAACCCGGGCGCGGCATTGCGCTTTCCGTGGGCGCTTCGGCGCTGTTCGCGCTGATGTCGGCCTATACGCTCCTGCTCGCGCCGCTCGGCGGCCTCGACATTTTTGCGTGGCGCGTGATCTGGACCGCGCCCGGTGCGCTGGCCCTGCTGGTGCTGCGCAAGCGCGCGCCGCAATTGCGCGCGCTCGTCGCGCGCATGATGAAGGAGCCGCGCACCGCGCTCGCCCTGGTGGCGAGCGCCGCGCTGCTGGGCTCGCAGCTATGGGTGTTTCTGTGGGCGCCGCTGCACGGGCGCATGCTGGAAGTGTCGCTCGGCTATTTCCTGCTGCCGCTCATCATGGTGCTGGTGGGACGTTTTTACTATCACGAGCGCCTCGAGCCGCTGCAATGGCTCGCCGTGGCGTGTGCCGCCGTGGGCGTGGCGCACGAGCTGTGGGCGACGCACGCGTTCTCGTGGCCCACGCTGCTCGTCGCGTTCGGCTATCCGCCGTATTTCGTGCTGCGCCGCAAGATCCACGCGGATTCACTCGTCACCTTCGCCGTAGAGATGCTGCTGCTCGTGCCGGTGGCGGTGATCGAAGTGCGTGCGGGCGGCTCGCTCGCGCTGCTCGACGCGCACAAGTTCCTCGCTTTCGTGCTGCTGCCGGGGCTCGGCGTGCTCAGCACCGTTGCGCTCGCGTCGTACCTGAAGGCGAGCCGGCTGCTGCCGATGGCGCTGTTCGGCATCCTCGGCTATGTCGAGCCGGTGCTGCTCGTGATCGTTTCGGTCACGCTGCTGGGGGAGCACCTCGGCATGCGCGAACTCGGAACTTACGTGCCGATCTGGCTCGCCGTCGCGCTCACGGCGGTGCACGCGGCACGGCTCATCCGGTTCGAGCGCTGAGGACCTTGCAACGGCCGCTTACTGCCGCGCTGCCTGGGCGCGCGGCGGATTGATACGCGTAGGGCCCACCTTCGCCTCGATCGCCGCGCGCAGCTCAGGGCGCCAGCCGATGCTGAACAGCGCTTCGGCGAGCACGAAGAGCGGGCCGATCATGAGGCCGATGAGATCGTCGACGAAGGCCGGCTTGCGATGCTCCCACGCGATGTGACCGACGAACTGGAAGATCCAGCCGACCACGAACAGCCCCACGCCGCCGCCCAGCCACGCGGCGGTGCCTTGCTGCGCGAGCCAGGCGCCGAAGGCCACGCACGCGACGGAAACGACCGCCATCATGAGGCCGAGCGGCACGTCCAGTACGAGGTAGTAGATCGTCGCGGCGCCGAACAGGAGCCACGCCGGCGAGACCGGAACCGGCATCCCGAGTGCGATCACCGGACGCGACAGCAGCACCGCAAGCGCGAGCACGATGAGCGGAATGCCGACGAAATGGGTGCCGATGTTGCGCACGTCGCGGTGATAGGCCGCGTACTGGGTGAGCTGCCCGGTCAGGTTTCTCATGGGTGTCTCTCTGTCTCCAAAATCATTATGATCGTCGGGCTGACGAGCGCAAACCTTCGGCTAGCCGACAATTGCGCCGCTTTGTGACTCGCCTCGCCCGGCTTGCCCTGTCCCGATGCCCTCACGTTCCGTCCCGCCCGTCACCGCCGGTTCGCCGTCCGCCGCCGCGCTCGAGCGCAGCGCATGGTTTCGCGGCGCGCCCGCACCGTTGCGCGACGCGCTGCGCGCGGCGGGGCGCGTGCGCACGCTGCAGGCAGGCGAGCGCCTTTTCATGCGCGGCGACGCCGACGACGGTCTCTACTGCGTGCTGGAAGGCGCGGTGCGCGTGGGGGCGGCGAGCGTCGCGGGCCGCGAGGCGCTGCTCGCCGTGGTCGGGCCGGCGCACTGGTTCGGCGAGATCGCGCTTTTCGACGGCGGCGCACGTACGCACGACGCCTACGCCGAGCGCGACTCCACGCTCTTTCACGTGCCGCGCGCGGCGCTGGTGGCGCTGCTCGACGCAACGCCAGCGTACTGGCATGCGTTTGGTCTGCTGCTCGCGCAAAAGCTGCGACTCGCGTTCGACGCGATCGAGGAGACCGCGCTGCTGGGTGCTTCCGCGCGCGTGGCGCGCCGGTTGCTGCTGCTCTCGAACGAGTACGGCGAGGCGGCAGGCACGCAAGGCGGCCAGCGCGCGCGCCGTGTGATCAACGTGCCGCAGGAGGATCTCGCGCTGATGCTCGCACTCTCGCGGCAAACGGTGAACCAGATCCTGCGCCAGTTCGAGCGCGAAGGGTTGCTCGCATTGCGCTACGGCGAAATCGAGATCGTCGATGCCGCGGGTCTGGCGTCTAACGCGCAATGACGCTAATGCATCGGCATCGATGCGCGTCCATATCGATACATGTTGACGAATTGCATCAACATCTCGGGCGCGCTTGGGCTGCGTTGCAGCTGCATCGCGTTTGCGCCGACAATGACGCCCGTTCGGCGCGCCCAGCCGCGTCGCCTTTCCCTTCCACGCCAGGCCCCTACCGTTTCATGAACGACCGCGTCGTCGCCGCATTCGACTTTGATGGCACCATCACCACGTCCGACAGCTTTCGCGCGTTCATGCTCGACGCCGCCGGCCCCGCCCGCTTCGCCGCCGCTGCGCTGCGCTGCCTGCCCTCGCTCATCGGCGTCCCGCTAGGCTGGTCGCCGCGCGGGCCGACCAAGGCGCGCTTCCTGTACGCCGCGATGGGAGCCGTGCGGCGCGAGGTGCTCGAAGCCGCCGCGCAGCGCTTCGTCGAGCGCCGTCTCCCCGCGCTGCTGCGCCGCGAGATGCTCGCGCGCGTGGCCGAGCACCAGGCGCTCGGCCATGAGGTCGTGCTCGTGAGCGCGTCGCCGTCGATCTATCTGCGCATGTGGGCCACGACGGTCGGCATCGGCACCGTGCTTTCGAGCGAACTCGAATGGCGCGATGGCATATACACGGGCCATCTGGCGGGCAACAACTGCTGGGGGCCGGAGAAGGTCGCGCGGCTGCGCGCGTGGTGGGGGACGAACGCGCCCGCCACGCTCTACGCTTATGGCGACAGCCGCGGCGACAAGGAAATGGCCGAGCTGGCGCAGTACGCGTGGATACGCGGCGAGTCGGCGCTGCCGCCGCTCGCGGCGGCGGGCGGCTTCGGCGCGGCGTGAATGGTGCGACGCGCTGCAGCGGCGCGCGATCGACGCTAATCTACGGCAGCTAAACCAGACCGAAGAGAGGAGACAGCCCCGATGAAGGGACAATGGACCCAGGTGAAGTCGCACGATGGCGGCGAATTCCGCGCCTACACGGCGCTGCCGCCCGAGGGCAGCGGCCCCGGCCTCGTGCTGCTGCAGGAGATCTTCGGCGTGAACGGCTACATGCGCGCGCTCGCCGACCGCTATGCCGAGGAAGGCTACGTCGTGATGGTGCCGGACCTGTTCTGGCGTCTGGAGCCGAACGTCGATCTTGGCTACGAAGGCGCCGACGCGCAGAAGGCGTTCTCGCTCTACGAGCGCTTCGACGTCGACCTCGCGATGCAGGACGTGGCGCAAACGCTCGCCGCGCTGCGCGCGCACCCGCAACATCGCGGCAAAGTCGGCGTGGTGGGTTTCTGCCTGGGCGGCAAGCTCGCGTACCTGAGCGCGACGCGCACCGATGTCGATTGCGCGATCGGCTATTACGCCGTGGGCCTCGAAAACGATCTGGACGAAGCCTCGCGCATCACGTGTCCGCTGATGCTGCACTTCGGCGCCGACGACGCGCACTGCGACGCCGCCACGCGCGAGCGCATCGCGCAGGCGCTGGCGGGCAAGCCTGGCGTCGAGCTGTATACGTACCCTGGCTGCGATCACGCGTTCGCTTCGTCTTCGCGCTCGACGTACGACAAGCCCGCCACGATGATGGCCTACTCGCGCACGCTCGCCATGCTGCGCCGGGTGCTCGGTCCGATCTACGACTTCAACGCGCTGTGGGAAGAGCACTGCTACCACGAGTTCGTCGCGCGCAACCCGAGCGACGTGATGCCGACCATGGTCGCGCAGCCCTACGTCAACCACATTCCGACGATGACGGGCGGCGTGGGCCACGACGAGCTCAAGCGCTTCTACACGCACCATTTCGTGCATTCGAACCCCGAGGACACGCGCCTGATCCCGATCTCGCGCACGATCGGCTCGGACCGCGTGGTGGACGAGTTCATCTTCTGCTGCACCCACGACCGCGAGATCGACTGGCTGCTGCCGGGCCTCGCGCCCACGGGCAAGTACTTCGAGGTGCCGATGCTCGCCGTGATCTGCTTTCGCGGCAACAAGCTCTATAACGAGCACATCTACTGGGATCAGGCGTCGGTGCTCGCGCAGATCGGCGCGATCGATCCCACCGGCCTGCCGATCGCGGGGGCACAGAGCGCGAAGAAGCTGCTCGACGAAACGCTGCCCTCGAACACGCTCATGGCGCGCGCCTGGAGCGAGAGCGAAGGCAAGCCGTTCTAAAGCGTGCGCTTCGCGTGGGCCTGATCAGTTGAACGGATTGTCGACGACCCCGGGCTTCCGGTCCGGCTCGTCGGCGACCTTCGCGGGCAGGTGTGGATCGGCCTGCAGTGTCTTCACGACGTCGTCGAGCGCCGCCTTCAGCGCCAGCGCAGCGGCGAGCCCGCGCTTGTCGCGCGTGAGTTCCAGCGTGCCGGCGAGTGTCACGCGCGTCGTGCCGTTCGTGAGCGTGAGCGCGTCGCCTTGCACGTTGAGCACGTCGTTGTCGTTTGCGTATGCGTCGAACACTTTGTGATCCTCCTTATGCGTAACGGGGGCGCGCTTACCAGCCCCATTTGCTCACGGCGAAGCCGCGGCCATTGAACGAAACTTTTTCCTTCGCCGCGACATTCGCCGGAATTCCGGGGAATGAAATGCCGCTCTGCGCTTCGAGATCGCGCACCGAGCGCACGTCGTAACGATCGACAGCCGTATTGTCCGCGACGATCGCGAACGCGAGCTGCTGCGAAGGCACGTACACGACCTTGAAGATCTGCGTCGGCACGAGCACGCGCGTCGCGCCGATCGTCTGGAGCTGTGCGCCCGTGAACAGCGGACCGGTCACGACATAGGCTTCACCATACTTCGACGCGAGCTTGCGCACGGCGCTTTCGATATGGGCCCAAAGGCGCTGGTTGTTGTCGCGATTCTGCGGAACGATATTGGCGAGTGAAAACGATTCCGCCATCGCCTGTGCATTCCAGCGGTTGCCTGCGGGGCTCATGTGGCCGCGGTCGAAGCCGCTGCGCTTGTAGTCGGCGAGCGTCGCGCCTTCGCCTTCGGGCAGGCGGTCGTCCTCGAAGAAGCGGTTCGTGCGCGTCATGTCCTTCGCGGCTTCGAGGTGGTCGCGCGTGAGATGCTCGGCGGACCACAACGGCCCGTGCGTGACGCCCGAATGCAGCACGGCAAAATCCGAATAGCAGAGCATGCGCGTTTTCGGCGCCATGCGCTGATTCGTGAGCGTTGGGAACTGGCCGTCGGGCACGAATTGCGAACAGGCCGGTGCGGCGATTGCATGACTCGCGGCGGCGAGCAGCAGGGAGGCAACAAGCGAGGCAAACAGCTTCTTCATCGAAAGGACAGGCTGGACTGGGGTAGGATCAAGCGGGCTGAAAGTATAGCGGGCGCATGACGCGCGTGGAGGCGGGAGAAAAAATGGAGGCGCAAAAAAACGCGCGCCCGCTCAAGGGCGGGCGCAAGCGAGAGGTGACGCACAAACAGCTGCAATGAGCGCGGCAGCGTTGCGTTGCTGCGCGAGGAGCGAGGCGGCAAATGATGCCGCCTGCATTCAATCGGTCAGATCATCAACAACGACTCAGCCTGCAAAAAGCGAATGCTCGGCGCGGACCATCTGGCGGTCCACAGCCTGGAGTCGCCATTGGCCCTCCATCGGCGAGTGCGAGGTTTCGCACGACCATGTCGCGTCGCCGTGTGCTGAACTGATTTCCTGGCGGCGGTTTACATGCAGGCCGCGTAACGTGCACAGCGGCTCGTTTTCGAGCGGTGCGCACAGCGACGTGACACCATTCACGTCGCGCAATTCACCCCATTCTGGCAGGTCGATCCCTTCGTGAGACTCGCGGGACCAGCGTTGCTGGTCGGTATCGAGCCAGAGCACTGCATAGTCGTGATTGACGGTCGGATCGGAACCGTTGATCAAGATTGTAAGTCGCATGGCATCTCCGCAAAATTGATCGGGCGCGTCGGCAATTTCCAAGTCTAGGACGACTCCGCGCGCGCGCAAAGTGAAGAGTGCAGGACAGTTCGTCGCGCGCATGGCGCGTGCCTGAACCCGCCCCCTTTCCGCGCATTTCGGCTCGCGTAAACCCCGCTACGCTATCGCTGGGATTGAAATTCACAATTGGGAACGCAAACGCCACAACCTAGATTAATAGTGCGGCGAAGTCGCCCACGCATGCTGCATTGCACGAGGCGAATGGCGTCGCGTCCCCACATTTCAGGTCGAACGATGGAGGCACAGATGGCACAGCTAAAGGGCTCGAAGACGGAACAGAACCTCAAGGATGCATTTGCCGGCGAATCACAGGCCAACCGCCGTTATCTGTATTTCGCAGCCAAGGCCGACGTAGAAGGACAAAACGATGTCGCGGCGCTGTTTCGCTCGACCGCTGAAGGCGAAACCGGCCACGCGCACGGCCACCTCGAATATCTGGAAGCGGTAGGCGACCCGGCCACCGGGCTGCCGTTCGGCACCTCGCGTCTGAATCTGCAGGCGGCCATTGCGGGCGAAACGCACGAATACACCGACATGTACCCCGGCATGGCCAAGGTCGCGCGCGACGAAGGCTTCGACGAAATCGCGAACTGGTTCGAGACACTGGCCAAGGCGGAGCGCAGCCACGCCAACCGCTATACGAAGGCGCTGGACGTGCTGGCGGACTGAGGCGCATTGGGCATCGCCGCGTGCCTGACCGCACGCGCCCATGACGCGCGCGCTTTTGTTTCGCGTGCCGGGCAAGCACCGGCGCGCGTTCGCGCGCGCCCACCTAGCCGTGTATTGGGCTGATAAATAAAAGAAGGAGACGTCATGCCCCACAAGGAAGGCAGTCTCGAAGCGCCAACCCGCCATCCGCTCGACTGGCGCTCCGACGCTTTTTACGACCAGGGCCAGCTCGATACGGAACTCGCGCGCGTGTTCGATATCTGTGCGGGCTGCCGGCGCTGTGTGTCGCTATGCGGCGCGTTTCCCACGCTGTTCGATCTCGTCGATGAAACCGATAGCGGCGAAGCGCACGACGTCGACAAGGCGTCGTTCGACAAGGTCGTCGACCAGTGTTACCTGTGCGATCTCTGCTACATGACGAAGTGCCCCTACGTGCCGCCGCATCCGTGGAATGTGGACTTTCCGCATCTGATGCTGCGTGCCAAGGCCGTTCATTACCGCAAGGGCGAAGTGAAGCTGCGCGACCGCGTGCTCTCGAATACCGACGCGCTCGGCCAGATCGCCGGCATTCCCGTCGTGACGCAAACGGTCAACGCGATCAATCACACGAAGGCGATGCGCGGCGCGATGGAAGAGATGCTGGGCGTCGATCGCAAGGCGTGGCTGCCCGATTTCGCTACACACAAGTTTCGTAACGTTGCTAAACGCGCGGGCTCGAGCGACGTGCGCGACGGCGAGCGCACGCCGGGCAAGGTCGCCATTTACGCGACGTGTTACGTGAACTTCAACGAGCCCGGCATCGGCCACGATCTGCTCGCGGTGCTCGACCACAACGAGATTCCCTACGAGCTAGTGAAGAGCGAATGGTGCTGCGGCATGCCGCTGCTGGAGCAGGGCAATCTGGAGGGCGTGGCGCACAAGCAGGCGCAGAACATGCCGATGCTCGCGCGTTACGCGCGCGAAGGTTATGCGCTGATCGGCGCGGTGCCGAGTTGCGTCCTCATGTACAAGCATGAGCTGCCGCTGATGTTTCCCGACGATGCCAACACGAAAGCCGTGAGCGACGCGTTCTGGGACCCGTTCGAGTATCTCGTGGCGCGTCATCGCGACGGCCTGCTCAAGACCGATTTCCGTACGCCGCTTGGCAACGTGTCGTATCACGTGCCGTGTCATGCGCGCGTGCAGAACATCGGCCGCAAGACGTTCGATCTGCTTTCGCTCGTGCCCGAAACAAAAGTGACCGTAGTCGAGCGCTGTTCGGGCCACGCGGGCACGTTCGGCGTGAAGAAGGAATTCCACGCCATGTCGATGAAGATCGGCACGCCCGTGTTCAAGCAGATGGGGCAGGCCGAACCGAATTTCATCTCGTCCGATTGCCAGCTTGCGGGGCATCACATTGCGCAGGGCATCGAAGAGAACCAGCTAGGCGAGCCGCCGCTCGCTCACCCCATTACCTTGCTGCGCCGCGCCTACGGCATCTAGGCCCCGACGCCAACCCGCAACATTCACGAGGCACGACTCATGACGATCGCGAGAAATTCGCTGTTGACGCTGGAAGCCTACGCCAGGGTGCGGGGCGACATGCGCAAACGCATCATCGAGCACAAAAAGCAGCGCGTGGTATCGCTCGGCAATCACCTCACGTTCCTGTTCGAGGACGAGACGACGATCCGCTACCAGATTCAGGAGATGCTGCACATCGAAAAGATCTTCGACGAAGACGGCATTCAGGGCGAACTCGCAGCCTATCTGCCGCTCGTGCCCGACGGCGGCAACCTGAAGGCGACCATGCAGCTCGAATACGAGAGTGAAGTCGAGCGGCGCGCGGCGCTGGCGCGGCTGATCGGCATCGAAGACAAGGTGTTCGTCCAGGTGGATGGCGAGCCGCCCGTCTACGCGATTGCCGACGAGGACCTCGAACGCGAGAACGCCGAAAAGACTTCGGCGGTGCATTTCGTTCGCTTCGAACTCACGCCGCAGATGAAAACGCGCTTGCGCGAAGGCGCCGCGCTCACGATAGGCTGCGATCATCCGAATTACCGCGTGCCGACCCAGACCATCGACGGCGAGGTGCGTGCCTCGTTGCTCAAGGATCTCGCCTGAGGCACTTCAGACGCCCCATCAAACATCCTTGCGGTACATGACGAAGCCAGGCTTCACGGCCACGTCGTCGTAAAGCCGCATGGCCGTGTGATTCGTCTCGTGCGTGTGCCAGTACACGCGCGACGAATTCGACGCCTTCGCGTGCGCATACACGGCCTCGATCAGCGCGCGGCCCACGCCCTGGCCGCGGGCGTCTTCCACGGTGAAGAGATCCTGCAAATAGCAGATCGGCCCTTCCAGAATCGTGTTGCGGTGATAGATGAAGTGCACGAGGCCGAGCACGCGTTCGCCGCGCACGGCGATGAACGCGTGCATGGGCTCGTAGCCGTCGAAGAAGCGCGACCAGGTCGTGCGTGTGATGTGCTCCGGCAGCGCGGTGGCGTCGAAGCGGCCGTAAAAGCGGTTGTAGCCGTCCCAGAGCGGCAGCCATGCAGCGAAATCGTCGGGTGCGACGGCGCGGACCACAAGCGTCGTGTCGGTCATGTGTTGTCTCCTTCTCCTTGTTCACAGGCTTTCCCGGACTCCCAAGCGTAAGCGACTTGTGGCACCATTGTTAGTCCCACCGAAACTAAAAACAGTGGAGCCACGGGTTTGGACTACGCGTTGATGATGACGGCCTATGCGAAGCGCGCCGTGCGCAAGCTCACGCAGCAGGACCTGCTTTACGAGAGCCTGCGCCGCGCGATCCTCGACGGCGATATTGGCCGCGGCACGCGCCTCGCGTCGAGCCGCGCGCTCGCGGAGCAGCTAGGCATCGCGCGCAACTCGGTGCTCTATGCGTATGAGCGGCTCGTGGAAGAGGGCTTCGTCAGCGCGACGCGCCACGGTTCGGTCGTCAACGCGGTCAGCGCCGGTGCAGTCGCAACCCCGGCCCAGACCACGCAGCGCGAAGAACCCGTGCCTGCGCTTGCGCGCCGCGTGCGCGAACTGCCGCCGCGCCGCGCGGGCCGCGACGGTTCGAAGGCGCTGCGCCCAGGCGTGCCCGCGCTCGACGCGTTTCCTTACGCGCAATGGCGCACGGCGGTCGAACGCGCGCTGCGCGAGTTGCGCGCGCACGATCTCGGCTATGGCGACAGCGCGGGCATGCCCGCACTGCGTCAGGCAATCGCGCAATACGTACGCGTGTCGCGCGGCGTGCGCTGCCAGCCCGACCAGGTGTTCGTCACGGACGGCACGCAGTCGAGCCTCGACCTGTGCGCGCGTCTCTTCGCGGACGAGGGCGAACGCGCGTGGATCGAAAATCCGGGCTACCTCGGCGCGCGCGTGGCGTTCACGGCCGCGGGGCTGCAACTCGTGCCGATGAGTGTGGATGCGGCGGGCATGTCGACGCGCCCCGAGGACTGGCGCGAGAGGCCGCCGCGACTCGTCTATCTCACGCCGTCGCACCAGTATCCGCTGGGCTGCGTGCTGAGCCTCGAGCGGCGGCTCGCGCTGATCGAGCAGGCGCGCGCGTGCGGCGCGTGGATCGTCGAGGACGACTATGACAGCGAGCTGCGCCACGACGGGCCGCCGCTGCCGTCGATCCAGGGCCTCGCCGACGACGCGCCCGTAATCTATCTCGGCACCTTCAGCAAGACGCTGTTTCCGGCGCTGCGCATCGGCTTCATGATCGTGCCGCGGCGTGTGGCCGCGCAGTTCGCGCAGGCGCACCACACACTCGTGCGCCAGGGGCGCGTGGCGGAACAACTGGCGCTCGCGGAATTCATCGAAAGCGGGCGTTACGCGCGCCATTTGCGGCGCATGCGCAAGCTCTACGAGGAGCGCCGCGACGGTCTGGTCGCCGCCATCGACAAACATCTGGCCGGCGTGATGACGGTGTCGGCGGACGCGGGCGGCATGCATTTGAGCGTACGCCTCGACGCGCCGCTCGCCGACGCCGATGTGAGCGAAGCCGCGCGCGCACACGGCCTGCATCTTTCGCCGCTGAGCGCGTATTGCGTCGATGCACCGGACGCCGCGCGCTACAACGGCTTCCTGCTCGGCTATGCGGAAACGCCGCCGGAGGTCGCCGACGCGCTCATGCAGACGCTCGCGCGCATCGTGCGCGAACGTCTGCCAGCGGCTCCATCGCTTATTGGTGGCCCGCAATCACATGCGGCAGATACGGCGCTTCGAGTGTCTTGATCTCTTCGTCCGAGAGCTTGAGCGAAAGCGCCGCCACAGCGTCTTCGATGTGCTGTGGCTTCGACGCGCCGATGATCGGCGACGTGATGGCGGGCTTGTGCAGCAGCCACGCGAGCGCGACCTGCGCACGCGGGACGTCGTGAGCCCGCGCGATGGTGGCGACCGCATCGATGATAGCCTTGTCCGCATCGGCGCCATAGAGCGTCTTGCCGAACTTGTCGGTGGCCTCGCGCTCGCTCGTCTCGTTCCAGTCGCGCGTGAGGCGGCCGCGCGCGAGCGGGCTCCATGGCATGACGGCAATGCCCTGGTCGGCGCACAGCGGCAGCATTTCACGCTCTTCCTCGCGATACAGCAGGTTCACGTGGTCCTGCATGCTGATGAATTCGGTCCAGCCGTTCAGGCGCGAGGTGTAGAGCGCCTTGCTGAACTGCCACGCGTGCATGGAAGAAGCGCCGATATAGCGCGCCTTGCCGGCCTTCACGACATCGTGCAGCGCTTCGAGCGTTTCTTCGATGGGCGTGTTGTAGTCCCAGCGATGGATCTGGTAGAGATCGACGTAATCGGTGCCGAGGCGCTTGAGGCTATGGTCGATTTCCGTGAGGATGGCCTTGCGCGACAGGCCCTGGCCGTTCGGGCCGGGCCGCATGCGGTTGTACACCTTCGTGGCGAGCACGATGTCGTCGCGCTTGACGAAGTCGCGCAGCGCGCGCCCGACGATCTCCTCCGAGGTGCCGTCCGAATAGGTGTTCGCGGTGTCGAAGAAGTTGATGCCGGCGTCGAGCGCCTGGCGGATGAGCGGGCGGCTGGCGTCCTCGCCGAGCGTCCACGGGTGCGCGCCGCGTTCGGCCACGCCGTAGGTCATGCAACCGAGACAAAGACGCGAAACCTGCAGCCCTGTCGAGCCGAACCTGACGTAATCCATTGCTGGTGCTCCTTGCGAATAGGCGTTTCAAGCAGAGGAAGTGCGTGCGCCGCGCGAGCGCGGCGGACTTTCGCAAGGGTATAACAGGCCGGCGGAACGTGCAGGGCGTGCCGCGTCAGAACATTTCCATCACACGGTGGTAGAGCATGCCGATTTCGAGCGCAGGCCGCCGCCACGCGGGGCCGCCGGGGAAGCGCGCGTGCCGCAGCTGCGCGAACAGATCGAACGAGGCGCGCTCGCCGACGATGGCCTGCGCAACGAGACGCCCCGCCATTCCCGTGAGCGCCACGCCGTGCCCCGAAAAGCCTTGCACATAGTAATAATTCGGGTCGATCACGCCGAAGTCGGGCGCGCGGTTGCGCGTGACATCGACGAAGCCGCCCCATGCGTATTCCACGCGCGCACCGGCGAGCTGCGGGAAGGTATCGCTCATGCGCGTTTGCATGGCCGCTGTAAGGCGCTCGGGCGCGGCACCGGTCGAATCGGCGCGGCCGCCGAACAGCATGCGGTTGTCCGCCGAGACCCGGAAGTAGTCGAGAAAGAAGTTGTTATCACATACGGCTGAACGTTGCGCGATCAACGAGTCGGCCAGCTCGCGCCCCAGCGGCTCGGTCGCGATGATGTACGAGGCGATGGGCGCGATACGCGCGGCCACGCTGCCGGGCAGCACGCCGCCCGGCGCGGCGTTGCAGCACGACACCACGAAGCTGCAGCGTACTTCGCCGTGCGTCGTTCTGACCACGGGCCGCGCGCCGCGTACGACTTCGAGCGCACGCGTATGCGCGAAGAGTTGCGCGCCTTCGCGGCGCGCTGCGTCGGCGAGGCCAAGACAGTACTTGAGTGGATGCAGATGCCCCGAGACGGGATCGTAGACCCCCGCGATATAACGCTGCGACGCCACCCGTGCGCGCGTGGCGTCGGTGTCGAGCCATTCGAGTCGATCGTAGCCCCAGCGCGTGCGAGCGGCGTCCATCCATGCGCGTAGATCGGGCACGCGCTTCGTTTTCGTCGCAACGGTCAGATAGCCCGGCGTGAAGTCGCAATCGATGCCATAGCGGGCGATGCGCTCGCGCACGAGGTTCACGCCCTCGATGGAGAGCGCCCACGCCGCGCGTATGCCTTGCGCGCCAAGCTGCTTTTCGAGCACTTCGTCTTTCGCGAAGCCCACGAGCGTCTGCCCGCCGTTGCGGCCCGAGGCGCCCCAGCCGGGACGATGGGCGTCGAGCACCACGACCGAAAGGCCGCGTGCGCGGCACTCCAGCGCGACCGAGAGTCCGGCGAAGCCCGCGCCGATCACACAGACGTCGGCGTCGAGCGTGCCTTCGAGCACGGGGTCGTCGTCGGCCGGGCGCGTGGCGGTGGCTTCGTAGTACGAGTGGCGGGCGAGGGCGTCCGCCTGGGCGTCGAGGTCGAGTGTCATCAAAGCAGGTCCTTCATCCGATACCACGCCATCGCGAGCACGAGGGCAGGGGTTCGCAGTGTAGCGCCGCCGGGGAAATCGCGGTGACGGATCTTGCCGAACAGGTCGAAGCGCGCGGCCTGGCCGTGGATCGCCTCGGCGATCAGCGTGCCTGCCAGTCCCGTGACGTTCACGCCGTGACCCGAGAAGCCCTGCGCGAAGTACACGGTGGACGAGAGGCGGCCGAAGTGCGGCGCGCGGTTCATTGTGATGTCCACGTAGCCGCCCCACGCGTAATCCACCTTTACGTCGGCGAGTTGCGGAAACGTCTTCAGCATGTCGCGACGCATGGCTTCGCCCAGATTGGGCGGTGCGAAGGTGGAATAGCTCACCTTGCCGCCCCAGAGCAGGCGCGTGTCCGCAGCGGGACGGAAGTAGTCGAGCACGAAGCGGCTGTCGCACACGGCAGCCTGGGCGGGCATCAGCGCATTCATGCGTTCGGCGCCGAGTTTTTCGGTGGCGATCACATAAGTGCCCACGGGCATGATCTTGCGCGCGAGCGCGGGAGCGAGATCGCCCAGATACGTATTGCATGCGAGCACGACGAACTTCGCGCGCACGCTGCCACGCGCGGTTTCGACCACATGCGCACCGTTTTCTTCGCGCAGTCGCGTGACAGGGCTGTTTTCGTACACGCGTACGCCCGCTTCGATCGCCGCACGCGCGAGCCCGAGTGTGTAGTTGAGCGGATGCAGATGCCCGCTATCGGGATCGTAGAGGCCGCCCGGATAGCGCGACGACGCGACGTAGCGTCCCACACCGTCGCCGTCTACATACTGGAACCGGTCGTAGCCGAAGCGCTGCGCCGCCTCGTCACGCCAGCGCTTGAGCGCATCCACGTCGCGCGCCTTGTTTGCGGCGGTGAAATAGCCCTCCGTGAGCGCGCAGTCGATGTTGTGCTGCTTGACGCGCCGCTTCACGATGTCGAGCGTCTCCAGGCCCATGTCCCAGATCTGCCGGACCTCCGCTTCGGGCATGAACTGCGCGAACGTGTCGATATCGCAGGCAAAACCGCCAATCAACTGCCCGCCGTTTCGCCCGCTTGCGGCCCACCCCACTCGCGAGGCTTCCACGAGCGCGACGCGGTGGCCGCGTTCGGCGAGATTCAGCGCGGCGGAAACACCTGTGAGGCCGGCGCCGACCACGCAGACATCGGCATCGAGCGCCTCTTCGAGCACCGGGTGCGCGGTGGTGTCGTTTGCGGTGGCCGCGTACCAGGACGGGGCATGAGGCTGATTGGCGAATTTGAGCATAGCGGAAAGCGAATCAGGAAACAGCGGGCGACAGCACGAGGCCGCCGCCCGCCGCGACTTCATCAGAACGAGTAGATGAACTGCGCGCCCAACAGGTCGTTGCTCTTGCTGTACGAGCCGTCGCTGTTCAGGAACACGCGCTGCGTGGCCCAGTCGTGGCGATATTCCACCTTCACCTGGATCTGCTGCGTCGGGAAGAACAGCAGGTCGAGCGCGACGTCCTGACGTGTTGCACCCTTGCACTCGAAGCCGAAGCCGCCGCCGGCCTTCGAGTTTGCCAGGCAGTCCGCACCAATGCCGAAGCCGTTGGCCGTATCCATGCCGTTCGAGTTGAGCACGATGCCGCCGCCACCACCGCCGTTCTTGCCGTTCGCGAGCAGGTCGTAGCGCGCCGTCACGCCCATGCGGCCCACCACCGGTGCGAAGAACTTGCGGTGCGCGAGCAGTGAGAAGCCGTACCACTGCGCGTTGCCGCCGTTGAATGCCGCGCGCTGCTGCTGGCCGTAATCGACTTCGGCGTTGTACTGGATGTCCGCGAGCGTGTAGCTTGCGTCCACTTCGCCGAAGAAGAAGTAGCCGCCCGAGCTCGATGCCTGGCCACCCACGCCGTACACGGCCTGACCCGTCGTCGAATCGAACGCGCTCGGCAGCGTCTGGCGGCCGATGTTGAACGAGCCGCCGATGTCGAGTGCGCTAGACCACGTGTAGTCGGCTCGCGCCGTGAACGTCGGGATCCTGTTGCTCGTGGTGATCGGGTCGCCCAGCGCGTTCTGGCCCGTCTGCACGACCGCGCCATTGGTGCGGTACTGCTCGTTGCCGATCATGAACTTGAACGCCCACTGGCTGCCGCTCGGTGTGTAGTTCCAGCCGATACCCACATAGCTGCCCGGATCGGAGAAGTCGTAGAGCAGGTTATGCGTGAGCGTGAGCATCTGGTTGGACTGCTGCACCTCGTAGCCGCCAAAACTCGGCATGAGACCGGCGACGAACGTGCCCGTGGCAGTCACCGGCACGGTAACGACTGCCGTGTTCAGGATGTTGTTGCCAATTTCGCCGTGCTCGTTCTGCAGCAGCGTGATGCCGTTGCCGCGGTTGGGCATGAGCGTGATTTCGGCCGAAGGCGCCATCGGGCCCACGCCGAAGGTCTTCTTGATGTCGAGATAGACATCGCCGAACGTGCTGTTGAAGTAGTTATACGAACCCGTGTGGTTCGCGAACAGGAACGACGAGGTGCCCGGTGCACGGTTGTAAATGTACGTCGGGTCGATGTAGCCGGTGATCGACAGGCCCGCGAGCGGACCGGTGTTGGCGGCGTCGGTGAGCGAATCGACCTTGAGCTGCTGGTTCGCGATCTGCTGCTTCATCGCATCGACCTGGTCGTTGGTCAGGTTCGCCTGCGCCTTGCCGTAGTCGGGCGAGCTGATGTCGACCGGCGCTGCTGCGGCTACGGGTGTCACCGGTGCTGCGGCTACCAGCTTGCCGCTGCTCTTCGACTGTGCCAGCTCGGTCTTCAGGGACTTGACCTCTTTTTGCAGGGCGTTGAGCTGCTCCTGCAGGGCCTTGATCTGTTCGCTGGTCGAGTCGGCAAAAGCGAGCCCTGGCAACGCCCCGGCCACCAGCAGACAGATTAACTTCTTCTTCATTGGAATTCTCCTTGTTGGTCGTTAATACAGATACTTCGGCGTGTGGCTGGGGCGCGGCGGGCGGCGCGCACCGCCACCCGCACGGGTCGCATAGGCTTCTTATGGATTGCTCGTCACGCCGCGCGCCGTCCGATCGGCGCACCCATCGCGCCGGCAGGGGCGGCGGCTGGCGTGCTGGCTTCGGCGGCATCAGGCTGGACGAAGGCGAGCTGCATGTCGCGCATGCGCTTCTTCTCGCGTGCGCTCATCAGCTGGTTCACGGCGATCACGCCGATCGTCACCGCGCTGATGAAGAGCGTGGCGAGCGCGTTCATCTCCGGGTTCAGGCCGAGACGTACGCGCGAGAACACGACGAGCGGCAGCGTGGTCGAGCCCGGTCCGGAAAGGAACGCGGACAGCACGAGGTCGTCGATCGAAAGCGTGAACGAGAGCAGCCAGCCCGAGAGCAGCGCCTGCGAGATGAGCGGCAGCGTGATGACGAAGAACACCTTGAGCGGCGTGGCGCCGAGATCGAGCGCGGCTTCCTCGAGCGACTTGTTCATCTCCTTCACGCGCGACTGCACGATGATCGCGACATACGACACGCACAGCATCACGTGGCCGATCCACATGGTCAGTACGCCACGTCCCTTTGGCCAGCCGAGCAACTGCTCCATTGCAACGAAGAGGAGCAGCAGCGAGATGCCTTGAATGACCTCGGGAATTACGAGCGGCGCGTTGATCATGCCCGCGAAGAACGCGAAGCCCCTGAAGCGGCCCATGCGGGCGAGCACGTAGCCGGCCCATGTGCCGATCGCGACAGAGGCGAACGCCGTCATCAGACCGATTTTCAGCGACAGCCACGCGGCGCTGAGCAGTTCGTCGTCCTGCAGCAGGGCGGCGTACCACTTCAGCGAGAAGCCCGACCAGACGGTGACAAGCTTGGACTCATTGAACGAATAAACGACGAGGCTGACGATCGGGATATACAGGAACAGCATGCCGAGCGTGAGCACCCCTGCGGAGAGTGCGCGATTGGGCTTGATCATTTGCGGTCCTCCAGTTCCTTGACCTGGTTGTGCTGGAAGAGAGCCATCGGCACGAGCAGCAGCAGCACCATCGCGACGGTGACGGCGGACGCCATAGGCCAGTCCATGTTGTTGAAGAACTCGTCCCACATCACGCGGCCGATCATGAGCGTGTCGGCGCCGCCGAGCAGTTCGGGAATCACGTACTCGCCCACGGCGGGAATGAACACGAGCAGGCTGCCCGCGATGATTCCGTTCTTCGAGAGCGGCAGCGTGATCCGCGTGAAGGCCACCCAGGGCTTCGCGCCCAGGTCGTAGGCGGCTTCGAGCAGCGTGAGGTCCATCTTCACGAGGTGCGCGTAGAGTGGCATCACCATGAAGGGCAGGTACGAATAGACCATGCCGATGTAGACGCCCGCGTCGCTGTGATAGAGACGCAGCGGAGAGTGGATCAGGCCGATGGCCATGAGCGCGTGGTTGAGCAGGCCGTCGTCCTTGAGAATGCCGATCCACGCGTACACGCGGATCAGGAACGAAGTCCAGAACGGCAGCATCACGGCCATCATGAGCAGGTTGCGTGTGGCCGGGTTCGAGCGCGCGATGTAGTAGGCGATGGGGTAGCCGATCAACAGGCAGAAGATCGTCGAGACTGCCGCCATCTTCAGCGAGCTGATGTACGTGGCGACGTACAGGCTGTCCTGCAGCAGGAACGCGTAGTGGCCCAGTTGCAGCGCGAAGTGCACCACGCCGTCCTTCATCTCGACGAGATTCGAGTAGGGCGGTACGGCCATCACCTGGTCGGCGAAGCTGATCTTCAGCACGAGCACGAACGGCAGCGCGAAGAACAGCGTGAGCCAGATGAACGGCACGCCGATCACGGCGGTGCGGCCCGAGGGCACGAAGCGCGAGAAGAAGCGCGCGAGCACGCCACGGCGAGCGTCTGCGGCGGCGCGGCCTGAGCCGGGCGTGGCGGGAATGGTGGTACTCATGATGGAGGTCTCCTTACTGCGTGAGCACGACGCCGCTGGCCGGCGACCAGGACACGTAGACATCGTCGTTCCAGGCGGGCGCGCCATCGTTCATGAGGTGCGAGCTGGAGAGGTTCGAGACGACCACCTTGCCGCCCGGCAGACGCACGTGATAAAGCGAATAGCTGCCCATGTAGGCGACATCCGTGACCACGCCGCGCGCCCAGTTGTGCGGCGTGCCGGGCTTCTCGCGCGTTACGCGCACGCGCTCCGGCCGCACCGAAATACCCACGGGCATGCCGAGCGGGCCGGTCACGCCGTGGCTCACGTACATGCGGGTTTCGAGGTCTTCGCTTTCCACGAAGATGTGATCGGGCTCGTCCTCGACGACCTTGCCTTCGAACAGGTTGGTCGAGCCGATGAACTCGGCCGAGAAGCGGCTGTTGGGGAATTCGTAGACTTCGCCGGGCGAGCCGATCTGGACGATGCGGCCTTCGCTCATCACGGCGAGGCGGTTGGCCATGGTCATCGCCTCTTCCTGATCGTGCGTGACCATCACACAGGTGACATCGACTTTCTCGATGATGTTCACGAGTTCGAGCTGGGTCTTCTGGCGGATCTTCTTGTCGAGCGCCGACATCGGTTCGTCGAGCAGCAGGAGCTTGGGGCGCTTCACGAGCGAGCGCGCAAGCGCCACGCGCTGCTGCTGGCCGCCCGAAAGCTGATGCGGTTTGCGCTTGGCGTAGCGGCCCATCTGCACTAGGTTGAGCGCGTCGGCCACGCGCTCGCGAATTTCGTTCTTCGGCACGCCTTCCTGCTTGAGGCCGAACGCGACGTTCGACTCCACGCTCATGTGCGGGAAGAGCGCATACGACTGGAACATCATGTTGACGGGGCGGCGGTACGGCGGCAGCGACGCGAGATCTTCGCCATCGACGAAGATGCGGCCCGACGTGGCCGTTTCGAGGCCCGCGAGCATGCGCAGCAGGGTGGACTTGCCGCAGCCCGAGCTGCCGAGCAGCGCAAAAAGCTCGTTCTTGGCGATGTTCAGGTTCACGTTGTCCACGGCAGTGCTATCGCCGAACTTCTTGACGACGTTTTCGATGCGCACGAACGCATCGTTCGTTGCCGGGGTCGCGTTGGCGCGCGAAGCTTCTGGGGCGTTGACTTTGGACGTCGAATTCATGATCTGACCTTGGTTCCTTTCTGATCGCAGTACACGTTTTTCAGGCGCGAGCCGGCCTGCACGGGGCGCTGACGCGACTCGCGATTAGTACTGCGAACGGAGCTCGGAAAAGGCTCGCGCGCGTCGTCAAAGCAGGGGGGCGGCGCTGCGCGGCCTGACTTCGGAATTGCGTACTTCAGGCGGAGAGGGGTCGAGCGATCCCTCTTCCGCGTCGTCTCCTTCTTGTTTCCTTCAGGGGGGAATCAACGCGTCAGTGGCCGGTCTTCAACTGGGCCCACAGACGGTTTTCAAGGCGCAGGATGTCGGCCGGCATCGGCTTCATCAGCGTCATCTTCTTGAGCACGTCTTCCGACGGGTACACCGTCGCGTCCTGCGCGACTGCCGGCGTGACGAACTGGCGTGCGGCCTTGTTCGCCGTCGGGTAGAACACTTCGTTGGTGATCTGCGCGTTGACCTTCGGATCCGAGATGTAGTTGATCCACTTCATCGCGTTTTCGGGGTGCGGTGCGTCCTTGGGTATGACCATCACGTCGAACCACAGCAGACCGCCTTCCTTCACGTTCGAGAATTTGACGTCGTACGAGCGCTTGGCTTCTTCGGCGCGGCGGTGCGCGATGCCGACGTCGCCCGACCATGCCACGGCAACGCAGATATCGTTGTTCACGAGGTCGTTGATATAGCCCGACGAATTGAACTGGGTGATATACGGGCGGACTTTCTTCAGCACTTCGAATGCGGCTTGATAGTCCGCGGGGTTCGTGCTGTTGGGGTCCTTGTGCATGTATTGCAGCGTCGCGGCGAACACGTCCACGGCCTGGTCGAGGAACGACACGCCGCAGCCCTTGAGCTTCGAGAGATTTTGCGGATCGAACACGAGCGCCCAGCTATCGACCGGCGCGTTCGGCCCGAGCGCCTTTTCCACGGCCTGCTTGTTGTAGCCGATGCCATCGGTGCCGAACGCCCAGGGCACGCCGTACTGGTTGCCCGGGTCCGCGTCTGAGATCATGTGCATGAGCACGGGATCGAGGTTCGCGAGGTTGGGGATCTTCGATTTGTCGAGCTTCTGGTAGACACCCGCCTGAATCTGCTTGGCCATGTAATTCGAGGTGGGCACGACGATGTCATAGCCCGAGCTGCCGGCCAGCAGCTTGGCCTGGAGCGTGTCGTCGCTGTCGTAGTTGTCGTATTTGACCTTGATGCCCGCTTCTTTTTCGAAGTTCGGGATCGTGTCTTTCGCAATGTAGTCGGACCAGTTGTAGACGTTCAGATCGCCGTCTGCCGCGTGCGCTGGCGCGCTGGGAATGGCCGTGAGGCCTGCACACGCTGCGAGGGCCGCGATCGCGACCGCATGACGAAGATGACTAACACTCATGTTGCTTTCCCCTGAAGATGAAGATCGGCGGGAGGCCCAGCACCCCGTTGCGCCGCCCGCCGTGGACAAGTCGCGTTAAGAAAGACCCAGTTGTTGCGCGGTTTGGTCGATGGCCTTCTTCGCCTTCGACACGATTTCATCGATTTCGCCGCGCGTGACGACGAGCGGCGGCGAGAGCAGCATGCGGTCGCCCGTGGCACGCATGATGAGGTTGCCGTTGAAGCAGAAGTCGCGGCACAGCGTGCCCACGTCGCCGCCATTCGCGAAGCGCTTGCGCGCCTTCGGATCTTCGGCGAGCTGCAGGCCCGCCACGAGACCCGCGCCCGAGATGTCGCCGATGATCGGATGATTGGCGAACGTCTCGCGCAGGCGTTGCTGGAAGTACGGGCCGGTGTCGTTCTTCACGCGCGTGACGATGCCTTCGTCGCGCAGCAGCTTGAGGTTCGCCACGGCCACGGCGGCGGCGACCGGATGCCCCGAGTACGTGAGGCCATGATTGAACTCGCCGTTCTCGATGAGCGCCTTCGCAATGCGGTCGTGAATGCCCACGGCGCCCATCGGCACGTAGCCGCTCGTGAGGCCCTTGGCCATCGTGATGAGGTCGGGCTCGAAGCCGAAGTGCTGATGCGCGAACCACTCGCCGGTGCGGCCGAAGCCACCGATGACTTCGTCGGCGCACAGCAGGATGTCGTACTTGCGGCAAATGCGCTGTATTTCCGGCCAGTAGGTCGAGGGCGGGAAGATTACCCCGCCCGCGCCCTGGAACGGCTCGCCGATGAAGGCGGCCACGTTCTCCGCGCCCACTTCGAGAATCTTCGCTTCGAGCTGCTGCGCACGCGCGAGGCCGAATTCCTCGGGCGACATGTTGCCTTGCGCTTCGCCATAGAAGTACGGCTGGTCGATGTGCACGATGTTCTCGACCTTCGAGGGCATCTGCTCGTGCATGTAACCCATGCCGCCCAGCGTGCCGCCCGCGATGGTCGAGCCGTGGTACGCATTCCGGCGCGAGATGACGACCTTCTTCGAGGACTTGCCTTGCGTGAGCCAGTACTGATGCACGATGCGCAGTACCGTGTCGTTGCCTTCGGAGCCGCTGTTGCAATAGAAGAAGTGGTTGAACGGCTCAGGCGAAAGCTGCGCGAGCAGCGCCGACAATTCGATGACCGGCGGGTGCGTGGTCTTGAAGAAGGTGTTGTAGAAGGGCAGTTCCAGCATTTGCTCGTAGGCGGCGTCGGCCAGTTCCTTGCGGCCATAGCCCACGTTCACGCACCAGAGCCCGGCCATGCCGTCGATGATCTGGTTGCCTTCCGAGTCCCACAGGTACACGCCTTTCGCCTTCACGATCACGCGGCTGCCCGTCTGGTTGAGCGAGCCCATATCCGAAAACGGGTGAATGTGATGCGCGGCGTCCAGCGCGCGGTACTCGCTCGTCGAGCGCGCCGTTCGGCTGGATTGCGCGCGTAGCGTCGTCGGCACTTCCTGCAGCGCGCTGGCCGGGGCGTCGATTCGATAGCTCATTGCTGTATCTCCTTTCGTTTTTACACGTGCAGCAGCAGGTGCTTGCGTTCCCACGAACTGATCACGCGGAAATAGGCTTCGTATTCGGTTTCCTTGAGCGCGAGGTAGGCGCGCACGAACTTCTCGCCGAGGATGTCCTTGAGCGGCTCGCACGAGCCCATCAGCGTGAGGCCTTCCTCGAGATTGCGCGGCAACTGGTAGGGCAGCGAGTAGCCGTCGCTCACGAGCGGTTCGGTGGGCTTGAGATGCTGCGTCATCCCCAGATAGCCCGCGGCCAGCGTGCCGGCGATCGCGAGGTACGGGTTGGTGTCGACGCCGGGAATGCGGTTTTCCACGCGGCGCGCAGCCGGCGACGAGTACGGCACGCGGAAGCCCACGGTACGGTTGTCGTAGCCCCATGCCACGTTGATCGGCGCGGCCATGAAACGCGAAAGGCGGCGATACGAGTTGATGTACGGCGCGAAGATCGGCATGAGCGCTGGCGTGTACTTCTGCATGCCAGCGATATACGCGTAGAACATGTCCGTGGGCTTGCCGTCCGAACCCGTGAAGAGGTTCTGACCGCTTTCCTCCGAAACGAGGCTCTGATGCACGTGCATAGCCGAGCCCGGTTCGTTCTCCATGGGCTTGGCCATGAACGTGGCGTACATGTGATGGCGCAGCGCGGCTTCACGCACCGTGCGCTTGAAAAGGAACACGCGGTCGGCAAGATTGAGCGGATCCCCGTGCAGGAAGTTGATCTCCATCTGCGCCGCGCCCACTTCGTGAATCAGCGTATCGACTTCGAGATCCTGAATATCGCAGTACTCGTAGATGTCTTCGAACAGCGGATCGAACTCGTTCACCGCTTCGATCGAATACGCCTGGCGGCCCGTTTCCGGACGGCCTGTACGGCCGATGGGCGGCGCGAGCGGAATATCCGGATCCTTGTTCATATCGACGAGATAGAACTCGAGTTCCGGCGCGATCACCGGCTTCCAGCCCTTCGCGGCATACAGGTCGAGCACGCGGCGCAGCACGCGGCGCGGCGAGATCTCGACAGGCGTGCCGTCGAAATGCACGCAGTCGTGAATCACTTGCGCGGTGGGATCGACAGCCCATGGAATGATGCGGATCGTCGAAGGGTCGGGCACACACACCATGTCGGGGTCGGTGACGCCGGTGAGGCTTCCGTCCTCGGGGTAGTCGCCCGTTACGGTCTGGATCATCACGGCTTGCGGCAGGCGCATCGCCTCGCCCGATTCGAACTTGCTGCGCGGGATGATCTTGCCGCGCGCAATCCCCGCCATGTCGGGGATGATGGCTTCGATTTCGGTGATGTGGTGCTTCTTCAGGAATTCGTCGATTTCATGCATGATCTTTCTCTCTGTTCTGTATGGGCCGGCATCAGGCGTGGGCGGCGCGCGGCGCATGCGCCACGTCGTGTCCGGCCCCGCCCGGTATTCGGGCCAGCATGTGGTTGCGGCAGGCTTCGCCGAACGTGCGGAAGATAGCGGTGGACAGCGCGTCGTCGGCGTACTTCCATTCGGGGTGCCACTGCACGCCAAGCGCAAAACCGGGTGCGTTCGCAACGCTCACGGCTTCGATAAGGCCGTCGGGTGCGAATGCCTCGGCCACGAGGCCCGCGCCCAGCCGTTCGATGCCCTGACCGTGCAGCGAATTCACGCGTGCTTCGCGCGCGCCGCCCGCAAGCTGTTGCAGCACACCGCCTTCCACGAGCTTCAACGCGTGCGCCGGACCGTATTGCGTGTCGAGCGGATCGTCCTTGTTCTCGCGATGGTCGTCGTAGCGCGCAACGTTGTGCACCTGCTGATGCAGCGTGCCGCCGAACACCACGTTCATCTCCTGGAAGCCGCGGCAGATCGCGAGCACCGGCACGCCGGCCTCGATCGCGGCGCGCAGGAGCGGCAGCGTGGTGGCGTCGCGAGCGGGGTCGTGCAGCGTGCCGCTCTCGCTTGCCGGGCCGCCATAACGATGCGGCTCGACGTTCGAATAGCTGCCGGTGAAAAGCAGTCCGTCCACGGCTTCGAGAATGTCTGCCGCAGTCTGCCGCTCGCCCAGGGCGGGCAGCACGAGTGCGAGCGCGCCTGCTCCATTCACAGCCGCGGCGATGTACTTCTCGCCGGCAACATGTGACGCGTGCGCTCCCATCATCGTGCGGTCGGCCGTGACGCCAACTAATGGTCTGGTTCGCATGACTAATGATTCGCTTGCTTGCCCGTGCGTAGTGTGTCGGCGCTACGGGCGTGACATGACCTTGCAGCCTTGCGGGACGCAAAACTACAAACCCTGTGTGCTCCGCGCAGCGGCGCTAACGGATGGCGCTGCGCGTGGAGATCATGTAGGCGGTTCGTTTCTTGCCGTTGTGAGGCGCAACGGTGTTCAGGCGTGCGCAGCCACATCGCGAAGGCGCGACAGGACACTTCGCGAACCAACGACGGCGAAGAAAACGAACAGCGCGGGAAGGAGAGGCGCTAGGGCAGAAGCGACGCGACTTCGTCCGTGTGGACGGCAATGAAGGCGCGTGCAGAGACCGAGTTGTGACGCCGAACAGAGCGGCGGGAAAGGATCGTGAAGACGGACAGGAACAGGCGAGAGGCAAGCCTGCCGCTACTGCCGTCGGCGATGGCGGTGCAGTCACTGCGAAGACACCTCGCATGACTACGATCCCACCTCACCAGAGGGCCACGGACTCTCACAATAACACTCGACTGGTTGCGTTGAAAAAGGCGTTTGGTTCAAGCATTCGAGGTCGTCAAATTCAGCGATGCATCAAACATTGAACGACATCGATGTATTGCTTTCCAAACTCAGCCGACTTGCTATGTTCCTCGCATAAAACGCGGTTTTTGCGTTGCAACGCGATAGAAACGATGCAGTGTTCGACCTGTAGTTCAGCATATACGAGTCAAAAAGGGCGTCAATTATTTTTTCAAGTTTTTGATGTCAGCACTTTCCCCGAGAGCCCTTTGAAATAGCTCGCTGTGCGAAATATCGGCTCCTGCACTTATATTTCGAATAACTTACAGGGGTTTGTACTGACGCAAAATAAAGCAAACTGATTAGAATATTCAACACGTCCACCGCGCCCTCTCCTCGCGCGTTCACTGCCAACGGTCCTTCATCGTGTCCGAGTCCGCCTCTGTATCATCCGAAGTCGCCACGCGTCTACGTTATGTCCGCAAACGCTATGGTTTGTCGCAGCGCGAGCTCGCCAAGCGCGCAGGCGTGACCAATGGCGCGATCTCGCTGATCGAGCAAAGTCGCGTCAGTCCCTCGGTGGGGTCGCTCAAGAAGCTGCTCGAATGCATACCAATGAGCCTCGCTGAATTCTTCACATTTGACCTGACCGAAGGGACAGAAGTCGTGTCGCGGCGCGGCGAAATGCCGAACCTCGGCAACGAATCGATCGAGTTCTATCTGGCCGGCGCGAACGTGAAGGACCGCAACATGGGCATCATGCGCGAGGTCTATCAGCCGCTGGCCGATACCGGCCCTGAAATGCTGGTGCATGCGGGGCATGAAGGGGGCGTGGTGGTCGCCGGACAACTCGAGCTGACCGTGGACGGCACGACCTGGCTGCTCGACCCCGGAGACAGCTACTATTTCGAAAGCCGCTTCCCGCACCGGTTTCGCAATCCCAGCGCGAACGAAGTCTGCGAAGTGGTGTCGGCGAACTCGCCGCCCACCTTCTGACTCCCTGATCGCGCGAACCCGTTTCACCTGACGCCGCGTTGCAGCGTGCAAGGTGGATCGCAAATCATTGAGGCATCCTGATGGAAAAGAAAACATTCGCTTACTGGCAGGACAGGGCCGCGACGCTTCCGATCGAAGGTCGCGCATTCATCGACGGCGCGTATCGCGATGCATATTCGGGCCGCACGTTCGATTGCGTGAGCCCGATCGACGGCCGCGTGCTCGCGAGCGTGGCCGATTGCGGCGCAGCCGATGTCGATGCCGCGGTCGGCGCTGCCCGCCGCGCGTTCGACGAAGGCGTCTGGGCTGGCCTGAATCCGCGTGCGCGCAAGGCCGTTCTGCTGCGCTGGGCCGCGCTCATGCGCGAGCATCTCGACGAACTCGCGCTGCTCGAAACGCTCGACGCAGGCAAGCCGATTGGCGACACGACGACCGTAGATGTGCCAGGCGCGGCTTATTGTGTGGAATGGTTCGCGGAGGCCATCGACAAGGTGGGTGGCGAAGTCGTGCCCGCCGATCATCATCTGGTGGGCCTCGTCACGCGCGAGCCCATTGGCGTGGTCGCCGCCGTCGTGCCGTGGAATTTCCCGATCCTGATGGCCTCGTGGAAGTTCGGGCCCGCGCTCGCGGCGGGCAACAGTGTCGTGCTCAAGCCTTCGGAGAAGTCGCCGCTCACGGCCATTCGCGTGGCGCAGCTTGCGCACGAGGCCGGCATTCCGGCCGGCGTATTCAACGTGCTGCCCGGTGGCGGGGAGCCCGGGAAGCTGCTCGGCCTGCATCGCGACGTGGACTGCATTGCGTTCACGGGCTCGACGAACGTGGGCAAGCAGATCATGCAGTACGCGGGGCAGTCGAATCTCAAGCGCGTGTGGCTGGAGCTTGGCGGCAAGTCGCCCAATATCGTGCTGCACGACTGCCCGGACCTCGACCGTGCGGCGAACGCGGCGGCGGGCGCGATCTTCTACAACATGGGTGAAATGTGTACGGCGGGATCGCGCCTGCTCGTCCATCACGAGATCAAGGACGTATTCCTCGCGAAGCTCGTCGAGGCGGCGAAGGCCTATAAGCCAGGCAATCCTCTCGATCCGGATGTGTCGATGGGCGCGATCATCGACAAGATTCAGCTGGAGCGGGTGCTGAGCTATATCGAAGCCGGTCGCAAGGACTCGAAGCTGCTGACAGGCGGTGAACGCGTGAATGCCGAGGGTGGGGGCTTCTACGTGCAGCCCACGGTGTTCGATACGCATCACGACACGAAGATCGCGCGCGAGGAAATCTTCGGGCCGGTGCTGTCGGTCATTACCTTCAGCACGATCGACGAAGCGGTGCGCATTGCCAACGACAGTGACTACGGGCTCGCGGCTGCGGTCTGGACCGCGAACCTCACGCACGCGCATGAAATTTCGCGCAGGCTCCGTGCGGGCACGGTGTGGGTGAACTGCTACGACGAAGGCGGGGACATGAACTTCCCGTTCGGCGGCTTCAAGGAATCCGGCAACGGTCGCGACAAGTCGTTGCACGCGCTCGAGAAGTACACGGAACTCAAGTCCACGCTCGTGCGGCTGCGATAACGCGAGTTATCGCTCGGAGTTACCGTTCCACCAGCGCGCCGAGATTGGCGCGCACCCGCTGAAGCATCGCGCCGAACTGCTCAGCTTCTTCAGGCGTGAAGCCCGCCAGGGCTTCCGCCTGGACTTCGTCACCTACGCGGCGCGCGCCCGTGAGCACGCCTTGTGCCCTGGGCGTCAGGCTAACCAGCAATTCGCGGCGGTCGTCCGGGTTGGGCGTGCGCACGACCCAGCCGCCTTCTTCCATGCGCTCGAGCAGCCGCCCCGCGGAAATGGGCGCCACTTCCAGCAGTTCGGCGAGGCGCGCCTGGTTCATGTCGCCGTAGTGCGCGAGGTACGCGATCATGCGGCACTGCGCGCGCGTGAGTTCGAGCGACGACTTCGCAAGCTCGTCGTAACGTTTGCCATAGAGCCGGCCCACGTCGACGACCAGGAAGCCAAAGCGCTTTTCGAGGTCGGTAGTCATCGCGCGATTATACGGGCGGGCGGCTCGCGCCTTCGCACGAGCGTCCCTGGCGATACCGATTGCGTCAGCAGGTGCGAGTCGTATAATAAGCAGGCTTATTAATTCGGCATGCTCCGCCCCCCAATCAAGATAGCCGCCAGACACCCGCACGATGACCGCAGTCATGCAGGACGGCACCGCCGCGCAGCATCGGGCGGAGCCGGTCAAGGAAGCCCCGCTCAATCGCGGCATGATCACGCTCTCGATCATGCTCGCCACGCTGATGCAAACGCTGGACAGCACGATCGCCAATGTCGCGCTGCCGCACATGCAGGGCACGCTGTCTGCCTCCCAGGACGAGATCACCTGGGTGCTCACCTCGTATATCGTCGCCGCCGCCATCGCCACGCCGCTCACGGGCTGGCTCGCCGACCGTTACGGCGTCAAGCGGCTCCTTGGCATGGCGATTGCCGGCTTCACCGTGGCCTCGGCGCTGTGCGGGCTTTCCGAAACGCTCGGCGAGATCGTCGCGTCGCGGCTGTTGCAGGGCGTGTTCGGCGCATCGCTCGTGCCGCTCTCGCAGTCCATTCTTCTCGACATCAATCCGCGCGAGCGCCAGGGGCAGGCCATGGCGGTCTGGGGCATGGGCGTGATGGTCGGTCCCGTGCTGGGGCCCACGCTGGGCGGCTGGCTCACGGATAGCTACAACTGGCGCTGGGTGTTCTTCATCAACGTGCCGGTGGGCCTGTTCGCGTTTTTCGGCGTCTCGACTTTCATGCCCGCGCGCGTGCCTGGCCGCACGCAGCGCTTCGACGTGTTCGGCTTCGCCACGCTCGCGCTTGCCATCGGCGCGTTGCAGGCCTTGCTCGACCGCGGCGAGCAGCTCGACTGGTTCGGCTCGCTGGAGATCCGCATCGAGGCGCTGGTGGCGGTCATTGCCTTCGCGTTCTTCGTCGTGCATACGGCCACCTCGGGGCCCGGCACGTTCTTTCGCTACCAGCTCCTCAAGGACCGCAACTTCGCTACGGGCACGCTCTTCATCTTCGTGATCGGCGCAGTGCTGTACGCCACGCGCGCGCTGCTGCCGCCCATGCTGCAGAACCTCATGGGCTATCCGGTCGCCACTACGGGGCTCGTGACCGCGCCGAGCGGCGCGGGCACCATGGTCGCCATGCTGATAGCCGGACGCATACTGAAACGCGTGGACGCGCGCATTATGCTGCTGTTCGGCTTTGTGGTCTCCGCCTACGCGCTCTGGCAGATGATGCAGTACACGCTCGTGCTTTCGCCCTCGGATATCGTGTGGCCGGGCGTGGTGCAGGGCTTTGGCCTCGGCTTCGTGTTCGTGCCGCTTTCCGCGCTGACGTTCTCGACGCTGACACCGCAACTGCGCGCGGACGGCACGGCCACCTATAGCTTGATGCGCAACATCGGTAGCAGTATCGGCATTTCGATCGTGCAGACCTTCGTCACGCGCGGCACGCAGATCGCGCATTCGGACCTCGCCGCGAACATCACGCCGTTCAATCCGGCGGTTCAGCAGATGCTCGAAAGCGGTTCGCGGTACGATCTCGCCGTGCTCAACCAGTCGATCACGCAGCAGGCCCAGATGATCGCGTATCTGAACGACTTCAAGATGATGTTCGTGGCGACGCTGCTCGTGATTCCGCTGCTCTTTCTGATCCGCACCGGCCCGAGTGCCGCCACCGTCGATACGAGTCACGCGGCGATGGATTAGCGAACCTGTTCGTCTTCCGTTTCACCCTGGCGCGCGGCACGTCCGCGCGCTTTGCATTCACGAATTCCGATGCTTTCTGCCGTTTCCATTCTCCTGCCGGTTTTCGGTCTCATTTTCGCGGGCTTCGCCTGCCGTCGCACGAATGTCCTCGGGCCCGCCGCGGCTTCCGAGCTGAACCGCTTTGTCGTGTGGCTCGCACTTCCGGCGCTGCTCTTCGATATCCTTGCGCACGCAACGTGGCACGAGCTCTATCAGCCGGCGTTCGTCGCCGCCTTCGGCCTTGCCGGTCTCGCCGTGTTCGTCGCCGTGGTGGGGGCGCGCGTGTTCCTCGGCCGCCCGCTCGCCGATGCGAGCATCGACGGGCTTGCCGCCGCGTATCCGAATACCGGTTACGTGGGTTTCCCGCTGTGCATGATCGCCTTCGGGCCGTCGAGCCTCACGCCCACGACCATCGCGACGATCCTCGTGGTCTGCGTGCTGTTCGCCATCGCCATCGTGTTGATCGAAACGGGACTGCAAAGCGAGCGGCGTCCGCACCGGCTCGCCATCAAGGTGGTGCGCTCGCTGCTGCGCAATCCGCTGCTGGTGGCGCCGGCGCTGGGGGCGGTCGTTTCGGCCGCGCATGTCACGTTGCCCGCTAGCGCGGAAACGTTTCTCAAGCTCCTGGGCGGCGCGGCGAGCCCGTGCGCGCTTGTGAGCCTCGGGCTGTTTCTCGCCGAGCGTCGCGCGAGCGGCGAGGCGCCGCGCGAGTCGTCGTGGTGGCTCACGCTCTGCAAGCTCGTCGGGCAGCCGCTGCTCACGTGGTGGCTGGCCGATCGCGTTTTCGGGCTGCCTGACCCGCTCGTGGAAATCGCGGTGTTGCTAGCGGCGCTGCCCACGGGCACCGGCCCGTTCATGCTCGCCGAGTACTACCGGCGCGAGGCGCACGTGACGTCGCGTACCATTTTGCATTCCACACTCGGTTCACTCGTCACGCTCACGCTGATCCTGCTGCATCTGCACCACGGCTGAAAGCCGGCGCGGCACGATGCTTGCTGGCATAAAAGCCAGGACCATCGATCAGGAGAATTGGCGATGAACTGGCTACGACGCTCGAGCGCCGCGCGCGCCTCACTCGTCATCACCGTCGTGCTCACCGCAGCGGGCACGGGAGCCTGCACGCTGGGCGGCGCCGCCGCGGGCGGCTACGTCGGCAACCGGGCCACCAACGGCAGCGCGGTCGGCACCGTGGGCGGCGCCGTGGCCGGCGGCGTGATCGGCCATGAACTGAGCAAGTAGGCGCGAGACTTCCTGTTACTTCACGGCGCCTAGTGCGAGTCCCTTCACCATATAGCGCTGCAGCCAGGCGAACACCACGGACACCGGCAGCGTGGCGGCGAGCGTGGCCGCCATGACGAGCTGCCATTCCACGGTGTACTTGCCGGCCACCATGTCGGTGACCTGCACCGTGAGCGTCTTGTTCTCGGGCGAGCGGATCAGCGTGTAGACCACGGCGAACTCATTCCACGCGCTGATGAACGTGAAGATTGCCGTGACCACCACGGCCGGCACCGCGAGCGGCAGGAACACGCGGAACACGGCACCCGTGCGGCTGCAGCCTTCGAGCCACGCCGATTCTTCGAGATCGCGCGGCACGGTCTGGAAATACGACGAGAGCATCCACACGGCAAACGCGATATTGAACGCCGCATAAGAGACGATCACGCCGATCTTCGAATCGACGAGATTGCCGTCGCCGTACGGAATCATCGCGGCGAGCCGGAACAGGCCGACCACGAGCAGGATCGGCGAGAGCATCTGCGTGACGAGCAGGAACTGGCGGTACAGGCCGCGCCCGCGGAACGGAAAGCGCGCGAGCGCATAGGCGGCCGGGAGGCTCACGGCGAGCGCGAGCGCGGTGGAAAGACAGCTCACCACGATGCTGTTGCGCAGCGCGACGCCGAAGTTCGCGGCCTGCCACATGTCGACGTAGTTCTGCCAGCGCCACTGCATCGGCAGCCAGCGCGCCGGATAGACGAACACTTCCGAAGCCGGCTTGAACGAGGTGAAGAACATCACCGCGAACGGGAACAGGACGGCCACGACGAGTGGCGAGAGCACGAGCCAGCACCAGATCGAGCGTTTGAGCTTGCGGTTCATGCCAGGTCTCCTTCGGCGCTGCCGCGTTTTGCCTGCAGGCGCAGGTAGACCACCGAAAAGGCGAACAGGATGACGAGCATGATGAGCGAGACGGCGGCCGCTTCGCCAGGTCGTCCTAACCGGAAGCCGAGTTCGTAAAGGTAAGTGACGAGAATATGCGTGCTGTCGTCGGGTCCGCCTTGCGTCATCACCCAGATGATCGGGAACGAGTTGAACACGTAGATCACGTTCAGCAGGACCGCCATGTTGATGAACGGCTTGAGCAGCGGCAGCGTGAGCTGGCGGAACTGTTGCCAGGCGCTCGCACCGTCAATGCGCGCGGCTTCGTAAATATCGCCCGGCACCGAGGAAAGGCCGCCCAGCAGGATCGTGGTCGTGAAGGGGATCGACACGAGTATGCCCACGCAGATTTCCACCGGGAACGCATACTCGGGCGTCGCGAGCCAGTGGATCGGCCCCGTAGTGAGGCCGAGGCGCTGCAGCGTGACATTGACCATGCCGTAGTCGTCGTTGAACGCCCAGCGCCAGACCACGGCCGTCATCGTGAGCGAGACGGACCACGGCAGCATGACGATCGTGCGCGCAATGCCGCGGCCGTAAAAGTCCTGATTGAGCACGAGCGCGACCGGCACGGAAATCCCCACCGTCCCCACCACGACGAAGAATGTCCAGATCAGCGTGTTCCTCAGGGCGCTCATGAACACCGGGTCGCCGAACACGTTATAGAAGTTCTGCAGGCCGCTGAAGTCGCGAATCTGCCCGAAGCGCGACACCTCGTGCAGCGACTGATACACGATGTTGAATATCGGATAGCTGATGATGAAGAGCGCGAGCACGAGACTCGGCACGATCAGGAGCCAGGGCGCGCGGGGCGCGGAAACGGCGCGGGGTAGTCGGCTCATGCGGGTTCGTGCGCGTGATCGGTCGGGGGCATCGCCGGCCGGTGCTGTGGCGGGCGAGGGCTTCAGGGGACCCGTAGTCATGTCGAATCGTCAGTGCTTCGAAACGTCGGTTCTCAGGCGCTCCGGCGCGCGCCGGAAACTTCAGGCGCGCGCCGGTGTTGCCATCAGGGCTTGTTTGCCAGACTTACTTGCCGAGCGACTTGTTCGCTTCGGTGGCCGCCTGGTTCAGCGCATCGGCGGGCTTGGCCTTGCCAAGGTAGACCGACTGCATCGCGTTGGTCACGGCCTTGGCGGTGTCTTCCCAGCCCGTCACGGTCGGCGCGAACTTCGCATGCGGCAGCAGCGCGATGAAGGCTTGCGTGTCCGGATTCTGGAAAGCCGGGTCGCTCGCTTCAGCCTTCGTGGTCGGCAGGAAGCCTTCCGTGCTCGTGAACTGCACGCGCGGTTCCTTCGTGAACAGGAAGTCGAGGAACTTCCAGGCGCTCTGCTTCACCTTGGAGTTCTTGAACATCATGATCGAGTCGGTCACCGCGTAGGTGGCGGGCGTCGTGGCTACCGGGATCGGGTCGATGCCGTACTTGATGTTCGGTGCTTCCTTCTGCAACTGCTTGGCGAGGAACGGCGCCGAGATCATCATCGCCACGCGGCCCTGCTTGAAGAGGTTCTGCACGTCTTCACGGCTGTAGCCCGTCACGCCCGGCTGCGTGAGACCTTCGTCGATCATGGACTTGTAGAGCGTTGCGGCCTTCACGCCAGCCGGCGAGTTGAATGCCGCCTTGCCGTCCTTGCCCACCACTTCGCCGCCGTGGGTCCACAACGCGTAGTAGAAATACACGTCGGTTTCAATTTCCTTGCCCTGCAGACCGAAGCCCGCGATGCCCTTCGCCTTGAGCTTCTTCGACGCGTCGATCACGTCATTCCACGTCTTCGGGCCTTGCGGATAGCCAACCGAAGCGAGCATGTCCTTGTTGTAGTACAGCGCGCGCGCCGAAGCGGCGATCGGCAGGCCGTAGGTCTTGCCGTTGATCTGACCAGGGGCCAGGAACGGACCGATGAAGCGGCCCTTGAAGTTCGCGTCCATGTGCGGGTCGAGCGGCTCGGCAATGTCGTCCTTCACGAAGTCGAGGAGCCACCGCGTGCCGATGATCGCGAGGTCGGCGTTCGCGCCGCCGGAGATGTCCGTTTGCAGCTTCTGTTGCAGCGAGTCCCAGTTCACGTCTTCGATCTTGATCGTGATGCCTGGATTGGCGGCCTCGAACTGCTTGGCCATTTTCTCGAAGTACGGCGCGGTGGCGTCGCTGTAGTGGGCGACGGTCACGCGGACCGTATCGGCGTGCGCCGCGGCGGTGATGCCGGCGAACGCTAGCGCGACGGCGAGCTTGCCGAGCATGGTGGTTGCACGTGCCTGAAACGACATTCTCTTTCTCCTAAGTGGTTGTTCCTGCTTATGTCGCCGCCGTGACCCGGCTGCTGGGTTGCGTTGTTTGAAAAAATCCTACAGGATGAAAAAAGCGTTGTCACCTGGTAAACTCGATATTGTTTCGAGCGCCGGAATTTGCATAACATGCTGTAAAACAGGGGAAATTCATGCGCTGCAGCAGCGGCGTGCGCTCGGTATAAACCCGCATACGGACCATTGTCCATATTCGTATGTAGGAAATTTTCAGGCTCTCCGGCAAGGCTGGCGAGCCGCACGGAGAGTCGACATGAGCCGGGTGGTGCTGGTGACGGGCGCGAGCGGCGGCATAGGCCGCGCGCTATGCAAACGGTTTCTGGAAGCGGGCGACACGGTGCTCGCGCTCGACCGCGACGCGGCGGGCGTGCAACAGCTCGCGGCCGAATTCGGCGAAGCGGGCGCGGCGCGCCTCGAACCGCTCGCCGCCGACGTGAGCGATCAAGCCGCCGTGACCGCAGCCGTGGCGCGCGGCGTGGCGGCGCGTGGCCCGGTCGACGTGGCCGTGGCGAACGCGGGCGGCGCGCTCGGCACGACGCTCGCGCATACCGACGCCGCGAGCTGGCGGCGCGACATCGACCTGAATCTGAACGGGACCTACTACACGGTCGAAGCCGTGCGCGCCTCGATGATCGAGCGCCGGCGCGGCGCGCTCGTGCTGATCGGCTCGGTGAACGGCCTGTCGGCGCTCGGCCACCCCGCGTATAGCGCGGCGAAGGCGGGCCTCGTGAGCTACACGAAGGCGCTCGCCATGGAGCTGGGCCCGCACGGCATACGCGCGAACATCGTTTGCCCCGGCACGGTGAAGACGCCCGCGTGGCGCGCGCGCATCGAGCAGCATCCAAAGATATTCGAAGAACTGAGCAAGTGGTATCCGCTAGGCGACGTGGCCACGCCCGAGGACATCGCCGACGCCGTGCAGTTTCTCGCCTCGCCGCAGGCGCGCGTGATCACGGGCGTGGCGCTGCCCGTGGACGCGGGCCTCATGGCGGGCAACCGGATGATGGCGAACGAGCTGACGCTCGATCCGTTCTGAGGCGCGCACGCGGCGAATTGATCTGAGCGACCTGACAAGACTTCACGCAAACGAGGACAGCATGGCAGCGGTACAACTGAACGGCATCTACAAGCGTTATGGCGACACCCAGGTCGTGCACGGCGTCGACCTCGACATCGAAGACGGCGAATTCGTCGTGCTCGTCGGTCCCTCGGGTTGCGGCAAGACCACGGTGATGCGCATGATCGCCGGCCTCGAAGACATCTCCGGCGGCGACCTCACCATCGGCGGCACGCGCGCGAACGCATTGCCGCCGCAGCAGCGCAATATCTCGATGGTGTTCCAGAGCTACGCGCTGTACCCACATCTGTCGGTGTACGACAACATCGCGTTCGGTCCGCGCATTCGCAAGGAGCGCGAGAATGGTTTCAAGCCGCGCATCGAAGCCGCCGCGAAAATGCTCAACCTGTCGAGCTACCTGGAGCGCTTGCCGCGCGCGCTCTCGGGCGGCCAGCGCCAGCGCGTCGCCATGGGGCGCGCCGTGGTGCGTGAGCCCGCGCTGTTCCTGTTCGACGAGCCGCTTTCGAACCTCGACGCCAAGCTGCGCGTGCAGATGCGCACCGAGATCAAGGCGCTGCACCAGCGTCTGCGCAACACGGTGGTGTACGTCACGCACGACCAGATCGAGGCGATGACGATGGCCGACCGCATCGTCGTGATGAACGCGGGGCGCATCGAACAGATCGGCCGCCCGCTCGACCTCTACGACAAACCGGGCAACCTGTTCGTGGCGAGCTTCCTCGGCTCGCCTTCGATGAACTTCGCCGAGGGCACGGTGATGAGCGACGCGCGCGGCACGGCGCTCGTGCTCGAAGACGGCGTGCGTATTGCGCTGCCGGAAGGCAAGGCCCAGGCGGGGGCGCGCGTGACGCTCGGCGTGCGGCCCGAGCACATCGAGGCGGGCGGCGACGTGCCATTCACCGTCGATGTGATCGAGCCGACTGGCGCGGAGACCCACTTGTACGGGAAAATAGGCGCGACCACATGGTGCGTCACCACGCGCGCGCGCCCGGACGTTTCTCCGGGCCAGCGCATGACGCTAGGTTTGCCTTTGGCGCACCTGCATCTGTTCGATACTGAAAGCGGCAAGCGGCTCGATTGAAGCGGAAGCACGCATCGAAACTGGATAGCGGGCCCTCATGTGAGCAGAACCTGGTATCTTCCACGGGAAAAACAGCTTGCCGGTCTCCAACCTGATCCATCACATCCGCAATGTCGCGGAGTCGCTGCGTCCCGCCGAGCGCAAGGTCGCGGAGATGGTGCTCGCCGACATCGACTTCGCCATGCGCGGGAGCATCACCGAACTCGCGTTGCGCGCGGACGTGTCCGAGCCCTCCGTCACGCGCTTTTGCCGCGCGGTGGGCGCGCACGGCCTGCGCGACTTCAAGATGCGGCTCGCGCAGAGCGCGGCGGGCAACGTGCCCTTCGCGCTCGCCACCGAGATGACGGGCGGCGAGGCAAGCGGCGCCGGGTGGGCCGGCGAAGTCGGCACCCTGCTCGACAAGGTGACGGAGTCGGTCGTGCAGGGCGTGACCCACGCGCGCGCTTCACTCGATACGGCGGTGTTCGAGGCTGCCGTCGCGGCGCTCTCCAGCGCGCGTCGCGTGTACTTTTTCGGCGTGGGCGCGGGTTCTGGGCTCGTTGCGCAAGACGCGGCGCTGCGCCTGCTACGGCTCGACATCGCCGCGAGCGCGTTCACGGATGCGCATCTGCAGCGCCTTTACGCGGCGCTGCTCGAACCTGGCGACGTGGCGTTCGCGATCTCCCAGTCGGGGCGCAGCGTGGAAGTGAACGAGAGCATTCAGATCGCCAAGGAGCGCGGCGCGACGACCATCGCGCTCACGAGTGCGGGTTCGCGTCTCGCGTGGGTGGTCGATATTCCACTCTTGCTGCGCGTGCCCGCCGCGAGCGATGCACACGCGCCCGCCGTGGTGCGCATCGCGCATCTCGCGGTGCTCGATGCGCTCGCGCTAGGCGTGTCGCTCGGGCTCGGGCCCAAGGCGCTTGCCAAGATGCGCGACGCGCAGGCGCGCAGCGATGGCGCGCCCGACGATGCTTCCACGGTCGGCACACCCGAAGACGGGCGTTGACGCGTTGAAGCTTACGCAGCCGCAGCGCCTTCGCGCGGCTTGAGCTTCACCGGCACCGTATCCGGCACCATCGTAAACGCCTGCACTTCCTGAATCTTTGCGGGATCGATCGCCAGTTCGATCGTGAACGACTTCATCAGCATCGAGAGCGCGAGGCGCATTTCCACCGTCGCGAGATGGCGGCCAGGGCACACGCGCGGCCCGGCGCCGAACTGCAGATACGCGCGCACGTCATGGGCTTTTCCATCGTCGGCTTCGCGTTCGCCGCGCCTCATCCAGCGCCACGGATCGTAGCGCAGCGGATCGGCGAAATGCTTCGCGTCGAGCATGGCGGGACGCGCGACGAAGAACATGCGCGTGCCCTTGGGCAACGCCACGTTGTCCACCACGACATCTTCGAGCGGCTCGAACGAATGCACCGACGCCACCGGACGCAGACGCGTGGCTTCGATACAGATCGCCTCGAAAATATCGAGGTCTTTCAACGTGGCGTAGTCGGGACAGACCGTCGAATTGCCGAGCACGCGTGAGGCTTCGTCGCCGAGATGCCGCTGCAAGGCCGGATCCGTGGCGAGGTAGGGCAGCGTCCACGCGATAGAGTCGGCGGTCGTGTCTTCGCCCGCGATCAGGAGCGTGAGCACGTTTGCGTGGATCTGCGCGTCGCTGATGGTCGTCTCACCGCCCGGCGCCTGCTGTTGCGAGAGCATCGCTTCGAGCAGATTGCGCGGCGCATCCGACGGCTCGTCGCGCATGCGGTCGCGGGCGCGCGCCATCATCGCGTTGACGTAGCGGTGCACTTCCTCGAGCGAGCGCTCGAGCTTGCGGTCCGCCGGCAGTTTGACATATCGCCAGTACGGAAAGAGCGCGTTGGTGCGCCTCATCACGCCCGGCAGGATGCGCTCCAGGTGCTCCTGAATCACGCCGTGATCGCGCTCGAGCGTGCGCGGATCTTCGCCGAACGCGAGCGCGCTCGTTACGTCCACGGTGTAGCGCTTGAGGTCGTCGGTCATCTCGACGGTTTCGCCGCGCTCGGCCGCGCGTTGCCAGCGGGTGTGAAGACGCTGCGTGATATCGGCCAGCGTGGGGTAGAACGCCTTGATGTTGGGTATCGAGAGCGCCTGCATCACGAGCTTGCGTTGCGGTTCCCACGCAACGCCTTCTGCCGAGAAAAGGCCGTTGAAGCCCATCTCCTCGAACACCGCTTCGATGGGCTGATAGCGGCGGAAGCGATGCGGACGCTCGCGCATGATCTGCTGGATCAATTCGGTATCGGTCCAGATCGTGATGGGGATGCCGCCCACCTGGAAGCGGTAGGGCGCGCCGAGTTCGGCGGCCCATTGCTCGAGGATCAAATGCAGACGCGGTGGCGAAAGCTGCAGCAGATTGCCGACGAGCGGCAGGCCGCGCGGGCAGGGCAGGTCGGCGATCTGGCGCAATGCTTGTCCGGTGGATGCCGTGCTCATGGGGTGGTTCTCATCATGTGGTCGTTTTTATATCGCGTGCGAAAGGCGCTCATAGCGGCGCGGCCGCCGCGCCTTCCATGTAACCGAAGCGCCGCGAGAGGCGTTCCGCGGCGGCGATCAGCAGTTGCGTTGCCGTGCCTTCGCGTGCGATGTCGAGGCTGCCGGAAGGGCCCATCACCGCGAGCACGAGGCACACGCCGCCGGTGTGGTCGAACACGGGCGCGGTCACGGTGCTGATGCCGGGAATGGGTTTGTCGAGCGCCGTGTCCACGCCCTCGGCGCGAATCGCGGCGAGCCGCGCGAGGTAGGCGGGCGTGGCGCCTTCGCGCGGCTTCGCGCCAGCGAGCCGCAGTTCGTCCTGGGCGAGGAAGGCTGCGCGCACATCGTCGTCGACCCATGCGGCGAACACGCGACCGATCGACGTGTTCACGAGCGACATCACCGTGCCGGGGCGCAGGCTCACGTGCAGCGGCAGCGCCGATTCTTCGAGGCGCACGACGGTCGGGCCGAGCGGCCCCGGCACCGCGAGCGCGACGCTCATCGCGGTGGCGGCGGCGAGGCCCACCAGCTCGGCATCGGCTTCGCGAACCGGCGAAAGACGCGCAAGGCCGATCAGGCCAAGTTCGAGACTGAGCGGTCCCGCTTCGTAGCGGCCAGCCGCGTCGCGCGCGAGCAGGCCGATCTTCTGCAGGCTCACGAGGTGCGGGAAAGCCTTGGCGGGCGCCATCCCCGCGGCGGCGGCGAGGTCGCGCAGCGGCAAGGGCGTGCCCGCCGCGACGAGCGCGGCGAGCAGCTCGCCCGTGACATCGAGTGACTGGATGCCGCGTTGCGGTTTGCCGGCGGCTTCGGCTGCCATGCCGGTTGCGGCGTCTTCGCCGGCGGCTTGCGTTGCGTCGTCGCGCGCAGGCCTGGAGCTTACTCGGGGCATGTCGGTGTCGATGAAAAAGCGGCGGCGGTGATTTCGGCAGCGGCGTCGCGCAGCGCGCGCACGACCGCGCCGTTCGCGCGCACGTCGATCACGCCGGTCGCGCCGATAGCGGTGAGGGTGAGGCTCAGTTCTTGTCCGGGGCCGAGCACGGGCACGCACACGCTGCTGACGCCGGGGCTGGGCGCGTCGATGGCGAGTTCGTAGCCGCGTGCACGGATGGCGTCGAGCGAGGCGAGGAAGGCGGCATCCGGCGTGCTTTCCGGGGGCGCGCCGGCGGCACTGGCCACGTGGCTGGTGCCGCGCCACACCGGCTGCGCGGTTTGCGTGGCCCATGCGGCTTCGAGCGCCTCGGGCGCGAGGAACGCACAGAACATGCGGCCCGTGGCCGTGGCCCGCAGCGACATCACCGTGCCGACGTGCAGGTTCACGTGCAGCGGCAGGCTCGCATGCTCGTAGCGCACGATAGTCGGCCCTTGCGGCCCGGCAATGCATAGCGCGACGCTGCAGTTGAGCGCCTGCGCGAGCGCGGCGGCGCGCGGCACGGCCTCGCGCAGCGCCGGTTGCTGCGCCAGATGCAGCAGGCCGAGGCGCAGCGCGAGCGGGCCGGGTTCATAGCGCCCCGAAAGCGCGTCGCGCTTGATGAGCCCGAGGCGCGTCAGGCTCACGAGATAGGCATGCGCCTGGCTCGACGGAATGTCGCCGCTCGCCGCGAGTTCGGTGGCGCCAAGCGGCGCGCGCGCGTCGGCGAGGGCGCGCAGCAGGCGTCCGCCTACTTCCACGCTCTGGATGCCGCGCTGCGTGCGGGCGGCCGTCGCGCTGCTTTCCGGCGCGGACGCAGCGCTTTCATTGCGACGTCTCATTGCGCTTTTCTCTGGCTGAAAAAGGGTCCATGTTAACTGAACGGCGGCAGGCGTACGGGCTGCAGCGTGCTTTGATCGGAAATTAGCATATAGCGATGTAATTCGCTATTGACAAATAAAAGCGGGAAGACCATGATGGCCTCACCCCGGCACAACAGCGGTCCAATTCAATTTCAAACGGGGCGAGACAACCCGGGCTGGCGCCCAACGCGCCCGGCCCGGACGCGCTTCGCCCCGCCCCGGCTTCAAGAGCCCCTCGATACGGAGACTCAACATGGCAAAGGCGTTCGCATCCCAGGCCGACCTCGAAGAAAAGAAGGTCACCTTCACGCAGCTCTCGGAAAACGCATACGCGTACACCACGGAAGGCGACCCCAACTCGGGCGTCATCATCGGCGACGACGGCGTGCTGATCGTCGACACCACGGCCACGCCCGCCATGGCGCAGGACCTCATCGCGAAGATTCGCACCGTCACCGACAAGCCCATCAAATACGTCGTGCTCTCGCACTATCACGCGGTGCGCGTCCTGGGCGCTTCGGCGTACTTCAAGGAAGGCGCGCAGCAGATCATCGCGAGCCGCGGCACGTATGAAATGATCGTCGAGCGCGGCGAAGCCGACATGAAGTCGGAAATCGAGCGCTTCCCGCGCCTGTTCGCGGGCGTCGAAACGGTGCCGGGCCTCACATGGCCCACGCTCGTGTTCGAGAAGGAAATCACGCTGTTCCTCGGCAAGCTCGAAGTGAAGATCGCGCACCTCGGCTCGGGTCACACGAAGGGCGACACGGTCGTATGGCTGCCGCAGCAGAAGGTGCTGTTCTCGGGCGACCTCGTCGAATACGACGCTGCGTGCTATTGCGGCGACGCTCAACTCGCCGAGTGGCCCGCCACGCTGGAAGCGCTGCGCTCGCTTGGCGCTGAAAAGCTCGTGCCGGGCCGCGGCCCCGCGCTGCTCAATCCTGCGGAAGTCGACAAGGGTCTCGATTACACGAAGGACTTCGTGACTACGCTGCTCGCGCAAGGCCGCGCCGCCGTGGCGCAGAAGCTCGACCTGAAAGGTGCGATGTCGCTCACGCGCGAGGCAATGGACCCGAAGTTCGGCCACGTGTTCATCTACGAGCATTGCCTGCCGTTCGATGTGACGCGCGCATATGACGAGGCGAGCGGCATTACGCATCCGCGCATCTGGACGGCACAGCGCGACAAGGAGATGTGGGACGCGCTGCAGGACTGAAGCGACAAACGTCTGGAATACGTGGCAGGAGACAAGAATGATCGACTATCAGACGCTGACCTTCGACTACGCGCGATGCAGCGAACAAACTCCGGACGCCGCCGTGTGCGTGCATCCGGTCGTGGTGGTCGGCGCGGGGCCAGTGGGTCTCGCGACGGCCATCGACCTCGCGCGGCAAGGTGTACCGGTGGTGCTCGTCGACGACGACTGCACGCTTTCCACGGGGTCGCGCGCCATCTGCTTTTCCAAGCGCTCGCTCGATATCTTCGACCGCCTCGGCTGCGGCGACCGCATGGTCGAAAAGGGCGTGAGCTGGAACGTCGGCAAGGTGTTCCGCAAGGACGAACTCGTCTACACGTTCAACCTGCTGCCCGAAAGCGGCCATCATCGGCCGGCTTTCGTGAATCTTCAGCAGTACTATGTGGAAGGCTACCTGCTCGAACGTGCGCAGGCGTTGCCGAACCTCGAAATCCGCTGGAAAAACAAGGTGACGGGCGTCGCGCAGCATGGCACGCCGGGCGCCGCCGATGCGCACGTCGCGCTCGAAATCGAAACGCCCGACGGCCCATACACGCTGCTCGCGCGCTACGTCGTGGCCGCCGACGGCTCGCGCAGCCCGCTGCGCAAACTGCTCGGCCTCGACAGCCACGGCCGCACCTTCAAGGACCGCTTCCTGATCGCCGACGTGAAGATGGAAGCGGACTTCCCCACCGAACGCTGGTTCTGGTTCGATCCGCCGTTCCATCCGAACCAGTCGGTGCTGCTGCATCGCCAGCCCGACAACGTCTGGCGCATCGACTTCCAGCTCGGCTGGGACGCCGACCCGGTGCTCGAAAAAACGCCCGAGCGCGTGATTCCGCGCGTGCGCGCGCTGCTCGGGCCCGACGTAAAGTTCGAGCTGGAGTGGGTGAGCATCTACACGTTCTCGTGCCTGCGCATGGACAGCTTCCGCCAGGGCAACGTGCTGTTCGCGGGCGACTCGGCGCATCTGGTTTCGCCGTTCGGCGCGCGCGGCGCGAATAGCGGCTTCCAGGACGGCGAGAACCTCGCATGGAAGCTCGCGATGGTGCTGGAGAACCACGCGCCCGACGCGCTGCTCGACACCTACGCGAGCGAGCGCGAATATGCAGCCGACGAAAACATCCGCAACTCCACGCGCTCGACCGACTTCATCACGCCCAAGAGCGCGGTGAGCCGCGTGTTCCGCGACGCCGTGCTCACGCTCGCCCGCGAGCATGCGTTTGCGCGGCAACTGGTGAACAGCGGCCGGCTTTCCGTGCCGGCGGTGTTGCGCGAATCGACCTTGAACACGCCCGACGAAGAGACGTTCGACGGACAGATGGAGCCAGGCGCTTCGTGCGCAGACGCGCCGGTGCAAAACGTAGCGGGCGGCGAAAGCTGGCTGCTCGCGCATCTGGGCGACCAGTTCGCCGGCCTCGTGTTCAGCCGCGCGGGCTCGGCGTTCGATACCGCGACGCTCGACACGCTGCAGGCGCTCTCGCGTTCCGCGGTGCCGCTCAAGTTCGTGGTGATGCTCGAAGGCAACGCGGCTGTGCCCGCGGGTCTGCCTGCATCGACCGCGGTGCTGCGCGACGTGCACGGGCTGGCGGCGCAGCGCTACTGCGCGCAGGACGGCGCGTTCTATCTGATTCGTCCGGACCAGCACGTGAGCGCGCGCTGGCGGCGCGCCGATGCGGCGCGCGTGCAGAGCGCGCTCAAGCGGGCGCTGTGCGTGCAAGGCACGGCATAGAGGAACGAGGAGGCAACCATGCTGAACACCCAACCGAATCTGGCAAGACCGGACGACTTTTATGAAGCGCTGATCGACATGCATCGCGATCTCGACGAGGCGCAGAGTCAATCTGTCAATGCGCAGCTGATCCTGCTGCTCGCGAACCACATCGGCGAGCACGAAACGCTGATGCAAGCGCTTCGCTTCGCGCGCGCAGGCGTGAGCGCGCCGGCGAGCAACGGCGACACGGGAAAACTTGCGGCGTGAAAGCCTGAAAGAGACCGATAGCGTTGACACATGCGGCCAGTGCGAACTGGCCGCATTCATTTGCCCCACCTAATTCATCGCCCATTTGCGGCACTTCTCGCGCAAGCAATCGTTTGCGTTTGCAAAGCGCGCATGACACCTCGGCGCACTGGCTCGCGCCACCGACTTTCGGCATGCTTTCCACGCGTGCCATCTATGCAAGCTGATTCAAGAACGCCTTGGGAAACGCCGTAAACGCGACACATAGCACTCACTTCGCAAACGCATAAGATAGTCAGACAAATGCGGGCGATGGAATCGTTTTCCGGGGATACAACTTGAATCGCAGCAGTCAAACATGGTCGCGTACGGCGGCGCCGGGCGAGGTCATTTATTCGGAAGGCTTTGCAGGCGAACGGTTGATCTTCGTGATCGCCGACGGCAAGGTCGAAATCTCCACCCGCTGCGACGACAAGAAAGTCGTGATGGCCACGCTCGGACGCGGCGAATTTTTCGGCGAGACTGCGCTGCTCAGCGCGGAACCGCGGCCGAACACGGCGAAGGCGCTTAGCTTTTGCCAGCTGACCGTCGTGCCGGCGACTCTCATCGAAGAGGAACTCGAACGCGTCACGCCGATGCTGCGCCATGTGGTGCGCACGCTCACGCGGCGCGTCAAGGCGAAGGACGATCTGCTCGCCACCTACACCCATGCGGACTTCATGCCGGGCGTACTGTCGTACGCGCATGTGCTCGCGCTGATTGCAGGGGCGAGCGATCGCGCCGAAGGCGGCGATACCTGGTCGCGACAGGGCGCGAGTGGTGCCGAAGTGAGCGTGCCGCTCGCCGACGTCGTGCAGAAATGCCGTGCCGTGGCCGGCCATTCTCGTCCGCATGTGATGGCCATGCTCCGGCGCATGGAGAAGCTCAATCTCGTCGCGATGCAAAGCGGGCAGGCCACGCATCTCGCCAACAATGCGGCAGCGGCAGAAGGCGCGTTGGGCCGCCAGGTGGTGACGTTCGACCCCGTACGCATCGTGGAGCGCGCGACGCAGGTCGCAGACAGCGATCTCGATGTGTCGATCAACAGCGAACTCGAACTGATCGAGCTGGGCGATCTCGAAGCGCTGATCGGCGTGGAGCGCAAGGTCATTCTCAACAAGCTCTCGCACGCCGAAATCGCCGATGAGGTCTTCGCGTTCCGCAAGTCGAAGGTGCTGAACTTCGTCGAGCAAAAGGGCGTGGCGTATTTCTCGAAGCGCACGGGGCGAGGCTCGGGCGAACTCAAGTCGCTCGACGATCTGTTGTTCGTCGATCAACGCACGCTGTTCGAAGCCGTGAGCGCACTCGATACCTACGATCTCGCGAAACTGCTCGCCTCGATCGAAGATCAGGCCGTATCCGAGCGCCTGCTCTCGGTAATGGCGGACGCACGCAAGAATGAAGTGTCGTGGGTCATGCGCCGCGACATCAAGATCGATCCCGTGGAAGTCGAAGATATCGAGCAGCGCCTGCTTGAAGCGGTGCGTGCACTCAAGTCGCCTGGCGGACGCCAGGCAGATCGCTGAGTTGGGAGACACGCATGGATCTGCTTACCCTGATCGGTATCGCCATTGGCGCGCTCGCTGTGGTCGCGGGCTTCTCGCTCGAAGGCGGCCATTTCGTCACGCTGCTCCAGCCCGAGGCGCTGGCCATCGTGCTGGGCGGCACGCTCGGCGCCGTGATGATCCAGAACACGTGGGCGCGCTTCTTCGACGCCATCAAGCATTTGCGCATGGCGTTCGTGAAAGCGCCGCGCGTCGATGAAGCGAGCCTCGCCGCCGTGCTGGAGTGGGGCGATCAGGCCAAGCTCAACGGACTGCTCGCATTCGAGTCGATGGACCGGCAGGGCATTCATCCGTTCGCGCGGCGCGGGCTCGAATTGCTTGCGAGCGGCGTTTCGACCGCCGTGCTCGAAGATGCGCTCCAGCGCGAACTCGAAGCCTCCGGGCGCAAGCACATGGCGGCGGCGCGCGTGTGGCAGCAGGCGGGCGGCTATGCGCCCACGTTTGGCATTCTCGGCTCGGTGCTCGGCCTCATTCAGGTCACGGGGCATCTGATCGAGCCTGCCGAACTCGGGCCCGGCATTGCCGTGGCCTTCATCGCCACGCTGTACGGACTTGCTTTCGCGAACCTCGTTTTTCTGCCGCTGTATGGCAAGATACGCGCGCATATCGAAAGCGAACTGCGCCTGCGCAAGCTCTATCTCGACGGCCTGCTCGCCATTTCGCGCAAGGAGTCGCCGCACACGATCGCCACGCGTCTCGCTGGCGAGGTGGGCGGCAAGAGCGGCGGTTTGCAGGGCGAAGCGAACGTATGGGCGCTGGACACCACGCACGCGAGCTGACCGCCCATGCTTTCCGATAAAGACTTGCCGCTCACGGCACAATTCGATCACGACGAGGACGAGAGCGGCGAATCGAGTTCCGGCCGCTGGCTCATTTCCTACGCGGACCTGATCACGACGCTGATGGTGCTGTTCCTCGCGCTCTACGCGATGCAGCTGGCGAAGCATAAGGAATCCGAAATACGATCGGCAGCGCAATCGACGAGCACGGCGGCAGCGGCCGTGAAAATGCCCGCCGTCGATCAGGCATTGCTCGCCGCGCTCGAAACGCTGCGCCAGCGCGGCGAAATCACGATCGTGCCGGCGGCGCGCGGCGTGGAGATCGGCATCAACGCGAAGATCCTGTTCAACGCGGGCGATGCCACGCTGCTGCCCGAATCGCTTGGCGTGCTGGGCCGTATCGCCGAGGTGTTGCGCGCGGCGCCGGCGGGCAACATCCTCGTGGAAGGGCACACCGACAGCACGCCGATCTCGAACGCGAAATTCGCGTCGAACTGGGAACTCTCATCGGCGCGTGCGGGCGCGGTGGTGCGCTATCTGGTCGAGCGCGGCATCGAACCTCACCGGCTCGCTGCGATTGGCCGCGCCGACAACTTCCCGCTCGTGGCAGGCAACGACCCCGCGAGCCGCGCGCTGAACCGGCGCGTGACGCTGATCGTGCAGCGCTGAAGCTCATGCCCTACGCGTGATCGCCAAAGCAAACGCGCGTCACACTTGCATGGACGGCACGTCCTTCATGCAGCGCAAGGCGAACATCGACCGGCTGTGGCGAATGCTCGAGATGCGATAGAGCTTCTCGCGCAGGAAGCGTTCGTAACCGGCGGTGCCATCGACCGCCACCTTGATCCAGTAGTCGTACTCGCCGGAGACGAGATAGGCCTCCAGCACTTCGGGCAGCGCCGCGAGTTCTGCGCCGAAGCGCGCGAGTGCGTCGTCTTCGTGACGGTCGAGCGTCACTTCCAGAATCACGATGTCGGCGTAGCCCAGCTTTTGCTGGTTCACGAGCGCGACATAGCCGTCGATATAGCCATCGGCTTCGAGCTGGCGCGTGCGGTTCCAGCACGCCGTGGTGGACATGCCCACTTGCTCGGCCAGTTCGGCGTTCGAAAGTCGGGCGTTCTTTTGCAGGGCGCTGAGGATCTTGCGGTCCTGGTTGTCGAGTGCTTTCGGCGGGCGTTCACGAGGGCTCATGGCGAAAAAGAATCTTGTCCAGGTTGTGGCCATTTTAACGGAAGAAGATTCCGTCAATTGGCCAATTCTGCCTGAAAACCGGAAGCCTGTACACGCTATTCCCCGGTATATTTTCCGCATGCCTTCTTGCCTGGCACGACCCACGCGGCCACCTCCCCGCAGTGGGAAGCGCCGTCGCAGCCACGAGCCGCGGCGGTCCGTCAGGGCCGTTCCCGTTGCATTCTGCGGCGGCTACCGGGCGTTGCGTGCGTTCACCGCGCTGCCAGCAATGTCCGGTCAGGCAGATGGCATGTGAAAACCGCGCTTTCGCGCGGTTTTTGTTGCCCGTTTTCGATACCCGTTTTTAATAACCCCGGCGACCCCGAGCGCCGTTCGTCATCCGTCTTCGCCAGCACGCCCCGCAATGTCGATCCAGCTGTATCTCTCTTTTCTCGCCGCCGCGCTCGTCCTTGTCTACACGCCCGGTCCCGTCAACGTGCTCACAATGAGCCAGGCGCTCCATGCCGGCTGGCGTCACGCGCTGCCCTGCGTCTGGGGCGGCACGCTCGCGGTGCTCCTCCAGCTCGCGGTGACGGCGCTGTGCCTCAATTCGCTGCTGCTCATTAGTGAGCATTCACTTACGGTCTTGCGATGGCTGGGCGCGGCCTACCTTGTCTGGCTGGGCGTCAAGCAGTGGCGCAGCCGCTCCTTGACGGGCACGGATGCCCCTGCCGAAGCCGATGGCGCGAGCCGTCGCGATTTGTTCTGGCGCGGATTCGCGACTTCCGGGCTCAACCCGAAGACCTTGCTGTTCTTCCCGTCGTTTTTCCCGCAGTTCATGAGCGCCGATGCGCCCTGGAGCGCCAATCGTCAGTATTTGCTACTGGCGGCGACGTTCGCGCTGCTGTTTGCGGGCGGCGTGGCTTCGATGGCGCTGTTTTCGCACCGGCTGCGCCACGTGCTGCAGCGGCCGAGGCGCATGCGCGCCGTGAATCGCCTGATGGGCAGCCTGCTCGTGGGTATGGGCGCGATGATGGCCGGCTTGCGCTGAGCGGCAGGCGGCGGATGGCTCGCGCGGGCGCGCGAACCGGCTGGCGTGACGCGGGTTTGGCGCGCGGCGATGCTTAAGGCGAGGTGGTCGATGCGGCCGGCGCTGCGGTCGGCATGGCCGCTGAGCGTGTTGCCGATTCCGCTGGCACGCTCTGGGTGCCGGAGATCGTCGAGGCCGAGGCGAGCGTTTGTGCCGTCGCTACGCTAGCCGGCGCCGCCACGGGCGTCGCGGCATTGTGAGTGGTCACACTCGTCGCGAGCGCCGCAGATTGCGGGTTTGCCGCAACCGGCGCCGGCACACCCATGATCGCCGCCGCGGTTGCGGCGCCGTGGTCGACCGGTGCGGATGCACCCGGCGCAGAAGCGGCAGGCGCGGGCGCCGCCGTGGCAGGCGCCGGCGTTGGCGCGGGCGCAGCCGGTGGCGCTGTCACAACCGGCGCGGCCGGCAGCGCGTTGCTGTGCAACACCGCCGCACCCGTCGCGGCAGCCGCAGCGGCGGCCGCCGGTGCGGCCGACCCCACCGTGGTCGCGGCGGGTGCGGCGCTTGCCGTGACCGGCTCGATCGGCGGCGGCAACGGCGAAATCTTGATCGCGCCGCCGCCCGGCACAGGCTCGCTGCGTGCCGAAGCGCTCAAATAGCGCCCCACCAGATCGAAGAAGCGCGAGTAAAACGGGCCCGACTGGATCGTCTCGCTCGAAATCTTGACCATCTCGTCGCTGTTCGAGCGAATCGGCAGCGAAACCGACCCCAGAATCGAGAGCCCCACGCTCGCCGAGGTATCGCTCTTCTTGAGCGCGTAGCCGTTCTGCACGGCGTTCACGTACACCATGCTCGTATTGCTCGCGTCGCCCGGCGTGCAGACCACGTGCACCTCCACGACGATGTGCTGATCCAACGTCGGCTGGAAGTTCTTCGTGGCGTCGACGGTGTCGTCGCGCGTCATCGTCGTCATGTAGCCCTGACTCAGCAGTGCGCGGCGCGACGATTCGCAGGCGTCAGTGCTCGCGTAGTTGAAGCTGCGCGAGAACTGGCTGGGCGCGGTGCTCAGCAGCTGATCTTCCTGGAACTTGGGCTTGGGCGAGGAGCACGCGCCGAGCGCAGCAGCCAGCGTCACCGTGATGACGGCGAGAGCGGCGCTGCGAAGCGGGACGGGCAAACGAGGGAAAACTTTTAAAAAACGGGACATATTCGGGGCAAACAGGGCAGCAATGCGGCATTGCATCGGACGGCATGCATTGTAGTTCGGTTCCGCTGCGCACGACCGAACGCTCGTTTTTTCGAGGCATTTCGAAAGCCGGACGAAGGCGTCTCGAAGCTTACATCCCACATGACAAAAAAAACGGGCTTCCGCCCAACGCGAAAGCCCGTATCGAGCCGGCGCCCGGGACAGCGAGCGGAGAAGAGAACCCGCTGGCGTGCGCCGCAGCCGGGTACCGCCGGCTGTTCTGTGCGCGATGCGCCAAATCGTCCGAGCCACACTTGGCGCCGCGCCCGCAACGCGGCGTGAGTGGGGGCTCACTTCATCGGTTCACTTCGTCGACTTACTTCGTGCCGACCGTCGTGAGCGGCTGCCACTTGCCGTTCACGACCTTGTAGACCGTCACGCCGCCGTATTTGAGGTCGCCGTACTGGTCGTAGGCCAGCTCGTTCGTGGTCACGCCCTTCATCTCCGTCGTTTTGAGCAGACATCGACGTGATGAAACGCATTCTCGCGGTGTACGACGCCGCTTCGTCGCCCGCGGAGTGGGCCGAATGCAACCGCCAGTTCCATCTCGCGCTGTGCGCGCCCGCGAATAACGCGCGGCTGCGCAAGATGATCGAGGAGTACTGCCTGAGCACGACGAATCGATATCCGCACCTGCGCATGTCGCTCGATACGCAGAAGAACGAGGTGCAAAGCGATCACTACGCGATCGTCGATGCCTGCAAACGGCGCGACGTGGATGAAGTGGTGGCGCTCATCGAGCGGCATATTCTCGACACCAGGCGCGAGGTGATGGCCGCGGCGCGGCTGGCTGGTCTGGATAGCTAAGCGTTTCTTCTCGCTGCGCAGAATGGAAAAACGGCGAGCGCCCATAAGGACGCTCGCCGTTTTTCTTGAAGCAGACTTGCGTGTGCAGCGCTGCGCTTACACCGCCATTTCGGGCGGCGCCTGGCGGAAGCACCGCGTGATCCAGCCGAGGTACACGAGGCCGAGCACGAACCAGATCACGCCGAGCACGATGGCGGTCTTTTCGAGGCTGCACAGCAGCCAGATGTCGGTCACGGCGCCGATCAGCGGGAACACCAGACCGCCGAGCAACCCAAAGCCACGCGTGCCCGCCGCGCCGCTGAAGTACTGGCGGATCACGCACAGATTCACCGAAGTGAACGCGAGGAACGCGCCGAAGTTGATGAACGAGGTGGACGTGGCCACGTCGAGCTTCAGCGCGATCAAACCGACGATACCGGCAATCGCGATGTTGATCGCAGGCGTGCGAAAGCGCGGGTGGATGTAGCCGAAAATCGACTTCGGCAGCACTTCATCGCGGCCCATCGCGTAGAGCAGACGCCCCACGCTGGCCTGCGCCGAGATGCCCGAGGCGAACTGCGCCAGGATCAGGCCCGCGAGGAAAATCGTCACGAAGATATCGCCGCCCACTTTGCGAGCGATTTCGAACGCGGCCGAATCGGGGTCCTTGAACACGGCGCCCGGGTGCGCGAGCTGCAGCGTGTACGCGGCGATCACGAAGATCGCGCCGCCCACCAGCGCGATCAGCACGATGGCGCGCGGGATGGTCTTTTCGGGCTCGATGGTTTCCTCGGTGAGCGTGGAAACGGCGTCGAAGCCGAGGTACGAATACGCGGCGATCGCGGCGCCCGCCATCGTGGCCGAGAGCGGCACGTGCGGCTGGAAGAACGGCTGCGCCGTGATGAGCCCGCCCGGGCCTGCGGCCGCGGAGGCGTAGTGCAAACACAGGACAACGAACATTGCTGCGATGCCGAGCTGCACGATCATCAGCACGATGTTGAAACGCGCGGCAAGTTCGATGCCGATGACGTTCAGCACACTCGTGAGCACGATGAACGCGACGATCCAGATCCACGTGGGCACGCTCGGAAACGCCGCGCCAAGATACGCCGCGCCGATCAGCCAGATCACCATCGGCAGGAAGAAGTAATCGAGCAGTGTGGCCCAGCCGATCATGAAGCCCAGGTGCGAATTGAAGCTCTTGCGCGTGTACGTGTAGGCCGAACCCGCCACCGGGAAAAGACGCGCGAGCTTGCCGTAGCTGAGCGCCGTGAAGACGATTGCGACTAGCGCGATGAGATACGCGAGGGCGGCGGTGTCCTGGCTCGCGCCTGCGAGCACGCCGTAGGTGCCGTAGACGATCAGCGGCGCCATATAGGCGAGGCCGAACAGGAGCACGGACGGCAGGCCGAGCGTGCGCTTCAGGTGAGGTTCTTGAGTGCCGCGTTCATGCGACGGCGAGGCAGGCTTCATGATGCAGTTGTCTCCTGGGTGCTGCGGTTCTGGCAGGCATGGGCGAGCCTGGCGAGCCGCGCAGGGCGGCTTGCCGGATCGCTGGTTGCCGGGCTTGTTACCGGGTATTAGTGCTACGCGTCTTTAACGCGTGCGCGGGCGGATGTTGAGCGAGCGACGGCCTTGCGCGTCGTTCTCGTCCGCAAGATTGAGCGCAATGCGTGCGTCGTGCAGATAGCTGTAGTGTTCGCGGCTTTGCGCGAGCAGCGCGCGATCCACTTTCGCGTGCAGCACCGCGTCTTCGTTCTTCAACTCGCAGAGCACGTCGCCGAACGGGCTCACGAGCGCTGTTTCGCCGGGGAACGTGAGGTTGTCGTCGCCGTCGCCGGTGCGGTTCACGAGCGCGGCGAACATCTGGTTCTCCATTGCGCGCGCAACGATCGCGCGGCGATGCACGGGGCCGAACGGATCCATATTGCCGTTCGTGACGACGAGCATTTCCGCGCCGAGCGAGGCCACGGCGCGCGCCGTTTCGGGAAACTCGATGTCGTAGCAAATCAGGAGACCCACGGTCATGCCCTTGAATTCGCACACCTCGAAGCGGTCGCCGGGCGTGAATACGCCCACGTCCGTGGCCCACAGATGCGTCTTGCGGTAGCGCAGCGCGATGTCGCCGCGTTCGTCGATCAGCACCGTCGTGTTGTAGAAGCGGTCGCCGTCGCGCTCGGCAAGGCCGACCGCCACGCCGATCTTCGCGGCGCGAGCGGCGTCACGGACTTTGCTCAAAGACGGACCTTCGAGCGATTCGGCTACGTCGCGCACGTTTTCGCGGGTGGGAAAGCCCGTGAGCGTGGCTTCGGGGAAGACGATGAGATCGCTGCCTTCATGGCTTTTGGCCATAGCGTCGAGTACGCGGGCGAGGTTGGGAGCGACTGCGCCGTCCACGATCGGGATCTGCGCGAGTTCGAGTTGCATGCCTGTCTCCTTCCTTATGTATTACGTAAAGCACCGCGTGGGCGTCTGGAGCCGCTATTATCTCCACGTTATTTTTGTCGAGAAATTACCCTGCAGGGGTACCCTGATCGGAGGACCCATGGAGCCCCTCATGGAACTGGACTGGCAGGACCGTGCGTTCCATCACCATATCGCGACGCTGATCGACGCCCTCGACGGCCCCGACTTCTGGACCCGCATGACGCGTGTGATCGAGCGCTTCGTCGCGTTCGACAACTGGGTTGCGCTCGTCTTCCGGCGCGATCGCGCGCCGCTCGTATGCGCCGAGTCGCCCATGCCCGACGGCACCGTGGATCTCTTGTTCCGCGCGTATCTGGAGGGGATGTACCTGCTCGATCCGTTCTATCTGAACGCCAGCGAAAAGCCGCGCGCAGGACTCGTCACGCTGGCCGAAGTCGCGCCCGATAATTTCCGCATGACGGATTACTATCAGCGCTACTTCAAGAGCAACATCATCGGCGACGAAGTGCAGTTCAACGTGCCTCTCGACGAAGCGCGCACGCTGATTTTCTCGCTAGGCGCAAAGCACCATTACACGGAGCGCGATATTGCGTTGTTCGCGATGTTCGCGCCGTGGGTGATCGCGCTCATGAAGCAGCGGCTTGCGTATGAGACGTTTGCCGAGGGTGTTGCCGAGGCAGTCGCGTCTGACGTATCTGAAGCCGACAGCGCGGCGCAGCAGGGGCAGTTGAGCGAGGCGGGCTTTGCGAGCCGCATCGAGGCGGTCACGCAGCAAAGCGGACGCGTGCCGCTCACCGCGCGCGAGATCGAAGTGGTGCGTTTGAGCCTGAGCGGTTTTTCCACGCGCGCGATTGCGGAGCGGCTCGCCATTTCGTTCGAGACCGTGCGCGCGCACAAGAAGCATATTTACGCGAAGCTCGGCGTGAGTTCGCAGTCGGAGTTGTTTGCGCTTTTCTACGAGCCGCTCGGGCGCGCGGGCGTATGAGCGCCGCGCGCCTTTGAATGGGCGCGTCAGAACTCGACGAGCGCGAAGTCTTCCTTGCCCACGTCGCAGAGCGGGCAGCGCCAGTCGTCGGGCACATCGGCCCAGCGGGTGCCGGGAGCGAGGCCGTCGTCGGGGGCGCCTGCCGCTTCGTCATACACCCAGCCGCAGATCACACAGACCCATTGCTTGAGCCCGTCGTCGGCGCTGGCCGCAGCCGTCGAGGCGCTTGAGGAGGCCTCGGGCGTGGCGCCTTCGGGCGGGGTGTCGAGCGCGACGACGAGCGGCGCTGCGGTGCTGTCGCGTTCAGCGAGCTTGCTTTGCAGCGTGGCGAGCAGCGCGGCGGCTTCGTCGGCGGTGAGGTCGATCCAGTACGGGTCGCCTGCGCCGTCATTCAGGCGTTCAGGAGAGAACTGGATTTCGAGGGCGACGCCTTTCTTGTACATAAGCGAAAACGGTTGGCTTGATGCCCCGGACGCGCTGCGCTTACAGGAAGTAGCGGAACAGCAGCGAGGCCGCGATGCCGCCAGCGCCGATCAGCGCGAGCATTTGCAGGAGCGTGATGGACTTGCTGGACTTGGCGTTCGAAGCCGCGGGACGGGTGGTGGTGTTCATAGGGTGAATTTGCGGCGGCGTGGGTTGCGATTTCGATTGCGCCCCGAAAAGTCGCCATCATCGGCATGACGGCGGCAGAGCGCGGCGGGGGAGTTTCGCACGATTTCGCATCGGCGGGGGCATTTGCGGGGCGACTGTGCGCACGCGCCGCAGATTTCGTCCCCGGCAACCTGCGCCGCACAGCGGCATCGATTATCGCCGCTAATCTGGGCCGGATTCCTGAGCGCGCGGAGATGGTTTATTTCGCAGGCGTTGAGAGAAGCGGCTCACAACTGCAGCCAGCGCCGTTCGACATACGAGAACAGCCAGCTGACCGGCACCGCGCACGCCATGCCGATGGCGACCTGCGCCACGCGAAAGAGCGCGACGTCCCACACTGGTCCGTTAATGGGCACGAGCAGCACGATCGTGGTGGTGATCGCGCCCAGTCGCGCGGCGGTGCTCACGCTCAGGCACCAGCAGCCGATGATCACCACGCTCACGGCGACGAGGTAGGCCGCGAGATTTTCCGGGCCGAACGCCGCCGTCGCGAGCCCCACCGCGCCGCCCGCAATCGCGCCGATGAACTGGTCGCGCGACTGCGCAAGCGTATCGGCGTAATCGTGCTGGGTGACGGCAATCGCCGTGATCGCGGCCCAGAACGCTTGTTCGGTGTGGAGCGCGCGGCCGATGCTGTATGCAAGGCCTGCCGCGCACACGGCGCGCATCGCCATGAGCGTGCCTTGCGCGGCGCGACTCTTGAGCGGCAGGCGCTTGAGCGTGCCCAGCGCCGATTGCTGGAGCGAAGTCAGATAGGCGTAGAGGTTGTCTTGAGGGTCGTGCATTGCGCGTGATCGGTCGTAAGGAGAACGTGAGGCTGGGCGGGCGCGTTGCCAAGCATATCAAGCCGTGTTTGCAATATGCGGATCGTCGGGCAGGCGATGCATGCGCAACGGCGTCGCCGCGTGGCGCAGGAGCGAGACAAAAAAAGGCGCGATGCCAACTGGCATCGCGCCTTTCTACAGCCAAAAAACCGTGCGTTACTTCCTGTCGATCGAGATCGCGCCCGGACCCGTTACCGCGAGTGCGAGCAGGCCGCCGGCGATGCTGATGTTCTTGTAGAAGTTGATCATGTTCGCCATTTGATCGGCGCCCGTCATGGTCCAGAAGTGATGGCCGATGAAGGCCGTCGCAACGGTATAGATCGCGAGCAGCACGGCGAGCGGCCGCGTGTAGAAACCCACGAGCAGCAGGATGCCGACCGCGAACTCCATGATCACGGCGATGACGGCCGACAGCATCGGCACGGGCGCGCCCACGTGCGCCATGTAGTCGACCGTGCCCGAAAAGCCGGTGATCTTGGACCAGCCGAACAGGATGAACAGGGAAGTCAGCAGAATGCGTGAGACCAGCAGCACGACGTCGTTGCCCGGCCCGAACAGGTTGTATCGCATGGTTTTCTCCGAATAAGTTTTAAGCAGTTCACTACGTATCAGTTCGCGCTTTGCCGGGCGGCGGCCCACTTTGAGTGAATGGACCGCCGCGCGCCGGTCTGCGCAAGCATAACCTCAGGCGCAACGCCGAAGTCAGGACCAGAGCTCCGACACTTCGATATTACGCAGATCGAACACGAGGACCTCTGCATCGTGTCCGTCGCTGAAGCTCAACTCGCGCTCGGCGCGGATGCGCGCGCCGTCGCCCTCGCCCAGTTCCACGCCGTTCAGCTTCACGCTGCCGCGCGCCACGTGAACGTAAGCGTAGCGGTCGGCGCCCACTTCGATCTTCGCCGTTTCCGCGCCGTCGAGGCGGCCTGCATAGACGCGTGTGTCCTGGCGCAGCAGCAGCGAGTCGTCGGCGCCGTCCGGCGAGAGGATCAGGCGGAACTTGCCGCGCTTTTCCTCATCGGCGATGTTCTTCTGCTGGTAGCGCGGTTGCGCACCCTTCACGTTCGGTGCAATCCAGATCTGCAGGAAGTGCACCCCTTCGTCGGCCGAGTGGTTGAACTCGCTGTGCGCGACACCGGTGCCGGCGCTCATCAGCTGCACGTCGCCGGGAACGATCACCGAACCCGTGCCCATCGAGTCCTTGTGCTCCAGCGCGCCTTCCAGCACGTACGAGAAGATTTCCATGTCGCGGTGCGGGTGCTTGCCGAAGCCGCGCGCCGGGGCCACGCGGTCGTCGTTGATCACGAGCAGGTCCGAGAAGCCCACTTGCTTCGGATCGTAGTAGTTGGCAAACGAAAACGTGTGACGCGAGCTGAGCCAGCCATGTTCACCGCGGCCGCGTTGGTCTGCCTTGCGAAGTTCGATCATTTTCGTCTCTCCTGTCGGGCCGAGTTGGCGCTTTAGCGCCTTACCCTGGCCCCATTGGGTTGATGGGATTCGCTTGATTGGTTGCGATGGAAGAATTTTAGGTCAATCAAATCGACTGGAATCACCGTAAAATACGACTCACTGTCACGATGAAGTGGACAATCGGAATGCAACTCGACGACATGCGGATCTTCGTGACCACCGTGGATGCGGGCAATTTCACGGCGGCGGCCCATCGGCTGCGGCTTTCCAAGCAGTTCGTGAGCCGGCGCGTGGCGGCGCTGGAGGGCGATCTGGGCGCGCGCCTGCTGGTGCGCAACACGCGCAAACTGGCGGTCACGGACCTCGGCCAGGACTTCTACGAGCGCGCGAAGCGCATCCTTTCGGACGTCTCGGAGGCCGAGCAGGCCATGTCGGACCGGCGCAGCGAGCCGCGCGGCTTGCTGAAAGTGAGCGCGCCGATGTCGTTCGGCATGGCGCACCTCTCGCCGCTCGTCGCCGAATTTTTGCGTGAGCATCCGGACGTGCGCTTCGACATGGATCTGAGCGACCGCACCGTCGACGTGATCGGCGAGGGTTTCGACATGGCGCTGCGGATCGGCCGGCTGGCGGATTCCACGCTGGTCGCGCAAAAGCTCATCGACGTGCGCATGATCGCCTGCTGCAGTCCCGGCTACCGGCGCCGCCGGCGCGCGCCCCAAACGCCTGCCGATCTCGCGCAGCACGCCTGCCTGCCGTACGGGCAGCAGGGCCGCGCGCCGTGGGAATTCATCGTTGATGGCGTGCGCACGCCTTTCGACGTGCATGGGCCGCTGCGCGCGAACAACGGCGAAGTGATCCGCGACGCGGCCATTGCCGGGCTCGGCATCTGCTACCTCCCGGACTTCATCGTGGCGGGATCGGTTGATGCGGGGCTGCTGGTGGAGGTGCTGGAGCCGTTCATGCCGCCGCCCAACGCGCTCCATGCGCTGTACCCGCAGCATCGTGAAGCTTCCGTGACGATCCGCGCATTCACGCAATACCTGCGCGAGCGGCTCGCGGCGCGTGCGGCAACCGCGCGTGGCGGGGCGCTTTGACGCAGCAAGCGTGCGGCCCTTGCAGAAGGGCCGTTGCGCCTGCATCTAACGCATAAAGCTTCGTGAACGCAACATGACAGCGCGGCCGCGTGAGGCGCCTTGTCGCAGTTTCGTTGTATGCTCACCGCCCCGAGGGTTGCTCGGGCTGCGCGATGCGGGCGCGGAATCCCATACTGGCGGGCTTTGACGGACGCTATGGGGTCCGATAGGCAGGGTTAATACCCGCGATCAAAGCAACCAATTTTTCAAACGGACGCGGTTCCCGTAATCTTCGTCCATACCTTTTCCCAACCCAGAGCGAGGAAACAACGCATGTCTCTCATCAACACGCAAGTCAAGCCGTTCAAGGCAACCGCATACCACAACGGTAAGTTCGTTCCGGTCTCTGAGGAAAACCTCAAGGGCAAGTGGTCGGTCGTCGTGTTCTACCCGGCCGACTTCACTTTCGTGTGCCCGACCGAACTCGGCGACCTGGCTGACCAGTACGCGGAATTCCAGAAGCTGGGCGTCGAAGTCTACGGTGTGTCGACCGACACGCACTTCACGCACAAGGCATGGCACGACACGTCGGAGACGATCGCCAAGATCCAGTACCCGCTGGTCGGCGACCCGACGGGCGCAATCACGCGCAACTTCGACGTCATGATCGAAGAAGAAGGTCTGGCACTGCGCGGCACGTTCGTGATCAACCCGGAAGGCGAGATCAAGCTGTGCGAAATCCATGACAACGGCATCGGCCGTGACGCCAAGGAACTGCTGCGCAAGGTGCAAGCCGCTCAGTACGTGGCAGCACACCCGGGTGAAGTCTGCCCCGCCAAGTGGACGCCGGGCGCTGAAACGCTTAAGCCGTCGCTCGACCTCGTCGGCAAGATCTAAGCGTCGCTGTTCAAATGCGATCGCCCTGATCGCATGACGCCCAAGTCTCACTAGCTGTATCCCCGGGCCGCGCCCACTCGGCCGCGGTCCGGGTGCCTGTTCGCCTCTTGACGCCATAAGCGGAACGGCGAAATTGCCAGGCAATACTTAGAATTCCCCCGCTTCTTCTCTAGCCGGAAAAAAAGCCATGCTCGACGCCAACCTCAAAGATCAACTCAAAAGCTACCTCGAAAAAGTCACGCAGTCGATCGAGATCGTTGCGTACCTGGACGATGGCGAGAAGTCGCAAGAACTGCAGCAATTGCTGCAGGACATCGCATCGCTCTCGAATCGCATCTCCTACGAGGCACGCCGTGGCGCCGCAGCCGGCGACGCGCGTACCCCTTCGTTCGATATCAAGCGCGCGAACTCCGACGTGAAGGTCACGTTCGCGGGCATTCCGATGGGCCACGAATTCACGTCGCTCGTGCTGGCGCTGCTGCAGGTGGGCGGCCACCCGGTCAAGCTCGAGAACGACACCATCGAACAGGTGAAGGCGCTCGACGGCGCGTTCTCGTTCGAAGTCTATATGTCGCTGTCGTGCCAGAACTGCCCGGAAGTCGTGCAGTCGATCAACGCGATGGCTTCGCTCAACCCGAACGTGCAGATCGTCACGATCGACGGCGCGCTGTATCAGGACGAAGTCGAGAAGCGCCAGATCATGGCCGTGCCGACCATCTACCTGAACGGCGAAGTGTTCGGCCAGGGCCGCATGGGCGTGGAAGAGATTCTCGCGAAGCTCGATACCGGCGCATCGTCGCGTGCTGCCGAGAAGCTGAACCAGAAGGATGTTTTCGACATGCTCATCGTCGGCGGCGGCCCCGCTGGCGCTGCGGCTGCGATCTACGCGGCGCGCAAGGGCATCAAGACCGGCGTGCTCGCCGAGCGCTTCGGCGGCCAGGTGCTCGACACGATGGCCATCGAGAACTTCGTCTCGGTCACGGAAACGGAAGGGCCGAAGTTCGCCACGGCGCTGGAGCAGCACGTGCGCGCCTATGACGTCGACATCATGAATCTGCAACGCGCCGAAGCGCTCGTGCCCTCGGGCAACGGCTTCGAAGTGCGTACGCAAAGCGGCGCGACGCTGCGTGCGAAGAGCGTGGTGCTCGCCACCGGTGCCCGCTGGCGCAATGTCGACGTGCCGGGCGAGCAGCAGTACAAGAACAAGGGCGTGGCCTACTGCCCGCACTGCGACGGCCCGCTCTTCAAGGGCAAGCGCGTGGCGGTGATCGGCGGCGGTAACTCGGGCGTGGAAGCGGCAATCGACCTGGCCGGTATCGTGAGCCATGTCACGTTGCTCGAATTCGGCGCGCAACTGCGTGCGGACGAAGTGCTGCAACGCAAGCTGCGCAGCCTGCCGAACGTCACGGTGCACGTGAACGCGCAAACCACGGAGATTTCCGGCGACGGCCAGAAGGTCACGGGTCTCGCTTTTCTCGAACGCACGTCGGGCGAGAAGCGTCATCTCGAACTCGAAGGCGTGTTCGTGCAGATCGGCCTCGTGCCGAACACCGAGTTCCTCAAGGGCACGGTGGCGCTGTCGAAGCACGGCGAGATCGAAGTGGACGCCAAGGGCCAGACGTCGGTGCCGGGCGTGTTCGCCGCGGGCGACGTGACGACCGTGCCGTTCAAGCAGATCGTGATCGCCGTGGGCGAAGGCGCGAAGGCATCGCTGGGCGCATTCGACTACCTGATCCGCTCCTCCGTGGAGCAGGAAGAGGATGCTAAGGCGGCGCCCGTGGTCGCCTAAGCAAAGGGTTGTAGCAGTCTCTCTTTACGCCGGCTCACGCCGGCGTTTTTTTATGGTTTCGCGCAAGAAGACGGCTCAGTCCTGGACGAGCGGGCTGCCTTTTACAGAATATGTGAAATTAAATGAACAGCGTCTCGGTGTGCGTGCCAAACTGGCTGCTGGTCGGCACCGTCGATCGAGGAGACGAAACATGCAGCGCGAAACATTCATCCGCAGCCTGGCCGAGGAGGGCTTTCCCGAGCCCGTTGTCGTGACGCGCGAAGCCGGCGTCATGGAGGTCCATTCGCATCCGTTCGAAGCGAAGGCGCTGGTCATCGAGGGCGAACTGCACATCCGCGTAGGCGACGAAGAGCGACACTACAAGGTCGGCGACGTATTTCATCTCGCTGCCAACCTGCCGCACGCCGAGCGCTATGGGCCGCAGGGCGTGCAGTACCTGGTGGGGAGGAAGTGAGGGGGAGGCGCCTATGCCGCGAGGGGCCGAAGCTCCGTACGGATTCAACGGGTCGATGCAGCACACTACACCCTGCGTGAGCAGCCGAGGTGTTGCAAATGAAACAGCGACCGAGGATCCATTGCTCCGATAGCCAGCGAAGACTAACGTGGGAGCGCTGGCGCTAAGGCGACTCGCTCCCTCACCCCCGCGCCGCGATTTCCTTCTTCCACCCCGCGATGATCTTCCCCGCGAGCGCATTGTAGTCGCCGTCGAAGTGGTGATCGCCGTTCGTCTTCACGACGTCGATGCCGGTATTCGCGAGCGCCGGGCACAGCGTGTCTTTCTCGCCCGCGCCATACACACATTGCACGATCGAAGGTGGCACCTTCGCGAGTTCCGGGCGCACCTGCAGTGCCTTGTCGCTGGCGGGCATGCCGAGCCAGCCCGTCACGCGAATCTGGAAGTCGGCGTCGGGCGCGAAGCCGAGCAGCGACATGTACGAAACCTTCGCGCGCAACGTGTCGGGCAGACGGTTGTAGGCGAACGGCATCACGTCCGCGCCAAACGAGTAGCCCACGAGCGCGATGTGCTGCGCATGCCAGCGCGAGCCGTAAGTCTTCAGCACGCGGGCGAGATCGTGGCTCGTTTGCTCGGGCGTCCTTTCGCTCCAGAAGTAGCGCAGCGCGTCCCAGCCGATCACCGAAATGCCCTGCTTTTGCAGCGCTTCTGCAATCGTCTTGTCGAGATCGCGCCAGCCGCCGTCGCCCGAGATCACCACCGCGAGCATGTCGGTGGGGTGCGCCGCGGGCAGTTCGACGAGCGGCAGGTCCGACACGTCCTCTTCACTTTCCGTCACGACGCGCAGGTGATTCGATGTGAGGGCAACGATCTTGTCGGCGTCGGCAACGCTGGGGGCGAAGGCGCGCGGAGCGCCGGAAGTGGCTGCGTGCACATCTTTCGTCGTCACACCCTGCTCGAAGAAGCCGGGCAGGCCATTGCCGCGCGAGAGCGTGGGGTCGGCCGGGCAGGGCGCGAAGCGCGCGTCGAGCTTTGCGGCCGGATCGAGCGACACGGCGCCCGCCATCGTGTTCGCGGGCGCCTGCGAGAGCATGCGCTGTGCGATGAGCGCACCTTCGCCGCTGCCGATCGCGATCGGCGCGTAGTACTCGCTGGAGCCTAGCTGGCGTTCGAGTTGGTGGCTCAGCGCTTCGGCGTCGCTGTAGAGCTTGTGGCAGGTCTCGTTCTTCACGGCGGCGAGGTTCTGCGCATAGCGCTCCATATCCACGCCCACGACGAGCGCGCCATGCTGCGCGAGCGCGTCGGCGCGCGTCTGGTCGGCGGCGCTCCAGTGCTTGTCCGCCGAGAACAGCACGGTGAAGCCGCGCATGGCGACACTCGGTTTCGTCACCGCGACTTCGCCGTAACGGCCGCCCGAAACGTGCATGGTCGCGGCGGAGGCGGGCGTCGAGACGGGCGTCGAAGCCGCGTTGGCGTGAACCGCGCAAAACGCCAGCGCAGCGGCGCCCGCTGCCGTGCCTGCAATGCGCGGCAGCCTGGGAATACGGAATGTCATGAGCGCCAGCCTCCTGCCAGCAGCGATAGATCAGCGAGAGTGATGAACACGCTGATCGAGCCCGAAGCGGCCAGATAGCGTGGTTCCCAGCGCGGCGCGAACTTGTTCTTGAAGCCGCGCAGCCCCCGGAAGTTATAGAAGCGGCCGCCGAAGCGCCAGATGAAACCCGCGAGCCGGTGCCAGGACGACGCGAGCGGCGAAGGGCCCATGCCCGAGAGCGGCGCCATGCCGAGCGAGAGCGACTGGTAGCCTGCGGCCTTCAGATGCAGCGCGAGCTGCGTGAACAGATATTCCATCGCGTAGGGCGAGGCGCCCGGCATATGGCGCATGACGCCCACCGTCGCGTCGGTGTTCAGGTCGGTCGTCATGAAGGTGACGAAGGCGAGCGGCTCGCCGTTCTGACGGATGAGCAAGACGGACTGCGCGGCGAGATAGTCGTCGTCGAACGCGGCCACCGAGAAGCTTTTCTCGCGCGCTTCGCGGTCCTGCAGCCACGCGTCGGAGATCGCGCGCAGCACCGGCAGGCTCGCGCCCATCTGCGTGGGCTCGATATGTTCGATCGAAAAGCCGTCGCGTTCGCCGCGCTTGAGCGCGTAGCGCAGATGCGCGCGCTGCGGACCCTTGAGGTCAAATTCCTGCAGCATCACGCGCGCTTCCTCGCCGAGCTTCATCAGCGTGAGGCCGGCGTCGAGATAGAGCGGCAGCGCGTCGGCGCGCACCTGGTAGAACGCCGCGCGGCCGTTGTGTGCGTGCGCGAGCGTGACGAATTCGCGGATCAGCGCGGGCCACTCTTCGCGCGGGCCAACCGGATCGTGCAGCGCCGCCCACGTGCGGCCGCGCTTCGCGTACATCAGGAAAGCCTTGCGCGAGGTGGAGAAGAGGAAGCTCTTGTCGCCCATCAGCGCGAGGCCCGCGTCGCTGCGTTCCTGCGCGCGCACGATACGCGCGGCTTCTTCGAGGTCTTCGCTCGGGGGCATCACGAAGCGGCCGGCGGCGGGGCGCAGCAATTGCCACAGTGCGAGCGCGGCGGCGAACACGCCGGCGCCGAGCGTGGCGCGCAGCGCGCGCGGCGCGCGGCTGTGGAAGGCGAATTGCCACCAGAGGCTTTGCGAGTACTGCACATCGCGGAACGCGAACAGCAGCACCCACACGGCGAGCGCGATCACGCAGCCGACCGAGGCGAGCCAGGCCGGCGTGAATCGCTCGCTGAACATCGACGAGTGGCGATTGAAGCGCTTGCGCGTACCAAGCAGCAGCACGATCAGCACGCACAGCACGCCCGCTTCGACGAAGGCGAGGCCCTTGGCGAGCGAGAGCGCGAGGTTGGCCACGGCGATCACGAGCGCGAGCCACCAGGCGGCGTCCAGACGCCGCAGCAGACCGCGCGCGACGAACAGGAGCAACACGCCGAAGAGGCTGCCCATCAGCTGCGAGCTTTCGAGCACCCAGAGCGGCACGATGGTTTGGAGCAGCGCGATGCGCTTGGAGAACGCGGGTGTGGCGCCCGAGATCACGAGCATGCTGCCGGTCACGAACGTCACGATGGCGAGGAAGAGCGGCGCGAGTTGCGAGACGCCATCGGCGCCGCGCTTCGCAAAGCGGGCGCCGAGCGGTGTCTTGAGCGCGCGGCCCTCGAATACGGCGAGCACCGCGGCGGCGAGCGCGAGCGGCGCGCCGAAGTAGATCGCGCGATAGGCGAGCAGCGCGGCAAGCACCTTCGAGGTCGGCACGCTCGGCCCGAGCGCGTAGACCATCGCGGCTTCGAACACGCCGATGCCGCCGGGCGTGTGGCCGATCAGGCCGAGCAGCATGGCGGCGCAATACACGGTGAGGAAGTCGGTGAAGCCGAGAAGCGCATGCGGCATGACCGACCAGAGCGCGAGCCCGGCGCCGACCACGTCGAGCGCGGCCAGCAGCAGCTGCGCGACGAGGTCGCGCCGCGCCGGCACCGAAAAGCGCAGCCATGCGCGGCCGAACGGCTCGATCTCGCGCGCGCTTGCGGGGCAAACGATGACCATCACCGCGCCGCAGCCGAGCACCACGCCGCCGATCAGGCGCAGTTCGTCGGGCGAGAGGTGCAGCAGACCGGAGAGCGTGCTTGCGGCGCCCACCATGCCGAGCGCGGTCATGAACACGAGTGCGAGGGCGAGCGTGACGCTCGTGAACACCGTCATGCGGCCGATCTGCGCGGCGGTGACGCCCGCGCCGCCGTACACGCGGCAACGCACGGCGCCGCCCGTGAGCGCGCCGAAGCCGGTCACGTTGCCGAGCGCCGAGCCGGCGATCGCGCCGGCCCACAACGCGCCGCGCGAGACGCGCGCGCCCAGGTAGCGCAGGCCCACGGCGTCGCGACCGACCAGCGCGACGAAGCTCACGGCCGTGGCGGCGAGGGCGCCGACCCATTGCGCGGGCGTGAGCGTCCAGAGCTGGCGGATCACCGAGTGGTAGTCGACCGTGCGAGAGAGGTGCTGGAACACGACCAGCAGCAGCGCGCAGATACCGAGCGCGAACACCGGCGCGACAAAGCGCTGCAGGTGCAGGGCACCGGCACGGCGGCGCAGCGCCCCGAGGGCGCGCGCCGCGCGCGAAGAATGCGATTGGGACATGGATCGGTCTGGTGGCTCTCTGCGATGTCGCCGTATCGACTGTTACAGCTTCCCCGGCGGTGACATCGTGTTTATTCGCGTTTTGCGCTTACGTTCTTTCGAGGCCGGGTCTCGCGCATCACGCGCGCGAACCGGAAATTCGAGCCGAATCGTAATCGTTCGGAAAGGACTAGTTAAGCTCAGCAAACGCATGGGACTACCCGCCGGTTGACGCCCCGGTGCAAGAAACCGCTATTGGGTGCAGATCAATTCGACGCGATGACGCGTCGTAACTAGTGGATTTAATTAGGGAATAATCTTTTTGCGATTGATGTTTGTGGGGCCTGGCTAGCAGGCGGCCAGAACGGCAAGGTAATCGTTAACTTGTGAGTAATGGGGGGGCGCAGATCGCGTGCTGAAACGCGCGCCGAGTGGGCTGGTTCGCCGAAAGCCTTGCGTGGCGGGCGTTGCAGGCACTCCTGGTTGGCAGCCGGAGATGATGTTTTGGGTGTTAACCAGGCACTTTCTGAAATCGCTGTCACTAATTCGAGACAGCTCGTTTAATCCTTTTACAATGCTCGAAGGGCGAGTTAGTCTGCTTTGGTCAAGAGTTGTTTTACCGTGCCGGGAGAATGACGTGAAAAGACTAGCCTTGACTTCCCTTTCACTGGCCGCGCTCGGGGTTGCTGGCACGGCTCAGGCACAGACTAGCGTGACGCTGTACGGCACCATCGACACCTCGATTACCTACGTCAATCACGCCGACGGCAGCAAGAACCTCTGGACGCTCGGCAACAGCAGCTTCGGCAATCTCTCCGGCTCGCGATGGGGTTTGAAGGGCGCTGAAGATCTCGGTGGCGGCCTCAAGGCGATCTTCCAGTTGGAAAGCGGCTTCAACCCGTCCACAGGCGCGCTTGCGCAGGGCGGCAGGCTGTTCGGCCGACAGGCATACGTGGGCTTGACGGCCGAGCAGTACGGGTCGCTCACGCTCGGGCGGCAGTATGACCCGCTCATCGACCTCGTGCAGGGCATCACGGCCGACAACTATTTCGGCTCCGTGTTCGCAACGCCCGGCGACGTCGATAACTACGACAACAGCTTCCGCGTGAACAACGCCGTCAAGTACACCACGCCCGTATGGAGCGGCCTCCAGGCTGCGGCGATGTACTCGTTTGGTGGCATCGCGGGTTCGACAGGCGCCGAGCAGTCGTACTCGGCGGCGGTCAACTACACCAACGGTCCGCTCGCGCTGGCAGGCGGCTACTTCTACGCGGCGAACAGCCAGGCCGTCAACGGCATTCGCACCGGCGGCTGGACGAGCACCTCGGACGGCACCTTCGACGGCCCGATCAACTCCGGCTACGCTACGGCACATTCGCTCACCATTGCGCGCGCGGCGGCGCAGTACCAGCTCGGCCAGTTCACCTTCGGCCTCGGCTACAGCAACGCGCGCTACTCGCCCGATGCGAGTTCGGTGTTCCGCGAGACGCAAAAGTACAACACCGGCCAGGGCTTCATGAACTATCAGCTGAACCCGGCGCTGCTGCTTGGCATTGGCTACAGCTACACGCACGCCAACGGCGATACGTCGGCGAATTACAACCAGGTGTCGCTCGGCGCGGATTACAGCCTCTCGAAGCGCACGGACCTTTACATGACGGCGGCCTGGCAGCATGCGAGCGGCGATACCGGCAACGGCACGGGCGGCTCGATGCCGGCCGAGGCTTCGGTCGGCTCGTACGGTTACTCGGGCACCTCGAACCAGACCATCGTGAACTTCGGGCTGCGGCACAAGTTCTGAGCGACGGCCTCGATCGACAACGCCGGATGCGCCAACCGGGCGGCGCATCCGGCGTTTTGGCGTGTGCGGCCCTGGGTTCGGCTCAAGGCGCGTCAAGCGTCAGGGCATCGCGCGTCACGCCTCGCGGGAACGCCGGAGCGTGAGCAGCGCAAGCCAGGCGGCGAGGCGCTCCATACCGCGCCGCACGCCCGCGAACGGCGGCTGCCATGCGCTCGTGATGCTCACGCGTGCCGGCAAGGCGGCCTCAGTGCTGAGCCAGATACGTTCGCCACGCTCGAGCCGAAGCGTCTCGCCCGGTTGCACCCAGTGGTCGTAGGGCGAGCGGGCGCGCGTGACCCATACCTGGGCTACCTGAACACGCAGCGTGGCTGATGCGCTCACGCGCCAGGTGACAGTGCGCATGGGCGGCACGGCGAAGTGGACCGACTGGACGGGCAACGGATCGTCGAGACGGTCGGTTGCGTCCGCAACGGCGTGCGGCGCGGATTGTGGGGCGGGCTGTAAAGCGGGTTGCGAAGCGGTCAGTGAAGCTGCCTGAAAAGCGTCATCCATCGTTTTCTCCAGTTTTTGGAGCCGACGGACGGAGCGCTGTCACCCAGAAAAACAAAAAGCCCCGTCGATGCCGGCGGGGCTTGTGATTTGCGTGACGACAGACTGCTAGTACGCACACCATCCCCGTGGGTTACCCGTATGGGTTTTCCACGGATGATTCATCGTGTTTGCGATGACGAGGCGGGTGGAGGACGTGTGCATGGCTTGAGTGTGCGGGGTGCCTTGCAGCGCTGTCAACCGGAAATGCTTAAATGGGCTTTGGCAGCCGCAGTTTGTGTTGCGTGCGAGTCTCGTTCGCACCTTTGCATGACGCGATCGTGCCCTTCGATGGCATATCCTCTTGCGGGCAGCACCGTTTTCTCACTAGGATTGGTTGTTTTTTATGGATATCCGTCGAACCGTCCCACAATGTGGGGGCGTCCTCCCTGATACGCCTCGCGGCATCGATGTGTTGTGTGGAAACGACTGCATCTGATATATCACATACAGAATATTGATTTTTGTGGCGACGCAACATATGATTGAGTTATTCGATTACTCAATCATGCGGAGCTTCAAATGGATTTCGTTTCTCTCGCACTGTTCGGTGCAGCGGTCGTGGGTCTGGGTGCAGCTGCTACGGTCATGATCGCCAGGTGGCTGCCGCAGTCCGCCATTGAGCAGGCTGCGCAGCATGGCCGGTACGCTGGTTTGGGCGAAGCACCGCGCGCCAGGGCCGTTCGTCGTGCACAATTCGGTCCGCGAATCCGTCCGCAGGTCGGAAAAGAGGTAATCAATGTCGTCAGAACAAACTGAAGTTGTAGCAAGCCGGGAAGCGGCGCCGCTCAAGCTGGCGCTGCAGCCCATCAACGCCACACTGAGCCTGCGCGATCAGGCTTATGCCATGCTGCGCCAGGCCATTGCCGACGCCGATATCTACCAGTCGCGCGAGGAAATCCGGCTCGACGAGCGCGTGCTGAGCGAATCGCTCGGCGTGAGCCGCACGCCGGTTCGCGAGGCCATGACGCTGCTCGAGCAGGAGGGCTTCCTGCGCATGGTGCCGCGCCGCGGCATCTATATCGTGCGCAAGAGCAAGCGCGAGATCGTCGAGATGATCCAGATGTGGGCCGCGCTCGAAAGCATGGCCGCGCGTCTCGCCACGATCCACGCCACCGACGAGGAAATCGCGCGGCTGCGCCACATGTTCGACGACTTCCGCGACAGCACGCCCGCCGAACACATCGCTGAGTACTCGGACGCCAACATCGCGTTCCACCAGGCGATCGTCGAGCTTTCCCGCTCGCAGATCATCCTCGACACCATCAAGAACATCTTCGTGCACGTGCGCGCCATTCGCCGCATGACGATTTCGCAGAGCGACCGGGCTTCGCGCTCGATCGTCGATCATCTGCGCATCATCGAGGCGCTGGAGAAGCGTGACACCGAGCTGGCGGAAAAGCTCGTGCGCCAGCATTCGCTCGATCTCGCGGCTTATGTCGAGAAGAACTGCGATTTTCTGGATTGACGCAGGCGGCTGACGCCGCCTCTGGGCAAAACGGGAGACCTTCGGGTCTCCCGTTTTGCGTTTACGTTCCTTCGCGTCCCATCACGCTCATTCATCACGCGTCGGCAGAACGGCCTCCGAGAGCCGACTTTATGCGCATCAACCCCTGGCAGCCCTGACCAAATCCCGGTGCAAAGCAGCCATCCTTCACACGGAATCTGGCATATCAGATGCGGCAAATGTTCGGGGTTTTCCCTCGTGTGCACCGCGTCAATGCCGTCGAACTTGCACCAAAGTCATGCTGGATAAGGCTTCGACGCGATTCTAATGGCATTCCCGATGGGCAATTCTCCTCTTGCTTCGTTGTGATATATCACATACCGTATTGCTCAAGGACGCAGATGACACGCCATCGCGCGAAACGCCTCTGCCCACGCAACCCCACCGATTTTCGAAAACTCGCCCGGCCACGATTAGATAAGGAGACATGACATGGGCAAGGCATTGAACGGCGTGCGCATCCTCGATTTCACACACGTGCAGTCGGGACCCACCTGCACACAACTGCTCGCCTGGTTCGGCGCGGACGTGATCAAGGTAGAGCGCGTAGGCGCAGGCGACATCACGCGGGAGCAGCTGCGCGACCTGCCGGACGCGGACAGCCTTTACTTCACGATGCTCAACGGCAACAAGCGTTCGCTCACGCTCGACACGAAGAACCCGCAAGGCAAGCGCGTGCTGGAGCGGCTCATTCGCGATTGCGACGTGCTGGTCGAAAACTTCGCGCCGGGCGCGCTCGAGCGCATGGGTTTCAGCTGGGAACGTATACAGACGCTGAACCCGCGCATGATCGTCGCCTCGGTGAAGGGCTTCGGCCCCGGCCCGTACGAGGACTGCAAGGTCTACGAGAACGTCGCGCAGTGCGTGGGCGGTGCGGCGTCGACGACAGGCTTCGACGACGGCCCGCCGGTCGTCTCCGGCGCGCAGATCGGCGACAGCGGCACGGGCCTGCATCTCGCGCTCGGCATCGTGACCGCGCTCTATCAGCGCACGCACACGGGGCGCGGCCAGAAGGTGCTTGCGGCCATGCAGGACGGCGTGCTCAACCTGTGCCGCGTGAAGCTGCGCGACCAGCAGCGGCTCGAGCGCACCGGCGTCATGAAAGAGTACCCGCAGTATCCCAACGACGGCTTCGGCGAGGCCGTGCCGCGCGCCGGCAATGCGTCGGGCGGCGGGCAGCCGGGCTGGATTCTCAAGTGCAAGGGGTGGGAGACCGATCCGAACGCCTATATCTATTTCATCGCGCAGGCACCCGTGTGGGACCGCATCTGCAAGCTGATCGGGCGCGAGGAGTGGATCGACGATCCGGACTACGCCACGCCGAATGCGCGCCTGCCGCGCCTGAAGGCGATCTTCGACGAGATCGAGCACTGGACCATGCATCGCACGAAGTTCGACGCAATGGCCGTGCTCAACCGCTACGACATTCCGTGCGGCCCGATTCTCTCGATGAAGGAGATCGCCAGCGACGAATCGCTGCGCGCGAGCGGCACGATCGTCGAGGTGGATCACCCGGTGCGCGGCAAGTACCTCACGGTGGGCAACCCGATCAAGCTCTCGGATAGCCCGACCGAAGTCACGCGTTCGCCGATGCTGGGCGAACACACCGACGAAGTGCTCGCCGAATTCGGCTACACGAAGGACGAGATCCACTCGCTGCGCGCGTCTGGCGCCGTTTGAAACCGAGGAGCGAAACATGGAAACGTGGATGCGTTTGATGGCGAGCGACGGCAGCATCGTGTTCGGCCGCGTCGAGAACGGTTACCTGCACGAATACGAAGGGCTCGATCAGCCGGTGCCCACTGGCGCAGTGCTGTCGCTGCGCGCGCTTACGCCGCTCGCGCCCTGTGCACCCGGCAAGATCGTTGCGCTGTGGAACAATTTTCACGCGCTCGCCGCGAAACTCGAAAAGCCGGTGCCATCGCACCCGCTCTTTCTCATCAAGCCGGCGGCTTCGGTGATCGGCTCTTCTGAATTGATTCGGCGTCCTGCTCACTATGCGGGAAAAATCGTCTTCGAAGGCGAACTCGGCATCGTGATCGGCAAGCGCTGCCGCGATGCGAGCGTGAAGGAAGCCGAGTCGGCGATCTTCGGCTACACGATCGTCAACGACGTCACGGCAGCGGGCCTCATCACCGAGAATCCGCACTTCCCGCAATGGTGCCGCGCCAAAGGTTTCGATACGTTCTGTTGTCTGGGTCCGGCGATCGTTTCCGGGTTCGACTGGCAGCGCGCACGCGTCGTCACGAAACTCGATGGCGTGGAGAGGCAGAATTATCCGCTCGACGACATGGTGTTTTCGCCGGCGCAGCAGGTGAGTCTTATTTCTCAGGATCTGACGCTCGAACCCGGCGACGTGATTGCGTGCGGCACCTCACTCGGCGTGGGCTCGATCGTTGATGGCGCAACGGTCGAGGTCACCATCGAAGGGATCGGTACGTTGAGCAATGCGCTGGGCGCCGCGTCAGCGCAAATCGAGTCGCTTGCCGCCGTAGAGGGCGCGGCTTGACGGCCTGAAACCAAAGACGCGCGCGGCAGCGATGCCGCGCGAGGAGGAGAAATGCCGGAGCAACTGGCTGGCGACCTGGCGTGGCTGGGCGCTGGCGCGCTGTTCGCATGGCTTGGCTGTGCATTTGCACAATTGGCGGCGCTCGCGCCGGTGCGTGCGTGGCCGTTGTCGCGTTCCCGCTCCACGCCGTCCTGCGCCAGGCGCGCTGGTGCGCCGCGCAGGCATCGGCTCGCCTTCGCCATTTCGTTCGCATTGCTACTGACCGTGCCGCCCGGCGTGATCGCTGCGGGCTGGATGCATGGGCCCGACGCGACCGTCGCGGTCGAAGCCGGCGTGCTGGGCGGTTTGTGCCTCGCGGGCCGGCGCGACCTCACGCGCCGCGCGCGGACGGCGGCGCTGCTGGGGGGTGTATCGGGCGCGAGTGTCTTGATCGGCGCGTTCGTTGGTTACGTGTTGCAGCCTGAGCGGAGTGCTGGCGAACGTGTAGCGCTATTCGTCGCGGCGGCGATCGGCGCATTGCTGACCGGCGGCGCGCTGCGTTTGCTCAGCCGTGGCGCGCAAGCGAGCGGCTCGGTCCGCAGGCGCGTGCCGTTCGGCCGCGGCGACCGTGTCATGCAGGTCATCGCGCTGCTGCTGGGCGCTGCGCTCGGCTACGAATTCCTGAGCGCGCGAGCTTCGCCCGATTTCGAGATCTCCGTGCTGGTCGCGGCGAGCGTGCTGTGCGCGGCGCTGGGCGTGCGGCTCATGAGCGGCGCGCGGCGGCCGCGGCTCGCCCGCACGGGCGCCGTCGAGGCGTCACCGCCACGCGAGCCCTTCAGCGCAACATTCCATGCAAGTTTTGCGGGTGTGCCGGATGAACTGCTGGTCGCGGCCTGCGGCAGCGGCGCGTTCGAACCCGCCTGGCTGGCCGCGAGCGACACGCCGCACGGAAGCGGAGGGCGCGCGGGTCATCACGCGTCACAGGATTTGCCACGGCGGCGACGCAGCCGGGGCGGTGCGCTGCGTCAGCGGCAAGGACCGCACTGACGTCTATCTGCGGGAGCAGGGGAAAACAACAGAACGCGCAATATGACGCGAATGATTAGTCATGCATGATGGTTTCTTGGCTATCCATTAAATCTTACTTATGCAAGCTCGCTTCTGACACTTTCGTAATGTTCTCGATGAGCGGCGCGCCTTCCTCCATGAGGAAGCGCTTGAACGCGAGCGCGACGGGCGGCAGGCGCTTGTTTTTCCGGTGCACGACGTACCAGTTGAGCATGACCGGGAAGCCTTCGACGTCGAGCACGGTGAGGTGACCGACCTGCAGTTCGAGGCTGATGGTGTGCGCCGAAAGAAAGGCGATGCCCATGCCCGCGATCACGGCCTGCTTGATCGTCTCGGTGCTCTGGATCTCCATGGCGATCTTGAGGTTCGTGATCTTCCCCGCGAAGCCTTCTTCCATCGAGTTCCACGTATCCGAGCCGCGCTCGCGCACGATGAACGCCTCGTTGGCGAGCGTGCTGAGCTTGATGGCGCGCTTGTTGGCGAGCGGATGCGTGGGCGCCGCAACGATCACGTACGGGTGAGGCGCAAACGGCTCGTTGATGGCGTCAGTCGCGTGGGGCGGACGCACCATCACGGCGAGATCGGTCTGATTGGTGGCGAGCTGCTGGAGCAGCTGCTCGCGGTTGTGCACGGAGAGATTGAGCGCGACGCCCTTGTAGCGGCGCGTGAACTCGGCCAGCAGGCGCGGAAAGAAGTAATCGCCGGCGCTAATGACGGCCACGTTGAGCTTGCCGCCCGAGACGCCCTTTAGCTGGCTCATCGCCTCGTCCACTTCGTGGAACTGCTGCATGATCGCGCGGCTGTAGTGGAGCATCTCCGTGCCCGCGGGCGTGAGATAGATCTTCTTGCCGAGCTGCTCGAAGAGCGGCAGGCCCGCGTGATCTTCGAGCTGCCGAACCTGCGTGGAAACGGCCGGCTGGGTGAGATGCAGCTCTTCCGCAGCACGCGAAAAACTGAGGTGGCGCGCCACGGTCTCGAAGACCTTGAGCTGGCGCAGCGTGGCGTTTCGCATCGTCATGGCCGAACCATAAAGGATACTGAATCCACATAATAACAAACTTTAATTGTGAGTAATTCAGCAATCACCCTAGCATAAGTTGAAAGGAGTCCGAATGCCGTGCAAAGCGCTCGAAGCCAGGTTCGGGTTAACGCTCGGAAATACGATTTCATAAGGGACAACACTGAGAAAAGCCCTTGTTTCACGATGTTTTCAGGGTCTGACGTAATGCCAGGGTGAATGAGGATTGACGAATATCCAATCGGATTCTTGATTCAGCCGGCGAATAAAAAACACAGCACAGCGAAGTGAAAAGCTAAAACCATAAGCCTTGATTTATGCAGACCCGTAATCATGCAGGCTGCAATGAATAGATAGCGGAGACAAGCGATATGAATGCAATCGGTCAGAGGAGCGAGAGCGGTCCGTTCTGGACGAACCGCTGGTTTCAACTGGTGGTGGGCATGCTATGCATGGCGCTCGTTGCCAATCTGCAATACGCATGGACGCTGTTCGTCGCGCCGATGAATTCGCGCCACCACTGGGGCCAGGCGGAGATTCAACTGGCGTTCTCGATTTTCATTCTGACCGAGACCTGGCTCGTGCCGGTGGAAGGCTGGCTCGTCGACAAGTTCGGCCCGCGTCCGGTCGTGGCGGGCGGCGCGGTTTGCGCAGGCCTCGCCTGGGTGATCAACTCCTACGTCACGACGCTGCCGATGCTCTACGTGTCGGCCGTGATCGCGGGTATCGGCGCGGGCGGCGTGTACGGCACCTGCGTGGGCAACGCGCTCAAGTGGTTCCCGGACCGCCGCGGTCTCGCCGCGGGCCTCACGGCCGCGGGCTTCGGCGCCGGCGCCGCCGTGACGGTGATTCCGATTGCGAACATGATCACGCGCTCCGGCTACGAGCACACGTTCTTCTTCTTCGGCGTGCTGCAGGGCGTGTCGATTCTCGTGCTCTCGCTCGTGCTCGTGAAGCCCGTGACGCGCCCCGTCACCGCGGCGGGCCGCCGTCTCGTCTCGCGCGTCGACTACACGCCGGGCCAGATGGTCAAGCAGCCGGTATTCTGGGTGATCTACATCTGCTTCGTCGCGGTGGCCGCCGGCGGCCTGATGGCAACGGCGCAGATCGGGCCGATCGCCAAGGACTGGGGCCTCGCCCGCATTCCGATGACGGTGTTCGGCATGACGCTGCCGCTCCTCACGCTCACGCTGTCGATCGACAACATCTGCAACGGCTTTACGCGTCCGCTGTGCGGCTTCATCTCCGACAAGATCGGCCGTGAGAACGCGATGTTCCTGATCTTCGTGGGTGAAGGGCTCGCGCTGCTCGGCATGATGCAGTTCGGCACGAACCCGTATGCGTTCATGACCTTCGCCGCGCTCATCTTCCTGTTCTGGGGCGAGATCTTCTCGATCTTCCCGGCCATCTGCGCGGACACGTTCGGCAGCAAGTTCGCCGCATCGAATGCCGGCACGCTGTACACCGCCAAGGGCACGGCAGCGCTGCTCGTGCCGGTGGCCTCGGTGCTGTCTGCTACGGGCGGCTGGAGCGCGGTGTTCATCGCGGCTGCGGTCATCACGATCGCGGCGGGCGTGAGCGCCAAGTTCTTCCTCGCGCCGATGCGCAAGCGTCTGATCGAACAGAGCAGCGAAGCCAGCGCTGACGCGAGCAACGAGCCCAACGTCACGCTGGCCACGAATACGGGCGCGGGGTTGCCGCACTGGTCCAACCAAAGCGGCGAATGAGGCGCGCTGGCCCGCCATGTCGATGAACGTATCGCTCCAGCAGCTCAAGGTGTTCGTCGCGGTGGCGCGGGCGCGCAGCTTCACGCGCGCTGCGCGCGAGTTCGGGCTCACGCAGTCGGCGGTGAGCCGCTGCGTGCGCGAACTCGAGGAAGCGATCGAACTCAAGCTCTTCGACCGCACCACGCGCCAGGTCGAGCTCACGCTCGCGGGCAGCGGCTTCGAGCGACGCATCGGCCGCCTGCTCGACGAGATCGAGATGGCGCTCAACGAGGGCCGCGACGCGCACCAGGCGCATAGCGGCGTCGTGCTCGTGGCGAGCAACCCGGTGCTCTCGTCGACCTGGGTGCCCGTTGCGCTCGCGCGCTGTGCAGCGGCTTTTCCTTCGCTCACGCTGCAGTTGCAGGACTTGCCGCAGGCGGCCGTGCTGCAGGCGGTCGAGCAGGGCGAGGCCGATTTCGGCGTGATCGCGGAAAGCGTGCCGTTCGCGAGCGGCAACCTCGATGTGCAACCGCTCTCGGCCACGCCGCTTTGCGCGCTCTTGCCAGCCCACCATCCGCTTGCGCTACAGGGGGCGCTGCGATGGGACGATCTCGCGCGCGAACCGCTCGTCACGCTCAATCGTGACGCTGGCTGCCGCGGCGCGGTGATGCGTGCGCTGGACGGTTTGCGGCCTGAGGGGAGGCCGCTGCAGGAGTTCGCGCACGTGGCGGGCGTGGCGCGCATGGCACAGCTCGGCATGGGCATCGGCGTGTTGCCCGTGTGCACGGATGGCGCGCGCGGGGGGCACGCGCAGCGTGCGGGCGACGTTGCGCACGCAACGTGTCACTGGCCCGTGCCCGCGGGGCCGCTCGTCACGCGTTTGCTGCATCCGGTCGTCAACGTGACGACGATGCTCGTGCGGCGTCGCCATCGTTCGCTACGGCCTTGTGCTCAGGCGGCGTGGTCCCAGTTCATGCCGGACGGGCCAGTCGCGGACGGTTCGGACCCGGAGGCCCCATCGCCGGATAGCGAGGCGCTGCCGCAAACGTCCATCGACGGCTCGCCGATGCGTGGCTCGAACGGCACGCCGATGCGCGTCGCGTTGCGCGGCGCCGATACGCCGCCGCCGCTCCAGGTAACCCGCACCCACGCCCGCATCGAATAGCGCGCGTTTCTTCTTCTGCAAAGCAAAACGGATCGCCCGAAGCGATCCGTTCTTGTTTTTCCAGCACCAGAACCGGGGCGCAAAAAAAGGCGGCGCTCGCGCCGCCCTTCGCCGCGACTTACGTTACGCCGGCTGCATCGCCATCCGCTCACGCTGCTTGACCAATGCGAGCACGGTGTCGATGGCCGGCGTCGGCTCGCCAACCAGGCTACCCATTTCCTGCACGACGGTAATCAGCGGATCGATCTCCATCGGCCGGCCGGTTTCGAGGTCGACGAGCATCGAGGTCTTGTGCGCGCCTACTGCGCCCGCACCGTCGATGCGACGCTCAACGTCCACACGGAAGTTCACGCCGAAGCGCTCGGCAATGCGCTTGCCTTCGAGCATCATCATGCGCGCTACGGCGCGCGTGGCCGGGTCGCTGGTGATGACGTCGAGCGTGGCGTGCGTGAGTGCGCTGATCGGGTTGAAGCAGAGATTGCCCCACAGCTTGAGCCAGATTTCGTCGCGGATGTTCTCGCGGATTGGCGCATCGAACCCGGCGGCCTCCATGGCTTCATGAAGCTGGACGATGCGCGGCGTGCGCTCGCCCGAAGGCTCGCCGATCGGAAACTTCTTGCCGTACACGTGGCGAATCACGCCAGGCGCGTCGATTTCGGCCGCCGGATAGAGCACGCAGCCAATCGCGCGCTCGGGCGTGAGACGGTTCCATTGCGCGCCGTCCGGATCGATGCTTTCGAGGCGGGTGCCCGCGAACTTGCCGCCATGCTGGTAGAAGTACCAGTAGGGAATGCCGTTGGTGCCCGTGACGATGGCCGTGTGCTTGCCGAGGAGCGGCTGCATCGCGTCGATCACGCCCGCCACCGAATGCGCCTTGAGCGTAATGATGACGACGTCCTGCACGCCCAGTTCGCGCGGATCGGACGTGCAGCGCACCTTCGCCACGTACTCTTCGCCGTCCATCAGCAGACGCGCGCCGTTCTCGCGCATGGCGGCCAGATGCGGGCCGCGAGCGACGAAGCTCACGTCGGCGCCTGCACGGGCGAGTTGCACGCCCATCATGCCTCCGATAGCGCCCGCTCCAAAGATGCAGATCTTCATATTGAAACCCCAATGACGTTGAAAACCGCTTGTCCGCAGGGCGTTTCGCGAGCGATGGGGAAGCTGCCCGCTCGCCGCGCCCCCGGACGATGGTTTGAGCATAGGGGGCGCTGTCGATTAACGACAGTTAAAGTTTGTCGGGAAAATCATCAAGAGAAGCTTATGGATAAGGGGCGCCTGAGGAGGCTGTTCAGGCGCGCCGCACGAGCAGAAAACTCACGCCGATCAGACCGAGAAATGCACCGCAGGTGCGATTGAACCAGCGGCGCACGGTGGTGCGGGTGAGCCAGCGGCCGAGGTACATGCCGGCGAGCGAGTAGAGCGCGATGGCCACGCATTCGAGCACGAGAAAGCTCGCGCCGAGCACGCCGAACTGCGGGGCGATGGGCCTGGCGACATCGACGAATTGCGGCAGGAAAGCCGTGAAAACGAGAATCGCTTTGGGGTTGCCCGCCGCCACGAGGCATTCGCGCCATGCGAGACGCGCGAGCGAGGCGTCGCCATCCATGCTTTCGCCGATGGGGTTGGCGTCGCTGCGCCAGAGCTGTATGGCGAGCCACACGAGGTAAGCGGCGCCCGCAAGCTTGATGACGAAGAAGACCGCCTCGGAAGCGCGCAGCACCACGGCCAGCCCCGTGGCCGCGAGCGCGATCATGGCGGCGAACGAAACGAGCCGGCCCGTGCCGCCGAGGAAGGCGCGCAGAAAACCGTGCCGCGCGGCCACATTGATCGAGAGGAGATTGTTCGGGCCCGGCGCCATATTCAGGGCGAAGCAGGCGGGCAGGAAGAAGAGCCAGGCGGTGAGGGACATGATGACGCTCGAAGAACGTTAGCGCCGTGCGCGGCGCGCCGTGAATCGGCACATTCTAGCGCGCCTCGCGCGGGCCACCAGGCCGCTCAATGGAAAATCGGCAGCATGAGAAAGAGCTTGATGGTGATGGCGTTGGCAATGTCGATGAAGAACGCGGCCACCATCGGCACCACGAGAAACGCCAGATGGGAATGGCCGAAGCGCGCCGTGACCGCCTGCATGTTCGCAATCGCCGTGGGCGTTGCACCGAGGCCGAAGCCGCAGTGCCCCGCCGTAAGCACGACAGCGTCGTAGTTCGCGCCCATCGCGCGGAACGTCACGAAGATCGCGTAGACCACCATGAGCAGTGTTTGCGCGGCGAGGATCGTGAACACCGGCAGCGCGAGCGCGGCGAGGTCCCACAGGCGCAGCGTCATGAGCGCCATGGCGAGAAAGAGCGCGAGGCTCACGTTGCCGATCAGCGCGACGGCATGCTCGGCCACGGGCCGCCCGATGAGCGCGAGCCCGTTGGCGAGCAGCACGCCGACGAACAGCACGCACACGAAGGCCGGCAATTCGAACGCGGTGCCTGCGATCAGCCCGGAAAGCGCTTCGCCCACGGCGAGGCTGATGGCGATGAGCGTGAGCGTGTTGATGAACGCGCCCGGCGTAGTGGGCTGCTCGGCTTTCGGCTCCTCGAATGCGTAGGGATCGGGCGTCGCCGCGCCGCCGGCGCCAGGCGTATCGGCGCCCGCCTGTGCGCCGATGCGTTTCATGAGGTGCTGCGCAACCGGTCCGCCAAGAATGCCGCCCATGACCAGCCCGAAGGTGGCGCACGCAATCGCCGCTTCGGTCGCGGACTGCAGCCCGTGATGCTCGGTGAACACCGCACCCCATGCGGCGCCCGTGCCATGGCCGCCCGCGAGCGAGACCGAGCCGCCCAGCAGCCCGAACAGCGGATCGACGCCGAACGCCATGGCGAGTGCGATGCCCAACACGTTTTGCAGCACGAGCAGGGCGACCACGACGGCAAGAAAGCGCACGAGTACCGGGCCGCCCTGTTTCAGGTTGGCGAGATTCGCATTGAGGCCGATCGTGGCGAAGAACGCTTGCATGAGCGGCGCCTGCAGCGAGGTGTCGAAGACCACGTCCGTGTGCGCGAAGCTGTGCAGGCCGAACACGATCAGCGCGGCGACGATGCCGCCTGCCACGGGTTCCGGTATCGTCCATTTGCGCAGGATCGGCACGGCGGCGACGAGCCACTGGCCGATCAGCAGCACGAGCGATGCGACGACGAGCGTTCCGTAGACTTTGACGTTCATGGCGGGTGTCCGGCGGGGCGATGAGAGGGCCAGGCTGGCGGCGCATCTTTCGCGCACGGTACACCAGGCGCCTGCGCGTTGCGCGCATGGTGCGCAGCCAGGCGCCGGTTCCGGCCGCGTTGCTTGCACGAAACGGGGCCCCACGCTTAAATTGGCAGGCATTCTCAGGCGCAAAGCCGCCGCCCATGCAGGACGAATACCCGCGCATTTCCCCGTTTGCCACGATCCGCGCGAGACCGTACAAGAACCGGAGAAGGTCATGAATGGGAGCACCGTTGCTGAACGCGAGGCGGCCGGGCGTGCCGCGCGCGAGCGCTCGAAACGTTCGAGCCACAAGGAAACCGGCACCATCAAGCGCGATCCGCTCGCCTTGCTGCGCGCGAGCAGCGAAGGCCGCGTGCCGAACCTCGTGCAACTGCGCTACGGGCGCATGATCGTCTCGCCCTTCACGTTCTTCCGCGGCAGCGCGATCCTCCAGGCGCACGACCTCGCGGGTGTGCCCAACACCGGCATGACAATGGAGATTTGCGGCGACGCGCATCTGCTGAACTTCGGCGCCTTCGCTACGCCCGAGCGCCAGCTCGTCTTCGATCTCAACGACTTCGACGAGGTCGCGCCCGGCCCCTGGGAGTGGGACGTGAAGCGGCTCGTGGCGAGCTTCGTCGTGGCGGCGCGGCACATGCGCTACTCGCGCGGCGTGGCCGAGGAACTGGTGATGACGGCGGTGACCAGCTATCGCGACCGGCTGCGCCAGTACGCGGAGTACGGCGCACTCGATCTCTGGTACGACAAAATCACCTTCGACCGCATGGTCGAAACCGCGCTCACGCCCGAAGGCCGTCGCCTGATCCGGCGCGGCATGGAGAAGGCCGCGAACCGCACGCACGAGAATCTGCTCGAAAAGCTCGCGGAGCGCGACGGCGACCACTGGACGATTCACGACGCACCGCCCGCGCTCTTTCACGTGCACGGCGTCAACACGCTATTCGAACCCGAAGACGACTGGTTCGCGCTTGGCGACTGGCGCACGCTGATCGAGCCCATGTACGAGGCTTACGCGAAGACGCTCGCACCCGACCGGCGCGAACTGCTCGATCACTTCGCGATTCAGGACCTGGTGTTCAAGGTGGTGGGCGTGGGCAGCGTGGGCACGCGCTGCCTCGTGATGCTGCTCGTCGATCATCACGAGAAGCCGCTCTTCCTGCAGGTGAAAGAGGCGCGCCGCTCGGTCGTTTCGCAGTACTTCAAGTCGCCTTCGATCAAGCACGAAGGCGCGCGCGTCGTGCACGGCCAGCGGCTGCTGCAGGCCGCGGGCGATATCTTCCTCGGCTGGACCACGGGGCCCAACGGCCGTCATTTCTACGTGCGCCAGTTGCGCGACATGAAGCTCTCGGTCGATCTGCAGCTGCTCGACAGTCCCCTGCTCTGCGGCTATGCGCGTCTGTGCGGCTGGGCGCTCGCGCGTGCGCACGCGAAATCGGGCAGCGCCGCCATCGAAATCTCTTCGTACATCGGCCGCAGCGACCAGTTCGCGGAGGCGCTCACGGGCTACGCATTCAGCTATGCCGACCAGGTGGAGCGCGATTACGACGTGTTCCTCAAGGCCGCGCGCAGCGGCGCGATCGTCGCGCGCAGCGACGACGACATGGCCGCCGATTTCCGCGTATGAGCAAAGGCTGAGTCGAACCTGCAGGCCAAGGCCCAAGCGTGCTGCGGAACGCGCTATCCTTGCGCTTTTCTTTCATCGCGCCGCGCATGAGCCTCGTACGCATGCACGGCACGCGCCCCATGCGTCTACGTCATATCGAAGTCTTTCACGCGATCATGCGCACCGGCTCGCTGTCCAAGGCGGCCGAGCTGCTTTGCGTTTCGCAGCCCGCGGTCAGCAAGGTGCTCGCGCATGCGGAGCGCAGTGCGGGCCTCAAGCTCTTCAGCCGCGCGCACGGCCGCCTGCAGCCCACGCGCGAGGCCGAGTTGCTGTTCGCCGAAACGCAGAAGCTGCAATCGAACCTCGACAGCATTCGCGATCTCGCGCGCAATCTTGTGTTGCGTCCGCAAGGGCTGTTGCGCATCGGCTGTCTGCCGAGCCTCGGCATGAGCCTGATCCCTGCTGCCGTGCAGACGTTTCGCGCGGGCTATCCCGAGGTGTCGCTCAGGATCCAGACGCGCCACACCGCGGAACTGCTCAACGCGCTGCTCACACGCGAACTCGATCTGGGCGTCGCGCTCAATCCACCCACGCGGCCGGGCATTGCCGCGGTCGAACTGGCGCGCACGGCCGTGGTCTGCGTCGCGCCGCCCGACGACCCGACGCCGGAACACACGCCGCTCGCGTTGCGCGATCTGGTCGATGGCGAGTGGATCAGCATCGGCAACGTGGATCCGCTTGGCGAAGCGATCGGCAACCTGCTCGAAGCCGAAGGCGTGGACGACCGGCTCGCGGCCGTCGAGGCGCAGACGTGGCACGTCGCGCGCGCACTCGCGGCGCGCGGCATCGGCCGCGTGCTGCTCGACGAACTCAGCGCGCGCGGGGCGGGCGATCCGGTGTCGATCCGGCGCGTCGAACCGGCACTCACGGTCGGCGTGTTCGCGATGTGGCGCGAAGGCGGCATGGACTCGCAGGCAGGCAATGCGTTCGTGGAGGTGCTGCGCGGTTGCCTCTCCGCTACGTGCACGGCGTGAGAGCGCCAGGACACGGGAGCCAAGGCCGCAAGACGCGAGCCGGCACGGGCGCCGGTACAATCGCGCGCAGAGGGGAGCGTTGCTGTGCGTGCGCTTCATGCGAACGAACGAGAGATCCAGTGGAGACACGGTTGAAGCGCGAGTCGAAGCCGTTGGGTATCGTCAGAAGGCTGTGCGGCCACATGCGCTACGTCGCGCTCGCGAGCGCCTGCGCGTTTGCAGGCGCGGTGCATGCCGATGAACTGGAAAGCCCCACGCTGCGCAAGATTCGCGACACCGGGACGATCGTCATCGGCGTGCGCGAGGCCACCGTGCCGTTTTCCTATATGGCCGGCGGCGAGCACGCAACGGGCTACTCGTACGAGATCACTCAGCGCATCGTGGAGAACGTGCGCGAGACGCTCAAGCTCCCCGAACTCCGCGTGCGCGAACTCGTCGTCACGCCGCAGAACCGCATCACGCTCGTGCAGGACGGCACGATCGACCTCGAGTGCAGCACCACGACGCATACGCGCGAGCGCGAGAACGACGTCGCGTTCTCCAACAGCATCTTCGAGTACGGCGTGCGCATGCTCGTGAAGCGCGGCTCGCCGGTCAAGGACTTCGGCGATCTCGCGGGCCGTACGGTGGTCACGACGGCGGGCACGTCGGAAGAGCGCCTGCTGCGCCGCTGGAACATGGACCGCGCGATGAACATGCGCATCGTCGTCGCGAAGACTCACGGCGACTGCGTCGAAGCCGTGCGCTCGGGACGCGCCGTTGCCTTCGTGATGGACGAGCCGCTGCTGCACGCCGCGCTCGCGACCGGCTACATGGCGAGCGAAACGCCGGGCGCGCCGGTCGCGCAAAGCGCGCGTATCCGGAACGACGCGCACGCTTTCGCGATCGTCGGCAGGCCGGCCAGGTCGGAGGTGTACGGCTGCATGTTCCGGCGCGGCGACACGGCCTTCAAGCGCATTGCCGACGACACCATCGCGAAGATGGCGCGCTCGGGCGAGGCGCTCGCACTTTACCGACGCTGGTTCGAGTCGCCCATTCCGCCCGCGGGCGTGAACCTCGACTATCCGATCTCGGAGCCGATGAAGGCGCTTTTCGCGAATCCTAACGACCAGCCGCTCGATTGAAGGCTCAACCGAAAGAAAGAGGCAACGATGAGTGATACGCAACAACGCAAGATCGCACTGGTGACGGGCGCGGGCAGCGGCATTGGCCGCGCGTGCGCGCAAAAGCTGCTGGCCAGCGGCTTCGCCGTCGTACTGGCGGGCCGGCGGCCCGCGCCGCTCGAAGCGCTCGAGGGCGAGGCCCGCGCGCGCGGGCAAGAAGCGCTGGCGGCGCCTTGCGACGTGACCGACGCGGCGGCCGTCGAGGCGCTCTTCGAGACGATCCGCACTCGCTACGGCCGGCTCGATCTGCTCTTCAACAACGCGGGCCGCAACGCGCCGGCCGTGGACATCGACGAGCTTTCCGTGGACGACTGGCGCGCCGTGGTCGATACGAACCTCACCGGTGTGTTCCTGTGCACGCGCGCGGCGTTCGGGCTCATGAAGCGGCAGACGCCGCGCGGCGGGCGCATCATCAACAACGGTTCGATTTCGGCGCACGCGCCGCGGCCGTTCAGCGCCGCCTACACGGCGACCAAGCACGCCATCACGGGCCTCACGAAAACCGTTTCGCTCGATGGCCGGCGCTACGACATCGCGTGCGGGCAGATCGACATCGGCAACGCGGCGACCGAGATGGCCGAGCGCATGGCGCGCGGCGTGCCGCAGGCGAACGGCGAAATCGCCGTCGAACCGCTGATGGACGTGGAGCTCGTGGCCGATGCGCTGCTGCACATGGCGCAACTGCCGCTCGAAGCGAACGTCCAGTTCATGACGATCATGGCGACGAAGATGCCGTTCGTAGGGCGCGGCTGAGCGCGCAGGCCGGGCGGGCGCTGTCGCACGCTCGGCCGCCGCGTCCCGTATACTGGCTGCTGAACCACCACGACGCCCGAGCGCCCATGTCTTTGCCCCCGCGTCCGGACGACGATCCGCGCCCCCAGCCGCCCGTATGCCCCGATAACGACGACTGCTGCCATAGCGGCTGCGACCCCTGCATCTTCGATCTGTACGACGAGGAGTTCGGCCGCTACCGCGCCGCGCTGGCCGCGTGGGAAGCGCGCGAAGCGGAACGGCAGGCGCAGGCGAAAGCCCCGCGCAAGCATCCCGCAAAACCGGCTCCGCCAACGACCGCGCCGTCGGGCGGCAAGCCCTCGCGCTGAACTGCATTGCTGCCTGCCGCCATGACCGAATCCATCCTCGTTCCCAACGCTCCCGTCCTCGACGCCGCCGCCCTCGACGCGCTGCAGGCGTTCGTCGAGCGCCATCCGCGCCTGTTCGTGCTGACGGGCGCGGGCATCAGCACAGATTCGGGCATTCCGGGCTACCGCGACGAGAACGGCGCCTGGAAGCGCTCGCCGCCCATCACGCTGCAGGAATTCCTCGGCTCCGAGAGCATGCGGCGCCGCTACTGGGCGCGCAGCCTGATCGGCTGGCCCACGGTGGGTCTCGCGCAGCCCAATGGCGCGCACCACGCGCTCGCGCGCCTCGGTGCGGCGGGCTACGCGCGCACGCTCGTCACGCAGAACGTGGACGGCCTGCATCAGCGCGCGGGCAGCCGCGACGTGATCGAGCTGCACGGCAGCATCGCGCACGTGCATTGCCTCGACTGCGGCGCGCAATATACGCGCGCCTCGATCCAGCCGGAACTCGAGGCGCGCAACCCGGCCATCGTGGGCGCGAGCGCGGAACCCGCCGCCGACGGCGACGCCCATCTCGACTTCGACGGCGCGAACGCCTTCCACGTGCCCGCGTGCGCCGCGTGCGGCGGCACGCTCAAGCCTTCGGTGGTCTTCTTCGGCGAGAACGTGCCGCGCGAGCGCGTGGCGAGCGCCTCGAACGCGCTCGACGAGGCCGACGCCGTGCTCGTAGTCGGCTCCTCGCTGATGGTGTACTCGGGCTACCGCTTCTGCGCCTGGGCGCAGCAGCGCGCCAAACCCGTGGCCGCGATCAACATGGGCAAGACGCGCGCCGACCCGCTCCTCGCCCTCAAACTCGAAGCCCCCTGCGCCGCCGTGCTCGACGCGCTGGGCGCGCGCCTCGTCCCCTGACACTCCACGACCTCACGGAACCGACGACATGCTGACCACGCTAGCCGAACTCGAAGCGCACTACGGCACGCCGCACGAACGCGCGTTGCGCAAGGAAATCGATCACGTCAACGCGGATTACCGGCGCTTCATCGAAAGCTCGCCGTTCGTCGTGCTCGCCACGGGCGGCCCGGATGGCCTCGACTGCTCGCCGCGCGGCGATGCACCCGGCTTCGTGCGCATTCTCGACGAGCACACGCTCGCGTTGCCCGACCGGCCCGGCAACAATCGCGTGGACAGCCTGCGCAACGTGGTCGCTTCGTCGCAGGTGGGACTGCTGTTCATGGTGCCGGGCGTGGGCGAGATGCTGCGCGTGAACGGGCGTGGCCGCGTGAGTACCGACCCCGCGCTCCTCGCGAGCTTCGCCGTGGATGGCAAGCCGCCGCGCTCGGTGCTCGTGATCGACGTGGAAAGCGTGTACTTCCATTGCTCCAAGGCCATCGTGCGCTCGAAGCTGTGGGACCCGTCGCACCACGTCGAACGCTCGCACCTGCCGAGCGCGGGCGAGATGCTACGCCGCGTGAATGAGGAGCAATATGGCGAGACGTTCGACGCCGAGACTTACGAAGCCGGTCTCGCCGAGCGCATCAAGACCACGCTGTACTGAGTGAACGCCGACTGAACGTCAACCAAACGCCGAAAGACCGCAAGACGATGAACGAACCGCAAGCCGTCCAACGCCTGTCCGCGCCCGCCGCCGAGCGCAACGCCGCGCCGATCCTGGAGGTGCTGCGCGGCGCGCTGCCCGCGCGGGGCACCGTGCTCGAAATCGCGAGCGGCACCGGCCAGCATGCCGTCCACTTCGCGACCGCGTTTCCTGACCTCGCGTGGCAGCCGAGCGACGCCGACGCGCGCGCCCGCGCCTCGATCGAGGCCTGGCGCGAGCACTCGGGTCTCGCCAACCTGCGTGCGCCGCTCGATCTCGACGTGTGCCGCGAGCCCTGGTCGATCGACGGTGTGGAAGCCATCGTCTGCATCAACATGATTCACATCGCGCCGTGGGAAGCGGCGCAGGCGCTCATGAAAGGCGCGGGCGCGCGCGTTGCTACGGGCGGAGCGCTCGTGCTCTACGGGCCGTACCGGCGCGAAGGCGCGCACACGGCGCCGAGCAACGAGGCCTTCGACGCCGACTTGCGCGCGCGCGACCCGTCCTGGGGCGTGCGCGACATGGAGGAAGTGGAGGCGTTGGCGCAGGCGCGAGGCTTCGCGTGCGAAGCGCGCGTGCCGATGCCCGCGAACAATTTCAGCCTGGTGTTCCGAAAACAGTAAGCGAGGTCGGCAAACGTCCGGCGCGCATGCGCGCGTTCGCGCAGCGCCGCTACGTTTCCCTTATGCTTGCACGGTTGGCGCCCCGTTGCGGCGCCGTCAATGAATGAAGTGGAGAAACAACATGAGCAAACAGCCAATCGGCGTTGTAGGTCTGGCCGTGATGGGTAGCAATCTGGCGCTCAACATCGAAAGCCGCGGCCACGCGGTCTCGGTGTTCAATCGCAGCCGCGCCCGAACCGACGAGCTGATCGCCGAGTATCCGGATCGCAAGCTCGTGCCGGCGTACACGCTCGAAGAGTTCGTGGATTCGCTGGAAAAGCCGCGCCGCATTCTGATGATGGTGAAGGCCGGCGCGCCCACCGACGACACCATCGCCGCGCTCAAGCCGCTGCTGGAGAAGGGCGACATCCTGATCGACGGCGGCAATACGCACTTCACCGACACTATCCGCCGCAACCAGGAACTCGCGAAGTCGGGCCTGCACTTCATCGGCACGGGCGTGTCGGGCGGCGAGGAAGGCGCGCTCAAGGGTCCGTCGATCATGCCGGGCGGCCAGCGCGATGCTTACGATCTGGTTGCACCGATCCTCACTGAAATCGCCGCGAAGGCGCCGACGGACGGCGAGCCGTGCGTGGCCTACATGGGCCCGGACGGCGCGGGCCATTTCGTGAAGATGGTGCACAACGGCATCGAGTACGGCGACATGCAGCTGATCGCCGAAAGCTACGCGGTGCTCAAGCAGGTGCTCGGACTCTCGAACGAAGAACTGGGCAAGGTCTACACCGAATGGAATGAAGGCGAGCTCGACAGCTATCTGATCGAGATCACCTCGAAGATCTTCGGCAAGAAGGACGAGGAAACCGGCAAGGATCTCGTCGACGTGATTCTCGACCGCGCCGCACAAAAGGGCACCGGCAAGTGGACGAGCCAAAATGCGCTGGATATCGGCGCGCCGCTGCCGCTCATCACCGAAGCCGTGTTCGCGCGCGTGCTCTCGTCGCTCAAGACGCAGCGCGTGGCCGCGAGCAAGGTGCTTTCGGGCCCGGACGCGAAGCCGTTCTCGGGCGAGCGCAAGGCGTTCATCGAGTCGGTGCGCCGCGCGCTGTATTTCTCGAAGGTGATTTCGTACGCGCAAGGCTTCTCGCAACTGCGCATGGCTTCCGACGAGTACAAGTGGGACCTGCAATACGGCACGATCGCCAAGATCTTCCGCGCGGGCTGCATCATCCGCGCGCGCTTCCTGCAGAAGATCACGGACGCCTACGCGAAGGACCCGCAGCTCGACAACCTACTGCTCGATCCCTATTTCCGCGACATCGCGGCCAACTATCAGTCGGCGCTGCGCGACGTGGTGATCCAGGCGGTAAGCGCGGGCGTGCCGGTGCCGGCGTTCTCGTCGGCCATTGCGTACTTCGACGGCTACCGCTCGGAGCGCGTGCCCGCCAACCTCGTGCAGGCACAGCGCGACTTCTTCGGCGCACACACGTTCGAGCGCATCGACAAGCCGGGCAGCTTCCACGCGGACTGGTCGTAAGGTCGCAAGACAGAAGGCCGCATTGTCGTTGCGGTCTTTGTTGGAATCGTAAGGTGAGTCCGCAGGGCTCACCTTTTTTTATTACCGAAATCGCAATGGTGTTTTGACGAATTAGGGTTTTCCCTAGCGTGATCGGACGCCTACACTGTAATCAATCGCTGACGAACACGGTGTTCCTGAAGCGGAAATAAAACAGATGGAGGTCCGATCATGAACAAGCTTATCCCCGCAGTCGTCGTTGCCGCCGCGCTTGCCATGCCGGCAATCTCGTTCGCCCAATCGAGCGAACAAGGCCTGACTCGCGCCCAGGTGCGTGCGGAACTGGTTCAACTCGAGCACGCTGGCTACAACCCGTCGGCTGACCATGTGAACTACCCGGAAAACCTGCAGGCCGCGCAAGCGCGCGTGACCCAGGAAAAGCTCGCCGCCGGCGACACCAGCGGCTACGGCGCTCCGGCGGTCGGCACGTCGCAGTCGGGTGCCGCGGTGCAACCGGCGCAAGTCGCCCCGAACCAGCGCATTTACTTCGGCCACTAAGCCCTGACCGAACGGAACCGCTTCAGGCGGTTCCGGCAAGCTACCCCCTGTAGTGAGTTGTCGCTGTACGCAGTCAGTTGTTGCAGCAGAAGTAAGCAGTGAGTGCACTAGAAGTTGCAGTTGCAAGACGCAGTGAGTGGTTGCAGTAGAAGGTGCAGTTCGCAGTGTGCAGTTGCAGTACGCAGTACGCAGTAGGTGAGTTGTTGCAGTCAGGAAGTACGCAGAGAGCAGAAGGTAGTTGAAGTTGGCTGGCGCAGTGAGAGGTGCAGCCGTGCAGTAGCAGAACGCAGTAGGCAGTACGTTGTTGCAACAGGCAGTCCAGCACGGGCCGGTTCTCCACCGGCCCGTACTTTTTTGTGGCGCGCTTTGTCCATATCTAAGGACGCCATACCGAACATTGACGGGTCCGAACGTCACTCCTATGATCGGGCGGCAGTTTCCCTGAAGTTGCCCCGCTACAGGAGACGCCCCGCCATGACCCGCTCCCCCCGCAAGCCCTTGCGCAGTCAGGCCTGGTTCGGCAAAGCCGACAAGGACGGCTTCATCCACCGCTCGTGGATGAAGAACCAGGGCATCCCACACGACGCGTTCGACGGCCGCCCCGTCATCGGCATTTGCAATACGTGGTCGGAACTCACGCCGTGCAACGCGCATTTTCGCGAACTCGCGGAGTACGTGAAAAAAGGCGTGTACGAAGCCGGCGGTCTGCCACTCGAGTTTCCCGTGATGTCGCTCGGCGAATCGAACTTGCGGCCCACCGCGATGCTGTTTCGCAACCTCGCCTCCATGGACGTCGAGGAGTCGATTCGCGGGAATCCGATCGACGGCACGATTTTGCTCGTCGGCTGCGACAAGACCACGCCGGCCTTGCTGATGGGCGCAGCGTCGTGCAACTTGCCCGCGCTCGCCGTCTCCGGCGGCCCAATGCTCAACGGGCGTTTCCGGGGCCATGAGATCGGCTCGGGCACGGGGGTGTGGCAAATGTCGGAGGAAGTGCGCGCGGGGACAATGTCGCAGGCCGAATTCGTCGAGGCGGAGTCGTGCATGAACCGCTCGCGCGGCCACTGCATGACCATGGGCACGGCGTCCACGATGGCCTCGATGGTCGAATCGCTGGGCATGGGGCTGCCGCACAATGCGGCCATTCCCGCTGTCGATGCGCGCCGCCAGGTGCTCGCGCAACTCGCCGGGCGGCGCATCGTCGAGATGGTGCGCGAGGACCTCACGATGTCGAAGATCCTCACCCGCGCGGCGTTCGAAAACGCGATCCGCACCAACGCGGCCATCGGCGGCTCGACCAACGCCGTCGTGCATCTGATCGCGCTCGCGCGGCGCATTGGCGTGCCGCTTTCGCTCGATGACTGGGAACTCGGCTCTGATGTTCCGTGCCTCGTGAATCTGCAGCCTTCCGGCCATCATCTGATGGAGGACTTTTATTACGCGGGCGGTCTGCCCGCGGTGCTGCGGCAACTGGGCGAGCAAGGGCTGCTGCATCGGGACGCGTTGACGGTCAACGGTAAAACCCTCTGGGAAAACGTGGCCGACGCGCCGAACTACAACCCCGAAGTCATCACCTCGTTTGTGCAGCCGTTCAAGCCCAAAGCCGGCATCGCCGTGCTCAAGGGCAACCTCGCGCCCGACGGCGCCGTCATCAAGCCTTCGGCCGCCACGCCGGCGCTGTTGCGGCATCGCGGCCGCGCGGTGGTGTTCGAGAACGTCGAGGAACTGCACGCGAAGGTCGACGACGCATCGCTCGATATCGACGAGCACTGCGTCATGGTCCTCAAAGGCGCCGGACCCAAGGGCTATCCGGGCTTCGCCGAGGTCGGCAACATGCCGCTGCCGAAGAAGGTGCTGCAAAAGGGCATTACCGACATGGTGCGCATTTCGGACGGCCGCATGAGCGGCACGGCGTATGGTGCGGTCGTGCTGCACGTGTCGCCCGAAGCGGCTGCGGGCGGCCCGCTCGCGCTCGTGCGCACGGGCGACATGATCGAGCTGGACGTCGCGGCGCGGCGCCTGCATCTGGAAGTCTCCGACGCAGAACTCGCGCGCCGCAAGACCGAGTGGACGGCGCCCGAGCTGCCCGAGCGCGGCTATTACCGGCTTTACGTCGAGCACGTGCTGCAGGCCGACAAGGGCGCGGATCTGGACTTTCTGGTCGGCGCGAGCGGCGCGGCCGTGCCGCGCGACTCCCACTGATCGCGCAGGAGCACACGATGAGCGCGCCAGCCAAATCCGCCGGTGCGATCGCCGGCATCTACCCGATCCTCTATGCGTACTTCGATCGCGATAACCGCCTCGACCGCGCCGCCATGCGACGCCAGGTCGAAGCGGCCGTGCGCGGCGGCGCGCCGGGCATTGCGGTGCTCGGGCTCGCGACCGAGGTCAACAAGCTTTCGCGCGCCGAACGCGAGCAGGTGATCGGCTGGGCGCAGGAGGACAGCGGCGGCGCGCTGCCGCTCGCCGTCACGGTGAGCGGTCCCACGGTTCAGGCGCAGCGCGAATTCGCGCAACACGCGATCGAACGCGGCGCGGCATGGCTGATCCTCCAGCCTCCCGTGCGCGCTCAAGGCGAGCCTGCGCATTCCGAATCGTTCTATTTCGACTTCTTCGCTGACGTGATGGCAGGGCTCGACGTGACGGTCGGCATACAGAACGCGCCAGGGTATCTGGGCGTCGGGCTCTCGCCGGGCAGTTTGCGCGCGCTTGCTGCGCAATGCCCGAACTTCCGCGTGCTCAAGGGCGAAGGCCCGGCGGTGACGATCGCCGAAACGATCGCGCAGATCGGCGACCTGATGCCCGTGCTCAACGGCCGCGGCGGCCTGGAATTGCTCGACAACCTGCGCGCCGGCTGTGCGGGGATGATCGTCGCACCGGACTGCTTCGACTGGCAGCAGCAGGTCTACGCCGCGTATTGCGCAGGCGATCTCGAGCGCGCACAAGCCCTGTACCAGCAGGTGCTGCCCGCCATCGTCTTCGTCATGCAGTCGCTCGATACGCTGATTTGCTACGGCAAGCGCATTGCGGCGTGGCGCATGGGCATCGACGTCGACTATGAGCGCGACGTGAAGCTGGCGCCGAGTAGTTTCGGCCTCGAAGCCGCCCGGCGATTCGCGCGGCAGCTCGGCCCGCTCGCGTGATCAGCGCGCATGCAGATGGGGCACGCCCTCGCTCGTCGCGACCTTGAGCTGATGCAGCGCCCGGTGTGCCTTGTTCAACTGGGCCTGCGCGGCAATGCGCTGCGCCTCCAGCTGAGCGACGTCCTTCCGTATCTGGTGCTGGCGGCCCGTCACCGTCTGCTCTTGTTCCGCATGGCGCTGCAGATCCACGCGCAGGCGTTCGGCCTGGGCTTCCGACTCCTCGATCTGCCGTGTGAGCTCCGCATTTTGCGCGATGAGTTGCACGCGGCGCGTTTCGCCGTCGGCGAGGCGCGTGGCTTGCTCCTGCATCAGGTGAAATGCCGAGCCGGCCGCGTCGAGGTCGTTGGCTTTCAGCGCGCGCCACAGTACGCTTTCTTGATGGAGCGCGACGAAGTAGCCGAGCGTGGGCGGATGGAAGAAGAGGCTGACCGTATAGGCGAAGCAGCGATAGACGCGGAAGGTCAGGAGCTCGTCGGCAGCGTGGAGCGCTTCGAATGCGGCGCCGTCGGCGATCTGCACGGGGCGGCCATTGAGGTGCGCGGGCATGACCGGCACCGGATGGAGTGTGGACACTGGCCGAGGCCCGCCGGCGCCTTCGGGCTGCACGGCTGCGCCTGCGGAAGGCTCCGCGCGAGACTCGACCTCGACGGGAGCCTCGGGCGGCGTAACGATGGGTTCGGGCGCGGATTGCGAGACGCGGCTCGCGGCTTCGCTTGCGACGGCGCGCTGCGTGGCGGCATCATGGGCGACGGCCAGGATTCGTGATGGCGCGCCAGAGAGCGCGGTGTTACGGCGGTTCAGAATGGATTTCACGGCGGTTCCCCCAGTTTGGCGCGCCAAAAACAAGGCGCTCCGCGCGCGGCAGCGTGGCACACAGGCGCCGGCGCGCAGGCAAATGGGGCGGGCGATGCGGGTAGGGCGCCGTCCGCTCCGGGTTCGCGTACTAGTGAAGCAGGCGAGGCCGGCGTGCGATGTCGTCGAAGAGCGCACGGCCGGGCTCGAGCGCGAAAAGCCAGGTTTCGTCATAGCCGCTCAGCGTATCGAGCGCGTCGCGCAAGCGCTCGATGACTACGGCGGGAATTTCCACGGACGCCTCGGTCGCGCCGGAAAGCCGTGCGATGCTGGCGTGCTGGACCAGTTCGTCGGCGGCTTCGGCCACGTCGGCCGCAAAGACGAGATGGTTGTTCAACAATTCGACGAGGCCCGGCGACGACGTGACATCTTCGACGTTGAGCTGCAGCGAAAGAAAGGTGGCTTTGTTCATTCTCGGATCCCTCAGGGCCATGGGACTGCAGCGAGAGGCCTTTCATCTGATTATCGGGTGACGCGTGAACCAGTATAGGCGTAGACCCGCGCAAACGCAGGCCGGGCGAGCATGCCGGCGAAAAAAGGCGGCTGGAGCATGAACGATATAATGGGGGACGTTCGCCATTTCCGGCTTATTCCGTCTTCATTCGCGCGGAAGGTGGCGCGCAAGCGAACGCCTGCGGCCCGCCGCGCACTCCACATGCGTATTTTTGCGTCATACGCGAGGACCAAGCGAGGAACAGCAAGATGAATCGACAACGGCGAAACCCGGGCGCGTATGCGGCGCTGGCCGCCCTCACGCTCGTCTGCAGCGCCTGTAGCAGTACCTTCGCGCCATGGGAATCCCAAAGCGCCCCCCCAATGTCCACGAGCGGCGTGCCCGCGGGCTACTACCGCGTCAATCCGGGCGACACGCTCTCGCGCGTCGCCGGGGCCTTCGGCCAGCGTCCCCAGGACATCGCGAGCTGGAACCAGCTGCCTTCCGCCAACGCCCAGATCCTGCCAGGCCAGGTGCTGCGCGTCGCGCCCCCGCCCAACTACGCAACGGCTGCGCCGCAGGCGCAGATGCCTGGCGGCGCACCGGCCGCCGCTGGCGTAGCCATGCCCGCACCCGTTGCGCCGGGCATCGCGCTCGCGTGGCCTGCGCGCGGGCCGATCCTGCAGCGCTTCGTGCCGGGCAAGTCCACTGGCATCGTGATCGGCGGCTCGCCCGGCGAGGAGGTCAAGGCCGCCGCCGCCGGCCGCGTGGTCTACGCCGGCACGGGTATCGAGGCCTACGGGCCGCTCGTGATCATCAAGCACAACGACCAGGTCGTGACGGCCTATGGCCGCAACGGCAAGCTGCTCGTGAAGGAAGACGACGCCGTTTCGCAAGGCCAGCCGATCGCGGAAATGGGCACCGGCGGCGTTCAGTTCGAAGTCCGTAGCGACGGCAAGCCCGTCGATCCGCTGCCGCTGCTCGCGCACTAGCCACGGCGAAAGCGCGCTCCGTGCCCGGCCCGGCATTGCGCTGGGCCGCCGTTTGAAAATACACTCGATGGTTCCACGCCGCACGGGCGCGCGCCCGACCAGGCGCGCGCCCGTGCGTCCCGCGCGTGCTTCAACCACGAGGATTTCATCGCAATGATCGACCTGCGCAGCGACACCGTCACCCGTCCGAGCGAAGCCATGCTCGCCGCCATGACCCGCGCCGAAACCGGCGACGACGTATGGGGCGACGACCCGACTGTGCTGCGCCTGCAGGCGCGCGTGGCGCAAGAGGCGGGCAAGGAGGCGGGACTCTTCTTCCCGAGCGGCACGCAGAGCAACCTCGCCGCGCTGATGGCGCATTGCGCGCGCGGCGACGAGTACATCGTCGGCCAGGCGGCCCACACCTATAAGTACGAAGGCGGTGGCGCGGCCGTGCTGGGCAGCATCCAGCCGCAGCCGCTCGACAACGCCGAAGACGGCTCGATCCCGCTCGAGCGCATCGCTGCAGCGATCAAGCCGTTCGACGACCATTTCGCGCGCACGCGTCTGCTCGCGCTCGAAAACACCATCGGCGGCAAGGTCCTGCCGGCGGATTACGTCGCGAAGGCCACACGGCTTGCGCATGAGCGCGGCCTCGCCACGCACCTCGACGGTGCGCGCGTGTACAACGCGACGGTCGCCTCGGGTCAGCCGCTCGAGGCACTCACGGCGGGCTTCGACTCGGTGTCGATCTGTTTTTCGAAGGGGTTGGGCACGCCGGTGGGATCGGTGCTGGTCGGCAGCCGCGCGCTCATCGACGCTGCGCATCGCTGGCGCAAGGTGCTGGGCGGCGGCATGCGCCAGTCGGGCGTGCTCGCGGCCGCGTGCCTTTACGCGCTCGATCACAACGTCGCGCGTCTCGCCGACGACCATGCGAACGCCGCGCGTCTTGCCGCCGGTCTCGCGCAGATCGATCAGGTGAAGGTGATGTCGCAGGCGACGAACATGGTGTTCGTGCAGTTCCCGCAGGAGCACTGCGCGCCGCTGGAGGCATATCTCAAGGAGCGCGGCATCCTCACGCAGATGCTGTACGCGTCGCGCTTCGTCACGCACCTCGACGTGACGGCCGCCGATATCGACACGTTCGTGGCGGCGGTGAAGGGCTACTTCGCGCGATAAGCCGGTAGACGGGCTGGCGAAGGCGCGCTTTTCCCGCGTGCCTTTGCGTCAGACTTCAGCCGTCCGCACGGACCGCATCAATCGCATCACCCGCGCTGCACCGCCCGATGCGACGGCGCGAAAAGCCGCAGCCCGCTCGCAATGGCCGCCGCGCCCGCAAAGGCGCAGCCAAGGCTTAAGGCGAGCGTCGGGCCGTGCCGGCCCACGATCTGGAAGCACAGCGCCACCAACGCAGCGCCCGTAGTCTGCCCGAGCAGACGCGAGACCGCGACGGTGCCGCTCGCGCCACCGCTGCGCTCGGGCGGCGCGCTCGCCATGATCGCCCGCAGGTTCGGCGACTGGAAAAAGCCGAAGCCCGCGCCGCAGATCGCCATCCGCACGACAATGTCAGTCACCGTGGGGTGCGCGGGCAGCAGCGCCAGCGACGCCATGCCGGCCGAGAGAATGGCGAGCCCGATCGCACCGAGCAGGCCCGGCGGATAGCGGTCGGAGAGGCGCCCCGCAATGGGCGCGGCGGCGGCCACAACCACGGGCCAGGGCGTCATCAGGAAGCCGGTCTCCACCTGGCTGCGCATCAGCACGGTTTCGAAATAGAACGGCAGGGAGACGAACGCGAGGCCCTGCGCCGCGAATGAGCAGATCGCGGTGACCGACGAAAGCGCAAAAACCGGCCGGCGGAACAGATCCACGGGCAGCATGGGCGCGGGATGGCCGGCTTCGCGCCGGATCAGCAGCGCGCCGAACACCAGCGCCACGACGGCCGCAATGCCCACTTCGATGCCGGGCGCGCGCTGCGCGGCCTCGCCGAGCGCGAAGATCAGCGCCGCGAACGTAATCACATTGAGCACAGCCGCGACGGGATCGAAGGCGTGCTTGCCGCGCGCCGTCTGCGGCAGCGCGGGCAGCGCGAACACGAGCGCGAGCACGCCGAGCGGCACGTTGATCGCGAAGAGCCACGGCCAGGTGCCCGCGGAGAGGATCAGCGAGGCCATGGTCGGACCCACGGCGAACGAAACGCCCACGATCAGCGCGTTCATGCCGAGCCCGCGCCCGAGCCGGTGCGGCGGGTAGAGAAAGCGGATCAGTGCCGTGTTCACGCTCATGATGGCGCTCGCGCCGAGCCCCTGCAGTACGCGCGCCCCGGCGAGCGCGGTCAGCGTGGGTGCGAGCGCGCAGGCGAGCGAAGCGACCGTGAAGATCGCGAGGCCGCTGATATAGATACGCCGGTGGCCGATGATGTCGCCGAGCGCGGCGAGCGGCAGCAGCGTGGCGACCATCGCGAGCTGGTATGCGTTGATGATCCACACCGAGGCGGCGGGGGCCGCGTGCAGGTCGGTGGCGATGGATGGCAGCGCGGTGTTGGCGATGGCGGTGTCGAGCGTGGCGAGCGCAACGGCGAGCATCACCGCGCCCATGGCGCGGCGGTTCTTCGCGGACATGGGCGCGTCGGGGGGCTCGATATCGCTGGTGTTGCGGGTTTCGCGCGCCGCGGAAAAGGTTTCGGACAAGACAGTCTCGGGCGGATGGACGATGAAGGCTGCGGCGCGGGCCGCGCGGACGAATTTTGCGATTGTTACAGAGCCCGCCCGGTTCTGCAGGGGAAGCCTCAGGGCGTGGGGTGACTGTAAGGCCTTGGGTAGCACTCGATCGTTCATCACGGCTCAGCAATCGCAACTAACCGCCAAGCCCGTCACGCGCAGACGTGACGCCGCGCTGCGCGCGCGCAACCCACCGCATGGCAAGGGATCGAGGCGGACGGCGGGTTCCGCGTGGCCGGCGGCCGTGCTCCGTGCCCGGCTGGCGCGCCGCCGCACGCCATTTGAAAATGCACTACTCTGCAAATTGATCTGCGCTCGCTGGCGAGCGGTGCCGGCCTTTTGCGCCGCGGCGCCGACGCGTCATTGTCCCGTTCCGTCACGTGCGGCGCAGGCCCAGAACAACCGCGCGCCCTGCACCTTTTATGGGCGCGCCGCCATTTCCGGCGCATTGCATGGGACCGCACCAGGCGCTCGTTGCCAGGTGCGGTCGACAGGAGTCAGTAGATGACAGCCATCGGTCTCGAGTTCGATCAGTTGCAAAGCAGCGTCGAAGCGCTGCGTCGTTCCCTCTCCAATCGCCTGATGTACGGTGTCGGCAAGGACGCCGTGACAGCCCGTCCGCAGGACTGGCTGCATGCTGCGGCGCTCGCCGTGCGCGACCGGCTCGTCGAGCGCTGGATGATCACCACGCGCCGCCAGTACGACCAGGACGTCAAACGCGTCTATTACCTGTCGATGGAATTTCTCATCGGCCGCACATTCTCGAACGCGCTGATCGCGCTCGGCATCCACGACCAGATGAAAGAGGCGCTGGCGAGCGTGGGCGTCGACATGGACACGGTGCTCGACTACGAGCCCGACGCGGCGCTCGGCAACGGCGGTCTCGGCCGGCTCGCGGCGTGCTTTCTCGATTCGATGGCGACGCTCGGCATTCCGGGTTTCGGCTATGGCATTCGCTATGACTACGGCATGTTTCGCCAGCAGGTCGTGAACGGCGAACAGGTCGAAGCGCCCGACTACTGGCTGCGCTATGGCAATCCGTGGGAGTTTCCGCGGCCCGAGGTCCAGTATCCCGTTCGCTTCGGCGGGCGCACCATGCAGCGCAACGGCCATGTGGAATGGGTCGACACGCAGCACGTGAACGCCATGGCCTACGACACGGTCATTCCCGGCTACGCCACTAGCGCGACCAACACGCTGCGGCTGTGGTCCGCGCGCGCGGACGAAGAACTCGATCTCTCGGCGTTCAACCAGGGCGACTATCAGCGCGCGGTGGAAGCGCGCAACATCTCCGAGAACGTCTCGCGGCTGCTCTATCCCGACGACTCGACGATGGCCGGGCGCGAACTGCGTCTGCGCCAGGAGTACTTCTTCGTCTCCGCGACGATGCAGGACCTGATTCGCCGCTACCTGCGCACGCACAGCACGTTCGGGCGCTTCTCCGAAAAGGTCGCGGTGCACCTGAACGACACGCACCCGGTGCTGGCCATTCCCGAGCTGATCCGTCTGCTCGTGGACGTGCATCATCTGCCGTGGGACGAGGCGATGGGCCACGTGCGCCGTGTGTTCTCGTACACCAACCACACGCTGATGCCCGAAGCGCTGGAAACCTGGGACGTCGAACTATTGGCGCGCCTCTTGCCGCGCCACCTCGAAATCATCTTCGACATCAACGCCGCGTTCCTGCGCGAAGCGAGCGACCGCGGCGCGCACGACCTCGACCTGATCCGCCGCATCTCGCTCGTGGACGAATACGGTCAGCGCCGCGTGCGTATGGCCTATCTCGCGATCGTGGCGAGCCACAAGGTGAACGGTGTCTCGAAGTTGCACTCGCAACTGATGACGCGCGATATCTTCGCCGACTTTGCTCGTCTCTTTCCCGACCGCTTCACGAACGTGACCAACGGCATCACGCCGCGCCGCTGGCTCGCGCAGGCGAGCGCGCCGCTCGCGCGCCTCGTGGACGAAGCGATCGGGCCGCGCTGGCGCAGCGATCTCTTCGAGCTGGGCGCGCTGCGCAAACTGCGCGGCGACGCGTCGTTCGAAGCCGCCTTCCGTGCGGCCAAGCGCAGCAACAAGGTGCGCCTCGCACATCGCGCCCTGCAGCGCACGGGCATCGTCTTCAATCCCGACGCGCTGTTCGACATGCAGGTCAAGCGCATTCACGAGTACAAGCGCCAGTTGCTCAACGTGCTGCACGTGATCACGCGCTACAACCGCATTCTCGAAGCGCCGGAGCGTGACTGGGTGCCACGCGTCGTGCTGTTCGCGGGCAAGGCCGCGTCGGCGTACCGCATGGCGAAGATGATCATCCACCTCATCAACGACGTGGCCACGAAGATCAACAACGATCCCGTAGTGGGCGATCGGCTCAAGGTGGTGTTCGTGCCGAATTACGGCGTGAGCGTGGCCGAGGCGCTGATTCCCGCAGCGGACCTGTCCGAGCAGATCTCGACCGCGGGCACCGAAGCGTCGGGCACCGGCAACATGAAGCTCGCGCTGAACGGCGCGCTCACCATGGGCACGCTCGACGGCGCGAACATCGAGATCGGCGAGGCCGTGGGGCAGGACAACATTTTCATCTTCGGCCACACGTCCGACCAGGTCGATCAGCTGCGTTGCGCGGGCTACCGGCCGCGCCAGGTCTACGAGGAAAACGCCGAGCTGCGCCGCGCGCTCGACCAGATCCGTATGGGCTTCTTTTCACCGCACGATTCGGCACGCTACACGGACATCTTCCACACGCTCGTGGACTGGGGCGACCACTACCTCGTGCTGGCCGACTACTCGGCCTTCATCGAGGCCCAGGACGCCGCCGACCAGCGTTTCATGGACGTCCCCGCGTGGACCGCGAGCGCGATCGAAAACGTGGCGGGGATGGGGAAATTCTCGTCGGACCGTGCGATCGCGGAATACGCCCGAGATATCTGGCACGTGAAGTCGATCGAGATGGAGTGAGGGGCGAGCGCCCGCGGTGCTTCCGGCAGTACTTCCGTTAGTACTTCCTGCGGTATCAGGGCGCTGAGGGCCGCGTCGTGCCGCCTTCGGCCTGCGCCGCTTGCGCGGCCTTGGCGATGCGCACCGCTTCCTGCACACGTTCGAGGAATGCCGGGTCGAGGCTCGTGACCGCCTCGCGCGATTCTCCGCCCGTCACGACATAGAGCCGGTGCACGGCTTCCTGCCAGAGCCACGCGAGCCAGCCCACCACGATCACCATCACGCCGCACGCGAGACCGGACGCCGAGCCGAGCACACCACCCACGACAGCGCCGGCGGCGCCGACCAGGCTGATCGCGATCGGCACCACGCGGCTGCGCCGCCCGATGACGATGCGCACGTCCTCGATGTTGCGCATGGGGAAGACCTGGCCGGCTGCGGAAAGCGCGTTGCGCGTCACCGAGACGGCGGCTTCGTTGAAAGGGAGTTCCATCGGTTCGATCGCTGCGAGGTGAGAGAGCGCAGCGTACCAGAAGCGGGGCCAGGGCGGGGTCGCGGCGGACATAACGTCGCAGGCCGCACGCATGGCGGGGTGGGCCGTCTGCCGGAGCCGCTATACTTGCGCGCTTTTAATGCCCCCGTCGGCACCAGGGATTCTCCATGAGCGCACTGCCACGCTGTCCGAAATGCAATTCCGAGTTCACCTACGAAGACGGTGACGTCTACATCTGCCCGGAGTGTGCACATGAATGGTCGGCGCTAGCCACCGCGCCGGCTGAAACAGCGGGCAAGGTGTATCGCGATTCGGCCGGCAATGTCCTCCAGGACGGGGATACCGTCACGGTCATCAAGGACCTGAAACTCAAGGGTTCGGGTGGCGTGATCAAGATGGGCACCAAAGTAAAGAATATCCGGCTGGTGGACAGCGACCACGATATCGATTGCAAGATCGACGGCTTCGGCGCCATGAGCCTCAAATCGGAATTCGTCAGGAAGGCGTGACGAAGGGCGTCGTTCATCGACTGCGATGAACCAAAAAAAGCGGGGCATCCAAAGGGATGCCCCGTCCGGTAAGGCGCGGCGTGCAGCGCGAGCTGCGGCGCGCCGAGCAGAGCCGGCGCTATGAGTCGCCGGCCGCCGCTGTTGCGCGAGTGACGCTGCTTAGAACTTGTGGCGGATACCGACGCGAACCGCGACTTGATCCTGCGAACCCGTGCCCGAAGGCTGGTAGATGCTCGAGCTCGAGTCGCCGATCTGCGCCTGAACCTTCTGGCCGTTCGCGAGCGTGCCCGATGCGTCCTGGTACGACACGAGGCCGTAGACGTCGGTGCGCTTGCTGAGCGCGTAGTCGAGCGATGCGTTGACCTGGTTCCAGTGAGCCGTCTGGCTGCCCGAGGTGCGCGAGTACGTGTAGCCAAGGCCAGCCGCGAGAGCCGGCGTGAAGGCGTACTTGCCGCCTGCTTCGTACGCGTTGTAGAGCGTCGAGGAACCGGCGATCGGCGAAAGCAGCGTGTTGGTCCACAGGGCCCACAGCGTTGCCGGGCCGACGATGTAGCGGCCACCGACACCGAACGAGCGCGTGTCGCGCAGCGTGCCCTGTGCAACGTTGGCGATCGTGGTCGTCGTCGACGGCGTGGTCTGGCCCGGGTACGTCTGGTTGAAGTAGGCAGCGCCGATGCTGAACGGGCCGTAGCCGTAGTTCGCGCCGAAGCTGTACGCGCGCGACGAGCCGGCGATCGGGCTGGCCGCCGGACCCGTTGCCGGTGCGCCGGCGAACGAGGTCGAGTTCGAGAAGCCGTACAACGCGCCGAACGTGAAGCCCGAGAAGTTCACGCTCTGGAACTTGACCGCGTTGTTGATGCGGCTCGACGTCAGCTGGTCGATGTCGTTGAAGTGGTACGCCCAGTTACCCGAAACCGTGTTGCCACCGGTCGAGTACTGCGCGCCGAGAATGTCCGTGTTGAGCGAGTATTGACGGCCGAACGTCAGCGAACCGATGTTCGACTGCGTCAGACCGACGAAAGCTTGACGGCCGAACATCGCGCTGCCCTGGCCTGCCGTGCCGTTACCGCTGTTGAAGCCGTTTTCGAGCACGAAGATCGCCTTCAGGCCGCCGCCCAGGTCTTCCGTGCCGCGCAGGCCCCAACGGCTGCCCTGCGCCACGCCGTCACCGTACGAGAACTGGTGCGAGCTGCCGTTCGTCGCGTTCTTCACGTTGCTGATGTAATTCACACCCGCGTCGATCACGCCGTACAGCGTTACGCTGCTTTGTGCGTGGGCGACGCCTGCGATCGAGGCCAGAATAGCGGTGGTCAGAATTTTCTTATTCAACTGTTTCTCCGGGTAAAGGACGAGATGACTACTCCGGCCTCTTATGGGCCGGTCAATGCGACGGGCTGCAATTTAAGGGTCGATAACGAAAGGAATGTGACAGTAAGACTTTGTAGGCAAAATGTCGCCATTCTGTTGTGTGGAAGCGACACACGGGTTGCACCCGCGGAGAGCGGCGCCCGAAGCCCGTCGTTATTGGCTTCGCGGGCAATTTTCCTGTCAATTTGAAAGACTGGACTGCGACAATCGGCCTTATAAGAATTTTTCCTAGGCTTTCTTCTATTTGCCGGGTTAAGCCATCTTTTGAACCTGACTTCAAGCTGAGTTTGATTCATTTCAAGGGCGCATTAACGGCCCGATCAATGCGCGCTTTACACGTCTGATTGCCATCGATTCATCGAAGCAGAAAATTAGTTAACCGAAATAATTGAAATAACCGGGAAACGCCTATAAAAAAGGCTCGCACCTATGGCGCGAGCCCTTTTACGACAAGGCGTTGCAGGTTACAGCGAAAGAAGCGAGCCGCTGCGAATGGGCTTTTCGCCGGCAATGCGTGCGACTTCCATGCCGGCCGTGGCGAAGCGCGCGCTATGGCGTGCATACATCACGCCGCTCACGCCCGCGTGCAGCGTCGTCACGGTGTCGGCGAGCGGGTCGATGACATCGGCAATGGCCGCGCCGCGTTCCACCCACGTGCCGCAATCCACGCGAAACACGAGCACGCCGCTGGCAGGCGCCACGATCGGCTCCGTGCCCGCGAGCGGCGTGGCTGCATGGGCGAGTGGCGGCAGCGGCGCGGCCGTGCCTTCGATGACGCCGCGCCCGATCAGATAGTCGACGATGGCCTGGGCGTCGTGCTCTGCGAGCTCGTGCGAGACGTCGCGCTGGCCGCGCAGCTCGACCGTTACCGAAATCGAGCCGTGAGGGATGGGGAAGCGTGTGCCGAAGTGCTCGCGCAACTCCGACCAGCAGAAGCTGTGAATCTCGTCGAACGGGTTGCCGATCGAGTTGAGCGCGAGGAGCGACGCCTTGGCATCGAGATAGCGCGCGAGCGGCTCGACGTCGGACCACAGCTCGGGGTTCGTGTAGATGTGCATGGCGGCTTCCCAGTCGCAATGCAGATCGAGCACGATGTCGGCGTCGTACGAAAGGCGCTGGAGCGCGAGGCGCATCGAATCGAGTTCGGTTTTCGGCTTCTGAGCGGCCAGCGCTTCGCCCATCGCCGCACGGATGGCCGTGCGGTTCGCGGCTTCGTCGGGCCCGAGACGCGCCTCGATGCTGGGCAGCACGAGCGCGGTGAGCTCGTGGAAATTGCGGTTGAAGTTCTGCGCCGTGTTCGATTCGAAGCGGCCGATCATATGCCCGAGCCAGTGCTGATTCAGGCCCACGGGGTTCGGCACCGGCACGATCACGACCTCGCCGCGAAGGCGGCCCGCAGCTTCCAGCTCCGCGAGCTTGCGGCGCAGCGCCCACGAGACGAGCATGCCCGGCAGTTCGTCGCCGTGGAGCGAGGACTGGATGTAGACCTTGGGACCGCCGGCCTTGCCGTAGTGGAAACTGGCAAGTTCCCGCGCGGTACCGAGGGCGGGCGCGATCAACGGGTGGTTTCGGGTTTGCATGATGGATGCGCGAGGCGCGGCGGCCCGCAAAGGTGTTGGAGTGAACGATGGCCCCGTAAGCACATGCAGGGGGCCGTATACCGATCTTAGCCGATTCGACGCGCCGCCGGAACCGGCGCGCGCTCACGCGCCTGCGGCATCGTCTGAAAATACGGAATCCGAAATAAAAATCCGGAAATGAAAAAGCCCGGACACAAGGCCCGGGCTTCGTGCGCCGTGATGCAGCGCCGGCGCGATGCGGTGCTTAGCCGCCGTACACGTCGAAGTCGAAGTACCTGGATTCGATCTTTTTATAGGTACCGTCCTTGATCATGTCGGCGATGGCCTTGTCGATCTTGCCCTTCAGGTCGGCGTCTTCCTTGCGCAGGCCGATGGCGGCAGCGCCCGTCGGGATTTCCTTGCCGGCGAACTGGAAGCCAGCGCCGCGCGGCGTCTTCAGGAAGCCCAGATCCGCTTGCACTTCATCCTGCAGCGCGGCGTCCAGACGGCCAGAGATCAGGTCGGCGTAGACCTGGTCCTGGTTCTGGTAAGGAACGACGTTCACGCCCTTCGGTGCCCAGTTTTCCTTCGCGTAGGTTTCCTGGATCGTGCCTTGCTCGACGCCAACCGACTTGCCCTTGAGCGAGTCGGCCGTCGGGGCGAGGCTCGAGCCCTTCTTCGCGACGAGACGCGTCGGCGTGTTGAACAGCTTCGCCGAGAAGGCGATCTGCTGCTCGCGCTGCGGGGTGATCGTCATCGACGAGAGCACGCCGTCGAACTTCTTGGCCTTCAGGCCCGGGATCATGCCGTCGAAATCTTGCTCGACCCACACGCACTTGGCGTTCAGGCGCTTGCAGATTTCGTTGCCGAGGTCGATGTCGAAGCCGACCAGCTTGCCATCGGGTGCTTTGGATTCGAACGGTGCGTAGCTGGCGTCAACGCCGAAACGCACGGTGGACCAGTCCTTCGCATGGGCGACGCCGGCCGAGACGGCGAGCACGGCAACCGTGAGGGTGGCAAGCAGTTTCTTCACTATGGGTACTCCTCGAGATGGTTCAGGGCGCGCCGCGTGCGGTTGTGCCGCCATGGCGCATTTCCCGGCGCGGCTCGCGCCGGATTATTGTTGGACCTGCCAGCCTGCGGCCAGCGAAGCGCGCGCAAGCTTACCAGGTCAAAATTGCTGCGTCGCTAGTGTAATACCGGATAGCGGGAAAGGGTGCCGGTAAGTGTACGCCCGTGCGCTTGTACGATTTAACGCAAAGCCTTGTCGGGCAAGGCGAACAGGCCAATGGGGACAGGCCAATGCGGGGGCTTGGGAGGGGCTGCGCGATGCTCTGCCGCAACAGTCGGAAGAATGCGATGCCGCGCGGTCGCGGCATCGTCAGCAGTCTGAATGGAAATTGAAATCGATTCGACGGCGCGCCGTTGGTTTTCGGCCCGAATAGGGCCAGACAGCGCACCGTTTTTTGTCGCGGTGCAGCAGACACATCGGCTGCACCGCGTGGATGACGTCAGACCACGCGCACGCCCGCGCGCCACGTCGCGCGCGGCACGGGCAGCGAATCGAGCATCGTCACCCGCACGAAGTCGGCGCGCAGGCCCGGCTCGATCGCGCCGCGATCGTGCAGGCCCGACTTGCTGGCGGGTTCCCACGAGACCGTAGCGAGCGCGCGCGGCAGCGTCCAGTCGGCCTTGGTCACGAGGTCGAATGCGGCGGTCAGGAGGCTCGACGGCACGTAGTCGGACGAGAGGATGTCGAGCAAACCGGCCTGGGCCAGCTCCAGCGCCGAGACGTTGCCCGAGTGCGAGCCCCCGCGCACCACGTTCGGCGCACCCATGATCGTCGCAATGCCGCGCTTTTTCGCTTCCTCGGCGGCCACGCGCGTGGTCGGGAATTCGGCGAGCACGATGCCTTCGGCCGCGGCCTGCTCGACGTGCTCCACGAGCGTGTCGTCGTGGCTCGCGAGCGGGATGTTGCGCGTGCGGCAACGCTGCACGATTTCGAGGCGGTGCGCGTCGGCGTAGCGTTCCTGCTCCGTGGCCATTTCGGTGAGCATCGTGTTGGTCTGCTCGTCGGTCCACTTGCCGTGGCGCTCCTGAAATTTGCGCCATTGCTCGCGGTCGTGCCACTGGCGCTGGCCCGGCGTGTGGTCCATTACCGAGGCGAGGCGCAGCAGCGGGTGGTCGCTCAGCATGTCGAACAGCTCGATCACGTCTTCGGTGGCGATTTCGCAGCGCAAGTGCAGGAAGTGCTCGGCGCGCAGCAGGTTGCGCTCGGAAAAACGCTTGAGCGCATGGGCGCTAGCGAGCTGCACGTCGCGGCCGCGCACGCCCACGGCCAGGCGCGTGCCGATGGCCAGCGCGTCGAATACCGTGGTGATGCCGGCGGCGGCGATCTGCGCGTCGTGAATCACGAACGCGGCGTCGGTGTTCCAGTGCACGCCGGGGCGCGGCGCGAGGTGCTTTTCCAGGTTGTCGGTGTGCAGTTCGACGAGACCGGGCAGCAGGAAGTCGCCCTCCCAGTCTTCGGCTTCGGGCGCGGCGGTCGAGCCGCGCGAGATGTCGCGGATCTTGCCGTCTGCCACGCTTAGCGTGCCGGTGAAAACTTCGTCTCGCGTCACGATGCGAGCGTTCTTGATCAACATCGTCAGGCTCCGTATCAGATATCGGTTTGCGCCGTTCAGGCGGGTTTCAGGCTGCGGCGCTGAGCGGCGCTTGCGCGCGCGGCGCGCTGAGTTCGAGTACGCGGGTGGCGACGCGCTGGCGCGTGTCCTCGTCGTGGAATACGCCGACAATCGCCGCGCCGCGCTCGCGCGCTTCGCCAATCAGGCTCGCGACGACTTCGCGGTTTTCCGCGTCGAGCGAGGCCGTGGGTTCGTCCAGCAACAGCACGCGGTGCTGCGCGATCAGGCCCCGGGCGATGTTCACGCGCTGCTGCTCGCCGCCCGAAAACGTGGCGGGCGCGAGCGGCCAGAGGCGCTGCGGCACGTTCAGACGTGCCAGCAGCGTTTGCGCGCGCTCGCGTGCTTCGTCTTCCTCCACGCCGCGCGAAACGAGCGGCGCGGCCACGATGTCGAGCGCGCTCACGCGCGGAATCACGCGCAGAAACTGGCTCACGTAGCCCACGACGTTGCGGCGCAGGCGCAGGATGTCGTGGGGCGCTGCGCCCGTGATCTCGAGATGCTCGAGCGGCGCGCCCTCGTCGCGGATCGCAATCGAGCCGCCGCTGGCGAGGTAGTTGCCGTACAGGCAGCGCAGGAAGGTGCTCTTGCCCGCGCCCGAGGGCCCGACCAGCACGATGCATTCGCCGCGCTCCACGTCGAGCGACACGCCCGCGAGCGCCTCGATGCCGATGCCGCCCTGGCCGTGCAGCGTGAAAGTCTTGCGCACGTCTTCGGCGCGCAGCATGAGCGCCGGTCTTTCGAGGAACGCGCGCGTGCCCGGTGATGAGTTCAGAGTCATGTCTTTCATCCTAGACCGGCAGCACGGATGCCACCAGCGTCTGCGTATAGGGATGTTGCGGGTCGTCCAGCACCTGGTCGGTCAGGCCCGATTCGACCACCGTGCCGCCTTGCATCACCATCAAGCGGTGCGCGAGCAGCCGCGCCACGCCGATGTCGTGCGTGACGATCAACACCGAAAGATGCAGGTTGGTCGTGAGCGTGCGCAGGAGGTCGAGCAGGCGCGCCTGCACGGACACGTCGAGACCCGCTGTGGGCTCGTCCATGAAGACGAGGCGTGGCCCCGTGACGAGATTGCGCGCGATTTGCAGGCGCTGCTGCATGCCGCCCGAAAACGCCGACGGCAATTCGTCGATGCGCTGCGCGTCCAGCTCCACGCGCTGCATCCACTGCTGCGCCGTGCTGCGGATTTGCCCGTAGTGACGTGCGCCGACGGCCATCAGCGGCTCGCCGATATTGGCCCCGGCCGAGACGCCCGCACGCAGCCCGTCACGCGGATTCTGCTGCACGAAGCCCCATTCGGTGCGCGCAAGCAGGCGCCGGCGCGGCTCGGAAAGCGTGCGCAGGTCGAGCGTTTCGCCGTTCGCGCTCGTGTAGTGCAGCGCGCCCGAGTCGGATTCGGTGCGCAGTGCGAGCGTGTTGAGCAGCGTGGTCTTGCCCGAGCCCGATTCGCCGACGATGCACAACACCTCGCCGGGATACAGGTCGAAGCTCACGTCGCGGCAGCCGTTGCGGCCGCCGTACTGCTTCGTGAGCGATCTTGCGCTTAACAGCGGCGTCATGCTTTCTCTCCTGCTTCATTCGTTGCGTGCGCATCGATCTGCTCGCGGCGGTCGTGGCAGTAGTCGCTGTCCGAGCAGACGAACATGCGTTTGCCTGCGTCGTCGACAATCATCTCGTCGAGGAAACTCTCGCGCGAGCCGCACAGGGCGCACGCATGCTCCCAGCGCTGCACTTCGAACGGGTGGTCGTCGAAGTCGAGGCTCTTCACCGGCGTGTACGGCGGAATCGCGTAGATGCGGCGCTCGCGACCCGCGCCGAACAACTGCAGCGCGGCGTTCATATGCAGCTTGGGGTTGTCGAACTTCGGAATCGGCGAGGGCGACGTCAGATAACGGCCGTTCACGGTCACCGGGTAGTCGTACGTCGTGGCGATGCTGCCGTGCTGCACGATGTCCTCATAAAGCTTCACGCTGATCAGGCCATAGTCGGCCAGTGCATGGAGCTTCTTGCATTCGGCCACGCGCGGCTCGAGCCGGAACAGCGGCTCGGGCATCGGCACCTGATACACGAGAATCTGCTTGTCCGTGAGCGGCGTTTCTGGAATTCGGTGCCGCGTCTGCACGATCGACGCCTCGCTCGTGCGGCGCGTGGTGGCCACCCCCGTGGTGCGCGCGAAAAAGCGACGGATGTTCACGGCGTTCGTGGTGTCGTCCGAGCCCTGGTCGATCACCTTGAGCGTGTCCTTCGCGCCGATGATCGCCGCCGTCACCTGGATGCCGCCCGTGCCCCAGCCATACGGCAGCGGCATTTCGCGCGAGGCGAACGGCACCTGGTAGCCCGGCACGGCCACGGCCTTGAGGAGGGCGCGGCGCAGCATCCGCTTGGTCTGTTCGTCGAGGTACGCGAAGTTGTAACCCGAGACGGCCTGAGTTTCGTGCGAGGCGACTTCGGCTGCGGTGGATTGCAAGGTATCGGGCGCGTTCATGCAGCCTCCTTGTTGTGCGCGTCGGCATTCGCGTCGCTGTCGCTTTCGTGCTGCGCGCGCAGCTTGCGCACGAGCTCCAGCTCAGCCTGGAAGTCCACGTAGTGCGGCAGCTTCAGGTGTTGAACGAAGCCCGAGGCTTCCACGTTATCGCTGTGCGAGAGCATGAATTCGATGTCCTGAGTCGGCGAGGCGATCGTCTCGCCCAGCTCCTCGGCGCGCAGTGCACGATCCACCAGCGCCATCGCCATGGCCTTACGTTCCGCGTGGCCGAACGCGAGACCGTAGCCTTGCGTGAATTGCGGCGGCACGTCTTTCGCGCCCGCGAACTGGTTGATCATCTGGCACTCGGTCAAGTCGATCTCGCCGATTTCCACGGCTTCATCGAGTTCGTCCAGCATCATTTCTACGCAGACCGAACCAAAGCGGATCTCGCCCGCAAACGGGTGCGAATGTGCGTAACCGCGCTGCGTGGCATAGCCCATCGCGAGCAGGAAGCCTTCGTCGCCGCGTGCGAGATTTTGCAGGCGCACGGTGCGATCGGCAGGGAACGCAAGCGGCTCACGCGAGAGGTCGCCGGGCTCGCGTGCTTGCGTCGAGCGCGTTTCCTGCTCGATCAGGCCTTCCTTGTCGAGCAGGGAGACCACGCGCGGCATCGCTTCTTCGGGCGGGGTGGCTCGCGGCGCGCGAGGCGTGGCGCTCGCGGCATCGTCGCCTTCGGCCAGCAGCGCGAAGTCGAGCAGGCGCTGCGTGTAATCGTAGGTCGCGCCAAGCACCTGGCCGCCGGGCACGTCCTTGAAGGTCGCGGAAATGCGGCGCTCCACCACCATGTTTTCCGTTTCGACCGGTTGTGTGTAACCAAAACGCGGCAGCGTGGTGCGATAGGCGCGCAGCAAAAAGATTGCTTCGACGAGATCGCCAGCGGCCTGCTTGATGGCGAGCGCGGCAAGTTCTTCGTCGTAGACCGAACCTTCGGCCATCACACGCGCCACGGCCAGACGCATCTGTTCGCGGATCTGCGCGACGCTCAGCTCGGGCACGCGCGTATCGCCGCGGCGAGCCTCGTCGAGCAGACGCCACGACGCTTCGATCGCGCGCTCTCCTCCTTTGACGGCGACGTACATCAGTGCATCTCCACGAGAGTGGTGCGCGGCAGGCCCATCAGGCGGTCGCCGCACACGAGATAGAAGTCGATGCCGCACGGGAAGTGCGGCGCGAGGGCGGCGCGTTCTCGCCAGAAGCGCTCTGGCAGACCGACGGGCGCGATGCTGCAGGTCGTTTCGATGCCGGGGCCGCGCAGCGTGAGCGGTGCGCCGCCGGTGAGGGAATCGACACGCGCGAACACCGTGGCCGACTGCTCCGGCGACTCGGGCGTGCCGCTCGCGAAGTCGTCGAGCGGCGGCAGGGCGGCGGCGTCGTGCACATAGGCGAACGCGGCTTCGCGCGCCTGCTGTGCAAGCGGCGCGCCTGCATGAAAGCGCAGCGCGGCCGCGAGTGCGGCGTCGGGCTGGGCGAGCCACACCGGCGTGGCGTAGTCTGCGAGTGCGAGCAGCGAGGCGAAGGCAGCGAGGCCGGCGCGCGCGGGGGACGCATCCGCCGCCGTGGGCGCCGGCAGCGGCGTTTCGATCACGCCGATCGTGCCGGGTCGCGCGAGCGCGTCGAGCAGCGTGCGGAACACCGTCTGCGTGTCGTGAACCGGATCGCCGAAGCCGGGCGCGAGCGCCGCGAGCAGATCGGGCGTCATGGCATTGCGTTGGTCGCTCATGCGTCACCTCGAACCATCGTGAAGAACTCGACCCGCGTGCTGGCGGCGTCGGCGCGGCGCGCGTCGCGTTGTGCGGCGAGACGCGCGGCGAGCGGCTCGATCAACCGGGCGTGCAACTGGTCGTGGCGCGCGGGGAGTTGCAGCAGCGCGTCGGCGAGGGCCGCCAGCTCGGCGCGGCGCTTGTCGCGGCCCAGATGGCAGGCCACGCCGACCGGGCCGGACTGGCCGGCATCGCCGCCTGCGGTGCGCTCAATGCCCGAGGCACGCAGGCGCAGCGTGGCGCGCGTGACGGTGGCTTCGCCCAGATTGAAGGCGTCGCCGGTGCCGCCAATGCGCCCACGTACCATGGCCAGTCCGGTTTGTGGCGGACGCAGCCAGTCGAAAGCGGGCTCGGGCGCACCGGCGAGCGCGGCGCTCAGCGCCGCTTCAAGCTCGGCGCGCGGGGTATGCGCGAGAACGGCCATCCATGCGCGGCGGGTCGCCGACGCGGAGGATGGGGTGGAGGAAGCGTTCATCGGAGTTCCTGTGTCGTGAACGGGGGGAACGGACATGGCAACTGCGCCTTTCGAACAGCCTTGTCTGGACCTCGATTGAACCATCTATTCGTCTAAACGTCTAGACGTTTAGTGGTACAGTCGTCCAGTGCGGACGCAATGAAGGTTTTCATATTTCCATCACGCCCTGCGCACTACAATGCACAAAACGCTATTGGAACCGAGAGGAATGACAGCACCATGACATCGAACGACGAGGCGCCGTCCAGCCTGCTTGAGCGCGGCGCGGGTGTGGCGGTGTGGCGGCAGATCGAGCAGATCCTCGCGGCCGAGATCGCCGCGAAGGGTTTCGGCGAAGACGGCCGGCTGCCTAGCGAAGGCGAGCTTGCGCGCCGCTTCGACGTGAACCGCCACACGGTGCGGCGCGCGATGCTGGGCCTTGCGGCGCTGGGGCTCGTAAGCGTGGAACAGGGGCGCGGCACTTTCGTGCAGCCCGGCGCGATCGACTACACCATCGGCAAGCGCACGCGCTTTACCGAGAACCTGAAGCGCCATCAGCATTCGGCGGCGGGCAAGCTGCTGTCGTCGTCGCGTGGCAAGGCGGACCCCACGGTCGCCAAGGCCCTGGGGCTGCGCGCGGGCGCGCTCGTCTACCGGCTCGAAACGCTGCACGAGTCGGACGGCGTGCCGCTCACTTACGCGCGCAGCTGGTATCCCGCCGCGCGCTTCGCCGATCTGCCCGTGGTCATGGAGCGCGTCGACAGCACCTCGAAGGCCCTGGCCGAATACGGCGTGGCCGACTATCTGCGCAAGTGGAGCCGTATCGGCAGCGTGCTGCCCGAGGCCGAGGTGGCGCGGCGCCTGAACATCAACCGGCAGCAGCCGGTGCTGTGGGTGGAAAACGTCGACGTCGACCTTGATGGTGTGCCGATCAAGTACGGTATCACGCACTTCGCCGCCGACCGCGTGCAGTTGATGGTGGAGCACGACATATGAGCGTGCTGCACGAAGACTGGAGCGAAGCCGCGCGCTTCGCGCTTTACTATGCGCCGCCGCGCGAGTCGGCGTGGTGGCAGGCGGGCTGCGCGTGGCTTGGCCGCGATCCGGAGACGGGCGACACGCTCGCGCCGCCGCCGTGGCTCGCAGGCCTGCCGCAGCCGCTGGAAACGCTCACGGTCGCGCCACGTCGCTATGGCTGGCACGGCACCCTCGTGCCGCCGTTCCGTCTCGCGCCGGGTGTGACGCCCGCTGCGCTCCTCGCCGCCGCGCAGCAGTGGGCGCAAGGGCAGGCGCGCTTCGACGCCAATGTCGAGGCGGCGCTGCTCGGCCGCTTCGTGGCGCTGCGCCCCGCCGACGATGCCGGCGAAACCGCCCTGCGCGAACTGGCTGCCGACGCACTGCGCGCGCTCGGTTCGCTGCGCGCCCCGCAAACGCCCGCCGAACTCGCGAAGCGCCTCGACGCGCCGCTCACGCAGCGTCAGCGCGCTTACGTCGAAGCGTGGGGCTATCCGTACGTGTTCGAAGAATTCCGCTTTCACATGACGCTATCCGATTCGCTGAACGACGCGCAAACGTGCGCGCAACTCGTCGATGCCTGGAACACGCAGATGCAGGGTGCCAACCCGCTGCCGGTGGAGGGCGCGGCGCTCTTCGTCGAGCCCGAGCCGGGCGCGCCTTTCGCGCTGTGGCGCCGCTTGCCGTTCGCGGGGGCCCGCGCATGAAGGGCGGCCTGATCTACGTGATGGGGCCTTCGGGTGCGGGCAAGGACACGTTGCTGCGTTACGCGCGCGAGCGCCTCTCCGGTGAAGACGTCGTCTTCGCGCATCGCTACATCACGCGCGAAGACAGCGGCGGCGAGAACCACATCGCGCTCACCGAGGCCGAATTCGAGGCGCGCTCGCAGCGCGGCCTCTTCGCGTTGCAATGGCGCAGCCACGCGCTGCGCTACGGCGTGGGCGTGGAGATCGACCAATGGATGGCGCTCGGCTGCACCGTCGTGGTGAACGGTTCGCGCGCCTACGCGGGCGAGGCGTTCGAGCGCTACCCGCGCATGACGCTCGTGCACATCGAGGCCGCGCAGCACGTACTCGCCGCGCGCCTCGCTTCCCGGGCGCGTGAAACGCCCGAGCAGGTCGCGTTGCGTCTTGCGCGGCGCGCGCCGTTCGAGGTGCCGTCGGGCGCCGCGTTCGCGCGCATCGACAACTCCGGGCACCTGGAGGAGGCGGGCGGGGCGTTCGTCAAGCTCGTGCTGCAGGTGGCGGCCGGATAGTCTCCGCGCCGTCCTCGAGCGCCGCTTAACAGTCGCTTAAGGGCTCGAATGGGCGTGGGGATTTTTGGTTGGGCGTGGTTGCCGTGAGAAGATGCAGGCGACCCGAGAACTCAACGAGAATGCCCTTGGACCGTTTCCAGGAGATGCAAATTTTCACGCGCATCGTCGACCGCCGCAGCTTCACGCAGGCGGCCGAGGACCTGAACCTGCCGCGCGCGACGGTCACCAACTCGATCAAGCGTCTCGAAGCGCGCCTCGGCGTGCGTCTGCTCGAACGCACCACGCGCCAGGTCAAGCCGACGCTCGATGGCGATGCCTACTACCAGCGCTGCATGCGCCTGCTCGCCGACCTCGAGGAAACCGAGGAGGCGTTTCGCGACACCGATCCGCAGGGGCGTTTGCGGGTGAACATGCAGGGCACGCTCACGCAGTATTTCGTGATGCCGCGCCTGCCCGACTTTCTCGCGCGCTATCCGCGCGTCGAGCTCTTCATCGGCTCGGGCGATCACTTCGTCGATCTCGTGCGCGAGGGCGTGGACTGCGTGCTGCGCGCGGGCGAGCTGGCCGACTCTTCGATGATCGCGCGGCGCGTGGCGCTGCTCGAGCAGGTGACCTGCGCGAGCCCCGCGTATCTGGAACGGCACGGCGACCCGGAGTCGATCGAGGCGCTCGCCGGCACGCACACGGACAATCATGGCCGGCCCGGCCATCGGGCCGTGAACTATGTGTCGCCGGCCACGGGCCGCGCGCTTCCGCTCGAATTCACGACCGCCGACGGTATCGCCCGCGTGACGCTGCCGGGCCCGGTGGCCGTGAACGGCGCGGAACTCTATACGGCGGGCGCGCTGGCGGGGCTCGGCATCGTGCAGGTGCCGCGCTACCGCGTGCGCGACCTGCTCGCCAACGGCGAGCTGTGCGTCGTGCTGCCCGCGCATCCGCCGCCGCCCTTGCCGGTCTCGGTGCTTTACCCGCAGAACCGCCAGTTGTCGCTGCGCGTGCGCGCTTTCGCCGACTGGCTCGCGCAGGTGTTCGCCGAGGTTGCCTGAAACGGCTCGAGCGCGCCGGGGCGGCTTGCCCAGGCGCGCCCGCTTGCGACCGTTGTTTTTACGTGCGCCGCGCAACCATGCCGGACACACGCGCCGCGGCTTGCTGAAGCGGATCGAGGAAGGTCTTGACCATTTGCCTGGCGGACGTGCGCTGCGCGTTGCCGCTGATGTTCATCGCGGCGATCACGCGGCCCTGCCGGTTGCGGATAGGCGCGGAGATCGAGATGAGTCCGCCTTCCAGTTCCTGATCGACGATGGCCCAGCCCTGCTGGCGCACCTGGGCGATGATCTTCTTGAGTTCGCCGACGTCGGTGACCGTGCGCCCCGTATGCGCATAGAGCGGCGAGGAGCCGAGCGTTTCGTCGAGCGCGGCTTCGTCGAGCGAGGCCAGCAGCACGCGCCCCATGGAGGTGCAGTACGCGGGCAGACGGCTGCCGATCGAGAGGTTGATCGTCATGATCTTGTGCGTGGGCACGCGCAGCACATAGACGATCTCGGTGCGGTCGAGCACGGCCGCCGAGCAGCTCTCGTGCACTTCCTGCGACAGCTCTTCCATCACCGGCTCGGCGAGGTTCCAGAACGGCATCGACGTGAGGTACGCGAAGCCCAGATCGAGAATGCGCGGGGTGAGGCGAAAGAGCCGCCCTTCGGCTTCGACGTAGCCGAGCGTCTGCAGCGTGAGCAGAATGCGGCGCGCCCCGGCGCGCGTGAGGCCCGTGGCGGCGGCGACGTCGGTGAGGGTCTGCTCGGGATGCTCCGCGTTGAATGCGCGGATCACCGAAAGCCCGCGCGCGAACGACTGCACATAGGAGTCGCCCGGTTTTTCGGGAATCTCGTGCTGGTCGGCGGAGCGGTCTGGCGAGGCACTGGAAGCGGAATTCATGGGCGTGGCGTTCGGTCTTGCTGCGGCGCTTGGAGAACCTATCAAGATAACCCAAGGGATCGGTTTCGCCAACAAGCGGCGAGGTCGGGCGGCCGCTCACTGTCGGGGCATGGCGCCTGCGTCAACATCCATAGTGCGGCGTCGCGTGACATGCGTCAAATGCGCACATCAGATCATTTGGCCGTCAGTTATTTGATTTCGGTCAATTGGATTTTGTCGAAAAATGATTGATTCGTGAGTCGATTGTTTATGTCTGAATATCGGCAATTCATGAACTTAAAACGAGATAAGAGCCATGTCGAAATTCGAATGAATCGGCACACTTTCTGACGATTCTTCGACCGCGCCGCGCGTGTCGCCGGTGCCCATCCTCGCTTGCCCGCGCACTGGGGAATCACGCTGAAACCACTGTGTGGCGGGCGTTTTCGAGATGAAAGCTATTGGAAAGATATTTGCGGCTTTCCGTCGCGCTTGCCTGGGCGTGCTTTGTCCCGCTGGCCAATCCTTAGCAAAGATCAAATTTTGAGATTGGGGTTTCCGTAGAATCGCGCTGAATACGATACGGGTGCATTTTGCGTGGCGAATATGCGATGCAAATGTGTTGGTGTTACGCGTTTTGGTGGACAACGGAAGAACAGGCAAACATGAAAGACAGAAAAGCCTTTAAAAGGTGGTTAATCCCCCTCGGCAGCGGGCTGCTCGTTTCTCTTGCGGGGTGCAGCGGCAATTTTGCCGTGCTGGACCCGAAGGGCAGCGTGGGCTCGGCCGAGAAGTCGCTCATCCTCACGGCCACATGGGCCATGCTGCTGGTCGTGGTGCCCGTCATCATCCTGACGCTCCTGTTCGCGTGGCGCTACCGCGCCTCGAACCGCAACGCGACCTACGCACCGAAGTGGGCCCACTCCACGGCAATCGAAGTGGTGGTCTGGGCCATTCCGGCCGCGATCATCCTGTTCCTCGCCATCCTCACGTGGCGCACCTCGCACGAACTCGACCCGTACAAGCCGCTGGAGTCGAGCGTGAAGCCCATCAACGTCGAAGTCGTCGCGCTCGACTGGAAGTGGCTCTTCATCTACCCCGACCTCGGCATTGCTTCGGTGAACCAGCTCGCCGTGCCGGTGGGGACGCCGGTCAACTTCCGCATCACGTCGGACGCTGTGATGAACTCGTTCTTCATCCCGCAACTGGGCACCCAGGTTTACGCGATGGCGGGCATGCAAACGCGTCTGCACCTGATCGCCGACGAAGCAGGCGATTTCGACGGTCTCTCGTCCAACTACAGCGGCAAGGGTTTCTCGGACATGAAGTTCCGCACGCTCGCCACGAGCCAGCAGGACTTCGACGCGTGGGTGCAGAAGGTGAAGACGTCGTCCACCCAGCTTTCGATGGACGAGTACGCAACGGTCGCGAAGCCGCGGGAGAAGGCGCCGGTGCAGTACTTCTCGACCGTCGACCCGAAGCTCTTCAATAACATCATCGCGAAGTACAACAACGGGCACGTCACGAATTTCGACCCGTCCTGCGTGACCAAGGGGTAAGCAGCATGTTCGGAAAACTCACATTAGAGGCGATCCCGTTCGATCAGCCCATCATCATGGGCGCGGCGGCGTTCATGGCGCTGATCGTCGTCGGCGTGCTCGGTCTCGTCACCGTGACCGGCAAGTGGAAGTACATCTGGACCGAGTGGCTCACGAGCGTGGACCACAAACGCATCGGCGTGATGTACATGATCGTGGCGGTGCTCATGCTCGTGCGCGGCTTCGCCGACGCGGTCATGATGCGTATCCAGCAGGCCATGGCGTTCGACTCGCCCGGCTATCTCCCGCCGCATCACTTCGACCAGATCTTCACGGCGCACGGCGTCATCATGATCTTCTTCATGGCGATGGCGCTCATGGTCGGCTTCTTCAACCTCGTCGTGCCCCTGCAGATCGGCGCGCGCGACGTGGCGTTCCCGTTCCTGAACTCGCTCTCGTTCTGGATGACGGCGATCAGCGCGATCCTCGTCAACATTTCGCTCGTGGTCGGCGAGTTCGCGAAGGTGGGCTGGCTCGCGTATCCGCCGCTCTCTGAGCTCCAGTTCAGTCCAGACGTGGGGGTGGACTACTACATCTGGGCAGTGCAGCTTTCCGGTGTCGGCACGCTGATCACGGCCGTGAACTTCTTCGTCACGATCGTCAAGATGCGCGCGCCCGGCATGACGCTCATGAAGATGCCCGTGTTCACGTGGACCGCGCTGTGCTCGAACGTGCTCATCATGGCCACGTTCCCGATCCTCACGATCGCGGTGGCGCTGCTCGGCCTCGACCGCTACGTCGGCACGCACTTCTTCACGAACGAGCTGGGCGGCAACGCCATGCTGTATCTGAACTTGATCTGGGCGTGGGGCCACCCCGAGGTATACATCCTCGTGCTGCCTGCGTTCGGCATCTATTCGGAAGTGATGGCCACGTTCTGCAAGAAGCCGCTGTTCGGCTACAAGACGATGGTCTACGCCTCGTGCGCGATCATGGTGCTGGCGTTCCTCGTGTGGGCGCACCACTTCTTCACGATGGGTGCGGGCGCCGACGTCAACGCGTTCTTCGGTATCGCGACGATGATCATCGCCATTCCCACGGGCGTGAAGATCTTCAACTGGCTCTTCACGATGTATCGCGGCCGTGTGCACTTCACCGCACCCGTGCTCTGGACCGTCGGCTTCATGGTGACGTTCTCGATCGCCGGCATGACCGGCGTGATGCTCGCGATTCCGGGCGCGGACTTCGTGCTCCACAACTCGCTCTTCCTGGTCGCTCACTTCCACAACGCGATTATCGGCGGCGTGGTGTTCGGCTACCTCGCGGGCCTGCAGTACTGGTTCCCGAAGGTGTTCGGCCTGAAGCCCAGCGAAAAGCTCGGCAAGGCGTCGTTCTGGTGCTGGTTCGTCGGCTTCTACGTGGCCTTCGTGCCGCTCTACGTGCTCGGCTTCATGGGCGCAACGCGTCGTACCAACCACTACGATGTGCCCGAATGGCATCCGTACTTCGTCGTCGCCGCGATTGGCGCGGCGATCATCGCGGTCGGCGTCGTGTTCCAGGTCCTGCTCTGGGTCATGGCCTTCGTGAACCGCAACAAGGCCGAATGCAAGGACGTGACCGGCGATCCGTGGGACGGCCGCACGCTCGAATGGGCAACGTCGTCGCCGCCGGCGGTCTATAACTTCGCGGTCATTCCGCACGTGGACGACATCGACGCTTTCGCGCACATGAAGGAAGCGGGCCGCGCTCCGGGCCTCGCCGCGAAATACAGCGACATCCACATGCCGTCGAACACGTCGGCGGGCCTCTTCATCGGCATGTTCAGCCTCGTGCTGGGTTTCGCGGCCGTGTGGCACATCACGTGGCTTGCGGTGCTCGGGTTCGTCGGCGTCGTGCTGACGGTCATCCTCAAGAGCTTCGGCAACAACGACGGTTACTACATTCCGGCCGCGAAGGTCCGCGAGATCGAAGAAAGCCGCTTTGGCACCGGCGCCGCCGTGGCCAAGCGCGACCTGGTCGCCGAGGAGGCAGTCTGATGTTACAGAAAACCAATGCGGCAACCCTTGCCGAACTCGATCACCACGATCACCCGCAGTCGCACTCGGTATTCGGCTTCTGGGTCTACCTGATGACCGACTGCCTGCTGTTCGCGGCGCTGTTCGCCACGTTCGGCGTGTTGAGCCAGCAGTTCGCGGGCGGCCCCACGGGCAAGGACCTGTTCGATATTCAGGGCGTGGCGCTCGAAACGGCCGTGCTGCTGTTTTCGAGCATCACGTACGGTTTCGCGATGCTCGGCGCGCATCAGCGCAAGAACGGCGTGGTGCTCGGCTGGCTCGCCGTCACCTTCATTCTGGGTGCGTCGTTCCTCGTGCTCGAACTGCGCGAGTTTTCGCACCTGATCGCAGAAGGCGCCGGCCCGCAGCGCAGCGCGTTCCTGTCGTCGTTCTTCACGCTGGTCGCCACGCACGGCCTGCACGTGTTCTTCGGCCTGCTGTGGATGCTCGTGATGATGATCCAGGTGGTTCGCGAACGGGAGTTGGGCGAGCAGGAAATCCGCCGCCTCACGTGCCTGAGCCTCTTCTGGCACTTTCTCGACGTGGTATGGATCTGCGTGTTTACTTTTGTCTATCTCGGGAGCGTGCTCTAAATGGCTCAATCTCATGCAGAGTCGCACGGCAGCCTCGGCAGCTATGTGGCGGGCTTCATTCTTTCGGTGCTGCTTACCGCGGGCGCATTCGGCGTTGTCCTGCACGGCACGCTCGATGCCTCCGCGGCCTTGATCGTGATCGCGGTGCTCGCCTTCGTGCAGGTGGTCGTGCACCTCGTGTTCTTCCTGCATCTGAACACGTCGCCGGGGCAGGGCTGGAACGTCCTGTCGCTGGCGTACACGGTGCTGGCCGCCGCGTTCCTGATCTTCGGCACGATCTGGGTCATGCACAATGTCGGCGCGCTCATGATGTCGCGTTAAGCGTTCGCCCTACTGGCTGGCGCCTCGCGCCCGCCTGAACTCGCAAAAGCCGCACGGGCCAACCGTCCTGTGCGGCTTTTTCGTTTTTGTAGCCAGGTCCGCGTGCTTGACACTCGTCCCAGGACGCGCCTATTATGGCCGTCAAATTGTTCGATCAACGATCATCGGTTCGACACTCGAACAAATCGCACGAGGACGTGCGCGCTCGATCTCCCATTTTCGCCCGCGCAGTCCGTCAATCTCAATCATCTTTGCATGGGATCGCATCAAGTGCGTGCGATCGAAAGGAGACTCACATGACGGAAGCATTCATCTGCGACGCGGTTCGCACACCTATCGGCCGCTACGCGGGCGCCCTTGCCCAGGTTCGCGCCGACGACCTCGGCGCCGTGCCGCTCAAGGCGCTGATGGAGCGCAACAAGGACGTGGACTGGACGGCGATCGATGACGTCATCTACGGCTGCGCGAACCAGGCGGGCGAGGACAACCGTAACGTCGCGCGCATGTCCTCGCTGCTGGCGGGCTTGCCGCAGGCCGTGCCGGGCTCGACGGTGAACCGCCTGTGCGGCTCCGGCATGGACGCCGTGGGCATTGCCGCGCGCGCGCTCAAGTCGGGCGAAACGGGGCTGATGATTGCGGGCGGTGTGGAAAGCATGAGCCGCGCGCCGTTCGTCATGGGCAAGTCGACGAGTGCCTTCGCTCGCGACGCCGCGATTTACGACACGACGATTGGCTGGCGCTTCGTCAATCCGCTGATGAAGCAGCAGTACGGTGTGGATTCGATGCCGGAAACGGGCGAAAACGTCGCCGTCGACTACAACGTGAGCCGCGCCGATCAGGATGCGTTCGCGGTTCGCAGCCAGCAGAAGGCGGCTCGCGCACAGGCGGATGGCACGCTTGCGCAGGAGATCGTCGCGGTGACGATTGCCCAGAAGAAGGGTGATCCGATTGTTTTCTCGCGCGACGAGCATCCGCGTGAAACGAGCCTCGAAGCGCTGGCCAAGCTCAAGGGCGTCGTGCGCCCGGATGGCTCGGTGACGGCAGGCAATGCTTCGGGCGTGAATGACGGCGCTTGCGCGCTGCTCCTCGCCAACGAGGAAAACGCGAAGCGTTTCGGCCTCGTGCCGCGTGCGCGCGTGCTCGGTATCGCAACGGCTGGCGTCGCGCCGCGCGTGATGGGTATCGGTCCCGCGCCCGCTACGCAGAAGCTCCTCGCGCGTCTGAACATGACCATCGACCAGTTCGATGTGATCGAGTTGAACGAAGCGTTTGCTTCGCAAGGCCTCGCCGTGCTGCGCATGCTCGGCGTCGCCGATGATGATCCTCGCGTCAACCCGAATGGCGGCGCGATCGCGCTTGGGCACCCGCTCGGGATGAGCGGCGCACGTCTCGTGACGACCGCCACGTATCAGCTCCATCGCACGCAAGGGCGCTTTGCGCTTTGCACGATGTGTATCGGCGTGGGGCAGGGGATTGCGATCGCTATCGAGCGCGTCTGATTTTTCGTCGCCCTGAATTGAAAGCCGCGGGTCGATTTGATCCGCGGCTTTTTCGTTAGAAATTTCGCGCTACGCAACAATTGCGCGATCCATTTCACCACGTAATCGCAGGGGAATTTGAGCCTCAGCAAACCCCTCGGCAATTAGCCGTATTGGGTTGCGGTAAGTTGACCCGCTTCCGGGCAGGCAACGTCCGCGTTCTAAAAGCCGCGCGTAGAATCGGCCGCACTTCGGCACCACACGCCGATGCGAATACGGCAATCATTTCAAACCCGTTTGACGAGGAGAATGTGAATGACGAAGGCAGCGATTCTGGCGGCGGCATGGGTGGTGGGCGTTGGCCTCTCGCAGGGGGCGTTTGCGCTAAACGACGCGGCGGCTTCGGCGCCGCAGGGGCAAAGCGCGCTCGCCAGCGCGGCGCAGCAAGCGATTGCCAACGCGGAGCCGGTGCATATCCACGCGAAGATCGTCGGCATCGATCGCGCTGCGCGCGTCGTCACGTTGCGCGGGCCGCGCGGCAATGACGTCGATATCGCGCTTAGCCCGCAGGTCAGCAACTTCGACCAGCTACACGTGGGCGACACTGTCGACGCGCTCTACAAGAACGCGCTCCTCATGACGGCCGACAAAGTAACGGGAAAGGACAAGGGTATTCGCAAGCGTGTGGATACGAATGTCTATCTGCCCGCGTCGTCGGGCTACGACGCCGCGCGCCAGGTCGAAGTCCAGGCCACGGTGCAGCACATCAACGCGAAGAAGCGCGAAGTGACGCTGCGCGGCGCTTATCAGACCGTCACGCTGCAAGCCACCCCCGATATCGACCTCAAGACCCTGAAGGTCGGCGACACGGTTCACGCCGTGTTCGTTTCCGCTTATGCGACGCAGGTGACGCCGGTTGCCGCCACGCAGTAAGCACGTAAAAAAGCCGGCGCATTGCGGCGCCGGCTTCCTTTTGCGATCCGAACGGGCGCCTCGGAATGCGCCCGTTTTCGCTGGTCGTTACATGCCTGCCATGCACATGTACTTGATCACCACGTAGTCGTCCACGCCGTAGTGCGAGCCTTCGCGGCCGAGGCCTGACTGCTTCACGCCGCCAAACGGCGCGACTTCGTTCGAGATCAGGCCGGTGTTGATGCCCACCATGCCGTATTCGAGCGCTTCGGCCACGCGCCACACGCGGCCGATGTCGCGGCTGTAGAAGTAAGCGGCGAGACCGAATTCGGTATCATTCGCCATCCTGATCACTTCGTCATCGGACGAGAAGCGGAACAGCGGTGCGAGCGGCCCGAAGGTTTCGTCGCGCGCGACCTTCATCGCGGGCGTGACGCCGGTGAGGATGGTCGGCTCGAAAAAGCCGTGGCCGAGTGCGTGGCGCTTGCCGCCCGTGGTCACCTGAGCGCCTTTCGCGAGCGCATCTTCGATATGCGATTCCACCTTCAGCACGGCCGCTTCGTTGATGAGCGGGCCTTGCGTCACGCCGGCCTCCGTGCCGAGGCCGACCTTGAGTTTTTCCACCGCGTCGCGCAGTTTGGCCGCGAACGCGTCGTACACGGCGTCGTGCACGTAGAAGCGGTTCGTGCATACGCAGGTCTGGCCGCTGTTGCGATACTTCGAGGCGATGGCGCCAGCGACGGCCGCATCGAGATCGGCGTCTTCGAACACGATGAACGGCGCGTTGCCGCCCAGTTCCAGCGAGACCTTCTTGACCGTCGAGGCGCACTGGCTCATGAGCAGGCGGCCAACCGGCGTCGAGCCCGTGAAGGAGAGCTTGCGCACGGTCGGGTTGCTCGTGAGCTCGCCGCCGATCGCCTTCGGGTCGCCCGTCACGACGCTGAACACGCCGCGCGGGACGCCCGCACGCTCGGCCAGCACGGCCAGCGCGAGCGCCGAGAACGGCGTGGCTTCGGCGGGCTTGAGCACGATCGGGCAGCCTGCCGCGAGTGCGGGGCCGACCTTGCGGGTGATCATCGCGGCGGGGAAATTCCACGGCGTGATCGCGGCGCACACGCCCACGGGTTCCTTCGTCACGACGATGCGCTTGTCGTTGGCGGGCGTGGGGATCGTGTCGCCATAAATACGCTTGCCTTCCTCCGCGAACCATTCGAGGAACGACGCGGCATAGCCGATCTCGCCCTTCGCCTCGGCGAGCGGCTTGCCTTGTTCCGTGGTGAGGATGAGCGCGAGGTCGTCGGCGTTTTCCATCATCAGGTCGTGCCATTTGCGCAGGATGACACTGCGCTCCTTCGCGGTCTTCGCGCGCCATGCGGGCCATGCGGCGTTCGCGGCGGAAATCGCGCGGCGCGTTTCGGCGGCGCCCATGCGCGGCACCGTGCCGATCACCGCGCCGGTGGCGGGGTTCTTGACTTCGAACGTAGCGCCGTCTTCGGCGCCTTGCCATTCGCCGTTGATAAAGGCGCTGGTTTGCAGCAGCGATGCGTCTTTCAGATTCATGCTTGCACTCCGGACTGACTTCGATTCATTTAGAACGACGAACGGCACAGCGGCAAGCGCCGGTGTGCCGTTTCGCGGATGGCCCGCTGCTCGCGGGCCAGCATGTGGTGGAGGCTTACGCCGGCACGCCCACGGCTTCCTTGACAGACTCTTCGAGGATCGCGAGCGCTTCGTCGAACACGGCGTCCTGGATCGTCAGCGGGAACAGGAAACGCACGACGTTCGAATACACACCGCAAACGAGCAGCAGCAGACCGCGATTCAGGGCTGCCGTTTGCACGCGCTTCGTGAAGTCGGCGTCGGCTTCGCTCGTGCCCGGTTTGCAGAACTCAACCGCGTTCATCGCGCCGGGGCCGCGCACGTCGGCGATCTGCGGCACGTCGGCCTTCATCGCGTTGAGTCTGGCCTTGAGCTTGTCGCCGAGCTTCGTGGCACGCTCGCAGAGCTTTTCCTCTTCGATGATCTCGATCACCGCGTGCGCCGATGCCACAGCCAGCGGGTTGCCCGCGTACGTGCCGCCGAGGCCGCCAGGCGCCGCCGCGTCCATCACTTCCGCGCGGCCCACCACGCCCGAGAGGGGCATGCCGCCTGCCAGGCTCTTGGCGATCGTCATGAGGTCCGGCGTGACGTCGTAGTGTTCCATCGCGAACAGCTTGCCGGTGCGCGCGAAGCCCGTTTGCACTTCGTCGGCGATCAGCAGGATGCCGTGCGTGTCGCAGATCTTGCGCAGCCCGCGCACGAAATCGGCCGGCGCCTGATAGAAGCCCCCTTCGCCCTGCACTGGTTCGAAGATGATCGCGGCGACGCGCTTCGGATCGATGTCGGCCTTGAACAGCATCTCGATGTGCTTGAGCGAGTCGGCCGTGCTGATGCCGTGGACCGAGTTCGGGTAGGGGGCGTGGTACACGTCGGCCGGGAACGGGCCGAACGCGAGCTTGTAAGGGGCGACCTTGCCCGTGAGCGCCATGCCCATCATCGTGCGGCCGTGGAAGCCGCCCGCGAAGGCGATCACGCCCGGACGGCCCGTATGGGCACGTGCGATCTTGACGGCGTTTTCGACGGCTTCGGCGCCCGTCGTGAAGAAGGCGGCCTTCTTGGCGAAGCTGCCCGGCGCGCGCTGGGCGACCTTTTCGGCCAGCGAGACGTACGACTCGTACGGCACGATCTGGTAGGCCGTGTGCGTGAACTGGTCGAGCTGCGCCTTGATGGCGGCGACGATCTTCGGATGGCGGTGGCCCGTGTTGCACACGGCGATACCGGCGGCAAAGTCGATGAAGCGGCGGCCTTCCACGTCCCACAGCTCGGCGTTTTCGGCGCGCTCGGCGTAGAAGTCGCACATCACCCCCACGCCGCGCGGGGTAATGGCGTTCTTGCGGCTTTGCAGATCGGCGTTCTTGCTCACGTTCATCTCCTGTGGAATCGGTGTCAGTTCTGAAGTTGGTTGGCGGACCGGCAAGCAGTCCATGTCGCGACTATACTCACGTTTGGCTCTAAATTTCAGAGCCATTCAGTGCAATCTTTAGGAGCCAATTTCGATGCGTGCGAGTGTTCTGTCCGATTGGCTGGCGCAACGGCTCGACCGCGGAAGCGCCCAGCCGGTGTACCGGCAACTGCACAAGCTGCTGCAGCAGGCGATCCTCTCGCGCGAACTGCCGGCAGGGGCGCGGGTGCCGTCGTCGCGGCTACTGGCGGCCGAGCTGGGAATTGCACGCAATACCGTGACGCAGGTCTACGAACAATTGGTGCTCGAAGGCTATGTCACATCGGCGACTGGGCGCGGCACCTTCGTGGCGGACACGTCACCCGACGAAATCGTGGGGGCGACTGAAATTGGCTCCATGCAGACGCGGACAAATGGAGGCGCTTCAGGAGCCGCGCTACCTGCGGGGAAAGTCGCAACTAACAGCCAGAGCGCAAAGGGCACGGACGCGCTTGCCGCGGCGGCGCCCGGAGCCGCATCGACAAGCGGAATGGAAGCCGCCACTCAGACGCAACGGTCCACGGCGCGCGCCCTCTCGGCACGCGGCACGCGCCTGATTACCAGCGCGGGCGTCTCGAAGCGCCAGGGCGGCGCGTTCATGCCCGGCGTGCCCGATGTCTCACGCTTCCCGGCGCGCGTATGGACGCGTCTGCACAACAAGTACTGGCGCAGTCTGCGCCCGGACCTGCTGACCTACGCACCCGGCGGCGGCCTCGCGCTGCTGCGCCACGTACTGGCCGACTACCTGCGCACCTCGCGCTCGGTGCGCTGCTCGCCGGAGCAGATCATCATCACGACGGGTATTCATCAGTCCATCGACCTGGCCGTGCGTCTGCTCTCCGATCCCGGCGACACCATCTGGACCGAAGACCCGTGCTACTGGGGCGTACGCAGCGTGCTGCATGTCTCGGGCCTCAACACGCGGCCGATCGCCGTGGACAGCGAAGGGCTCAACCCGTCGGCGGGCGACTTCGCCGCGCCGCCGCCGCGGCTCATGCTCGTCACGCCTTCGCACCAGTACCCGCTCGGCATGGTGATGAGCCTCGCACGCCGGCGCATGTTGCTCGAGTACGCGCGCCAGCATCAGTGCTGGATCATCGAGGACGACTACGACAGCGAGTTCCGTTACGGCAGCCGCCCGCTTGCGTCGTTGCAGGGGCTCGATACGGCGGGGCAGGTGATCTACGTGGGCAGCTTCGGCAAGACGCTGTTTCCGGGCCTGCGCGTGGGTTATCTCGTTGCGCCGGAAGCGCTGGCGGAAAGCTTCGCGACCGCGAGCGCCGAGCTGTATCGCGAGGGGCAATTGCTGCAGCAGGCTGTGCTCGCAGAGTTCATCGCCGAAGGCCATTTCACCTCGCACATCCGCAAGATGCGCGCGCTTTACGGCCAGCGCCGCCAGGTGCTGCTGGACGCCGTTGCGCGCCGCTACGGCGACGCGTTGCCCGCGATGGGCGGCGACGCGGGCCTGCACGTCGTGATGCAGTTGCCCGAAGGCAGCGACGACCGCACCGTGGCCGAAGCCGCGCTCGCGCGCAATATCGTGGTGCGGCCGCTTTCGGGGTATTACTCGTCGCGCGAGCGCGCGAACCCGGGCTTGCTGATCGGCTACGCCTGCGTGCCCGACGAGGAGATTGCACCGGCGTTCGACACGCTTGCCGAGGCGATCGATACGACGTTGCCCGCGTTCGTATGAGCGAAGCGGTCGCTGCGGCGCAGGCCAATCACAGCCGGATCAGCACCGCCCCGCAGATCACGAGCGCGCAAGCCACCATGCGGCGCGCCGTGAGCTTCTCGTTCATGAAGAGCCAGCCGATCAGCACGGCGAAGCGCGTGCCGTTGCGGCCGCAATCGTGTGATCATTCCAGCGAACGCGTCTGGCCGCCAGAAATAGGGAAAAGCCGCACGAGCCGTCGTTGTGTTTCTATTCGGCTCGCGCGGCTTTCGAGGGAGCGCGTCAGATCACGCGCGCACGCAGTCTTGCGGAGATCAGGTCGATGGCCGTGACCACGACGATCACCATGATGAGCACGGCGCTGGTCTGCTGATAATCGAACGAGCGGATTTCCTCATACAGCACGACGCCGATGCCGCCCGCGCCCACCATGCCCACCACCATCGCCGAGCGCACATTCGACTCGAAGCGGTAGAGCGCATACGAGATCCACAGCGGCATGACCTGGGGCAGCACGCCGTAGACGATCTCGTCGAGCGGCGAGGCGCCCGTCGCGCGCACGCCTTCCACGGGGCGTGGGTCGATGGCTTCCACCGCTTCCGCAAAGAGCTTCGCGAGCACGCCTGTCGTGTGCACCCACAAGGCGAGCACACCGGCGAACGGCCCGAGGCCCACGGCCACGATGAAGAGCATCGCGAATACCATCTCGTTGATGGCGCGGCACGCGTCCATCAAACGGCGCACGGGATGCAGCACCCACGCGGGCGCGAGATTGTGCGCCGACATGAGCCCGAACGGCACTGCGCAGACGATGGCGAGTGCCGTGCCCCACAGCGCCACCGCGATCGTGACCCACATCTCCTGGGCATACGTGCGCCATTCCGTAAAGTCCGGCGGGAAGAAGCCGCGCGCGAACGTGCTCATATTCGCGGAGTCGGAGAAGAGGTCGAGCGGGCGCATGTCGGCGCCGCGCCACGCCACGCCGAGGAGCACGAACACGATGGCCCAAAGCGCGAGCGAGGACCAGCTGCGCTTGCCTGTGAGGCCGCGCGCCGCTAGGGCGGCCGCTTGCGGCGCGGCGGCGACGTTCGGCGTCGCCGCCGGCCCGGCAGCGGGCCTTGCGACTTCTGCCTGCGGCACGGCGCGTGAGCTGTCGAAATCCATCGCGCCCATTACTGCTTCGCAGGTGCGGCGAGCGCGCCGATCTTCGCGTCGATGGCCGCGATCTGGCTCTTGCGGTCGTCGTCGGAGAGATGCGTGTCGGCGGCGATCTTCTCTTTCTGCTGGAACAGCGCGACCTGGCGGATCGGCAGGAGCTGCGCGTCGGTGGCGGGCGCGAAGCCTGCGTAGCCGGTGATATCGGCCATGATCTTCTGCTCGCGCGGATCGGTCTTGGCGTAGTGGTAGAAGAAGTCGCGCAGCTTCTGCTTGGTGGCCTCAGGCAGATCCTTGCGAAACACGAGCGGATCGGACGGAATGAGCGGCGAGGTCCACAGCACGCGCACCTGGGCAAAGCGGTCCGGGTGCTTCTGTTGCAGCGTGGAAAGCTCGATGGTGTTGTTGGTGGCGATGTCCACCTTGTTGTTCACCACGGCGAGCAGGTTCGCTTCGTGGCTCGAAGGCAGCACGGTCTTGAAGTTCGTCGCGTTCACCGAAACGCCGTGCTTCGCGAAGAGGTAATAGCCCGGAATCAGCGTGCCCGAAGTCGAATTGGGGTCGCCCCAGCCGAGCGTCAGATCCTTCGTATTCTTGAACACATCGTCGATCGACTTCACACGGCTGTTCACGTTGGTGATGAGCACCGACTTGTAGCCGGCATCGCCGTTCGCGTAGAGCACCTTCGCGAAGATCTCGCCATTCGAGCGGTCCACGGCTTCCATGGCCGAAGCGTTGCCGAAGTAGCCGATCTGCACCTTGTTGAAGCGCATGGCTTCGATGATGCCCGAGTAGTCCGTAGCAAAGAACGCATTCACATGCAGGCCGGTCTGCTTGTTCAGGTCGTCGATGAACGGTTGCCAGCGTTGCTTGAGCACCGCCGACGAGTCGGTCGAGATGATGCCGAAGCTGAGATCTTCCGCGTGAGCGGCCGCGCTGCCGAGCGAGGCAAACGCGACGGCGCCGGCGGCGCACCAGGAGAGCATGGAGCGGAACAGGTTCATTGGGGCGGTCCGTGGTGAGTAAAAACGTTGCGGGTTGGAAAAGGGTTGGGTTGCGCGATCAGGCTGCGCGAGGCTGCGCGCCGAAGCGCGTTGCCGCGGACGGCGCAGCATCGGGTTCGAGCAACTCGCGCGCGGCGTTGCCATAAAGCTGTTGCAGCAGGGCGGGCGTGAGCGCCGACGATGCGCCGTCGTACACCACGCGCCCGTCGCGCAGCGCGATCGTGCGCGGGCAGTACTCCATGGCGATATCCACCTGATGCAGCGAGACGACCACCGTCAAGCCGTGATCGCGATTGAGCATGCGCATCATGTCCATCACGCGGCGCGACGATGCGGGGTCGAGCGAAGCGATGGGTTCGTCGGCGAGAATCAGGCGCGCGCGCTGCACGAGTGCGCGGGCGAGCGCCGCGCGCTGCTGCTGGCCGCCCGAGAGGTTCGAAGCGCGCTCGGCGGCCTTGTGCGCGATGCCGACCTCGCCGAGCGCGGCCAGCATCAGCTCGCGCTCGGCGCGCGGAAAGCGGCCCGTGAGGCGTCGCCAGAGCGGCAGCCGCGACAGCGCGCCGATCAGCACATTCGTTTCGACCGTGAGGCGATGCACGAGATTGAACTGCTGAAACACGAAGCCGATGTCGCGGCGAATGCGGCGCACTTCGCGCACGATGCGGCCGTCCTGCTGAATAGGACGACCAAGAATCTCGATGCGCGAAGGCTGCGGGTCGGAAGCCGTGAAGCCCGCAATATGGCGGAGCAGGGTCGATTTGCCCGAGCCCGATGCGCCGATCAGCGCGACCATTTCGCCAACGCCTACGCGCAGGTTGATTTCGTCGAGTGCCTTGCGGCCGCTGTCGAAGCTTTTCGAGAGGCGTTCGATGCGTATGGCGTCCATAACAATCCGTCGCTGTGTAGTCGAGGGCTCATTCTAGGAAGGGACTGTGACGGTTGAGTGAAGGTGTCGCGACGTCTAGACGACTACATGTCTTGCGGCCTTCTAGCCGCGAAAAAATCGCGAGGGATGTGACAGGGACATGACGCCAAACATCTGTCACGCTCAATACCGCGGGAAGCGGCTATATTGATGGGCAACGTACGTGCTGTCCCTGGTTTTACTGACTTATTGCTGACTCATTGTCGACAGAGGTGGCACTCGGAAGGCCAGTTGTAGACAAAGCGGCCGCACGCGGCGGCGCGACCTGGGCGGCCCTACCTGGGCGGCCCTACCTGGGCGGCCCCACCTAGGCGGCCCCATCCAAACAAGCGACGAAACCCGGCGCCATATGCAGGCACTGAGCTTCCTACCCGATAGCTTCGAGGAATACGAGGATCTCAAGATGATCCTCGATGCCGGCGCACGCTGGCTCGACATTCGCAGCGAGGGCGAAGTCGAGGTGCGCGGCCGCACGTTTCCTCTCTACGTGGCGGCCATCGGCTCGCGCGATCCGGCCGCACCCGGCATTGGTTTTTTCGGGGGCATCCATGGGCTCGAGCGCATTGGCTCGCAGCTCGTGCTCGACTACATGCGCGCGCTCGTGGGGCGTCTCGCCTGGGACGAACTGCTCCTGCGCCAACTCGAGTCCGTGCGCATCGTCTTCGCGCCGATTCTCAATCCCGGCGGCATGTGGCTCGCCACGCGTGCAAATCCGAACGGCGTCGACCTCATGCGCAACGCGCCGCAGGACGCCGACGAGCGCGTGCCCTTTCTTGCGGGCGGCCAGCGCGTCGGCTCGTGGCTGCCGTGGTATCGGGGGCGGCGCGGCGCGGCCATGGAGATCGAGGCGCAGGCGCTCCTGAAGATCGTCGACGAAGAACTCACGCGGCGCCCGCTTTCCTTCGCGCTCGACTGCCATTCCGGTTACGGCTGGACCGACAGCATCTGGTTTCCATACGCACGTACGCGCCGTCTCATCCGCCATCTGCCCGAAATGTACGTACTCAAGACGATGTTCGAGCGCGCGCATCCGCATCACGGCTACACCTTCGAGCCGCAGAGTCACCAGTATTTGCTGCACGGCGACTTGTGGGATTGCGCATACGATCGCGCGCCCGACAGCAACATCTTCCTGCCGCTCACGCTCGAATTGGGCTCGTGGTTGTGGATCAAGAAGAACCCGCGTCAGATCTTTTCGCGCCAGGGCATGTTCAATCCGCTCTTGCAGCATCGCACCGCGCGTGTGTTGCGGCGCCACGCGAATCTGTTCGAGTTCCTCACGCGCGCCGCGTATTCCTCGCAGCGCTGGTTGCCCGAGGGTGTGATCCGCGATGAGGTGCTGAAAAGCGCGATCGGGCACTGGTATCGCAAGCCGGGCACATGAGCGAACCGTGGATCCTGCTGCGCGGCCTCACGCGCGAATCGCGCCACTGGGGCGCGTTCGCCACGCTGCTTGCGGCCCGTGACGGCGTGCTGCCCATCGACCTGCCGGGCAACGGCACGGCGGTGCACGAACGCTCGCCGCTCGCGGTGGACGACTACGTGGACACGCTGCGCGCCCAGGCGCTGCGGTACGGGGCGCGCCAGCCATACCGCGTGCTGGCGATGTCGCTGGGCGGCATGGTGGCGACGGCGTGGGCGCTGCGCTACCCCGACGAAATTGGGCGGCTCGTGCTCGTGAACACGAGCATGCGGCCGTTCAGCCGCGTGGCCGAGCGCTTGCGGCCGTCGGCGTGGGCCGCCCTCGTGCGCGTGGCGCAGCATTGGGATGGCCGCGACACCGGCGGCATTGCCGAGACGCTGATCTACGGGCTCACCTGCGCGCGCCGCGACACGCTCGCTGCCGACCTCGAAACGTGGCGCGCGATCCGCGCGAGCGCCCAAGTGAGCCGCGCGAACGCGCTGCGCCAGCTGGCCGCCGCCGCGCGCTTCAAGGCGCGCGCGGTGCCGCGCTGCGCGGTGCTGGTGGTGTCGTCGCGCGGCGACCGGCTCGTGAACCCCGTTTGCTCCGCGCGGCTCGCGCGGGCCTGGGGCGCGCCGCACGTGGCGCATCCGTGGGCGGGGCACGACCTGCCGCACGACGATCCGCAATGGCTCGTCGATACGCTCCACGCGGGCGACGTCGCCGGGAACGCGGCGGACCAGGCCGCCGGGCGCGGCTGAGCGGTGCCGCGGCGTGTGCGCGCCGCCCGCATCGCCAGTCCGGCGATTGCCCCATAATACGAAAACTCATCCGGCACTTTCAGGACGATTTCCAGACATGAACGACAAACCCGCCATTGGCGCCGCCGTGCCGCGCCTCACGAGCCTTTCGCACGGCGGCGGCTGCGGCTGCAAGATCGCGCCGGGCGTGCTTTCTGCGCTGCTCGCCCGCAGCACCCCGCTCACCACCGCGTTTCCGAACCTGCTGGTCGGCACCGAGACCGCCGACGACGCCGCCGTCTACAAGCTCAACGACGAGCAGGCCATCGTCGCGACGACGGACTTTTTCATGCCGATCGTCGACGATCCGTACGACTTCGGCCGCATCGCCGCGACCAACGCGCTCTCGGACGTCTACGCCATGGGCGGCAAGCCGATCCTCGCGCTGGCACTCGTGGGTATGCCGATCAACGTGCTGCCGCACGATGTGATCGCGCAGGTGCTGCGCGGAGGCGAGGATGTGTGCGCGGCGGCGGGCATTCCCGTGGCGGGCGGCCATTCGATCGACTCCGTGGAGCCCATTTACGGCCTCGCGGCGCTCGGCGTCGTGCATCCCTCGCGCGTGAAGCGCAACGCATCGGCAAAAGCCGGCGACGTCCTCGTGCTCGGCAAGCCGCTCGGCGTGGGCGTACTTTCCGCCGCGCTCAAGAAGGAAATACTCGGCGACGCGGGCTACAAGGCGATGGTCGCCGCCGCGACCCTGCTCAACAAGCCGGGCGCAACGCTCGCGGAACTACCGGGCGTGCACGCCATGACCGACGTGACGGGCTTCGGCCTGCTCGGCCACACGCTCGAGATCGCGCGCGGCGCGAATCTCACCGCGCGCGTGCACTACGCCGAGCTGCCGTGGCTGCCGGGCGTGCAGAAGTTCGTCGACGACGGCGTGTACACGGGCGCGTCGGGCCGCAACTGGGCCTCGTACGGCGACGCCGTCACGCTCGCGCCCAGCCTGCCCGAAAGCGCGCGCACGCTGCTCACCGACCCGCAAACCTCGGGCGGCCTGCTCGTGGCCTGCGCGCCGGAAAACGTGGACGACGTGCTGGCGATCTTCCGCGCGGAAGGCTTTGGCGACGCTCGTGTGATCGGCGAACTGAGCGAAGGCCCGGCGCGCGTGGACGTCGCATGAGGACCGTATGAGCGGAGAATCGCCGAAAGCCATCTTCTACGCGCTCGCTGCGAACTTCGGCATAGCGGTCTGCAAGTACGCTGCCGCGGCGTTCACGGGCTCGGGATCGATGTTCGCGGAGGCGATTCACTCCACGGCCGACTGCGGCAATCAACTGCTTTTGCTGTTCGGCCTGCGCCAGTCGCGCGAGCCGCCCACGCCGCTGCATCCCATGGGCACGGGCCGCGCGATCAACTTCTATTCGCTGCTCGTGGCGCTGCTGCTGTTTTTCGTGGGCGGCGCGTTCTCGGTCTACGAGGGCGTGCATCGGCTGATCGCGCGCGAGCCGTTGCGATTCGTCTATGTGGCGCTCGTCGTGCTCGGCATTTCCGTGGTGCTCGAAGCGTTTTCGCTTTATGGCGCGATGCGTGAAATTCGCAAGGGCGCGCCCACGAAATCGCTGTGGCGCTGGGCGCGCGAAACGCGCGATTCCGACCTGCTCGTCGTGGCGGGTGAAGACATCGCGGCGCTGGCGGGTCTCGCCATTGCGTTCGCCGCCGTGCTGCTCACGGTCATCACGGGCAATCCGGTATGGGATGCGTGCGGCTCGATCGGCGTGGGCATTTTGCTCATGCTGATTGCGTGGTTTATCGCGCGTGAAGTGAAGTCGATGATCGTCGGCGAATCGGCCGGCCCGGAAATGCGGCGCGATATCGAATCGTTCCTGCGCGCGCGGCCCGAAATTCAAAGCATCATCAGCCTCATTACCCTGCAATGGGGCAAGGAGGTGATGGTGGCGGTGCAGTGCGAAATGCTCGAGTACGACCACAGCCGCACCATGGTCGAGGCGATCAACGCGATCGAAGCCGACCTGCAGGCGCGCTTTCCTCTTGTGCGCTGGGTGTTTTTCGAGCCGGATTTCGTGAACCGGTAATGCAAGGGCCCGGCGGTTGCAAAACCGCCGGGCCCTTGCACACGAGTCACATCTTCACGCGCGCTTCACATTTCAATGCCGAAACGGCGTCCACACGGGCGTGGTGTTGTCCCACTGCTCGAGTTCGGAAGGTACGGTCGGATTCATATTGGACTCCTACGTTTTTTGTCTTGCAATCGAAATGCCGGTGCGTCTTGCGGGCTTATTCGGCCGCCTGCGCGACGCGCTGGGCGCGGTTCGCGCGGCTTTCCTGCAGCGCGATGCGTTGCGCTTGCGTGCGGCCGATCAGGCTTTGCTCGGGGTAGCTCGTCTTGTTAAGCGAGGGCAGCGTGCCGTCGCGATACGCGGCGGCAATTTCCGCCTTCACTTCAGCGCGGGTTTTCGGCGCGCTGTTGTCCTGGGCGAAGACCGAGGCGCTTGCGGCGAGCGAGAGGACGAGCGTGGCGCCAATGGCAGTTGCGAGAGTGCGTTTCATGATCTGCTCCTTTTGTACTGGTGCCACGTGGGTCGCGGCGACAGGAGCAAATGTAGTTGCGCAGCCGTTTGCGATAAACGGCCGGAACGCGAAAGCAATTGTCGAAAATCCGGAACAATCGCTGCGCCGCGCCCGCGAAAGCCTCTGCGGGCGCGGCTTCGAGGGTTGGCGCAGCGCGACGGCGTTACGCCGCTGAGCTTATGCGGCCCATTCCGAAATGACAGGCGTTTCGAGCGCTGGCGCGTTTTCGCGCTCTTCGAGCGTGCGCATCGTGCAGGCCTTGTCGAGCGAGGCGCGGCCGCTCAGCAGTGGGCAGCGGTCGAACACCTCGGCGATCCAGTCCACGAACACGCGCACTTTGGGTGACAGATGGCGGCTGTGCGGATAGACGGCCGAAATCGGCATGGGCAGCGGCTTGTAATCGGGCAAGACCTCGACTAGCGCACCCGACTTCAGGTGCGGCAGCACCATGTAGCGCGGCCCCTGGATCAGGCCGAAGCCTTCGATGCCGCAGGTCACATAAGCGTCCGCGTCGTTTACCGAGACCATGCTCTTGAGCTTGACCTCCACTTCCTTGCCGTCGACGAGAAACGCCCAGTCCATCACGCGCCCCGTACGCGACGAGAAGTAATTCACGGCGCGATGCTCGGCCAGTTCTTCGAGCGTCTGCGGCATGCCGTGGCGCTCCAGATACGACGGCGCCGCGCACGACACGCCTTCGAAAATGCCGATGCGCCGCGCGACCAGCGACGAATCCTGCAGCGCACCCACGCGCACCACGCAGTCCACGCCTTCCTGCAGCAAGTCCACGGGGCGATCGGATAGCCCGAGTTGCAGGTCGATGTCCGGATAGCGCCCGTGGAATTCGCACAGCGACGGAATCACGATGAGCCGCCCGATCGAGCCGGGCATGTCGATGCGCAGCTTGCCGTGCGGTTTGCGGTTGCGATCCTGGAATGTGGTTTCCGTTTCCTCGACGTCCGCGAGAATGCGCACGCAGCGCTCGTAGTACGCGGCGCCATCGGGCGTGAGCGACAGACGGCGCGTGGTGCGGTGCATGAGGCGCACGCCGAGAAACGCTTCGAGATTCTGAATGATCGTCGTGACCGACGCGCGCGGCATGTCGAGCGTTTCGGCAGCACGCGTGAAGCTGTTGGTATCGACGACGCGGGTGAACACCTGCATGGCCTGAAGGCGGTCCATTGCCACTCTCCAAAAAGCTTCGGTCGCACGGCGCGCGGCGTTCGAAACTAACGCCCGCGCAGAAAGAGGAGACAGATTGTTCAGGTGCGCCGAATTGTGTTGCCGGATTATAGGCATTTATTTGCAAGTCTGCCGAACCCACAATTCGCCTCATTCGAATCTACTCTCGCGCATTGCGCCGATTTGACATGGATGTCTTTAAACGCCCAACGTCTTGGACCTCCGCGGAGGAAGCGCCGCTGGCCGAAGTGCCCGCGGCCTTGCCTGCTACCGCGTCCGCCAAGCCTGGCAAGGTGCGCGCGGTGCTCACGACCGACGTGGCAATCGAAGGCTACGCCCAGCAGATTCCGCTGCGGCTGTACCGTCCCGAAGCCGCGAATGGTCTGCCGGTGTTGCTGTATTTCCACGGCGGCGGCTTTGTGCGCGGGTCCATCGAGGAAGCGGATGCGGTGGGGCGGTTTCTCGCAGAACGCTTACCAGCGCTCGTGGTGAGCGTCGGGTATTCGCTCGCGCCCAGGCACCCGTTTCCCGCCGCCCCCGAAGATGCGCATCGCGCGGCGCTGTGGGCGCTTACGCGGGCCCGCGCGTTCGGCGGCAACCCGAAGCGCGTGATCGCGGCGGGCCACGACGCGGGCGGCCAGATCGCCAACGTGCTCGCCTTCATGGGCCGCGATCGCGGCGACGTGAAACTCGCGGCGCAGGCATTGTTTGCGCCGATGCTCGATCCGAGCCTCACGCGTCTTGGCGACGAGGCGCGCCTGGGCTCCGATATCACCGCAAGCGAATGCGCGGCGTGTTATCGCGCGTATCTGCCCGATGCGACGCAGCGCATGCATCCGTACGCGGCGCCGCTCGAATCGCTGCGTCTTGGCGGCTTGCCGCCCACGCTCATCGTGACCGCACAGAACGACGTGCTGCACATCGAAGCGGAGAAGTACGCTAGCCGCCTGATCGACGCGGGCGTGCGCACCCAGGTGGTGCGCTACCCGAGCGTCTCGCACGCGAATCTCGCGGCGCATCCGGCCGCGCTCAGCGAAGCCGTACGGTTTTTCCAATGTTGCTTCGACGCGGGCGCGTCATAGACGAAGCACCTTGCGGCGGTGCTGCCGAACCAGTGAAGAACATCAACCATTATTTCTGGAGTCCGACATGTCACTTTTTTCGCAATCCCGAACCCGTATCGCGCTAGCGGTCATTGGCGTGCTGGTGGTCGCGGGCCTCGGCACCCTCGGTGCCATCCGCCTCGACTCGCACCCTGCCGTTGCCGCTGAAGCGCCGCCTGCACCCGAGGTCGACGTCGCACCCGTGCTCAATCGCACGATCACCGACTGGCAGACCTACTCGGGCCGCATGGCCGCCGTCGAGAAAGTGGAGATACGTCCGCAGGTTTCCGGCACGATCGTCTCCGTGAACTTCCGTGACGGCGCGCTCGTGAAGCAGGGCGAGACCCTGTTCGTGATCGACCCGCGCCCGTACCAGGCGGCCGTCGATCAGGCCGCTGCGCAGCTTGCCGCCGCGCAGGCGCGCACGGGCTACGCGCAAAGCGACTGGGAGCGCGCTCAGCGTCTGATTGGCGATAACGCCATCGCCAAGCGCGATTACGACGAGAAGCAGAACGCCTCGCGCGAAGCGAACGCGAATCTCAAGGCCGCGCAGGCCGCCCTCGAAGCCGCGCAGATCAACCTGGGTTACACGCGCATCGTCGCGCCGGTTGCCGGACGTGTGTCGCGCGCCGAGATCACGGTGGGCAACGTCGTATCGGCAGGGGCAAGCGCCGCGCCGCTCACGACGCTCGTTTCCGTTTCGCCCATCTACGCCGAATTCGACGCCGACGAGCAGACCTATCTCGACTACATCAGCCACATGAAGAACGGCTCGAAGGTGCCTGTGGAACTGGGTCTGGCGAACGAATCGGGCTATTCGCGCACGGGCACGATCGAGTCGGTGGACAACCGTCTCGACACCACGTCGGGCACCATCCGCGTGCGCGCGCGCTTCGACAACGCCGACGGCGCGCTGGTGCCGGGGCTTTACGCACGCATCAAGGTGAGCGGCAGCGCCCCGCACCCGGCGCTGCTCGTGGACGACGCCGCCATCGGCACCGACCAGGACAAGAAGTTTGTTTACGTCGTCGATAACAGCGGCAAGATCGCCTACCGCACGGTGCAAACGGGCGGCCAGCAGGGCAACCTGCGCGTGATTCTGGGCGGCCTGAAGGCGGGCGACCACGTGGTGGTGAACGGCACGCAGCGCGTGCGCCCCGGTGAAGCCGTGCGCTCGCACATGGTGCCGATGAATGGCGACCCCGACGCCGATTCGTCCAGCACGGCAGCGAACCCCGGCGCCAAGGCAGCGAAAACGTCCTGACGAGCGGCGGGCGTAGGCGATCGCGGCCTGCGCCTGTGCTTCCGTCAGGATGACTAAGCAGCAAGATTCGCGTCAAATTGAGCGTCATGAACAAGAGCAACCCATGAACATATCGAAATTCTTCATCGACCGGCCGATCTTCGCGGGCGTGCTGTCCGTGCTGATCCTGCTGGCCGGCGTGATCGCGCTGTTCCAGTTGCCGATCTCCGAGTATCCCGAGGTCGTGCCGCCTTCGGTGGTGGTCCACGCGCAGTATCCGGGTGCGAACCCGAAGGTGATCGCCGAGGCCGTCGCCGCGCCGCTCGAAGAGCAGATCAACGGCGTCGAGAACATGCTGTACATGCAGTCGCAAGCCAATAGCGACGGCAATCTCACGCTCACGGTCACGTTTCGCCTCGGCACCGACCCGGACAAGGCCACGCAGCTCGTGCAGAACCGCGTGAACCAGGCGCTGCCGCGCCTGCCGGAAGACGTGCAGCGCCTCGGCATCACGACCATCAAGAGCTCGCCCACGCTCACGATGGTGGTGCACCTGATCTCGCCGGACAACCGGTACGACATGACGTACCTGCGCAACTACGCGCTGCTCAACGTGAAGGACCGACTCTCGAACATCCAGGGCGTGGGCGAGGTGCAGCTGTGGGGCTCGGGCGACTACGCCATGCGCATCTGGCTCGATCCGCAGAAGGTGGCACAGCGCAATCTCACCGCGAACGACGTGGTCAACGCGATTCGCGAGCAGAACGTGCAGGTGGCGGCCGGCGTGATCGGCGCCTCGCCTAGCGTGCCTGGCACGCCGTTCCAGCTCAACGTGAATGCCCAGGGCCGTCTGCGCACGGAAAGCGAGTTCGGCAACATCATCGTCAAGACGAATCCCGATGGCGGCGTGACGTACCTGCGCGATATCGCGCGTATCGAACTGGCGGCCTCCGAATATGGCCTGCGTTCGCTGCTCGACAACAAGCCGGCCGTAGCGCTCGCCATCAACCAGGCGCCGGGGGCGAACTCGCTCGCGATTTCGGACCAGGTGCGCGCGGCGATGAAGGAGCTCAAGCAGGACATGCCCGCGGGCGTGGATTACAAGATTGTCTACGACCCCACGCAGTTCGTGCGCTCCAGTATCGAAGCCGTCGTGCATACGCTGCTCGAAGCGATCGCGCTCGTGGTGATCGTGGTGATCGTGTTCCTGCAAACGTGGCGTGCCTCGATCATTCCGTTGATCGCAGTGCCGGTCTCGATCGTCGGGACGTTCTCCTTGCTGCTTGCGTTTGGGTTCTCGATCAACGCGCTATCGCTGTTCGGGATGGTGCTCGCCATCGGCATCGTGGTTGACGACGCGATCGTGGTCGTCGAAAACGTGGAGCGCAATATCGCCAGTGGGTTATCCGCGCGCGATGCAACCTACAAGGCCATGCAGGAAGTGAGCGGGCCGATCATCGCCATTGCGCTCACGCTCGTGGCCGTGTTCGTGCCGCTCGCGTTCATGAGTGGTCTCACGGGCCAGTTCTACAAGCAGTTCGCGATGACCATCGCGATTTCCACGGTGATCTCGGCGTTCAACTCGCTCACCCTTTCGCCCGCGCTTTCGGCGCTGCTGCTGCGTGGTCACGGCGAGAAGGAAGACTGGCTCACGCGTGGCATGAACCTCGTGCTGGGCGGCTTTTTCCGCCGCTTCAACCGGGTGTTTCATCGCGGCTCGGAAAGCTATGGGCGCGGCGTGAACGGCGTGCTGCGCCACAAGGGCGCGATGCTCGCGGTCTACGTGGTGCTGATCGCCGCCACGGTGCTGATGGCGCGTATCGTGCCGGGCGGCTTCGTGCCCGCGCAGGACAAGGAGTATCTGATCGCGTTTGCGCAATTGCCCAACGGCGCCGCGCTCGACCGCACCGAGAACGTGATTCGCGACATGAGCGCCATTGCGCTCAAACAGCCCGGCGTGGAAAGCGCCGTGGCGTTCCCCGGCCTGTCGGTGAACGGCTTCACGAATAGTTCGAGCGCGGGCATTGTGTTCGTCACGCTCAAGCCGTTCAAGGAACGCAAGGGCAAGGCGCTGTCGGCCGGTGCGATTGCGGGTGCGCTGAACCAGCAGTACGCCAGCATCAAGGATTCGTTCATCGCCGTGTTCCCGCCGCCGCCGGTGCTCGGCCTCGGTACGCTGGGCGGCTTCAAGTTGCAGCTGGAGGACCATGGTGCGCTCGGCTACGAGGCGCTCAACCGCGCGACCCAGGACTTCGTCAAGCGCGCGGCGCAAACGCCGGAGCTGGGCCCGACGTTCACGAACTATCAGATCAACGTACCGCAGCTGAACGTCGATCTCGACCGCACGAAGGCGAAGCAGCTCGGCGTGCCGGTCACCGACGTCTTCGACACGATGCAGATCTATCTGGGTTCGCTCTACGTGAACGACTTCAACCGCTTCGGACGCGTGTATCAGGTGCGCGTGCAGGCCGATGCGCCGTTCCGCCAGCGCGCCGACGACATTCTGCAACTGAAGACGCGCAACGCCGCGGGCGAGATGGTGCCGCTCTCGTCGCTCGTCACGGTGACGCCCACGTACGGCCCCGAGATGGTGGTGCGCTACAACGGCTACACCGCGGCCGACATCAACGGCGGCCCGGCGCCCGGTTATTCGTCGGGCCAGGCACAGGCGGCGGCGGAACGCATTGCGGCTGAAGTGCTGCCGCGCGGCGTGAAGTTCGAATGGACCGACCTCACCTACCAGCAGGTGCTGGCGGGCAATGCGGGCATCTGGGTGTTCCCGATCAGCGTGCTGCTCGTGTTCCTCGTGCTGGCGGCGCTCTATGAGAGCCTGACACTGCCGCTCGCGGTGATCCTGATCGTGCCGATGAGCGTGCTGTGTGCGCTAACGGGCGTGTGGCTCACGCAGGGCGACAACAACATCTTCACGCAGATCGGCCTGATGGTGCTGGTGGGACTCGCTTCGAAGAACGCGATTCTGATCGTCGAGTTTGCGCGCGAGCTGGAGCATGACGGACACACGCCGCTTACCGCTGCCATCGAGGCGAGCCGCTTGCGTCTGCGCCCGATCTTGATGACGTCCATCGCGTTCATCATGGGCGTGGTGCCGCTCGTGCTCTCCAGCGGCGCGGGTTCGGAAATGCGTCACGCGATGGGCGTGGCCGTGTTCTTCGGCATGCTCGGCGTGACCGCGTTCGGCCTGTTGCTGACGCCGGTGTTCTACGTGGTGCTGCGCACACTCGCGGGCGGCAAGATTCACGTCGCGCAGAAGGACAATGCGCGCAAGCCGCAATCGATGGTCGACGCGTAAGGCGACAAGGGAAAATGAACAACATGACTAACGAATCCATCTTGCGCTATCGCGCGAATGCCGCGCCGGGAGGCGGGCATCTCGCGCGTATCACACGAATCGCGGCGAGCGTCGCGCTCTTTGCCTGGCTCGCGGCATGCTCGGTCGAGCCGACCTACAAGGTGCCCGACGCTGCCGTGCCCGCGGCCTACAAGGAAGCGCCGCAGCAAACGCAGAGCACGAATCCGCACGATGTGGGCACGTGGACGCCGGCGCAGCCCGCCGACGGCACCCATCGCGGCGAATGGTGGACGGTGTTCGGCGACCCGACACTCGACAAGCTCGAGCAGCAGGCGCTGGAAGCGAACCAGGACCTCAAGGCGGCGGCCGCGCGCGTGCAGCAGGCGCGCGCCGTGACACAGGCTGCGCGCGCCTCGTGGTTCCCGTCGATCGATGCGGGCTTCGGCCCGACGTATCAGCGCGCCTCGCCGGCTTCGCTGTATTACCCGCAAAATTACAATGTGCCCGCTCAAACGCTGTGGCGCGCACAGGCTACGGCAAGCTATGAAGTCGACTTGTTCGGCCGTGTGAGTTCGAACGTTCACGCGGCGCAGGCGGACGCCCAGCAAAGCGAAGCCCTGTTCCTCTCGGTGCAGCTCGCCTTGCAGGCCGATGTCGCGCAGAACTACTTCCAGCTGCGCCAGTTCGACTCCGATGTCGATCTGTACCGTCGCACGGTGTCGCTGCGCGAAGACGCGCTCAAGCTCGTCGATCGCCGCTTCAAGGAAGGCGACATCAGCGCGCTGGACGTGGCGCAGGCGCGCAACGAACTCGCGAGCGCACGCGCCGACGCGGTGGGCGTCGCACGTCAGCGCGCGGCTTCGGAGCACAGCCTCGCGATCCTGCTCGGCAAGGCGCCCGCGGACTTCACGTTCCCCGAAACGCCGCTCGCACCGGTCGTCGTGCAGGTGCCGCCGGGTTTGCCCTCCACGCTGCTGGAGCGCCGCCCCGACGTGGCCGCCGCCGAGCGCGCCATGGCGGCCGCGAACGCACGCGTGGGGCTCGCGAAGTCGGCGTTCTTCCCGCAGCTCAACATCACGGGTGCAGCGGGCTTCGAGTCGGCCACGCTCGGCGACCTGTTCATGTGGTCGAGCCGCGCGTTCCTGCTCGGGCCGCTCGCGGGTACGGCGCTCACGCTGCCGCTGTTCGACGGCGGCCGGCGCAAGGCGAATCTCGCCCAGTCGCGCGGCAAGTATGAAGAAGATGTTGCGCAATACCGCCAGCAGGTGCTCGTGGCCTTCCGCGAGGTCGAGGACAATCTCTCCGACCTGCGCCTGCTCGACGACCAGATCCGCGAGCAGAACGACGCGGTGAGCGCTTCGCGGCAGTCGGCGCAGCTTTCGCGCACGCAGTACGAGGAAGGCGAGGTCAGCTATCTGAACGTGATCGACAGCGAACGGACGGTGCTCGTGTCGCAGTTGCAGGCCAGCCATCTGCAGGGCTCGCAGGCCGTGGCGACGGTCAACCTGATCCGCGCGCTCGGCGGCGGCTGGGGCGACGCGAAGCCCGGCGACGCTACGCCGCCTCCGCCGGCGCCGCTCGCGGCGCGCTAAGCCGCGCCTTACAGCCCGCATAACTAGCCGCAACGCTCGCCGCCTGTGCATATCGCAGGCGGCGATTTCCTTTGCGCAATCGCTTCGTAGACCCGGCCCCGCCGCCCCCCTATCATCGTCTGGACCCATCTGGAGCCAACGCGATGGGCCCTCATCGCGTCGCTCCTCACTGAACGAAGTCCAACTTCCATCGAGGAACGCGATGATCCGTGCCGTGCGCGCCGTGGGGCGCCCTTCCTTTTTCCAGCGCTTCGGCCTGCTGACGGCAATCGCCGTGTCGCTTGCGGCGGCGGCGCTCGACGCGCACGCCGACACCGCTACGCTCAAAATCGGCATTGCCACCACGCCACAAACGCCCGCGCTCCAGGAAGCGGCGCGCGAGGCGAAGGCGGAGGGCGTGGACGTGAAGATCATCGAATTCACCGACTGGAACACGCCCAACGCCGCGCTGGCGAACAAGGATATCGACGCCAACTACTTCCAGCACAAGCCGTTTCTGGAAAACGCCGAACTGCAGGGCGGCTACAAGTTCGTCGCCATCGCGCCGGGCACGATCATGAAGATCGGCCTGTATTCGAAGAAAGTGAAACGCTTCGAAGATCTGAAGGATGGCGCGACGGTCGCGATCGCGAACGATCCCGTGAACGGCGGCCGCGGCCTCCTGCTGCTGCAGCGCGCGGGCCTCATCAAGCTCAAGCCGGGCGTGGACTATCGCGCCACGACGCTCGACATCGTCTCGAATCCCAAACACCTCAAGATCGTGCAACTCGAAGCGTCGCAACTCGCGCGCTCGCTCGACGACGTCGATCTCGCACAGGGCTACCCGAGCTTCATCAAGCTCGCGGGCACTACCGATCCGAACAGTGCGCTGCTCTTCGACGGCGTCGAGAACAAGGCGTTTGCGATCCAGTTCGTCGTGCGGCCCGAGAGCGTGAACGATCCGCGCATTCGCAAGTTCATCGACATCTACCAGCATTCGCCGGCCGTGCGCAAGGAGCTCGACAAAGCCTTCGGCAACCTCTACGCGGTCGCCTGGTAAAGCGCGCGCAATCTACGCACGAGGAGAGCAGCGATGATGAAATGGTTCGGAGCGGCGCGCTTTATCGAGGCGGGGCCCGCGGCGGGTGAGGCACAGGGCAATGCCGATGCATCGCTGCCTGCGGTGGTGTTCGAAAACGTGGGCAAGACCTACGCGCCAGGCGCGCCGGCGGCGCTCGCGGGCGTCGACTTGCAGGTGGCGCGCGGCGAAGTGTTCGGCATCATCGGGCGCAGCGGCGCGGGCAAGTCCACGCTGCTGCGGCTCGTGAACGGTCTCGAAAAGCCCACGAGCGGCGGCGTGCGAGTGAACGGCGTCGACGTGGGCGGACTCGACGAGCGCGCCCTGGTGGCGCTACGGCGGCGCATCGGCATGGTGTTCCAGCACTTCAATCTGCTTTCCGCCAAGACCGTGCACGACAACATCGCACTGCCGCTGAAAATTGCGGGTGTGCCGAAGGCCGACATCGAGGCGCGCGTGAACGTGCTGCTCGATCTCGTCGGCTTGAGCGAACGACGCGACGCGTGGCCCGCGCGCCTTTCCGGCGGCCAGAAGCAGCGCGTGGGTATTGCACGCGCGCTCGTGCACGAGCCCGACATCCTGCTCTGCGACGAGGCGACTTCGGCGCTCGACCCGGAAACCACGCGCGCCATTCTTGCGCTGCTGCGTGACATCAACCGGCGGCTCGGCGTCACTGTCGTGCTCATTACGCACGAGATGGAGGTGATCCGCGACGTTTGCGACACGGTCGCGGTGATCGAGCGCGGCGAGGTGGTGGAACAGGGGCCCGTTTGGCGCGTGTTCGGCGATCCGCGGCACGAAGCGACGCGCGCGCTCCTGCACACGCCCGGCCACGAGTTGCCCGACGACCTGGCGGCGCGTATTCACGCTGCGCCGCAAGTGGGTGCGCACGCGCTGTTCGACGTGCGCTTCACCGGCGACGAGGCGCAAGAGCCCGACCTCGCCACGCTCGCGCAGGCGTTCGGCGCGCAGGGCGTGCGCTTCGTGCATGGCGGTATCGAGCGTATCCAGGGGCGTGCGCAAGGGCGGCTAGTCGTTTCCGCGCCGGTGCAGAACGCCGCCGAGGCCGCGTCGCTCGCCGAGCGGGCACGTGGTCATGCGAGCCGCGTGGAGGTGCTGGGCTATGACTGACGTGTGGATCACCGAGCTCCTCGAAGGCATACGCGACACGTTGCTGATGGTCGGCGTTTCGGCGATATTCGCACTCCTGATTGGTATTCCGATCGCGCTGCTGCTCGTCACGACCGCGCGCGGCGGCATTCTGGAGCGGCCCGCGCTCAACACCACGCTGGGCGCGCTCGTCAATGCATTCCGTTCCACGCCTTTCATCATCCTGCTGGTCGCGTTGTTGCCGCTCACGCGCTTCCTCGTTGGCACGACGATCGGCGTGTGGGCCGCCGTGGTGCCGCTTTCCATCGCCGCCATTCCGTTCTTCGCGCGCGTGGCCGAGGTGAGCTTGCGCGAAGTCGATCGCGGTTTGATCGAGGCGGCCCAGGCCATGGGCGCACAGCGCCGCCACATCGTATGGCATGTGCTGCTGCCCGAGGCGCTGCCCGGCATGCTCGGCGGCTTCACGATCACCGTGGTGGCCATGATCGGCTCCTCGGCGATGGCGGGCGCCGTCGGCGCGGGTGGTCTCGGCGATCTCGCGATACGCTACGGCTATCAGCGCTTCGACACGACGGTCATGGTCACCGTGATCGTGCTGCTGATCGCGATCGTCGCGGCGGTGCAGTTCACGGGCGACATGCTGGTGCGGCGTCTTTTGCGGCGAACCTGAGCGGCGCAAGCCGTTCGACATGACGCGCGCAGCGCCCTTGCTGCGCGCTTCGTTTTTCGGGCATCACATTCGGGAACTATGGGTATGAACGAGGCACAGCGCCCACGCGGGCAGGAACAGGACGCGCGTTTCGCCGCGCTGCTCGAAGCGCTGCGCGCGAACGCCGCGCAACGCGATCTCGCAGGCGGTCACGCAGCCGCCGAAAAGCAGCGCATTGCCGACGCCGGGCTGCTCACGCTCGCTGTGCCGCGCGAATTCGGCGGGCAGTTCGGCCAGGACGGCGTGCGCTGGAGCGACATCTACGCGACGATCCGCGCGCTCGCGCGCGTCGACAGCGCGCTTGCGCATCTGCTCGGCTTCCAGTGTTTGCAAATAGCGAGCGTCGCATTGTGGGGCAGCGCCGCGCAGCGCACGAACTGGCTGCAAGGCACCGTCGAGCATCGCTGGTGGTGGGGCAATGCCGTGAATCCCATCGACACACGGCTCGTCGCGCAACCGGACAAGGAAGGCGGCTGGCGTCTGCATGGCAGGAAGGGATTCTGTTCTGGTACCTACGGTTCGCAGATGATGACCGTGAGCGCGCACGATCCCGCCGCGGGCAGTCCGGTGTTCGCGGTCGTGCCCACCACGCGCGCCGGGATCACGGTGCACGACGACTGGGACCCGATCGGCCAGCGTCAGACCGATAGCGGCACCGTGTCTTTCGAGAACGTGGAGGTCCGCGCCGCCGAAGTATTGCAGCGCCCCGACACACCGCGCGCCACGCTGCGCACACTGGTCTCGCAAGGCGTGCTGACGAATCTCTTCGTGGGGCTCGCCGAAGGCGCGCTCGAAGAGGCGCGCGCCTACGTGCTCGCGAACGGCCGCCCGTGGGTCAATTCGGGCGTGCAGCACGTGTCCGACGACCCGTTCCTGCAGCAGCGCTTCGGCGAAATGCGCGTGCAGTCGCTCGCGGCGGCGGTGCTGGCCGATCGTGCGGGCGCGCTGCTCGACGCCGCGTGGGACGAAGGCGAGGCGTTGAGCGCGGCCACGCGCGCCGGCGTCTCGCTGGCGATTTCGGAGGCGAAGATCGTCGCGCACCGCGCCGCGCTCCAGGGCGGCGAGCAGCTTTTCGAGGCGTGCGGCGCACGCGCCACGGGCGCGGCGCTCGCGCTCGACCGTTTCTGGCGCAATGCGCGCGTGCATACGCTGCACGATCCGCTCGACTACCGTCTGCGCGACGTGGGTCGCTATACGCTCTTGAGAGAAGTGCCGCAGCCGACGCTGTACACTTGAGGGCTCGATCGCGGCACGTGCCGCGACGCGTCAACCCTTGAGGATCGAACCGTTGGAGTTCCGACTACCGACCACGGCAACGGCGCCGTTTTGCCCTTCCGAAGTGCAGGGCAGTATCGAGGTTTCGCCGCGTGCGCCGTTCTGGAAGAAGTTCTGGCAATTCGCTGGTCCTGGCCTGCTGGTGTCGATCGGCTACATGGACCCGGGCAACTGGGCCACCGACATCGAGGCGGGCTCGCGCTTCGGTTACAGCCTGTTGTTCGTGGTCGTCCTCTCGAGCCTCGCGGCGATCGCGCTGCAATGCCTTTCCATGCGTCTTGGCATCGTCACGCAACGCGATCTCGCGGAGCTTTCGCGCGAGCGCTATTCAAGGCCCGTGGCGCTCGGCCAGTGGGTGCTCGCCGAGCTTTCGATCATCGCCTGCGATCTCGCCGAGGTGCTGGGCGGCGCGCTCGCGTTCCACCTGCTGCTGGGCTGCTCGCTGATGGTGGGCGTGGTGCTCACGGCGTTCGACACGCTCATCGTGCTGGGCTTGAAGGGCAAGAACTTCCGTTCGCTCGAGGCGATCATGGCCGGGCTCATCGCCACGATAGGCTTGGGCTACGTGATCCAGCTTGCGCTCGTGAAGCCGCACTGGCCTTCGGTATTCGCGGGCGCGGTGCCGTCGTGGCACGCGATTTCCTCGGCGGAGCCGCTGTATCTGGCGATCGGCATTCTCGGCGCGACCATCATGCCGCACAACCTCTACCTGCATTCGTCGATCGTGCAGACGCGCGCCGTCAAGCGCGACCGTGCGAGCCTCGCTCAGGCCATCGGCCTGTCGCGCCTCGACACGATCGTCTCGCTGCTGATCGCGCTGCTCATCAACGCGGCCATCCTGATTCTGGCTGCGGCAGCCTTTCACGCCAACGGGCACACCCAGGTCACCGATATCGAACAGGCCTACAAGCTGCTCGCACCGATCGTCGGTACGGGCGCGGCGGCGGTGCTGTTCGCGATTACGCTGCTTGCCTCCGGGCAAAGCTCGACGTTCACGGGCACCGTGGCGGGCCAGGTCATCATGGAAGGCTTCCTGCGAATGAAAATTCCGTGCTACCAGCGGCGGCTCATTACGCGCGTGCTCGCGTTGATCCCCGCCTTAGCGGGCGTCGCGCTGCTCGGCAACGGCGCGGTGGGCAAGCTGCTGGTCGCAAGCCAGGTGGTGCTGAGTCTGCAACTGCCATTCGCACTCTGGCCGCTCATTCGCATGACGAACGATCGTGCGCTGATGGGCGAGTTCGTGAACCGGCTCCCCACGCGGTTGCTGGCATGGTTCCTGTTCGTCGTGATCTCGGCGGCGAACCTGTGGCTCGTCTGGCAGACGTTCAGCGGAAACTAAAGAAGGGGAAAGGTGTAACAGGCGCGCGCCATAGAGGCGGCACGCAGAGGCGGCAAGCAAAAGCGGCAATCGGAAAGCGCTTCGCCGTCCGGTGCGCTCAGGCACCGGACGGGTTCGCGTCTTGGTCTCGCGTCCGGTTAGTCCGGATCTGCTCTCCTACGCTTACGCAGCCTCGGCAATGCCATCCGACGTTACCACTGCCGGAAGGTCGCTCTCGGTCTGCTCGGCGCCCCGTCGCGCTGCAGCCGCCTTTTTCGTCTTGCCGGCTCGCGAAGGAGGCTGGCATGCGCCGCACACGACGTTGTGCTGAAGGTCGTGGCGATGCGCGACGAACTTACCGCCGCAACGGCAGCAAGGCGTCAACTGCAGAATATCGGCATCGAAAAATCGCACCAGGGTCCACGCACGCGTGAGGTCGAGCGCCGGCTCGGCCCCGCTGTGGCGGCAGTGTTCCAGATACAGCCGGAACCCCTTGGTGAGCGCGTCGAGATGCGAGCAACGCGCTTCGTTCTTGAGGAACAGGTACGTGTTATAGAACAGCGAGGCGTGGATGTTGGCCAGCCACGTCATGTACCAGTCCGCCGAGAACGGCAGCATACCTTTGGGCGGCGATACGCCACGGATCTCGCGATACAGGCGGATCATGCGGTCGCGCGAGAGCGTGAGTTCGCTTTCGAGCACCTGCATGCGCGCGCCCAGCTCGATCAGTGCGATCGCGCGGAATACTTCCTGAGCGTCTTCGGTGAGGCTGCGCCGCGTAGTCATGGACGTCACCCTCAGGCGAATTGACCAGCCGGCTGTCCCGCAAGCAGGATGGCCGCATGGGTAGCCGCCACGTCGGCATGCTTCGAAGTCTGCGTGAGCGCGGACAACATTGCATGATCGTCGAAGCGGAAAAAACAGAGAAGTTGGTCGGAAGAGGCCAACCTGACGATCTGCGCGAGCGACAGAGCGCCAAGCAGATCGGCCAGTTCCGACGACAGTCCCAGTCGGAACATGCCGACTGGCTTGTCCTCGCGCAGCATGCGCTGTGCGAGCATCAGATACGACAAATTAATTTCGCGGATAGATTCCAGCGTCTCGCTGCTACGGTCCATTTCTCTAGTTTCCGAAGCCCCGAATTTAACCCCCCGGCTTTTTCGCCGTTGTATCTTTTCTGATCTTGTGGTCGATCTTCGCTCGTTGGCTCGATCTGACTCTTTGATACAGGTTGTTACATCTCGTAACAACCTTGGAGGGAATTGTATGAGGGCTTATCTCAGAAATCAATCCCTCGGATCAAAAATAATCGTACTGTTGTAAATTATTTTCGGTAAGTTTTGCTGCAATTTGAAGGCCGGGTGGCGACAAGCCGTCGTGACACTGATCGGGTGCCAAAACTGGCCGTAGCACCTTGGTTTATCAGGGTTTTCGCCAACGCGCCGCTGCGTGCGCAACGAATCATCGAAGGACAAAAATCGCCCGCCCGGTGGAATAAACGTTTAGAAAGGAGTTGGGTTGACAGGTAAAAAATACGGCTCTTTCGATTAATACCTATGACTATTCAGTTTGTAACAGATGTTTCGACCCCGGCGACCTGTAACAGGGCAATGTGTAACCAGGATGTTACGAGTGCAGACGGTGGGATGCACCGTTGGTTTCCGGAATATATGCGGACTGGATATTGCGCGAAGATCGCACTTGTGAAACGTTTGCGATCGACGGTCGACGCGCAATCCGGGTGGGGCGGTTCTTTTGCCGCTTCAGGTCAGCCAGGGCACTGCTTCGTTGAGGGCGCCGGGCAGTAACAGACCGACCCGACCGACCCGCGCGCCGACGATACGCGGGCGACGAGCGGCCCGCCGATTTCAAAGTCGTTGTCGATAACCATCGCGCCTCCTATACCGTATACAACGACTGTCGATGTGCTGGTTATATCATAACGTGATATAAATAAATAAAGCGGCATTGCGGGTACGGCGCGTTCGCCCGCCCGGCACCGGGAATCATCGGGGGAGGGATCATGGCCTCGTTCAACAGGATTCTGCTGTGTTACGACGCAACGCGCGAAGGCCGCCGGGCTTTGCGTGAGGGCGCCGACCTTGCACGCGAATGCCACGCGCAAACGCATTTGCTGGCCGTGCTCGACCAGGCGCCGCTGCAATGGGGGACGGACATCGCGTCCGCCGTGCCGTTCGAAGCCGCGGAAGAAGCGGCGCGCGAGATTCTGCGTGACGGGGTGGCGTGCCTGCAGGACAAGGGGCTCGTGGCGACGGGGCACTTCGTGGTGGGCCGGCCGATCGACGTGATCGCAAGCTACTGCGAGGAACTCCAGCCCGATCTCATCGTGGTGGCGCACCACCGGCGCGGGCCGCTCAAGCGCTGGTGGGATGGGCGCGACGACCGCCTGCTGCTCGACCGCGTGTCGTGCAGCGTGCTGGTCGTTACCGCGGCGGACCCGGAGCCCGCGAAAGCGGCGGCCTGAGCCGCCGCCGCCACGCCCTCCCGCGCCGGAAATGCTATCGGGGGCACCTGGCGCAGCCGCCGACCGCGCGTCACGGCGCCCGGTCGCGCAATGCCTGAGCGGTCTGCGGATCGGCGGGAAAGAACGCTTCGATCGCTAGCTCCGATAGCGTGATGTCGACCGGTGTGCCGAACACGGTGGTCGTGCTATAGAACGCCAGTTCGCCAAGCACGGTGCGCACGCGCAGCGGCACGGCAATGTGATGCGCGATCGGCTCGGCGCTCACGTTCGCGACGCCCGGCGGCGGCGGATACGCCGCGAGTTCCTCGTGCAGCGCGGCGAGCGCGGGGTCGCCGCTCGCGTCGATCTGACGTTGCAGGCGCGTGAGCAGATGCGTTCGCCACGCGTGCCAGTTGACGATGCGCGGCGCCATGCCCTCGGGATGCAGCGATAGCCGCAGCGCGTTGATGGGCGCAGCGAGCAGCGCAGGCGAAGCGTCGCCGATGAGCGGCGCGAGCGCGCCGTTCGTCGCGACGATATTCCAGTGGCGGTCCACGGCCACGGCGGGATACGGTTCGTGACCGCGCAGCACCAGATCGACTGCCTCCCGCGCGGCGGCGAGTTGCGGGTCGTCGAGCGCGCGCTCGCGATAGAGCGGTGCATAGCCCGCCGCCACGAGCAGCGCATTGCGCTCGCGCAGCGGCACATCGAGCTGCTCGGCCAGATGCATGACCATCTCGCGGCTCGGCAGCGCGCGGCCCGATTCGACGAAGCTCAGATGGCGCGTCGAAATCTCGGCTTCGGTCGCGAGCAGCAACTGGCTCATGCGCCGGCGCGTGCGCCAGTCGCGCAGCATCTCGCCGACGCTGGGGCGCCCGGCGCCGGACGGCGCGGCGGGGAGGAGGGAAGCGAGTGTGTTCATGCTGCCGATTCTAGCCAAACGCGAGAACAAGGCGATTACGTCTGAGGTAAAGAAGCGGCCGGCAACGGATATATGAAAACCTCGGGTTTTACGCCCCTGCTGCATTCGTGGACGACGTTTACCGTGCGCCGCGCTATCGCCTAGAATAAAAATTCTCACGGACTGTGGCGTCGCGCAGAGGAGACTGCCATGAGGGAAACCGTTGCTGCTTATCTGCTCGGACCAGGCGTCATGTTGCTGGTATGTGCGGCTATGTGGGCCGTGTCGCGCCGCAGCAGAGGCACGCTCGAAGCGCGCCTGACTCGCTGGCTCGACGCGCATCGGCCGCACGGCATGCATCACAAGCATTGAGCGTGCCAGCGCCGCGTCGGTTTGCGCGTTTGCCCGGCGTTTGCCCGAGAACATCGCGAACGGATCGCGGCAAGGCGCGGCGGGCAAATTCCATAGCATTCCGAATCAACTCCCGAGTTAGTTCGTTTCGCTCCGGCACGCAGTGCGGCCTTTGCGCGTGCCGGCTCGTCTGCCGTTGCCGCCTCATGTCGAGGGAACTGAGCGTGCGCTCCGCGGTCATTCCGATACTGCATACCGGAGCCCTCCATGACCCGTCCCGCCGATTCCTTCATCATCTTCATCGCCCGCATCGCGCTCGCCATTCTGTTTCTCTGGGGCGGTGCCATGAAGCTGCTGGGATACGCGGGGTTTGTCGGCTACCTGCATTCGAAGGGCGTGCCGTATGCCTCGTATGGCGCGATCGCGGCAACCGCCGTCGAACTGCTCGGCGGCATTGCGATCGTGCTGGGCGTGCGCACGCGCGCGGTTGCGTTCCTGCTGGCCGTGTACGCTATCGTGACGGCGATACTCGGCCACGACTTCTGGAACATGACTCAGGCCGCGGCGCAACAGGACGCGGTCATTCATTTCTGGAAGAACGTGGCGATCGCGGGCGGTTTCCTGCTGCTGGCCGTGACGGGCGCGGGACGTGCTTCCATTGATGGTCTGCGCGCGCCGCGCGGCGGCGGCCTGCGAGGCTGACGCCCTCGCGTGGCGAAGCGCGAGTGTCGAATTGCAACCACCGGGCAACCGGGTGTAGAGGGAGCAGGCCTTGATACAGAACTTCGACTTCAACGTGGCAGGCAAGACCGGGCAGTTCTGCGCGAGCCTTGCGGAAGACGGCACGCGGCGCGTGTTCATCAGTGAGGCGGATACCGCGAAGACGCTGGTGATTCTCGACGCCACCGGCCTCATCGGCGCGCTCAAGGCTGAGCTCGAGGAGCCCGACCAACTGATCGCTCACGCCATCCGCAAGGCGCAGAACGATGGTTTGATCGCCCGCGCGATCGACTCCGGTGCGATCCAGGAGGCGTCGCTGTAGTTCGGCACGCCAGTTCGCTGTCGAATCAGCGAGATTCCGGTTCGTTCACGCGCGCCGGCGCGATGCGGCGCACGTCCGCATGCGCCGGTTCGGTTCTCACGAACCAGGCCAACCCGGCCGCCGTGAGCAGGAGCGCCGTCGAGACCGCGGTTTCCGCACGCAGGCCGGCCACCACCTGCGCCGCGCCCGCCCCGCCCGCAAGCGCGCCGAACGCCGCCACCCCCACTGCACCGCCCGCCTGACGCGCCGTATTGAGCAGCGCCGAGGCCGTCCCCGCACGCGCCGGCTCCACCGAGGAGAGCACGGCCGTGGTCATCGCCGGCACGGCGAGGCCCATGCCGGAAGGAATCAGCAGGAAGGCGAGCAACATGAAGGCGAGCGGCGTCGCGGCATCCACGCTGACCAGCAATGCGTAGCCGGCTCCCGCAATCAGCGCGCCGATGATCATCGGCCGGCGCGTGCCGTAATGCGCTACCACATGGCCGCTCACGATGTTCGAGAGCAGGAAGCCGGCGGTGAGCGGAATGAACGCGAGTCCCGCCTGCAATGGCGTCTCGCCCCGCGCATGCTGCAGATAGAGCGCGAGCACGAACACGGTGCCGTAATAGGTGAGATTCACGCAGATACCGAACAGCACCGCCGCGCTGAACGTGCGGTTGCGCAGCATGGCGAGCGGCACCATGGGGTCGTGTGCGCGCGCTTCGAGCGAGACGAACGCTAGACCCGCCACGAGCGCGAGCGCAAAGCCGCCCGCCACGGCCCAGTGCGTGAAGCCGAGCGGCCGCCATTCGATGACGGCGCCGGTAAAGGCCGTGAGCGCCACGATGGCGAGCAGCTGGCCGCGCACGTCGAGGCTGCGCACGGCGGGCGCGCCGGCAGCGCTGGCATCGTGCGTATGACGGCGCGGCGCGGGAATCCGGGCGAGCGTGGCCCAGAGGCCGGCCGCGCACAGCGGCAGGTTCACGAGGAAAATGCTGCGCCAGCCGAACGCCGCGATCAGCAGGCCGCCCACCACCGGGCCGGCGGCGATCGAGATGGCGCCGGCGGCGGTCCAGAAACCCACTGCACGCGCCCTGAGCGCCCGGTCGTGGCGGCACGCTTCGTTGAGCAGCGCGAGCGAATTGGGCAGCATGGCCGCGGCGCCCGCGCCCTGCAGCGCGCGGGCGGCAATCAGCATGACCGGATTGGCCGCGAGCCCGCAGGCCAGCGAGGCGAGGGCGAACACCATGAGCCCGATGGCGTAGAGGCGGCGTGCGCCGTAGCGGTCGCCCAGCACGCCGCCCGAGAGCATCAGCACGGCGAAGGCGAGCGTATAGGCGTCGACGATCCATTGCAGGCCCGCGACGGTCGCTTGGAGATCGGTTGCGATGCGCGCGAGCGCAATATTGACGATGGTCACGTCGAGCTGCGTGACGACGAACCCGACGCTGACGGTCGCGACGATACGCGTGAGCGCGGGCGTGAAGTGGACTGGGGTGGGGTGTGAGGTATTCATGCGCCCATGGTAGGGCGCTCGCAGGCTTCGACGTTTCAGCGCGAGGTGAATCGTCGAAGCCGGCGAAAAGTGGTGTCCGACCAGTAACGGCCGCCCAGTGCGCAGTAAGTGCACACTGGGGCGCACTTACTGCTCCCGATGCGCGTCCTTGAAGAACAGCGTCGTGATCGCACCGAGGACGCAGATCGCGGCCACGTAGTAGGTGGGCGCGAGCGGCGCGGACTTCATCAGCAGCGCGACGACGATCGGCGTGAGGCCGCCGAACACGGCGTATGCCACGTTGTACGAGAACGAGATGCCCGAGAAGCGCACCACGGGCGGAAACGCGTTCACCATCACATAGGGCACCGCGCCGATCGTGCCGACCAGCAGCCCGCAGAGCGCATAAAGCGGCATGAGCATCGAGCTGTCCACGGCGATCTGGCGGAACATCGTGTAGTAGGCGATCGCGAGAGCGATGCCGCCGATGGCCAGCACGCGGCGCGCGCCGAAGCGGTCCGCGAGCGCGCCCGCGCTCACGCAGCCCACCGTGAGGAAGAGCGTCGCCAGGCAGTTCGCGAGCAGCGACGTGGTGGCGTCGAGATGGAACTGCTTCTGCAGGAGCGGCGGCGTCATCAGGATCACGACGACGATGGCGGCCGAAAGCATCCACGTGAGCAGCATCGAGACGATCACGGCGCGGCCGTGGTCGCGCAGCACGGCCTTGAGCGGGATTTCGTCGGCGAGCGACTTGCGCGCCTTCATCTCCGCGAACACCGGCGTTTCGTGCAGCCACTGGCGCAGATACACCGAGAACATGCCGAACAGCCCGCCAATCAGGAACGGAATGCGCCAGGCATACGCGGCGATGTCGCCCGGGGCGTAGTGATGATTGACCGCCGCGGCGATCAGCGAGCCGAGCAGGATGCCGAACGTGAGGCCCGCCGTGAGCGTGCCGCATGCATAGCCGATATGGCGGCGCGGCACGTGCTCGGAGACGAACACCCACGCGCCCGGCACCTCGCCGCCCACGGCCGCGCCTTGCAGCACGCGCAGCGCGAGCAGCAGCACGGGAGCGAGCACGCCGATCGTCGCGTAGGTGGGCAGGCAGCCCATGGCGAGCGTGGGCAGCGCCATCAGCAGCACGGAGAGCGTGAACATGCGCTTGCGGCCGAGCAGGTCGCCAAAGTGCGCCATGACGATGCCGCCGAGCGGCCGCGCGAGGTAGCCCGCCGCGAAGATGCCGAAAGTCTGCAACTGGCGCAGCCAGTCCGGGATCGTTGCGGGGAAGAACAACTGGCCGATAGCCGGCGCGAAGAATACGAAGATGATGAAGTCGTAGAACTCGAGGGCGCCGCCGAGTGCGGCGAGCCCGAGCGTCTTGTAGTCGCTGCGGGTGAGCGCGCGCGCAGCGGCAGGCGTGCGCACGCCAATTTCTGTTGCTTGCATTTCCGAAAAACCAGGGTGTTGTTATGTACGACGTTGTATGTAGCGCGTGCGGAACGCGTGGACGTCCGGGATGGCCAGAATTTGCCTGGTGCGCGCGTGGCGCGGGGGCGGCGGTCGTCGGATAGGCGGGCGCAGGGGTGGGGCACGGCAACAGCGCGTCCGCGAGGGTGGGCGGACGTGCGACGACTTCAGGCCAGTGCGCGATTCTACAGGAAGCCTGGGAGCTGCCCGATGCGCGGCCCGTCAGGACGCTCCCGCGCCGCTGTGGGGAAACAGTGAAGCGCTCTGGAATTCGGACTCGTCCGATGGGCAGATTTTGCACATATCCACAAAATTGCCCGGTTTCATCATCGATCCATCAGGGGCCCCCACCATGCGCATCGCGATCCTCCAGCGCGACGCTGACCATCGCCAGCAGCTCGAGCGCGTGCTGACGCAATGCGGTCACGCCTGCGTTGCGTCCAGCGACGCACTCCTGCTTGCCAGGACCTTGGCCGCATCGACGGTCGATATGCTCCTGCTCGACTGGCAGGGCTCGCAAATCGCCGGCGCCGAGCTGCTGAGAACCTTGCGGGCCGTGAACGGCAGCCAGCTTCCGGTGCTGTTCGTCTCGGAGGACGCCTCCGACGAGAACGTGGTGCGAGCGTTTTCTATCGGCGCCGACGACTACGTGTGCCTGCCGGTTTGCCCTTCGGTACTGCGCGCTCGCGTGAACGCGCTCCTGCGCCGCGCGTTTCCCGACCGGTTCGAGAACCTGACGATCGACGCCGGCCCCTATCGCTTCGACTTGCGGCATCAGGCGGTCAGCGTGCACGGCAAGCCTGTGCTGCTCTCGACCACGCAATACCGGCTGGCTGCGCTGTTCTTCTCGAATATCGGGCGCATGCTCTCGCGCGATCACATTTACGCGATGGTGTGGGGGCGCGAGTTGCAGACCTTGACCCGCACGATCGACAGCCACGTGTCGCGGCTGCGTCTGGTGCTGGAGATCGACACGCCGAACGGGTTTCGGCTGCAGCCGGTGTACAAGAGCGGCTACCGGCTGTTGTGCCTGCAGGATGAAAGTGAGGCGCTCGCCGCCGAAGGCGCGGGACTCGAGTCGGCTTGAGGGGTAGCGCGGCGATTCATTCTGTCGTTCGATAAAAAAAGACGGCGGCACGCATGGCGTGCCGCCGACTTTTTTGGCTGGTGCGTTACGCGCCGCGCGCGGCAACCTCAGCGTGCGAGGCCGAGTCCTTGCAGCACGGCGTTGCCTTCCGTCGTCAGGCGGATGCGCGGGTCCCCGGCGTCGTCCTGGACCTGCTCGACGAGGCCGGCTTCCTTGAGCATCGGAATCTCCGGTTTGGCGTGCGCGTCGATCGGCGCATGCAGCAGCAACAGGAGGGTCGCAAGCTCGTGGTGGCTCAGCAACCGGCGCAACAAGGTGCGGCGAGCGGGCTTCGCGCCGGGCGCGGCCTCGCTGTCGACCTGGTTTGTCGCCTGGATTTGCGGGTCTTGCTGTTTCACGGAACCTCCTGCAGCGCTCGTTTCTTTTGGGTGAAGCGATGATGCGGACGAAGACTTAAGCGATTCTTAAAACGCCCGGCGAAAATGTGTCATCGCGCTACACGGCGCGCATCGATGTAAAAGGCTGTAATTGAAAGGGCGCGAAGGCGCGGCGAAGCGCCGCGCAAAGCGACCCGGCAAAAACGGCCTGTCAAATGTTCAAGGCGCGCAGGTTTTACTCGCGCCTTCGATCCACAGGTTCGAGGCGTGGCGTTTGCCGGCGTAATAACGGTAGGTCGTCGCGCCGTTATCGGTGCGAACCTTGATGACGTTCGAGTCGCCGAACTCGAGCATCTGGCCTTGCGGCAGCGGCGAGGTGGTGAAGCTGGCGCCGTGACGCGAGGCTTCGACGGTCAGGCACGAGATGACGTCCTGGACCGACCGGTTGGTTGTGGAATCGATGACCGGCTGACCGGCGTCCGGGTTGCTCTGAAACCACGCGCACGCGCCGAGCGCGAGCGAAAGGGCAAGGGGCACGGCAAGCTTCTTCATATTTCCCGGTATCCAACGAAGTAGCCAATCATTATATCGGGAGCATGTCCCGTGCCACGGCGCCGGCGCAACATGCCGCAAAACTGTCACGCGCCGGGCATCCGTGTTGCGGCAGTGCGACGTGCGTGCGAAGCCCTACATACTGGCGCGCAAGAACGTACGGAGCGAGATAGACTATTTAAGGGGTGCCGTCTGGAAATCTGACGTGACGTCAGGAGAATACGCATGAACCGCCCATCGGTACGCTTTCCTGTTCGCGCCGCTGGCGCTGGCTCACTCTTCAGGTGGGTCAAGTGGGGATTCGTCGTCGCGTTTCTGGCCGCCCTCGTCATCATCGCGCGCATCGTTCAGATCGAAATCGACACGTCGCGCCTGCAGGCGCGCTATCTCTCCGAACTCACGCGCGACATCGGCTTTACGGTCGAGAACGGGCCGAGCCACAATATCCGCTTTCCCACCACGAACGGGCCGTACGACGTGCGGCTCGGTTATGCGCAGCTGCCCACCTTCGAGAACCGGCTTGCGGAACGCGGTTTCGCGATCGCCGCGCAGGCGCGCGATTCAGATCGCATGATCGCCGTCGCCGACCAGGGGCTTTTCCTGCCATTCGAAGAAAAGGACCAGGCCGGCATCGTGCTGCGCGACGCTTCCGGTGCGACGCTTTTCCATACGCGCTATCCGCAGCGCGCGTACGAGAATTTCGACGCGGTGCCGGCCGTGGTGCGCGACTCGCTGCTTTTCATCGAAGACAAATACCTGCTCGCCCAGGACCAGCCGAACCGCAACCCAGCCATCGACTGGGGGCGCTTTAGCCGGGCGCTCGTCGACCAGGGTGCGCGCCTCGTGAACCAGCATCAGCAAACGCCGGGCGGCAGCACGCTCGCCACGCAGATCGAGAAGTTCCGGCACTCGACGGGCGGTCGCACCTCCACGCCGCCGGAGAAGCTGCGCCAGATCGCGTCCGCTTCGCTGCGCGCGTATCTGGACGGCCCGCAGACCATGCCCGCGCGCCAGCAGATTCTCGTGCGCTACCTGAATTCGGTGCCGCTCTCCGCCAAGCCGGGCGTGGGCGAAGTCAACGGTCTCGGCGACGGCCTCGCCGCCTGGTATGGCCGCGACTTCCGCGAAGTCAATCGCATCCTGCGCGCGCCGCTGACGCCTGAGACGCTCGACGCGCAGGCGCTGGCGTTCCGCCAGGTGCTCTCGCTGCTGATCGCCCAGCGCGCGCCTTCGTATTTCCTGCAAAAGAACAACGAGGCGCTCGCGAAGCTGACCGACAGCTATATCCGCCTGCTCGGCGCCGGCGGCGTGATTACGCCGGCGCTGCGCGACGCCGCGCTCGGCACGCAGCTTACGCTCGACCGCTCGAAGCCGTCGCAGCGTGTGCCGGTTTCCTTCGTGGAGCGCAAGGCGGTGCTGACGCTGCGCACCCAGCTCATGCAGGCGCTGGGGCTGAAGACGCTTTACGACCTCGACCGCCTCGATCTGACCGCCACGGCCACGCTCGTCGACAGCGTGCAGCAGGCCGTGAGCGACCGCCTCGCCGATGCCGCGACGAAGGACGGCGCGCGCCAGGCGGGTCTGGTCGGCTTCGAGATGCTGCGCCCGTCCGACGATCCTTCGAAGATCGCCTATAGCTTCACGCTGTTCGAGCGCAGCAGCGGTGAGAACCTCGTGCGCGTGCAAACGGACAGCGTGAACCAGCCGTTCGACATCAATTCGGGCGCGCGCCTGAATCTGGGGTCGACGGCGAAGCTGCGCACGCTCGTGACGTATCTGCAGATCGTGAGCGCGCTGCACGCGCGCTACGCGGCCGACGACACAAAGTCGTTGCGCGCGATGCTGCCGCAAGTCGATCCGAGCGACGCGCTCACGCGCTGGGCGATCGACTATCTCTCGAAGACCTCCGACCGCTCGCTGCATTCCATGCTGGAAGCGGCCGTTGAGCGCAAGTACTCGGCCAGTCCCGGCGAGACGTTCTACACCGGCGGCGGCGCGCAGAGCTTCAACAATTTCGAGTCGAGCGACAACGCGCAGATTCTGACTGTGCATCGCGCGTTCCAGCATTCCGTGAATCTGGTGTTCGTGCGGCTCATGCGCGACATCGTTCACTACGAGATGATCCAGACGTCGGGGCCGCCCGCGCAATGGCTCGACGATCCTGTCGTGCGCACGCGTTTTCTCACGCAGTTCGCCGATGGTGAGAGCCAGGTCTACATGAAGCGCTTCTACACGCGCTACGCAGGCAAGAGCAACGACGAAGCGCTCGCGATCCTGCTGCAGCACACGCGCAAGGGCCCGGCGCGCATTGCGACCGTGCTGCGCAGCGTGAAACCCGACGGCAAACTGCCGTGGTTCGATGCACAGATGCGCGCGCAACTCAAGAACACGAAGTTCCAATGGCTCGATGACGAAGACCTTGCGCGCTACTACGACAAGTACGCCGTCGACAAATTCAACCTCAACGACCGCGGCTATATCGCGGGCATTCATCCGCTCGAATTGTGGCTGCTGAATTACATGCGCCTGCACCCGGATGCAACGCTTGCGCAGGTCCAGCAGGAGAGCCGCGACACGCGCCTTTACACCTACAGCTGGCTCTTCAAGACGAAGTATCACGTGACCCAGAACCGGCGCATTCGCCACATGATCGAGCTGCGCGCGTATGACGCGATCGGCAAGTCCTGGCGCGCGGTCGGTTATCCGTTCGACAACATCACGCCTTCTTATGGCGCGGCAATCGGTGCTTCGGGCGACCGCCCCGCAGCGCTCGCGCAGCTTATCGGCCTGATTTCGAGCAATGGCGAAAAGCTGCCGACGCATAGCTTCGAATCGCTCGACTTCGCGCGCGGCACGCCTTACGAGACGCACTTCGTTCATGCGTCCGCGCAGCCGCAAGCGCTGATCTCACCGGAAATTTCTCAAGTGGTGCGCGAGTTGCTGACGTCGGTGGTGGAGGGCGGCACCGCCAAGCGCCTCGCCGACGGTATGACGCTCCCCGACGGCAAGACGCTGCCGGTCTACGGCAAGACGGGAACCGGCGACCAGCGCTTCAACGTGTACGCGCCGGGCGCGCGGCTCATCGAATCGCGCAAGGTGAACCGGAGCGCGACCTTCGTGTTCGTGATCGGCAACCGCTTCTACGGCACGCTTACGGCATGGGTGCATGAGCCGTACGCGGCGCGCTATACGTTCACGAGTGCGCTGTCCGTGCAACTGCTGAAGTCGCTCGCGCCGGTGTTGCAGCCGCTGCTCGAATCCAGCTCGGCGACGGACCGCCGTGAGAAGCCCGATCCCGTCCACGCCGCGCAGCAGATGACGCTCATCGACCCGCAGTCGGGCGAAATGCGCCGTGTGGTGTGGAACGGCAACGCGCTCGAATTCGACGACGCGCACTGATTCAGCTTATTCGGAATCCAAAGCAAAACGCGAGGCTGGCGCAATTGCGTCAGCCTCGCGTTCTTCCTAATGCGGCCTATATCCGCTTCAATATCCGCTCGGCGGCGGAGGCGGCGACCCCGGCGGGGGCGGCGGCAAATAACGCGGTTGCGGCGCTGTCTGGAACTGCTGCTGAGGCGCCTGGAACTGCTGAGGCTGCGACATCGTCATGTTGCCGGGCGCCGGGATGCGGTTGCCGGTGGCGTACATGCATTGCAGATAAGCGTAGTCGTAGCGGCGCTGCACGTCCCATGCGGAACCCTGTGCGTTGCCCATGCCCACCGCGCTGCCCGCCAGCAGGCCCGCGCCCGCGCCGATGGCCGCGCCGTGGCCGCCGCCAAATGCGGCGCCCGCGGCAGCGCCGAGCGCCGTACCGACCACGGCGCTGCCCACGCCGGCACCGGTTGCCGCCTGGTTCGATGTGACGCCGCCTACCTGCTGGAAAGCGAACTGGCGGCAGTTCGCGTCGTCGGCACGGAACTGATCGAAAGTCTTGCCCGTGCCAGGCAGGGCCATCACGCTCGGCCCCGTGGGCGTCACGGCGCATGCGCTCAGCAGCCCCGCTGTGGCGAGTAGCGCGAGATACGTGTATTTCATGTGCGGCTCGATATTTTCAAGGTTTTTAGTTCGACGGCGCCGGCTGGGCGGGAACCGCGCGCCAGCCCGACGAACATTGCTTCACATACGGATAGTAGGTTTTCGACTCGTCGCAGTAATACCAGGTGTCGGCGTTCGCCTGCTGGTCGCCCGCTGCATCGCCAGGCGCGGCGTTGACGGGGCCTTGCTGCGGGTCCATCGCGGGGGCCTGCCCCTGCTCGATGTAATCGGGCGCCTGCGGCGGCGGCGCGACGATGACGGGCGCCGGCGCGTAATAGTAGGGCGCGGGCGCGACCGGGTAGTAATACGGCACGCCGGCGCCGAAATACACGCCGACACGCGCCGCCTGTGCTACGCCGCACACGCTGAGAAGCGCGGCCGCAGCGGCCCCGAGAAACAGTTTCGACCTTCTCACACACGATCTCCAGAAACGGGCAGGCCGGAGCAACGGCGCGCGCCAGCCGATTATCGAACGCTAAGACATTGCGGGAACCAATGCAATTACGCGAGTTGCACCGATTTTTCGAGTTGTTACAGAAGGCTCGGGGCTGATGGGGCGCGAAGGGTGGCCGTAGTTCGTACGGCGCGCAACGGCTCGCATCGCGCTCCATATTTCACAGAAAAGCGTGCAATGAGGCGCGAGCGCGCGTCGACGGGCTGTAATAATTGGATAGATCGATATCGACTCTTCGCACTTCGCCGTTATCGCACGCCGCCGTGGTCTCGCAATTAATAAGGAATCCGACATGAATAGATGTTTTGCTGGTCTTGTCGCGACTTCGCTGCTCATGTCGTGGGCCGCGACCTGACGCTGGCGGCTATGACCGCCGGGCAAGGGCACGCTGATGCTCCTCGACCCCGCTTCGCTCTGCGCGCGCGTGGCCGAGGAGGCGGCCGTCTGATCGACCGCCAGGGCGCGCCGCCTAGCGCGCGGCGCGTTCGCGCTCGAGCCGGCGCACGGCTTCGCCCACGTCCTGGCTGAACTGCGCGAGCGCGGCGAGTTCGAGGTTGGGCGGCTGCAGTGCGGACCAGAGTGCGTCTACGAGGCGTTCTGCCGTAGCGTCGATGTCCGTGCGGCGGTTGGCGAGCGTCGCGTCCCACAGCACATGCTCCATGGGCCCGAATACCAGCGAACGCAGTAGCCGCAGCGGCAGGTCGTTGCGGATCTGTCCGCTTTCCTGGCCGCGCGCCAGCACGCGCATGAGCGGCGCCGTGTAGCGGCGCTGCATTTCCACGAGCGCTTCGCTCAGATCGTGGTGCCGCGTGCGGCCTTCCGAGAGCACCAGTTCGCAGATACCGGTGCCGCTCTCCAGCATCAACTGCAGATGCATGCGCACGATGAATGCAAACTGCTGGCGCACGGTGCCGTCGCGCGGCAGGCCGCCTTCGATCGCGGCGATCGATTCGTCATACCAGTCGCCGATCACGCGCGCGCACAGCTCCCGTTTGCCCCGGAAGTAGCTGAACACCGTCGCCTCGGACACACCAAGGCGCTGGGCGATCTCGGCCGTGGTGGCGCGTGCGTACCCTTTTTCCGAGAACACTTCGCGCCCCGCCTGCAGGATCTCGCGCACACGCTGCTGCGACTTGCGGCCCGCCGGCTGGCGGCGCGACGCGGGCAGGACGGCTTTGCGGGCAACGGCTTCCATATTGAGCTTGATTCAATTTGCGTCAGGATGGAATTGATTATCCGTGAAAAAAACGCCGCCAGACAAGGAAATTTCGTCGCCATGAAAACTTGAGCGTCACTCAGAAATACCTATTGACGTTAACGTAAATCTGGCGTGAAATGTGCGTCCATGGGGCGAAGCTACGCCCGGTTCGAGATTCCCTGGAGACACACATGAGCAACGTACCCGGTTTGCAGTTCCCGCTTGGCGAGGAAGTCGAAATGCTGCGCGACAGCATCGCTGGCTTCGCGGCGAAGGAAATCGCGCCGCGCGCGGGCGAAATCGACCGCACCGACCAGTTCCCGATGGACCTCTGGCGCAAGTTCGGCGACCTGGGCGTGCTCGGCATGACGGTTTCCGAGGAATACGGCGGCGCGAATATGGGCTACACGGCGCACATGGTCGCGATGGAAGAAATCTCGCGCGCGTCCGCATCGGTCGGCCTTTCGTACGGCGCGCATTCGAACCTGTGCGTGAACCAGATCCACCGCAACGGCACCGAGGCGCAAAAGCGTAAATATCTGCCGAAGCTCGTTTCCGGCGAGCACGTCGGCGCACTCGCCATGAGCGAGCCCAACGCCGGCTCGGACGTCGTGAGCATGAAGCTGCGCGCCGAAAAGAAGGGCGACCGCTACGTGCTCAACGGCACGAAGATGTGGATCACCAACGGCCCGGATTGCGACACGCTGGTCGTCTACGCGAAAACCGATCCTGAAGCGGGTTCGCGCGGCATTACGGCGTTCATCGTCGAGAAGGGCATGAAGGGCTTTTCGGTTGCGCAGAAGCTCGACAAGCTCGGCATGCGCGGTTCGCACACGGGCGAACTGGTGTTCCAGGACGTGGAAGTGCCCGAAGAGAACATCCTCGGCCAGCTCAACGGCGGCGTGAAAGTGCTGATGAGCGGCCTCGACTACGAGCGCGCCGTGCTGGCGGGCGGCCCCACCGGCATCATGGCGGCGGTCATGGACGCGGTCGTGCCGTACATCCACGATCGCAAGCAGTTCGGTCAGGCCATCGGCGAATTCCAGCTCATCCAGGGCAAGGTCGCGGACCTCTATACGACCTACCAGGCGTGCCGCGCCTATCTCTACGCGGTGGGCCGCCAGCTCGACACGCTTGGCCGGGACCACGTGCGCCAGGTGCGCAAGGACTGCGCGGGCGTGATTCTCTACACCGCAGAAAAGGCAACGTGGATGGCCGGCGAAGCGATCCAGATTCTGGGCGGCAATGGCTATATCAACGAGTATCCGGTCGGACGTCTCTGGCGCGACGCGAAGCTCTACGAAATCGGCGCGGGCACGAGCGAGATTCGCCGCATGTTGATCGGCCGCGAGCTGTTCGCGGAAACCATGTAATCCTAAGCAACTCACGGTAACGAAGGGAGGACGGGATGCCGGTCATCGAATCGAAGCTCAATCCGCGTTCGGACGACTTCAAGGCCAATACCGCGGCACTCGAAGCGCTCGTCGCGGACCTGCGCGAGAAGATCCAGAAGCTTGCGCTGGGCGGCGGCGAGGCCGCGCGCGACAAGCACCTCTCGCGCGGCAAGCTGCTGCCGCGCGATCGCATCGCGCAACTGGTCGATCCGGGCACGCCGTTTCTGGAGTTCTCGCAGCTCGCGGCCTACGGCATGTACAACGACGACGCGCCGGGCGCGGGCATCATCACGGGCATCGGGCGCATTGCGGGGCAGGAATGCGTGATCGTCTGCAACGACGCCACGGTAAAGGGCGGCACGTACTATCCGGTCACGGTGAAGAAGCACGTGCGCGCGCAGGAAATCGCCCAGGAAAACAACCTGCCCTGCGTGTATCTCGTCGATTCGGGCGGCGCGAACCTGCCGAATCAGGACGAGGTGTTTCCGGACCGCGATCACTTCGGCCGCATCTTTTACAACCAGGCGAATCTCTCTGCGCAGGGTATTCCGCAGATTGCGGTGGTGATGGGCTCGTGCACGGCGGGCGGCGCGTATGTGCCGGCCATGAGCGACGAGTCGATCATCGTGAAGAACCAGGGCACGATTTTCCTCGGCGGCCCGCCGCTCGTGAAGGCGGCGACGGGCGAGGAAGTGAGCGCCGAAGACCTGGGCGGCGGCGATGTCCATACGCGCCTTTCCGGCGTGGTCGACCATCTCGCGCAGAACGATGCGCATGCGTTGGCCATTGCGCGTTCGATCGTCGGCAATCTGAACCGCACGAAAACGCCGCCCGTGGTGCTGCGCGAGCCGCTGCCGCCGCGCTTCGACGCGAAAAGCCTGTACGGCGTGATTCCAATGGATACGCGCAAGCCCTTCGACGTGCGCGAGGTGATCGCCCGCATCGTGGACGACTCGGCGTTCGACGAATTCAAGGCGCGCTACGGCACCACGCTCGTGACCGGTTTTGCGCACATCTGGGGCCACCCGGTCGGCATCATCGCGAACAACGGCATTCTGTTTTCCGAATCGGCGTTGAAGGGCACGCATTTCATCGAGCTGTGCTGCCAGCGCAAGATTCCACTGGTGTTCCTGCAGAACATCACGGGCTTCATGGTCGGCCGCAAGTACGAGAACGAGGGCATTGCGCGCAATGGCGCGAAGATGGTGACGGCCGTGGCCACGGCAAAGGTGCCGAAGTTCACGGTGATCATTGGCGGTTCGTTCGGCGCGGGCAACTACGGCATGTGCGGCCGCGCGTATTCGCCGCGCTTCCTGTGGATGTGGCCGAACGCGCGTATCTCGGTGATGGGCGGCGAGCAGGCCGCATCCGTGCTTGCCACAGTGCGCCGCGACGGCATCGAAACGAAGGGCGGCACGTGGAGCGCCGAAGAAGAAAATGCGTTCAAGCAGCCGATTCGCGATCAATACGAGCTGCAGGGCCATCCGTATTACGCGAGCGCACGCCTGTGGGACGACGGCGTGATCGACCCGGCGCAAACGCGCGACGTACTCGGCCTCGGTCTTTCCGCCACGATGAACGCGCCGATCGAAGAGACGCGCTTCGGCGTGTTCCGCATGTGATGCATTGAGGACCAGACAATGCAATACGAAACGCTCATCGTAGAAGTTGCCGGACACGTGGCCACTGTTACGCTCAATCGCCCTGAAGTCCGCAACGCGTTCAACGAAGCGATGATCGCGGACGTCACGGCCGCGTTCACCGCGCTCGGCGCGCGCGACGACGTGCGTGCGATCGTGCTCGCCGGCAACGGCAAGGCCTTTTGCGCAGGCGCGGACCTGAACTGGATGCGCAAGATGGCCGGCTACTCCGACGCGGAGAATCGCGCGGACGCCATGCGTCTCGCGCAGATGCTCTCAGCGGTCTATCGCTGCCCGAAGCCGGTCGTCGCACGCGTGCACGGCGACGCCTACGCGGGCGGCATGGGCCTCGTGTGTGCGGCGGACATCGTGGTGGCCGTGGAAACTGCGCACTTCTGCCTTTCCGAAGCGCGCCTCGGTCTCATGCCCGCCACGATCGCGCCTTACGTGATCCGCGCGCTGGGCGAGCAAGCTTCGCGCCGCTACTTCGTCACGGCTGAGGCGTTCGACTGCGCCACCGCGCAGCGGCTCGGCCTCGTGAGCGAAGCGGTGAGCGCCGAAGACCTCGACGCCACCGTGCAGCGCATGACCGAAACGCTCTGCGCGAACAGCCCGAATGCCGTACGCGAGTGCAAGCAGCTCGTGCAGGACATCGCCGGCCAGACGATCGACGACGCCTTGATCGAAGACACCGCCGTTCGCATCGCGCGTATTCGCGCGAGCGAAGAAGGGCGCGACGGCGTGTCGTCATTCCTTGAGAAGCGGACGCCGCGCTGGCGCGATCAATAAGGCAAGAAGCAGGAAACGAAGCGAGGACAGCACATGTTCAACAAAATCCTGATCGCCAACCGCGGCGAAATTGCATGCCGGGTCGCGGCAACTTGCAGGCGGCTCGGCGTGAAGAGCGTGGCCGTGTACTCGGACGCCGACGCGAACGCCAAGCACGTCGCGGCCTGTGACGAAGCCGTGCATATCGGCGAAGCGGCCGCGGCGCAAAGCTATTTGCGCTACGAGCGCATCATCGAAGCGGCGCGCGCCACGGGTGCACAGGCCATTCACCCCGGCTACGGTTTTCTTTCCGAGAACGAAGACTTTGCCCGCGCGTGTCAAGCGGCCGGCATCGTCTTCATCGGGCCGCCGGTCGAGGCGATCGCCGCCATGGGCTCGAAGGCGGCCGCGAAGGCGCTGATGCATGCGGCGGCCGTGCCGCTCGTGCCGGGCTACCACGGCGACGAACAGGCCCCCGCACTCCTGCAGCGCGAAGCCGATGCAATGGGCTACCCCGTGCTGCTCAAGGCGAGCGCGGGCGGCGGCGGCAAGGGCATGCGCGTGGTCGAGCGCAGCGAAGACTTTGCGGCGGCGCTCGCTTCGTGCAAGCGCGAGGCGGCCAGCAGCTTCGGCAACGACCGCGTGCTGATCGAGAAGTACCTCACGCGGCCGCGTCACGTCGAAGTCCAGGTGTTCGCCGACAAGCACGGCGGCGCGGTTTACCTGTTCGATCGCGACTGTTCGGTGCAGCGCCGTCACCAGAAAGTGCTCGAAGAGGCGCCCGCGCCGGGCCTCGAAGACGGCGTGCGCCGCGCGATGGGCGAGGCGGCCGTGGCCGCGGCGCGCGCGGTGCATTACGAAGGCGCGGGCACCGTCGAATTCATCATGACGGGCGCCGACTTCTACTTCATGGAGATGAATACGCGCCTGCAGGTCGAGCACCCCGTAACGGAGATGATCACGGGCCTCGATCTCGTCGAATGGCAGTTGCGCGTGGCGGCGGGCGAGCCGCTGCCGCTCGGGCAGTCGGAGCTTTCGATCACGGGCCACGCACTCGAAGCGCGCATTTACGCGGAAAATCCGGCGCGCGGCTTCCTGCCTTCCACGGGCACGCTCAAGCATCTGCGCATGCCGGAGGGCGTCGAGTTCCGGCTCGGCGACGCGGGCCAGCGCGCGAGCGTGCGCATCGACAGCGGCGTGCGCGAAGGCGACACCATCACGCCGTTCTACGATCCGATGATCGCGAAGCTGATCGTACACGGCGCCACGCGCGAGGACGCGCTTGCGCGTATGAAGCGTGCGCTCGAAGCGTGCGAGGTGGTGGGGCCGCATACGAACGTCGAGTTTCTGCAGCGGCTCGTGACCTGTGAGCCATTCGCAAGCGCCGATCTCGACACGGGCCTGATCGAGCGTAACCATGACGCGTTGTTCTCGCCGCAGCAGAAGCCGGTTCGCGAAGCGCTCGCGCTTGCGTGTGCGGCGCTGCTGGGCCGTGAGGGCGGCGCGGCGCATGGCGCGTCACCGTGGCACGCGCTTTCGCACTGGCGCCTGAATAGCGGTTTCGCGCAATCGCTCTCCTGGCGCGACGTCGAAAGCGATACCGCATTCACGGTGGCCCATACGCATGACGGCGGCGAGGAAACCCTCGCCTATGCGGGGCACGCGGCGCGCTACACGTGGTGGCGCGGCGAGGGCGTGGACGAATACGGCGCGACCATCGGCGACAAGCGCGTGACGGGTCGCGTATTCATCGACGGCGATGTGTTTCATGTGTTCTGTCTCGGCACGGCGATGGCGTTCGAGTGGCAGAACCTGCTCGCGCATGCGGCCGACGCGGAGCACGGCGAGGGCCGTCTGACCGCACCCATGCCGGGCAAGGTGATCGCCGTGCTGGTGGAACCGGGCGCCGTCGTCGAGAAGGGCACACCGCTCATCGTCATGGAGGCGATGAAGATGGAACACACCATCGGCGCCCCTGCGGCTGGTAAGGTCACCGAAGTCTTGTATGGCGTAGGCGACCAGGTGGCCGACGGCGCGCAATTGCTCGTGCTCGAGGCTGCTTGATGCCGCTTTAACCCGCCTTAACCCGCTTGAAGCGGTTTGACTTGCAGGGCCGGGCAGTTCCTTCCGGCCTCCCCTGTAGCCGCAGAACGATGTTAGAGTTTTGCCCTGGGGCGCTCTGCTAAAGCGGAGCGCCCTTTTTTTCGCGCTTCGCGGACGAGAACCGCTCAGTGTTCCTTCACATGCGCGGCGAGCAGCTCTCGATGTCGCGCTTCGGTGGCGTCGTCGGCGGGGAACATGCATTCGAGGCGCAATTCCTGGGCGGCGATGTTTTGCGGCGTGCCCACGCTCGTCACCATCGAGAAATAGCGCAGCACACTGCCGTCGTCGATGAAACTGAGCGGAATGACCGGCATGGTGGGCGTGCCGCCCGATCCATGATGCGCTTTCCAGTCGCCCGGCACGCCGGGGAACGCGAGCAATTCGTCCAGCAGCGTGCGTGTTTCGTCGTCGATCACGCGGCCGACCGCTTCGCGATACACGCGTTGCAGAAGGCTTCGCGAAACGTTCTCCCAATCCGCGAGGAATGGGCGCATGCCCTGAGGATCGAACATCAAACGCAGCAAGTTGCGTGGGGCTGGGTGCGCGGCCATATCGAAGAAGTGGCCGAAGAAGCGCGGCGCGGCGTCGTTGGACATCAGCACGTTCCAGTGCCGGTCCATGACGATGGCCGGAAACGGATCGTGCTGTCGAATGACCCGCTCGAGCGCCCGCACGACATGCTGCATTTCCTGCGCATTCCACGGCGCATCCGAATAGACGGGCGCGTAGCCGGCGGCGAGCAACAAGGCGTTGCGTTCGCGCAGAGGCACGTCGAGCGTCTGCGCAAGGGTCAGCAGCGTGTCGCGGCCCGGTACGCTGCGTCCGCTTTCAATGAAACTGATTTGCCGCTGGGAAATCCCCGCGTCCAGCGACAAATCGAGTTGGCTCATGCCGCGCGCATCCCGCCAATAGCGCAGCAGGGTGCCGAGTTCGCTTTGCGGTGCGTTCAGGTCGGGGCGCGTGGGGTTCATCGGTTCTCCCAGGTTGGATGCGGACTCGATCATCAGTGGAGGATAGGCGCTCATGCGCGGCTCACCAATTACATGTGATGTAATCGCCGAGTTGCGCAGGCAGTGCACGCGCCGGGTGCGGCCGCCTTCACTCGCGCGCACTTCGCGCAAAAACAGTGCGATGATTAAGGTTATCTCTTCGGCCGACCTTTCAGGCCCGAACCTTGGGAACGCGTCGCGGAGCGGATTCGCTACATGGTGAGATCCGGGGTCGGAAGGCAAATCCCGCTCCCTTCACCATGGCCGTACCGCCCCTCTACCAGACAGGTGAGGTCATCATGCTTGGTGTTCGTAAAGCTGTGTTCCCGGTGGCCGGAATCGATACGAGCTTTCTGCCGGCAACGAAGGCGAGCCCGAAGGAAATGCTGCCGGTCATCGACAAACCGCTCATTCAATATGCCGTTGAAGAGGCCATCGGTGCAGGCATTACCGAGCTTATCTTTGTGACGGGCCGCGGAAAGCGCGTCATCGAAGATCACTTCGACAGGTCCTACGAGGTCGAACACGTGCTTAGGGCGCGCGGCCGGCAGAATCTCGTCGAACTCGTGCAGAGCATCAAGCCGGCCAATGTGGAGTGCGTCTATGTCCGGCAAGCCGAACCGCTCGGTCTCGGGCACGCCGTGCTTTGCGCGGAAAAGCTGATTGGCGACGAACCGTTTGCGGTCGTGCTCGCCGACGATCTGCTCGACGGCAAGCCTCCGGTTCTCGCGCAAATGGTCCATATCTTCAGCCATTACGATTCCTCGGTTCTTGCGGTGGAAGAATTCGAGTCGTGGGAGTCGACGAGTCATGGCGTGATCGACGGCCGGCATTGGGACGAGCGCGTGATCAGCGTGAGCCGCATCATTGAAAAGCCGACGCCCGAACTGGCGCCGTCGAGCTTCGGAGTGGCCGGACGTTACGTGCTCATGCCGAGCATCTTCCACCATTTGCGCGCGCTGAAACCCGATGCCAACGGCGAAATCGAGCTCACTCCCGCCATTCACTCGATGCGTGAAGAGGAGCAGGTGCTGGCCTATGAGTTCGTTGGCAAGCGCTACGACTGCGGCACCAAGCTCGGCTATGTGCAGGCGACGGTGGACTTCGCCCTGCGGCATGCGGAATTGCAGGAAACCTTCGATGCGTGGCTGCGCGAGCGCATGGGCGCGGCGCAACTGGACGCGTGGGCAGCGGGTTCGATGCTGAGCCAACCGGCGCCGGTCGCGCCCGGGCTCGCACATTGAAGCCATGCCGTTTGCGCAGGAGAGTTGAACGTTACCCGTGAACGGGCAGCCTCGATAGCATGACATCGCTTTGACCGGGCGGGATCTAACGATGCCACCCTTTTCAAGGCGATGCAAGGAAAGGATTGGTAAGAAACCGTGCAAGGTTCCGCCCGTCGCACTGCTTTAAAATCGCGGCATGAACCCCAGCGTCCTCATTGTCGACGACGATCCCGTCGTGCGCGATCTGCTGAGCCGCTTCTTGCGCTCGCATAACTTCGATACCGCCGTGCTGCACGACGGCGTCCACCTCCAGCGCCGCCTCGAGCGCGAACGACCGTCCATTGTGGTGCTGGACATCATGATGCCGGAGACCGACGGCCTCGAAGCCATTGCCGCCTTGCGCGCGGCCGGCGACGACATTCCCGTCATTTTCGTCACTGCGCGCGGCGCCGTGAGCGATCGCATTCGCGGGCTCTCGCTGGGGGCGGACGACTATTTGCCGAAGCCCTTCGATCCGCACGAACTGCTCGTGCGGATCCAGAATATCCTGCGGCGGCGCGGCCCGTCCACCGCGAGCGCGCCTGAGGCACGCCGGCGCTACCGGTTCGGCGACTTCGAACTCGACTTCACGATGCGCACGCTCTCCTGCGGCGACACGCAAATCCCGCTGAGGGAGAGCGAATTCGCGTTGCTGAAGGTATTCGCCACACATCCCTACAAAGTGCTTTCGCGCACGCTGATCCACGATATCGTGCATCGCGACGAGCGCGAATTCCACGAACGCAGCCTCGACGTGCCGATCTGGCGCCTGCGCCGCGTGATCGAGGCCGATCCGTCGAATCCGCGTCATATCCAGACAGTGCGCGGAAAGGGCTATGTATTCGTGCCGGATCCGGCGAATTATTCGGAGGCGCACGGCGCAGCAATTCAGTGAGAAGTCCGTTGAATACGCTGTTCGGGCGCATGGCATTGCTCTCGGCCGCGGTTTTGCTTTCCATGCAGCTGGGCTGGTTTTTGCTGCTTGCCCGCCAGCCGCCGCGCCATGAAGTCGATGGCTTTGCGCGTGGCGTCCTGCTCGCGCTACGCGTGGCGAGCGAAGAGCACGTCGGGGGCGGCACGGTGCCGCCCCCGGTGCATCTCGGCAGTTCGCTCGAGCCGCCGAAGGACCGCGATCTGAGCGACGTGTTGCGCGTGCACCGCGTGCCGGTGTGGAACGTGCCCAAGGACGTTCACTTGCACGAACCGACGCGCAGGCCGCTGGTCGACTTGACGCGCCATCTGCGCGAACAATTGCCGCCCGGCACGCAGTTCGCCGTGGATGACGGGCGCCCGCCGCAGCTGTGGGTGCGCTTTCCGGGCAGCACGTCCTGGGTCGTTGTGCCGGTCGATATTCCGCCGCCGCCGCGCTTTGTCATCGAAGGGATTTCGATGCTGCTGGCGGCGCTCACGCTGTCGTTCCTCGCTGCCTGGCAGATCCAGAAGCCGCTCGCGAGCCTCGCCCAGGCGGCGCGCCGGTTCGGCACGGGCGAGCGCATTGCGCCGCTCGAGGGCAAGGGGCCGCGCGAACTGCGCGACGTGAGCGCGTCGTTCAACGACATGATGCGCTGCGTGAACGAGGCCGAAGACGATCGCGTGGTGATGCTGAGCGGCATCGCACACGATCTGAAGACGCCGCTCACGCGGCTCAAGCTGCGCGCGACCCTGATGGCAGAGGAGGCGGAGCGCAACGGCATGCTGCGCGACGTCGATTCGCTCACCCACATCGTCCAGCAGTTTCTGGAGTTCGCGCAGCAGTCGCCCGACGCGGGCAGGCTATTGAGTGTCGACGGCTTCCTGCAAAGCCAGTTTGGCAATCCTGACGAAATCGAGGGCGGCAACGGGCCGCTGTTCGTGCTCGATCTGCGTGCCGGTTCGCGGTTCAAGCTGCCCCATGTCTCGCTGGACCGGCTCGTCACGAATCTCGTCGATAACGCACTCGAGTATGGCGCGCCGCCAATCGAAATCTCGACGGCGATCGAAGACGGATCGTTCCTGATACGCGTACGCGATCACGGCGCCGGCATCGAGCCCGAGCGCATTCCCGCCGCGATGAGGCCGTTCGTACGCCTGAATGCGGCGCGCGGCGGCGAAGGCCACTGCGGCCTCGGGCTGGCCATCGTCGCGCGGCTCGTGCGCGATAGCGGCGGCCAATGCGACGTCAAAAACCACCCCGATGGCGGCCTGCTCGTGCAGCTCAGCTTTCCTGTCGCTCACGGCTGATACGCCACAACAAAAAACGCGCCGAGCCCTCGCGGACCGGCGCGCAAACGTGCCGACGCTTGAAAAAGCGGGCGCTCGTGGACGTCGTGGTCAGGCCGTCGTGCTGACGAACAGGCCGCTCGCGGCGCCCGAGCCCTGCTGCTGCAGGTTGCTCGCGAGCGTCGTGAGGAATTGCTGAAGCTCGGACGTCGTGCCGCTCGACGAACTGCTCGATGAGGCGCCCATTGCCGTCAAAAGGTTCTGGAAGTCAGACGTCAATTCGCTGTCCGAACTGCTGCTGCTCGACGAACTGCTTGCCGTGCTCGAATCGGAGGACGTGCTGCTCGAAGCCGACGAGAGCGACTGCGCGAGGTTCGAGATCGCCGAAGCGAGATCGCTGCCGTAACCGCCTGCCGACGAGGGCGGCGGAGGCGGCGGCGGGGGCATCATCGCTGCGGCAGTGGTCGTCGTGCTCGAATCGCTCGATGTGGACGACGTGCTGGAGCTGGAAGCCGTAGTCGCAGACGTTGCGCTTGCCGACGAAACCGCGCTGCTGCTGTCGCTGCTATCGCCCGTGGCCGTCGTGGTGACGCCGCTCTGTTGCGCGGCGACCTGAAACAGCGCGCCGAGGAATTGCTGGAGCGCGGCGGCAAGCGCATCGGGCGACGTGGACGACGTGCTCGACGTCGAACCGGTGGAGTTCGACGAAGAATCAGAACCGGTGGTGCTCGCGGACGCGCTGGCCGTGCTGTCCGTGGTGAAGCCGAGCGACGAGAGCGCCGAGGCGATGGCGGCGGCAAGCGGATTGACGTTGTTCGAGTCCGACGAGGCGTCCGAAGCCATGGGCATGCCCGACATCTGGCTGGTGCTCGTGGATTGCCCTTCTGCCTGGTAAGCAGCCCAGGTCGAATACAGTGAGTTTGAGCTGGATAACGCGCTTATCGACATGTTTAACCCCCCGGTGAATGTGCGATATGGTCGATGCCCGACCGAGACGGCTGGTCAGGCCACTCAGTCGGCGCAATCGTATGTCGTCTTTCGCCGCGGGGGGCGGCTTTGTAATTCGAGGAAAGAGTTCAGGTAAGGAATTAGTGCCATCCTTACTTTTCCTTTCCTCAGGCTGCTGCGTCGCGCACCGGCGGCGCGAAGCGCAGCGCTACCGCAATGCGGTTCCACGCATTGATATTCGCCACGGCGGCGGTCAAGAATGCCATCTGCTCGCCGGGAAACTGGCGCGCCACGTCCTCGTAGAGCACGTCGCTCACACCGTCATGGAGCTTCGCGGTCAGCGCTTCCGTGTAAGCCAGCGCGGCGCGTTCACGTTCACTGAAGTATTCCGGCGCCTCGTGCCATGCGGCCACGAGATCGAGCTTGACGCGCGGCACGGCTTTCTCGCGCGCAATGTTGAGGTGGTACTGAATGCAGAACGCACAGCCGTTGATTTGCGAGGCGCGGATTTTCAGCAGCTCGGTGAGCGGCTTTTCGAGCCCCGAGGCATCGACCGCCTTGCTCATGGCGGAGAGCGCAGCGGCCACCGGGGCGGCGTCGCGCGCGAAGGTATCGTAAGCAATGCGGGTAGACGTGCTGGACATGACTGGACCTCGCGAAGTCTGGGCGTTAATATCAGAGCACGAACATCATATTCGAACTCTGACATCATGCGCAAGACAGTGAAGAAAGACCCGGTTTCGGAAAGGGGCGAACCCACGAGCGCTATTCCGGCGGTCGGCGAGGGCAAGCGCGGCGAGGCGGGCTATTTCGGCTACCTGCTGCGCCAGGCGGGCGCGGCGCACCGTTTGCGCATGGAACGCGCACTCGACGATCTCGGCATTACGCCGCCGCAATTCGTCGTGCTGACCATGCTGGCCGCCTACCCCGGCATTTCGGGCGCCGATCTCGCGAGGCTCGCGGCGCTCACGCCGCAAACGGTGAGCGTGATCGTCGCGAATCTGGAGCGCGGTGGCGCGATCGTGCGTCGCCCGCACGCAATGCATGGGCGCATTCAGCAGATCGACGTGACCGATGAGGGCGAAGCGCTGCTCAGGCAGTGCCGCACGCGCGTGAAGAAGCTGGAGGCGCGCATGGCCGCGGGCTTCACGGCCGAAGAAGAACAGGTGATACGCCGCTGGCTGGTGAGCGTCGCGCGCGAGGATGACGTGGGCTGAATGCAGCCGCGCTCGACCGCGCGTTACTGCGAAGCACTCTTCGCTTGCGCGAGGCTGCACGAATGGTCGAGCAGGCCTTCCGCCGTGCCGGTCCCGCCATCGACATCGAGCCCGCTGTTCACGACGAGCCAGCCGTCGTGCTTTGCATCGGGGCCGGCGCCCGTCACGAGTATCGTCTGCACGGCCATGGTCTGTTGCGGGCCGAGATCGCGCTCGACCACGCGAAAAGGATTGTTGTTGTCCGAGAGGCTCGTCACACGCGTGACGCGGTAGCGCGATCCGTCGAGCGTGGTCCAGCGCCACGTGCCCGGCGCGATGTCGGCATACGGCGCGAGCGCTTTGGTGATGTCGGGGCGCATGCAATCGACGTGGATATGCAGTTGATTCTGCGTGCGGCGCTCCGAGGAGTTGATCTCGAGGCCGAGCTGGTTGCCGGCGAGCGGCATGCCGAGCTTCGCTTCCACGAAACGTCCCGCGCCCCATGCGCCGACCCAGTACTCAGGCGCGCCGCCGTAGAGAATTTCGGGGCTCTCGATGCCGGCCACGCGGTCGGTGGGAATCACGAGATACTGCGCACGCCCTGCGATGTCCTTGAGCACGGCATAGCGCTTCTGGAAGTCGACGGTGGTGCAGGGGCCGGGCTTGCCCTTGTCGCGCATATTCGGCACGCACTGGCCGCCGACGACTTGCCAGAGACCGTTGGAGTCGACCGCGGAGAGGCGCACGCACGCGCCGGTGGCGGCGAGCGCCACGACCGCCGCCGTGGCGACGGCAAACCGGGACATCCGCATGAAAGGGGCAAGGCGCAGGGATCGCATCGGCACGAAGTGTCTGGGTTGAGTCGATCAAACGCGCCGCGCTGCGAAGTCTGCACGCGTTGCGGCGCAACGCTGCGCGCAGTGTAGCGCAATGCCAGTGACAGTCGCTTGTGCTCGGTTGTCGAGGCTTATTTGCGGCGCGGATGAAACGTGACCGGTTGCGCGTTCGAGGCGTCCGTTGCCGCAGGCGTCGGTCCGCACGTGCCGCACGTGCCGCAGGTGCCGCAGCCGTCGCCGCAATCGCCGGTTGCGCCTTTGGGCTGCACGAAACGCCCGAGGCGCTGCGCGAATGCATTACGTTGCGGGCGCAACAGTTTTGCGGTCACCGCGGCCTGCACGCGCGTGGCCGTTTTCGGTGCAAGCTTGCGCAGCGTATAGACGAAGCTCGCGGTCACGAGCAGCGCGATCACCGCATATTGCGCGACGAGTCCGGCGCTCATACGAAGTGCCTCGCGACCTGATACGTGACGAACGAGGCCGCATAGGCCACGACGAACATGTAGCCGAACGAAACCACGACGGCGCGCCACGAGCGCGTTTCGCGGCGAATCACGGCGAGCGTGGACATGCATTGCGGCGCGAATGCGAACCACACCATCAGCGAGAGGGCGCTGGCGAGCGAGAAGTTCTGCGCGAGCGTGTGGCCGAGCGCGGCGGTGTCCGCGTCGCCGCCCGCCACGGAGTACACGGTGGCGAGCGCGGCCACCGCCGTTTCGCGCGCGGCAAACGCGGGGATCAGCGAAAGGCTCATTTGCCAGTTGAAGCCGAGCGGCGCGAACGGCCATTGCAGCGCGCGGCCAAGATAGCCGGCGATGGAGTAATCGATGGCGGGCAGTGTTGCGCCGGCGGGCGGCGAGGGGAACGTGGAGATGAACCACATCAGCACCGTGAGCGCGAGGATGATGCCCGTCAGGCGCTTGAGGAAGATCGCGCCGCGCTCCCACAGGCCGATGGCGACGTCGCGTGGGCGCGGCAGCCGGTACGAGGGCAACTCCATCAGCAGCGCGTGTTCACGGTGGTCGCGGCGGAGTTTCTTCATGACCCAGCCCACCGCCATCGCGCCGGCAATGCCGGCGGCGTAAAGCGCGAAGAGCACCAGGCCCTGCATGTTGAATACGCCGAAGATCATGCGGTGCGGAATGAAGGCGCCGATCAGCAGCGCATACACTGGCAAGCGCGCCGAGCACGTCATGAGCGGCGCGACGAGGATCGTGGCGAGCCGGTCGCGCGGGTCGGAGATGCTGCGCGTGCCCATCACGCCGGGAATCGCGCACGCGAAGCTCGACAGTAGCGGAATGAACGAGCGCCCGGTGAGCCCCACCGCTACCATCATGCGATCGAGCAGGAAGGCCGCGCGCGGCAGATAGCCCGACTCCTCCAGTACGAGGATGAAGAAGAACAGCACCAGAATCTCGGGTAAAAAGCCGAGCACGGTGCCGACGCCGCCGAACAGCGCGTCCGTCACGAGGCTGCGCAGCGGGCCGTCGGGCAGTGCCGTACCGGCGGCCGCGCCGAGCCAGGTGAAGCCGTCGCCGATGGCATCGGTGAGCGGCTTGCCGAGCGAATACACGGCCTGGAACACGAGGAACATCACGAACGCGAGGATCAGCGGGCCGAGCACGGGGTGCAGTGCGAAGCGGTCGATGGCGTCGTCGCGCGCGTCGGTGGCGCGCGGCATCGTCACGGCGCTCGCGAGGATGGCGCGCATCGTGCCGTGCAGGTCGTCGGCCGCTGCTGCTGCTTGCGCCTGCGGTTTTTCAGGCGTCGTGTGGTCGATCAGCTCGATGAGCGCTTGCGCGCCGCCGCGCCGCACGGCCACGGTTTCGACCACGGGCATGCCGAGCTGGCGCGCAAGCTCGCCCACATTTACCTCGACGCCGCGGCGCTTTGCGGCGTCCATCATGTTCAGCGCGAGCACCATCGGGCGCCCCATGCGCTGTACTTCAAGCACGAAGCGCAGATGCAGGCGCAGATTCGTCGCATCGGCCACGCAGACGATGAGATCCGGCGCGGCCTCGCCCGAGTAGCGGCCGAGCAGCACGTCGTGCGTCACGCGCTCGTCGGGGCTTGTCGAGTCGAGGCTGTAAGCGCCCGGCAGATCGAGCAGTTGCACCTTGCGGCCCGAGGGCGTGGCGAAGCGCCCTTCCTTGCGCTCGACCGTCACGCCCGCGTAATTGGCGACCTTCTGGCGCGCGCCGGTCAGCAGATTGAAGAGCGCGGTCTTGCCGCAGTTGGGATTGCCGACGAGCGCCACGCGCAGCGGCGTAACAAGAGCCAGGCTCATTTCGCGGCCTCCCCGTCCGTCGTCACGCTCACGCGCTGCGCTTCCGCGCGGCGCAATGCAAAGCGGGTCGAGCCGATCTGCACGAGCAGCGGGTCCGCGCCCCAGGGTGCGCGCGCAACCACGCGCACGGGCTCGCCGGGAACAAAGCCGAGGTCGCGCAGACGCTTCGCGATCGGGTCGGGGGCACGGATATCCTCGACACGCTCCACGAGGGCGGTCGCTCCTTTGGACAGGTCGGTCAGACGCATAGTTGGGGGGGCTTGCTTATAACGAATGAGAACCGTTCTCATTGTAGCGCAGCGCCGGCATTGTGGCGCTAAATGCGCCTCGGCTCCGTCGATGCGGGCGGGGAACCCGCGGCCGAGGCGGGGTAGCGGTGCCGTGTGCGCTCAAATTTCCGGCGCAGGCAGCGTCCCGAGAATCGCTTCAAATGCGAGACCGATCGCGAGCAGCCTGCGGTCGCCGCCGACCGGTCCGTCGAGTTCGAGCCCGACGGGCAAGCGCGCGTCGACAAGACCCGCGGGCAGCGCGAGACCTGGAATGCCGGCATTGCTCGCGGGATCGGTGTTGCGCAGATACGCCTCCATCTCGTCGATCGGCGCCGCGCCGTCGATCGACACGCGAGACGATCCGTTCAGCTCGTCGATCGGCACGGCGGCGAGCCGCGTCGTAGGAAAGAGCAGCGCGTCGAGTCCGCTGGCCGCGAAAGTCTGCGCATAGAGCTGCTGCAGACGCGGCCGCCACACCGTCATTGCGCTGTGATAGTCGCCGCCGCGCGCGTCGGCGAGCACGGCGTCGTAGGCCGCGCGCACATCGGGACTCGCAATGCGCACGGCGACTTCGGCCACGGTTTGTGCCGGTGCGTGGTTCGCAACGAGCCATGCTGTGAGATCGTCGATGGGCTCGTGCAGCGCGATCGCATAGCTCACGCGGTCGTTCAGCGCGAGCAGCTCGCTCATTTCGACCGGTACGAACGTGACGCCTGCGGCTTCGAGCTTCGCGAGCGCGGCGCGCGCCACGTCTTCGAGCGCGGCTTCGAGGCCTTCCCACAGCGGCGCGGGCAGGCCAATGCGCAGATTCGTCACGGCGGCCGGCGAGAGCGGCCCGTGCCCGGTAATCACGGCGTCGAGCAGCGCGACATCGGCAACCGTGCGCCCCATCGGCCCGACCGTATCGCGCGTATGGCTGATCGGCACGACGGCCTGCGGGTCGTGATAGCGGCGTTGCGTGCCGCCGTCGCCCACGCTCGGGCGCAGGCCGACAATGCCGCATAGCGCGGCCGGTATGCGCGTGGAGCCGCCGGTGTCGGTGCCGAGTCCGGCGGGAACGATGCGTGCCGCAATGGCGGCCGCCGTGCCGCCGGAGGAGCCGCCGGGAATTCGTTCGGGGTCCCAGGGGTTGCGCACGGGCCCCGCATGCGGCGCGAGATTCGTGCTGGTGATGCCGAACGCCAGCTCGTGCATGTTGGCCTTGCCGAGCAGGATCGCGCCGGCATCGACGAGGCGCTGCACCGAAGGCGCGTGACGCGCGGGCACGAAGCCTTCGAGCGCGGGCGTGCCCGCCGAGGTCTGCAGGCCGCGCGTATTGATGTTGTCCTTGACGACTACGGGCAGCCCGGCGAGCGGCAGACGCGCGCGCTCGCTGGCGCCGAGCGAGTCGATGCGCTGCGCGGTGGCGAGCGCGCCTTCCACATCGAGCACGGTGAGGGCGTTGAGGTTGGAGAGCGCCTGCGCGCGCGCCAGCAGCGTGGCGACGTAGTCGGCGGCCTTCAGTTGTCCGGCCTGGATGGCCTCGACGGCTTGCGTTGCGCTCAGTTCCAGTTGCTGGTCGACAGTCCAGGTCATGCAGCGTTCTCCTCGTGCGGCTATACAGCCATGCTAACAACGCGTGCGTTTTACGTTGCGGCGCGACTTCTTCAAGAGGCGCAGCGCGAAGCGTGCGAGCGTGGGCACGAGCGTCGGCCGCAAGAGGCGCGCGTCGTAGCCGCTCATGCGCGCGTCGTTTTCTTCGAGGCAGAGTTCGATCATCTCGCGCGGTTCCAGCGCGTCGCCCAGTACCTCGCGGTTCGCGGGCAGAAAATTCGAGTCGCGCGTATTGCCGCTGGCGTCGATGCCTCGTGCGATCGCGAGCCGCTCCCATACCAGCATGAACCAGATGGCGGCGACGCGCACGGTGTGCCACGGCCTGCGCCACGAGGGCATGGTCCTGCGATACCACGCCACCCAGTTGACGAAGAAGAGGATGTGGCGCGCCTCTTCCTGGATCACCGGTTCGAAGGTTTCGACGAGGTCTGGCGGGAAAAAGCCCGAGCGCTGCGCCGAGCGAAACAGGCCGAACGCGAAGAAGCTGTCGATGCACTCGCTATAGCCGGTGAACATCCACGCCCATTCCGCCTTTTTGGGCGGCAGGTATTCGGGTTCAGGCGCAAGTTCGATGCCGTAGGCCTGCACGAGATTCGAGAGTACGACCTTGTGGCGCGCTTCCTCGGCCGCGTCCATTTCGATTGCTTCGCGCAGCAGCGGGTCGCTGAGGGTTTGCGCGTAAGTCAGCACGCGGATCGAGGCGCGGCCTTCGGTCTGCACCGCCATGTCCCAGATCGGCAGCGATGTGAGGCGGCCGAGCGCATCGGGCTCGAGCTTCGGCCAGTCGAGCACGGCGGGGCGGTAGGGATCGTGGGTGTCGAGCAGCATCCGGCAGAACATCTTGCGATGTTCGTCCGATCCGATCTTGATGGGCCCTGGCGTGCCGTGAGTCCAGCGCCGCAGCGCGGCGTCCTGCTCGGAGATGAAGGCTGCGCCTTCGTCCGGATGCGTCAGGGTTTCGGACATGAGCATCTAACGGGAAGGGGGTATGACTCCTATTCTGTCACAACCGTAAGGAAGCATGCGCCCTCACGCGCAGCGGCGCTGCTGCTCGATCCACATGCGCGCCCAGCGGCAGGCGTAGGCGAGCGCGTGCCTTTCGTCGAAGAAGTAATCGAGTTCGTCGAACGAATGCTGCGCGCCCGGCTGCGTGCCAATGGTGAGATTGGCGGCGAAAAGGCCGTTCGGGAGCTGCCGCGCGCTGGGGGCGACGACGTAGCCTTTGTAGCGTAATGAAGTGTTCATGGCCGCGCTTCCTGCTGATCTTCTGCTGATTTGCTCGGGTTCTCGTTTTCAGTGGCGCGGGTGTTTTGCTGTCCACTCACGGTACCGACACGGACCAGCGTATGAGCCGCCGTATGTCGATGGAACCAATCATTCGTCGCAAGCAAATCACGTGTGGCCTGGAGCGGTCAGCAGGATGATCCGGATGAGGCGAGGGGTGAATCCGGCTTCAATGTGGACCGGACGAAATGCAGCGTCTGTGGGATGGCGCACGTGATCTGCGCCGCGCGACGCCGGCAATGTGGGTTAGGGAACGTTTCCCGCCCCGCACGTTCGACGCGCGGGCGGGCGGCCAGGCGGCAGAGGTCGGGCAGCGTGTCAGACCGCGAGGCTCAGACGTTTTTCGGTGCGCGGCGCGTTGGCGGCCTGCGCGCCGCCGACGCTGTTCAACGCGCTCGCCGGCGGCGCCGCGCGATGTTCCTGGCCGCCGAACGCGAGCGCGAACTGCGCCGCCTGGCGGCCGACCGTTGCGAGCTGTTCGGCGACCTTGGCGTCGGAGCACTGCAGCGCGCTCTCGAAGCGTGTCTCCAGCGTGTTGATGCCCGCGCCGAAGGGTGTCGGCCAGCCGCGCAGCGCGTGCACGATCGAGCGCAGCGAGGTCAGCACCGAGCCCGCGGCCTGCCAGCCATAGGCCGTGACGATGCAGCCCACTGCGCGGCCGTCCAGGTATGGGCGGTTGTCGGCACGCAGTTCTTCGAGCGTGTCGAGCGCGTTCTTCACGAGCCCCGATACGCCGCCGTGATAGCCGGGCGTCGCGATGATGACGGCGTCGGCGGCGCGCACGGCTTCGATCAGCTCGAGCTGGGCGTCGGTTCGCACGGGGTCTTCGGGTGCGTAGTGCGGCAGCGTGTGCAGGAACGTGCCGCCGAACAACTGCGTGCGCGCGCCGGCGTCTTCGGCGCCGCGCAGCGCGAAAGCGAGCGCGCGCTCGGTCGACGAGGCGGCGCGCGTCGTGCCGCCGATGCCCACCACGAGCGGGCGGCGTTGCGAATCGGAAATGCTCAAGGGGGGCTCCCTGAAATGCGATGAGACCTGGCTCGTGGGTGGTCGGGTGACGCCGCCACGAAGCCTGCAGGCCTGGAAACGGTCATCTTAGAGATCGCGCCGAGCGGCGCGAAACGACTTTTTGTTCTATCCATATGCCGGCGGCGCTACGTTGCGCGGCGCCATGCGCCCGAAATGCATATGCGAAACCATTGGTTGGACGCGCAGCGGGCCATGGCTAAGATGAAGCCGTCTCCTCCATGACATCTCCTTGACATGGGATTCGGCCCCGCACTTCTCCGGTGACGGGGCTGTTTTTTTTCTGGAGACGGGAACGGGCGGCGCTTCGAGGTCTTCGAGGCCACGATCGCGGCAGCTGCGTGCCGCACTGTAGGTCGTGTTTTGCGCCGCTGACTGCGGCTGCGCGCTAGCTCAAACCGTGAGGACGTTGCCGTCGGGGCCGATTTGCGGCGGAATTTCCGGCAGGGTCCCGTTGCCCGGCGCGGTGCGCGCGGGGGTGCCCGGCGTGGCCGGCAGCGTGGGCGCGGGAGCGCGCACGGCCGGTTCGGCGACCTTGCGAGTGGTGAGTTTGTCGGTGGAGGCCAGCTTGTGCTTCGTGCCGTGATGCGCCTTCTTGCCGGCATTGCTCGCATGCGCCGAGGGCGTGCGCGCTTCCGGCGGATTCCAGATCTCGATGTAGTGTTCCCCGGCGATCGCGGTGGACGCGAGGACGCCCAGCAAGGTCCCCGTGATGAAGAATCGCACGTCGTGTTCTCCGTTTCGATGTACAGGCCGGGGCCGCGCCATGCGCCGGGGCGCGATGGGGCGGCGTAACCCGGTACGGCGACCGGGCGGCACGAACGGCCGGCTGCCACGCACTGTACATTCATACAGGCGCTTATGCAAACGTTTCACGACGTGCTGCGGGCGATGTGTTGCATGGGCGCGCCGCGGCCTTACGGGGCTTGCGCCGGCGCTCAGTCTGGCGTTTGCGGGCGGTTCAGGCGTCGAGCGCCGCCCGGTTTTGTGCGATCGCTCCGTCCGCGGCCAGGCCGTGGGCGCCGAGCCAGCGCCCATAGCTGCGCGGCGAGAACGCGAGCGTGAGCACGATCATCGCGCTGATCGATACGGCGAGCATGATCCACGCGCCCGTAAAGCCGCCCGTGAGGTCGCGCACGCGGCCGGCCACGATGGGGGCGAGCGCGGCGATCACGAAGCCCAGACCCTGGACGAAGGCGACGAGGCGCGCGGCAAGGCGGTGATCCGCGCAATGGTCGAGCGCCGTGACGAGCGTGACCGAGAACGTGCCGCCGAGCCCCGCGCCCGCCGCCGCGACCCACAGCAGCGGCGCGGCCTCGGGCCACGCGGCGAGGCCGATCACACCGACGAGCTGGCCGCACAGGCCCAGAACGAGCCACGGACGCCTGTCCGTGAACGCCGCCGCGGCGAGCGGCAGGAGCAGCGCGCTGGCGGCCTGGAACACCGTCATCGCCGCGAGCAGCGAGCCGCTCGCTTCGACGCTCGCGCCGTGCTGCTGATAGTAGGCGGGCAGCCACGCGACGAGACTCGTATAACCCCCGTTGACGAGCCCGAAATGAAGCCCGAGCGTCCACGCCCGGCGCTTGCGCCAGACTGGCGCCGTTGCCGTGTCGGCATGCGCCTGCGAGGGTGCGGTAGCGGCGTGCTGCACGTGCCGGCCTGCTCCAAACCCGCCGTTCAACACGCCCCAGATCGCGAGCGCGGCCAGCGCCGGCAATGCCCAGACGGCAAGTCCCACATGCCACGAACCGCTGAGGCGTGCGACGAGCGGGCTCAGGCTCGCGCCCAGCCCGCCGCCGCCCATGATCGACGCCGAGAACAGTCCCATTGCGAGCGGCACCCGCGCGGCGAAGCGTTGCTTCATGACGGCGGCCAGCAGCGCCTGGATGGCCGCGACGCCCGCGCCGGCCGCGGCCGCCGTGAGCATGAGCGCGCCGCCGCTGGCGGCGAACGCGCGGGCCGCGCATGCCGCCGCAATCGCCACGAGCCCGAGCGCGACGTCGCGCGTCTCGCCGAGGCGGCGCGCGAGCAGGCCGGCGCCGAACGCGCCGAGGCCCATCGCGACGACAGGCAGGCTCGTGAGCAGCGAAGCGCCGTAGAAGCTCAGGCCGGTGTCGTTGCGAATGGTCGTCATGAGCGGGCTGATCGAGGTGAGCAGCGGCCGCAGATTCAGGCCGATCGCGACGATCGCGGCATACCACGCAAGCACGCTGGCCGATTCGCCGGACGGCATCCGGAAATCATTGGAGCGGGTTTGAGGGTTCAATGCGGTCAACCTTTTTGCAGCTTAACGGTTGACCATTATACGCAATAATTGTCAACAATCTGGCTCGACCCGCTATGCCCGGCATGGGCGATCGAGTATGGGCGCGGGTCTATATCGCCTCGCCATGCCGCTCGCTACAATGCGACCTGACCCATCGACCCGACCCAGCTAGCGCGCCTGCCCATGGCTCAATCCTCCCGCCACGTTCCGCCCCGCGATACCGACGAACCGTCCGATGTCGAAGCGCGTGTCTATGCGTCGATTTCTTCCGCGTTGCTCGAAGGCAAGCTCGCGCCGGGCCAGCAACTGGTGGAGCGCGAACTCGCGGCGGCGTTCGGCTGCACGCGCGGCGCGTTGCGCAAAGTGCTGGCGCGCCTCGGCTACGACGGCAAGCTCGTGCTCGAACCCAATCGCGGCGCGTTCGTGCCGTCGCCCTCGGAGGACGACATCCGCGCGGTGTACCGCGCGCGCCAGGTGGCCGAAGCGGGCGTGATGGTGAGTCTGTGCGGCACGCTCGACGCCGCGATGCGGCGCAAGCTCGCGGCTCACGTGCGCAGCGAGAAGAAGGCGTTGCGCGAGGCGCGCGTGGACGAAGCGGTACGCCTTGCGGGGCAGTTCCATCTGCTGCTGTCCGAGCAGGCGGGCGGCACCGCGCTCGTGGAGGCACTGGCGCAACTGGTCGCGAAGACGGAGCTTTACAAGGCCTTGTTCGATCCGTCGAAGGCGTCGATGTGCGCACCCGACGAGCACGCGCAGATCATCGAGGCGCTCGAGGCGGGGGACCTCGCGGCCGCGCTCGCCACGATGCGTGCGCATCTGGGCGAGTTGGAGGAGCGGGTGGTGCAGCAGGCACGTGCGCGCGCCGGACGCGATCTCAAGACGGTGTTCGCGGATCTCACGAACGGCTGAAAGCAAGGGGCAAACGTCAGCCCTGGTCTACGCGTCGGCGCAACTCCTTCGAAGCCGCGAGCGGAATGCGCGCATCGTCCCACGTGGCGAGCCATTCAATCTCTTTCGCGGCGAATACCTGGCCATGATTGCGCAGCGCGTACTGCAACGAGTCGATAACGTGGTTGCGGATGATTTCGGGCGTATGCGGGTCGTCGAGGACGATGCGCAAGGCTTCGAGCGTGGCCATGGTGCGGCTCCGGCGAATGTGGCGACCGCAACGTTATCGCACGACAAAAAAACGCTTGCCAGGCGAGAAAAAATGCCCGGCAAAGCGCGCCTCAGTGCCGCGTGCGCTTGAATATCTCGTACTCTTCGGCGAAGGCTCTCGCAACGGCGGGCCGCTCGCGCACGCGCTGCGCGTAGGTCGCGACGGCCTCCCATTGCGATACATCGATGCCCACGTACGGCGCCCAGTTCAGCACGGTCACGAGATAGGCGTCCGCCACGCTGAATTCGTCGAGCAGGAAGGTGCGCGAGTCGAGATGATGCGCGAGCAAGCCGAAACGGCGCGGGATCTTGCCGCGCGCATATGCCTTGACGGCCTCGTCCAGGTCCTTGCCGAGCAGCGGCACGAACACGCCCTTGTGCAGTTCGGTGCCGATGAAGCCTAGCCATTGTTGCAGGCGCGCGCGCTCGCGTGTGCCCGCTGGCGGTGCGAGCCGCGCTTCGGGAAAACGGTCGGCCACCCACGGCAGCACCGCCGAGTTTTCGGTGAGCGTCCAGCCGTCGTCCTCGCGCAGCACCGGCACCTGACCGAGTGCGTTGACGGCGAAGAAGTCACCGCCTTCGGCGAGCTGCTTCGTGAGCGTATCGACCTGGATGTAGCGGGCCTGCGCGCCTGCCTCGTAGAGCGCGATGCGCGTGGCGAGCGAGCACGCCAGCGGGGCGAAATACAGTTCCATCGTCTTCCTCCTTTGCGGGCTTCGGGCTTTTTTGAATTTTTGTACTATAGTGAACAAAAATCGCCGATCCAATATTTCTATGCAATCCAGTACAAAAAAGGATAGCCGCCCGCGCGGGCGGCCGCGCGCCTACGATCCGCACGAGGCGCTCGCCCGCGCGCGCGATACGTTCTGGCGCAACGGCTACGCAGGCACTTCGCTCGACGACCTGAGCGAGGCGACCGGCATGAACCGGCCGAGCCTCTATGGCGCATTCGGCGACAAGCACGCGCTCTATCTGCAGACTATGGAGCGTTACGTGGAAGCGGGGCGCACGGCGATGGAGTCCGCGCTTGACAGCGCAGTGCCGCTGCGCGAGGCGCTGATGCGCGTATTCGACGGCGCGCTCGGCTGGTATTTGCCTGCGCACGACGCGGCGCGCGGCTGCCTGCTGATCGGCACGGCGGCGGTGGAAGCCGTCAACGACGAGGCGGTGCGCGAGCGTCTTGCCGCTGGATTGCGCACATTCGACAAGGCCTTCGAGCGGCGCCTGCGGGGGGCGCTCGCGCAAGGCGAACTGCCGCCCGACGCCAGCGCGCCGATGCTCGCGCGCCTCGCCTCGGCGTTCTTGCATAGCATGGCGCTGCGCGCGCGGGCCGGCGATTCGCGGGCCTCGCTGCGCGCCATGGCGGTGGCGGGCGTCGCGCTGATCTGCGGCGAAGCGCCGACGGCGGCCGATGCGCGTGCGGCGCGGCGCCGCGCGAAGTGATGTCACGCTGAACGTTGCTGCCGGCGCCCTCCAGACGGGTCCGCACGCCGCTTTCCCTTGCTACACTGGCGCAGTCGCGCAGGGACGGCTTGCGCACTCGAAGAGGGGAACACGATGGTGCGCTACAGGCACTACAAGGGTGGCATTTACGAACTGGTTTGCGAGGCGACGCTCGAATCGGATCCTTCCGTCACGATGATCGTGTATCGCGCGGCGAACGGTACGATCTGGACGCGACCCTCCACCGTGTTCTTCGAACTCGTCGAGTATGAAGGCGGACTCGTGCCGCGCTTCGCGCCCGTCAACTAATTCTTTTCACACTCGTCTCTTCCACGCTTTAGAGGGTTTCGCCGAATGCGTTTACTGATTGCGCTGATTCTGCCCTGGCTCCTGTTCTTCACCATTGGGCGTCCGATTGCGGGCATCGTCTGCCTGATCCTGCAGGTCACGCTGATCGGCTGGATTCCGGCCGCGATCTGGGCCGTGTATTCACTCAGCCAGTTCAAGACCGACCGGAAAATAGAGGACGCGCTCGGCCGCCGCGGTTAAATCCCTGAGCGGGCGTCTACGCGCCGTTCGGAGGCGCGTTGCGCGTTACAACGCTAACGCCTGCTCACAATTCAATAAGAACTTAACGCTGATTTTTCTTTCTTACAAATAGAAAGGAGAGTCAGCTATGTTCAAGTTCGTTCTCACGGTGGGCGCCATCGCGCTCCTTGCCGGGTGTGCGGTGGCCCCGGGCTACGACTATGGTTACGGCGGCTATGGCCAGCCGTACTCCACCGGCTATTACAGCGGCTACGCGCCGGGCTATGCGCCCACATATGGCAGCGTGAATATCGGCGTCTGGGACGGTGGCGGCGGTCGCGATTATCACGGCGGCGACTGGCACGGCGGCGGCAGTGGTTGGCACGGGGGCGGCCCGGTTGGTCACGGTGGCGGTCACGGCGGACCTTGGGGGCCGCCGGGCGGTAGTCATGGAGGCGGCCCCGGCGGCGGTCATGGTGGCGGAGGCCACGGCGGTGGCGGTCACGGTGGCGGCGGACCGGGCGGCCGTTGATCCACGCCGAGTCGGAAAATCGCTTCAAAACGAATCAGGCCCGCCACTCTCACGAGGGCGGGCCTGATGCTTTGCACGAGAACCCGGCGTCACAGCCGGGGTTGTCGCGAAACTTACTGGCTCGACTGCGACGTTCCGTTCGTCGACGGGCCATAAGCCGTCGCGCGCTGCGCTGCGACCTTGGCTTCGGCAGCCTGAATGTTTTCCGGATAGTGCATCCAGTCGCTCGGATCGTAGCCGGCGGCGCGCAGTTGCGCGAGATCGGCGCGAACTTCGGCGCGGGTCACGGGTTGTTGCTGGGGTTGTGCCTGCGCGAACGCAGCGGCGGGCACGGCGACGATGGCGGCAAGCACAGCTGCCTTCAGAAACGAATTCATGACTAACCTCCGATGTTTTTGTGGGGAGCCATCGCATCGGCGGGGCCCATTTGGTCAATGTATGTGGTCGGAGGGTCAGGGTAAATACCTGGAAAGCGAATTCAGTGTTCTTCTGGCGGCAACAATCGGGTTCGGAATCTCCTGAAGGGTTGCGCGACGTGCTTGCAATAAGGCCGGACGGCCGCGGATTATCCGGCCCTGAAATCTCGCCGGATTATTGCGAAATCCGTAATTCCAATTCGCCCGAAACGGTCTGTATCCGGCTGTGGCGCTTGCCTAGAATCCACTCACAGCCAGCCGATGCGGCGAATCGCAGCGAGCCGGCCGAGCACGACAGGGTATGCACCGTCGTTGCGCATCGATGCTAAATAATTCCGGAGGTTGTCATCATGAAGTCGCTTCTCAAGGCTGTTGCCCTTACCGTTGCCATGGCTGCTCCGCTGGCCGCTTTTGCCCAGGCCGATCAAGGTCTGACCCGCGAGCAGGTGCGCCAGCAACTCGTCGAATTCCAGCAAACGAGCCGCAATCAGGCGGCAGTCGCCCCGCAGGCGGCCGCGCCGGTCGCCCAGACCGACGGCTCGTTCGGCGGCGTGAGCAACTCGACGTCGGTTGCCGGCGCTCGCTATGTGTCGGAAGCGGCTCGCACCGGTCCGCAATCGGTCTACTTCGGCGGCCAGTAAGTCTTTCGGCAGTCAGCAGATAAAAACGGCCCGCGAATTCGCTTCGCGGGCCGTTTCGCATTTGGGCGCGGCGTTTTGTTGCCGCTACATGGCTTCCGCCTCCGGCACGTCGAGCACGAGATCCGTGCGCGCGACGGCCACGCAGGTCAGCACATAGCCCTCGGCTTTTTCCTCGCGGCTCAATCCGGGCCACTCGATCGTGAAGCTCACGTCGCCGCTCGCTACGCGACACAGGCAGGCGCGGCAGGTGCCGTTGCGGCACATGCGCGGCAAACGGATGCCTTCGAACGCCGCCGCTTCCAGCAAGGTCAGCTCGGGCGGCGCTTCGAAGCTGCGCCCGAGCGGCTCCACGCGGACCACGGGCACGTGCGGCGGGCCCTCCTGCAAGCTTTCGCGGTTCACGTCGCTCATGAAAGCGACACTCCGAGCAGCCGCCCCGCGCCGGCCGTGAACGCCGCCGCGGCGAGTCCGATCACGATCTGCCGGAACGCCGAAAACGTCGCGCTGCGCCCGTTGAAGAGCGACGTGAACACGCCGACGAGGGCGAGCCCGCACGCGCTCAGCGCCACCGACTGCGCGATGGCCGTGACGCCGTGCGCCCACAGGAAAGGGGCAGTTGGAAACGCCGCGCCGAGCGAGAAGAGGCAAAACGAGACGGCGGCGGCCGACCACGGATTGCCGCCCAACTCCTTGGGATCGATGCCAAGCTCCTCACGCGCCAGCGTATTGAGCGCCTCGTCCTTGTTGCGCATGATCTGGGCGGCCACGCGGCGCGCTTCTTCAGGATCGACGCCCTTCGCCTGATAGATGAGCGCAAGCTCGTGACGCTCGGCGTCCGGCGTGTGTTCGAGTTCGTCGGCTTCCTTCGCAAGCTGCGTGCGCGCAAGCTCGCGCGCGTTGGTCACCGAGAGCCATTCGCCGAGCGCCATGGAGCAGGCGCCCGCCACGAGGCCCGCCAGCCCCGTGAGCAAAATCGTGCGATTGACGCTGCCCGCGCCCGCCACGCCCATGATCAGGCAGAAGTTCGAGACGAGCCCGTCGTTCGCCCCCAGCACCGCCGCACGCAGGTCGTTGCCCGCCATCGCGCCCTTGTGCCACGACTCGGCCGCGCCGATCGCTTCGCCGTGGCCGTGTTCGGGCTCGCGCTTCTTCGCGGCAATCGCCTGCACGATGGCCGCGTGCTGCTGCTCCTGGGCCGAAAGCTTCTCGGCGCCGGGCTCGTGCGCGTAGCGGTCGCGGTCGGCGTACTCGGCAGCGGCGACGGTGGGCAGCACGAGTGAAGGGCCGAACGTGCGCGTGAGCGTTTGCAGCAGGCGGGTTTTCGCGCTGCGCCGATGCGGCCGGGGCGTGACGCCGTTGGCCGCGAGCTTCTCGCGCCAGACGCTCGCGTGCTCGCGCTCGGAGGCCGCGAGATCGGCGAAGATGCGGCGGCGCTCGTCGTCTTTCTCGACCGCGGATAGCGTGTCGTAGACGGCGGCGCTGTCGAGTTCGTCGGCGAGATTGCGCCGGAAGCGGTTGATTTCCTGAGCGGAGGCCATGGCGCGCGGTGCGGGAAGTTATCTGCCAAGCTTACCCTGGCGCGGCAACGGCCAGAAGCCGCGCGTCGACGCCCGCCTTGCTCCTGTCGGGCCGGTACGCTCAGCGGCGCTGACGCAGATGCCGGTAGACCGTGTTGCGCGCGAGCCCGAGTTCGCGAGCCGCCGCCGATACATTGCCGCTGTGGCGCGCGAGGGTCTCCTCGATGAGCCGCGACTGCCAGACGGAGAGGCGCGCGGGCTCGCGTTCCGTGTCGCTCGCCTGGTCTTCCGTCGAGGCATCGGCGCACGGCTGCGCGCAGTCACTGGCGGGATCGCAATCGTGCATGAGGTCTTCGGGCAGATGCTCCATGTCGATGGCGTCTTCGCCTTCGGCCATGATCGCCGCCGTGCGCAGCGCGCTCGCGAGCTGACGCAGATTGCCCGGCCAGCGGCAGCGCGCGAAGCACGCCCGAACGGCCGGTGTCAGACGCGCGGGCGCGCCCGGCACCTCGCGCCGCACAATCTCGAGCATGCGGGCGACGAGCGGGTCGAGGTCGGTGCGCTCGGCCAGCGCCGGCAGCGTGACGACGAGGCCGTTGATGCGGTAGTAGAGATCCTCGCGGAACGTGCCTTCGGCGATCATCGCGCGCAGGTCGCGGTGCGTCGCGCAGACGATGCGCAAATCCACCGGCACCGCGCGCGTACCGCCGAGCGGCACGACGGCGCGCTCCTGCAACACACGCATGAGCCGCACCTGTTGCGCGAGCGGCATGTCGCCGATCTCGTCGAGAAAGAGCGTGCCGCCATGCGCCTGCGCGATCTTGCCGGCGCTGCCGCGGCGCTTCGCTCCCGTGAACGCGCCGTCCTCGTAGCCGAACAGTTCCGCTTCGATCAGCGTGTCGGGCAGGGCGGCGCAGTTGAGCGCGACGAACGGCCCGTCGCGGCGCGGCGAATCGCGATGCAGCGCCCGCGCGAGCCATTCCTTGCCGGTGCCCGTGCGGCCGAGCACGAGCACCGGAATGTCGCGGCCGCGCACGCGCGCCACGCGCTGCAGGGCGGCGGCGAGCCGCGCGTCGCCGGTGTCGAGGTCGGCGAGCGTGGGCTGCGGCGCGGTGTCGGCGGCGTTGGGCGCTTTCGCCTGGGAGGGCGCGGGCGTGAAGGGCGAGCGGGACGTGTCGGCTACGGCGCTGCGCGCGAACGTAGGGACGCCCGACATGGCCGCGCCGGGCGTGGCGCGCGCGATCACGCGCACGCCGCTTGGCAGTGCGAGCGCGAGCGGCTCGCCGCTCGCGCGCATGATCTGCTGCATGAACGCCGCGAACGGCTGACCGAAGAGCGCCGCGAACTCGCGCTGCTGCAGTTCGGCGAGCGGTGCGCCGAACTGGAACAGGGCGCTGCGGTTCGCGCAGAGCAGCGTGCCGTCGGCCGAGAATGCGGCCAATCCTTCGTAGAGCATACCAATGAATTCGGCGCGCGCATGAAACTGGAGCCGGATGGCATCGGCGAATTCGGTGTTGAACAGATGGTTCTCGATCATCTGCGCCGACATGCGCACGAGCGCGAGCGTGTGCTTGTGAAAACCGCGCGACTCGCCGCTCACGTCGAGCGCGCCAAGCGTGCGCCCATACGGATCCGCGATCGGCGCACACGAGCAGGTAAGGATGTGATTGGCGCGCAGAAAGTGCTCGCCCGCATGCACCGTGGTCGGCTGGCCTTCGACGAGCGCCGTGCCGATGGCATTCGTGCCGCGATGCTGCTCGGCCCACGAAACGCCCGGGCGCAGCGCGACGCGCTGTGCTTTCTCGACGAAGTCGCTGTCGGCGCAGCTATGGAGGATCACGCCGTTGCGATCGGTAAGCAGCACCATGCTCTGCGTATCGACGATCTGCGCGTGCAAGGCGTCCATGACGGGACGCGCCTGGTGATAGAGCGTGCGGTTCGTGTCGATCAGTTCGCGCAGGTCGGCGGCGGCGAGCGCGTCGAAGTCGGGCGCTTCAGTGGCGCGCAGTCCGAGTGCGCGCGAGCGCGCGTGAGCCTGCGCGATGGCGTCCGCGCGGGCCGCGTCGTGCGGCGTGACGGGGCGTCGGGTCACTCGTGTCTCCAGTCGTTTTGGGCGCTACGCTGCGACGCAACATGGGTGCGCGAGCGGGGCCTCTGGGGCAGTTCATGGTACAGGAAACGCGGCGGCTGCCAATTCGGGTTGAAGCCGGGTTGAAGGCAGCGGTTTCAGCCGCGCGGGCGCCGCCTCAACTGCGTCTTGAGTTTACTGGCGCGAGTGCCATGATGAAGGTGAGGGCGCATTTGCGTCGCGCCCCCGCTGAATAGCGGAGTTCGTCATGGTGCACGGCGAATTGAGGATCGTGGTGGCGGTGCTCGCCACGTTCGTTGCGCTCTTTGGCCTCGGGTATGCGATTGACGGATTGATCTTCGACGAAGACAACGTCGTGCTCTCCGGAATGGTGACCGTGGCTCTTGGGGTCGTCGCGTTCGTGGTGATGCTCACCCTGCACCCGAAAGACCTCGAATCTCTCGAACAGCACCGGCATCGCGAATCCTGACGCGCCCGGGTGGCGCGCATGGTGCGATGCGGCAACCGGCGCAGCGCGTTGGCGCAGGGCCGGGAGGAGAGTATCTTTGCGCGTAACGGCGCACGCGCTTGCTGCACCCGCGAAACAGGGCTCGGACGCCGCCGCCGCCGGCTATTTCAGGCATGTGACAACGTCGACCTTGCGGGCGGCAGGAAGTCGTCTAAAGTGAATCAAATCAACCTGCGCGAACGTGTAGTTTGCAAGGGTTGGTGTTGATCCGCGCGAGCCGGATCGGGTGTTCTCAGGCACCAGGTTGGGGCAGCCCGAAGGCGGTTGAACGCGGCCTTTTCACCCTCCACCAAAGGCGACCCCCATGCAGATCATGTTTCCGAAAGAGGTGCCCGAGTACTCGGGCCCAGACCTGACCTTGGCGTTTCCGGCGATGATCGATGGCGAGCGGGTGGAGTGTCTGATCACGGCGGCGGCGCTGGAAGATCACTTCGGGGCGGCTTCGCCGCGCGCCGAAGACATGCTCAGCGCGTTCGACCATCATCGCGACCGCATCGAGGCCTGCGCGCGCCGTTTGCTCTCCGAAACACGTGCGCAGTGTCTCGTGCTGCGCAGCGGCTACGTGCGTTTCGTGCAGGCGCACGCCAACGCGTAGTCGACAAAAAAGCGCCCGCAGGACGCGGGCGCTTTCCGATCAGCTGAGTTTGCTTGCCGCGCCCGTTGGGGCGCGGCGTTCGTTTACGCGGTTGCCGCGTTGCCGCTGGAAGATGGCGGGTTTCGTGTAGCGTTCGGATGCGGCGGAGTACGTTGCCACGTGGCGGCTCCTGTGTGCAGGGAATCTGACGATAGTTCCCTATGATAAGAAGCACGTGCCGTGCGGGGCAGTGATGCGGCTGGGAAGTTTGATGCTGAGGGGGCGGCAGCGGCGTATCAAAACAAAAAGGGTGGCGCAAAGCCACCCTTTTGCTTTTACGCGTTGCCGAGATAGAAGAACCGGAACAGGAACACGGCGGCGATGATCCACACGATCAGTTTCACGTCGCGCACACGGCCCGTGAGGAGCTTCAGGCCCGCATACGAGATGAAGCCGAACGCCACGCCGTTGGCGATCGAGTAGGTGAACGGCATGGCAAGCGCCGTGAGAGCGGCGGGCACGACTTCGGTGGCGTCGTCCCAGGGCAGATCGGCGAGTTCGCGCAGCATCAGGCACGAGACGTAGAGCAGCGCCGGCGCCGTGGCGTAGCCCGGCACGACGCCCGCGAGCGGCGCGACGAACAGGCACGCGAGGAACAGCACGGCCACGGTGAGTGCGGTCATGCCGGTGCGGCCACCCGCCTGCACGCCCGAGGCGCTTTCGATATACGCCGTGGTCGACGAGGTGCCGAGAACCGAGCCCGCGAGAATCGCGGTGCTATCCGCGAGCAGCGCGCGGTTCAGGCGGTGCATCTTGCCGTGCACGAGCAGGCCAGCGCGGTTGGCCACGCCCATCAGCGTGCCGGTCGCATCGAACAGCTCGACGAGGAAGAACACGAGCACCACGTTGAGCACGCCCGTGGAGAGCGCCGCCTTGATGTCGAGCTGCGCGAAAGTCGGCATGATCGACGGCGGCGGCGAGAAGATGCCGTGGAACTGGTTGCCGCCGAAGAAGAACGAGAGAATCGTGACGCCCACGATGCCGATCAGGATCGCACCGCGCACCTTCAGCACGTCGAGCGTGACGATCGCGAAGAAGCCGATGATCGCGAGGATCGTGTGCGGATCGTGCAGGTTGCCGAGCTCGACGAGTGTGGCCGGGCTGCCGACCACCACGCCCGAGGTCTTCAGCGAGATGATCGCGAGGAACAGACCGATACCCGCTGTGATCGACACGCGGATCGAATGTGGAATGCCATTGACGATGGCCTCGCGTACGCGCAGCAGCGTGACGATGAAGAACAGGCACCCGGAGATGAACACCGCGCCGAGCGCGGCCTGCCACGTGAAGCCCATGCCCTTCACGACCGTATAGGCGAAATACGCGTTCAGGCCCATGCCGGGCGCGAGCGCGATCGGGTAGTTCGCGTAGAGGCCCATGACGAGCGAGGCGAGCGCCGCGACGAGGCAGGTCGCGACGAATACGCTTTCCTTCGGCATGCCGGCGTCGCCGAGAATGGCCGGATTCACGAAGATGATGTAAGCCATCGTGAGGAAAGTCGTGATACCGGCGAGCACTTCGGTGCGCAGGTTGGTGCCTGCTTCTTCGAAACCGAAATAGCGTTTGATGGCGTCCATGAAGATCGGGCCCTTGAGAGTCGAGCGGGTTGTTCGCTGCTTGTTGGTGTGGTGTCTTGCGTGTAGTCGGCGCAGGCAGGTCCTTGACGTGCCCATGCACACGCGCGCATGCCGCAGCGCGCGGCTACGGGCGCGATTGTAAACAATTGTCCGTCGAGCGCAGAAAAGCCGTCGTGAGCGTGGAACGGGTACAACAGCGCGCGTTGCGGTAGCCAGCGTGACAAGGCGCGGCGAATCGCGCCCGTGGCGGGAGGAAATGGACACGACCGCTCGCAGGCGCCGGGCGTTGCTTCGCCTGGTGCCGGGTTACTGCGGCCTGTCCTGCAATCAAGCGATTACTGCTGCATTTGACCGGCGGGAGCGCCATATCCGGCGCCGCCGCGCGCCGCACGCCGTTGCGCGACGATCGCGCCCGCGCGTTGCGCGTTTTCCGGGTAGTCGATCCAGTCGAGCGGATCGTAGCCCGCCTGCCGCCATTCGATCAGATCCGCCCGGACCTGGGCGCGAGTCAGCGGTTGCGAGGGATCGTACGGTTGGGCCACCGCCGCAGCCGACGCGAAGCAGCACGCTGCGGCGAGGACGCCGAGCGTCACACGCGGAAGGGAGTTCATGGCAAGGCCTTTCGTATTAGGGATAACCCTAAAAGTATAGGCGCTATCTCATTAACTCAAAGGGGGATCGAGGGCTACCCGCGGTGCTTCGAAGCGTCTTTGCGGTTGCTTGCCGTGCGGTAGTCGGTCGGGCGCTGTCCGGTCCATTTGCGGAACGCCCGATGGAACGCGCTCGGCTCCGCGAACCCCACAGCGGCGGCGACATCGGCGACCGGGCGGCCCGGCTCCTGCAGCGCCGCGATCGCCAGGTCGCGGCGCAATTCGTCCTTGATCGACTGGCAGCTGTGGCCTTCCTGGCTCAGCCGCCGGCGCAGCGTGGCGGGCGCCACGTTCAGCTGCTGCGCGATGGCGTCGGCATCGGGCCACGCGGCGACGGGCAGGGCGCGCAGCGCGCGTCGCACGCGCGCCGCGAACGAGCCCGGATTGCGGTACTTCACGACGAAGTTGCCGGGCGCGTTGCGCAGAAACGCCCGCGCCGAGCTGGCGGTCTGGATCACGGGCAGTTCGAGAAAGCCGGGCGCGAATTCGAACCATGTGGCCGGCTGATCGAATGCCATGTCGTCGCAGAGCATGAGCTGGTATTCGTGCGCGGCGGCAGGCTGCGGGCAGCGAAAGCGCGCCGCGAGAAGCGGAATGCGGCGCCCCACGAGCCAGCACACGAGCCCGTAGACGAGGATGAACCAGGTCGCGTACGCGAACAGGGTGGGCGTGGGTTTGCCCGCGCGGTGCGAGAGCGTGACGCGCACGCGCGTGGCGTCTATGTCGATCTCGCCCGAGAGATCGTCGAGCACGAGCCGCATGAAGTGCACGGCGCGCTGCAGCGCCTGGCGGCCCGTGCTGGCGCCGAGCGCCGAGTGCGTCATGGCGATGAAGCTGCCGCTTTTCATCGCGTGCGAATCCTGGCCGAAGAATTCGTCGTCGAGCGCGCGCGCGATGCCCGACCACAACTGGCCGTATTGCGCCGCACTCACGCGCGCGCCGGGCGCGAGCAGCACGGCCGGCGCGATGCCGGCGGCATCCGTGAGTGGCGCGGTTTCGAGGCCGCCCGCGCGCGCCAGCGCCAGCGTCTCGTTCACGAGGCTCATCGAGATTGTGCCTTTTTCGCTCAGTGTCTGGGTTCTCGCCGGTTGCATAGAACCGCCTCCCAAAGGGTTGGTCGCAGCCGACATGGTAAATCCGATCAGCGACTTTGAGCGTGGCGGGCATCGAATACGGCCGCTCGCGTGCCTACACTTTTCGTAAGCCTTGCCGCCGGGGCCGCATCGCGCCAAAGTGGAAGGCAAGCGCAAGAGACACAGGAAGGGGACACACATGGACGAGTTCTATACCGACGATCAGCGCATGATTCGCGACGCCGCGCGCGACTTTGCGAGCGGGCAACTGGCGCCGAATGCGGCGCAATGGGATCGCGACGGCAAGCTGCCCGACGAGGTCGTCAAGCAACTGGGTGAACTGGGCTTTCTCGGCATGATCGTGCCGCAGGAGCAGGGCGGCTCGTACACCGATTACGTGGCCTACGCGCTCGCCATGGAAGAGATCGCGGCCGGCTGCGCCTCGTGCGCGACGCTCGTGAGCGTGCACAACTCGGTGGGCTGCGGGCCGATCCTGCAGTTCGGCACCGACGCGCAGAAGGACCGCTGGCTCGGCAAGCTCGCGAGCGGCGAGCTGATCGGCGCGTTTTGCCTGACCGAGCCGCAGGCGGGCTCCGAGGCGAGCAACCTGCGCACGCGCGCCGAGCTGCTCGACGGCAAGTGGGTGCTCAACGGCAACAAGCAGTTCGTGACCAACGGCTCGCGCGCGAACATTGCCATCGTGTTCGCCGTGACCGATCCCGACGCCGGCAAGCGCGGCATTTCCGCGTTCATCGTGCCGACCGAAACGCCGGGCTTCAACGTCGGGCCCCATGAGAAGAAGATGGGCATCCGCGCGTCGGACACCTGCCCGATCTCGCTCGTCGACTGTGCGATTCCCGAAGCGAACCTGCTTGGCCAGCGCGGCGAAGGGCTGAAGATCGCGCTTGCGAACCTCGAAGGCGGACGCATTGGCATTGCGGCGCAGGCGCTGGGGATCGCGCGCGCGGCCTTCGATGCGGCGCGTGCCTATGCGCACGAACGCGTGCAGTTCGGCGAGCCCATCATCAAGCATCAGAGCGTGGCCAACCTGCTTGCCGACATGCATACGCGCATCAACGCCGCGCGTCATCTCGTGCATCATGCAGCGCGGCTGCGTACGCTTGGCAAGCCGTGTCTTTCCGAGGCATCACAGGCCAAGCTTTATGCTTCCGAAATGGCCGAGGAAGTGTGCTCGCACGCGATTCAGATTCACGGTGGCTACGGCTTCCTGAACGACTATCCGGTGGAGCGTCACTACCGCGATGCACGCATCACGCAGATTTACGAAGGCACGAGCGAAGTGCAGAGAATGGTGATTGCACGGCAGCTTTGAAGTGAAGTGAGGAAGACGAAGCAATAAAAAGCGAGCGCTTATGCGCCATAGCTATGCATGGGACCGGAGTAAGTGCTTTGCACCAACTCCGGCTCGACAGGAGACGACGATGACCGGGTTCACCCCTTCCGCGCAGGCCTTCATCGACGCACGCGAGCTGCTGCTGCGTCACCGCACCGACTACGCACGCGCGTACGACGAATTCGCGTGGCCGAAGCTCGACACGTTCAACTGGGCACTCGACTACTTCGACGTGATGGCACGCGGCAACGACAACCCGGCGCTCTGGATCGTCGACGACCTCGCGGACGGCGGCACGCGTTATTCGTTCGCGCAGATGTCGGAGCGTTCGTCGCGCATGGCGAATTTTTTGCGCGAGCAGGGTGTGGCGCGAGGCGACCGCTTGCTGTTGATGCTGCCCAATCGCGTCGAACTCTGGGACGTGATGCTGGCGGCGATGAAGCTGGGCGCCATCGTGCTGCCCGCCACGACGCAGCTCTCGCCCGACGACGTGCGCGAACGCGTGGAAACGGGCGGCGCGCGCTGCGTCGTCGTGGACGCCGCCGAACTCGGCAAATTCGATGCACTCGACCCCAGCGTGAAGCGCATCGCGGTAGGCGCGGCGCCCGGTGCGTGCGAAGGCTGGATCGACCTTTCGCGCGCGTACGAAGCGAGCCCCGCGTTCGAACCCGACGGCCCGACGCGCGCCGCCGACCCGCTGCTGCTCTATTTCACCTCGGGCACGACCTCGAAGCCCAAGCTCGTCGAACACACGCATGAGAGCTACCCCGTAGGCCACCTTTCGACGATGTACTGGATCGGCCTCATGCCCGGCGACATCCACTGGAACATCAGTTCGCCGGGCTGGGCCAAGCATGCGTGGAGTTGCTTCTTCGCACCGTGGAACGCGCAGGCCTGCGTGTTCGTCTACAACTACGCGCGCTTCGTGCCGAAAGACACGCTCGCCGCCATCGTGCAATGCGGTGTGACCACGCTGTGCGCGCCGCCCACGGTGTGGCGCATGCTCGTGCAGGAGCCGCTCGCAACCTATGCGGTGAAGCTGCGCGAGATCGTGGGCGCGGGCGAGCCGCTCAATCCCGAGATCATCGAGCGCGTGCGCCACGCGTGGGGCATTACGATCCGCGACGGCTACGGCCAGACCGAAACGACCTGCCAGATCGGCAATTCGCCGGGGCAGCCCGTGGTGGCGGGTTCGATGGGACGGCCGCTGCCGGGCTACCGCGTGGAACTCGTCGATGCCGACGATCAGCCCGCAAGCGAGGGCGAAATCGCGCTGCCGATTGGGCGAGATTCGGCGCAGCGTCCGCTCGGCCTGATGACGGGCTACGCGAACAACGCGAAGGCGAGCGAATACGCCATGCGCAACGGCTACTACCACACGTCCGATGTCGCCTTGCTTCGCGACGACGGCTATTACGTCTACGTGGGCCGCGCTGACGATGTGTTCAAGTCGTCCGATTACCGCCTGAGCCCGTTCGAACTGGAGAGCGTGCTGATCGAACACGAGGCGATCGCCGAGGCGGCGGTCGTGCCGAGTCCGGACGAGCTGCGCCTGTCCGTGCCGAAGGCCTTCGTCATCGTGCGTCAGGGCTTCGAGGCGGGCCCCGAACTCGCACGCGAGGTGTTCCGCTTCTCGCGTGAAAAGCTCGCGCCGTACAAGCGCATTCGCCGCCTGCAGTTCAGCGACCTGCCCAAGACCATCTCGGGCAAGATCCGCCGCGTCGAGCTGCGCCGGCGCGAAATGGAGCGCAGCGCCGAACCGGCGCGTCAGCCCGACGAGTATTGGGAAGAAGATTTCCCCGAGCTGCGCTGATATCCACACGGAGTCCGAAATGATCGAATTCGAGTACGCGCATGAGGGCGCGGTGGCCCTGCTCACGCTTTCGCGGCCGCCCGCGAATGCCTTTACAGTCGACGGCTTGCGTCAGCTGCAGCAGGTCATCGAGGCGTTCGACCGCGAGCCGCAGGTGCGCGCGGTCGTCATCACCGGCAGCGGGCCGAAGTTCTTCAGCGCGGGCGCCGACCTCAACGCCTTCGCCAGTGGCGATCGCGAGGTCGCACGCACGGCGGCGAGCGCGTTCGGCGCGGCATTCGAGGCGCTGCAGAAGGCGCGGCCCGTGGTCATCGCGGCGATCAACGGCTATGCCATGGGCGGCGGCCTGGAGTGCGCGCTTGCGTGCGATATCCGCATTGCCGAAGAGCATGCGCAACTCGCGCTGCCCGAGCCTGCCGTGGGGCTGCTGCCCTCCGGCTGCGGCACGCAGACCTTGCCCTGGCTCGTGGGCGAAGGCTGGGCCAAGCGCATCATCCTCACGGGCGAACGCGTGGACGCGCAAACGGCCCTGCGCATCGGTCTCGTGGAAGAAGTCGTCGCAACCGGCGGCGCGCGCGAGGCCGCGCTCGCCATGGCCGCGCGCGTGGCGGGCTTGAGCCCGCAGGCGGTCACCTTCAGCAAATCGCTGATCCATCAGGCGCGCAACGGCGTGCCGCGCAGCGCCGCGCTCGCCGTCGAGCGCGAGCGCTTCGTCGATCTGTTCGATTCGCCCAACCAGCGCGAGGGCGTCAACGCGTTTCTGGAGAAGCGCAAGCCACGCTGGCACATTGAAACGGAGAACTAGGCAATGAATGCAACACCCGCTTCCGCCAAGGCTGCAACGGAAGCCGAACAGGACGTGCTGTTTCGCGTGGTCAATCGCGTGGCGATCGTCACGCTCAACCGGCCCGCTGCGCTCAATGCGCTTTCGCACGCCATGGTGCGCGAGCTGGCTGTGCTGCTGGAACGCGTGCGCACAGACGACGGCATCGTCGCGCTCGTGCTGGAAGGTGCGGGCCCGAAAGGTTTTTGCGCGGGCGGCGACGTGCGCGCGATCTATCGGCTCGCACGCGAGAAAGCGCGCGAAGGCGCGAATGGCTGGCAACGATTCTTCGTCGACGAATATCGCCTCGACTACGCGTTGCACGCGTTTTCCAAGCCGCTCGTCGCGCTGCTCGACGGCGTGACGATGGGCGGCGGCATGGGTCTAGGCCAGGCGGCGGCGCTGCGGGTGGCGACTTCGCGCACGAAGATCGCGATGCCGGAAACGCGCATCGGGCTCTTGCCCGATGTGGGCGCGACGCACTTCCTCGCGAAGATGCCGGTGGACATGGCGCTTTACGTGGGCCTGACCGGCGCAATGCTCAGCGGCGCGGACGCGCTGCATTGCGGCCTTGCGGATGCCTGTGTGCCGGGCGAATGGCTCGATGGCTACGAGGCGCGTCTGCTCGCCGCGCAATGGTCGGGCGATGTGCATGCTTCGTTGCGCGAAGTATTCGTCGCGCCGTGTCACGAGGCTAGCGATGGTGCGCTCGCTTCCTTCACGCCGCTCATCGTGCGGCACTTCGACCGCCGTCTGCGTGTCGAGCAGATCGTCGCATCGCTGCGCGCCGACCTCGAACGCGAACACGCGCAAGCCGAACGAGCGTGGCTCGAATCCACACTCGAAGCGCTCACGCACTATTCGCCGACGATGCTCGAAGTCACGCGCGAAGCGCTGTTGCGAGGCCGCCAGATGACGCTCGCCGAGTGCTTCCGCATGGAGCTTGGCATCGTTGGCCGTGCGATCGAGGAAGGCGACTTCTGCGAAGGCGTGCGCGCGCATCTCGTCGACAAGGATCGCAAGCCGCGCTGGGCGCCCGCCACGCTCGTCGAGGTGCGGCCTGAACGCGTGCAGCATTTTCTTGCGTCGCCGTGGCGCGGCGAGGCGCATCCGCTGGCGGACCTCGGCGCATAACGGTTCAGTCGGAAGACTCGCGCGCCGAAGGCTCGCGCAGGGCGGCGAGGCGCAGTTCACGTTCGGCGCCAACTGCTGGCGTGCCGTGGGAGGGGCTCTGCGCACGCGTCAGCAGCCGCAGCGTGGCGACCGAACCTGCCACGGCGAGCAGCAGCGGGATCGCGAGATCGTGATTCGCGTGCGTGAATTCGAGAATCAGCACGGTCGCGGTGACGGGCATCTGCATCGAGGACGCGAGAAACGCACCCGCGCCGACGATCGCAAATGCACCCGGCGATAGACCCGGCCAAACATGGTTCACCAGCCCGGCGATCACGATGGCGAGCAACGCGCCGTTCGCGAGCCCTGGCGTGAGCAGGCCGCCCTTGGCGCCTGCGCGCAACGTGGTCGTCGTGATGAAGACGCGCAGCACGAGCAGCGTCGCCGCGAGGCCAATGCCGAGATTGTCGTCGAAGCTCAGGCCGGCCGCGCCCTTGCCGTTGCCGGGCAACTGCGGAAACCAGATGGCCAGCAGGCCAATGCCCGCGAAATTGACGAGCGTGTAGAGCGGCAGCCGCCAGTCTTTGGGCGAGGCGTCGCGCGCGCGGCTCGTCAGGCGCGCGAAACCGTGCGCGGCTGCGCCGAACACCGGCCCGCAGAGCACCGACCACACCACGAGCTGCGCATTGATGCCGTAGGCGGGCACGTGGTATTGCTGCGCGTCGCCGAGACCGATCCATGCGATCACGGCCGCAATGGCCGAGGTGCTGATCGCCGGCACCGCCACCGACCAGCCGAACGTGCCGAGCAGCACTTCGAGCACGAACATCGCGCCGCCCAGCGGCACGTTGTAGACAGCCGCGAGCCCCGCGCCCGCGCCGCACGCGATCATCACGCGGCGCTCCGCGGCGGTGAGGCCGGTGCGCTTCGCGAGCCAGCTCGCAAACGCGGCGCCGATCTCGCGCGGCGCGACTTCGCGCCCGAGCGGCGAACCCATCGCGACGGTCACGATCTGCAGCAGCGCGTGCACGGTGGTCGCAAAAATGGGCATGCGCTTGCCGCCCGGCTTGATCGCCGCGCTGATGCTCACGAGCGGGCGCGCGTAGCGATAGAGCGCCCACCATCCCCCTCCGGCGATCAGCCCGCACGCCACGAGCACCGCCACGCGCCGCGAGGGCGCGGTATCGGTCACGCCCTGCAGAAAGCTCTCCTCGCCGATGATGTGCCCCGCGCCGTAGCCGTAGGCGACGTGCTGGATCGCATGCAGCAGCAGCGCGAGCAGCATGCCGGAGAGACCCGCGCCGATGCCGGTGAGCACGGTCACGATCGCCAGCGTGACGAGCGGGCTGCGTGGCGGCGGACGATCGGCGTTGGCGCGAGGGCGCGGCGCGGGTTGGGGCGCGGGTTGGTGCGGGAAGGATGACACGGCGGGAAGACAGGCGTGGGAGTCGCCAGGCGACGGGCTGGCGCCCATTGTAGCGAGGGCATGGGGGCGGCGCGTCGAGCACGTTCGGCGCGCCCGGCACGTCCCCCCCAAGGTTCGGCAAAAGCGAAAACGCCCGCCGCGCGTCACGCGGCGGGCGTTCGAATCGATGCAGCGCTTACAGGTAGCTGCAAACGTAGTCGAGCGTCTCGACCACTTCGATGTCGAAACGGCTCTTGCCCGGCACGGAGAAAGACTCGCCGGCGCCGTAGGTCTTCCACTCGTCGGTGCCTTCGAGGCGGATGCGGCACTGGCCGGCCTGCACTTCCATCAGTTCGGCGGCGTCGGTGCCGAAGTTCAGCGTGCCCGGCAGGATCACGCCGAGCGTCTTGCGTGAGCCGTCGGCGAACAGCACGGTGTGCGACACGCACTTGCCGTCGAAGTAGACGTTGGCGCGTTTGATTACGGAAACCTGGTCGAATTGTGCTGCTGCCGTCATGGCGGTCTTCCTCTGTCTTCGTGAATGGAACCGGGCGCCGGGACGACTTCTCGTCCGGGGCGAGGCCGCCATCATACCGGCAGTCGGGCGCGGCGGGCGCATGGCATCGCCGTACAGCCATTCGGTTTGCGAATTGGATATTTACAAACAAATGACCAGTTATTACAATCGCTATCACAAATGAGAATCATGCGCATTTGCAACTACGATAATTCGCCGACCAACTCGCCTACTCATGTCCGTCCATTTCCCGACGCGGATGCGCGCCATCGCCTCCGTCGCTGCGCTCTATTGCTCCGGTTTCTTCGCATCGCCGCTCGTTCACGCGCAAACCGCGCCCGCCGCCGATAGTCCTGCCGCCGCGAGTGCAGCGGCAGCACCGCCCGCATCGTCTACTGCGGCCACGGAAAGCACGCTGCCCGCCGTGAAGGTCGTTTCGGCGCCTTCCGAGATGCAGACCAAAACGCTCGGGTCGTACAAGTTCACCGCGCCGCTCATCGACACGCCGCGCTCCATCACGGTGATTCCTGAGGAGGTGCTCAAGCAGAAGAACGTCACGACGTTCCAGGACGCGCTGCGTACGGTGCCCGGCATCACGTTCCTGGGCGGCGACGCGGCGGCGAATCCGTCCGCGGACCGGCCCGTGATTCGCGGCTTCGAGTCGCGCAACTCGATCTTCGTGGACGGCATGCGCGACTCGGGCGTGCAGAACCGCGAAACCTTCGATGTGCAGAACATCAGCGTCATCAAGGGTCCGGACTCGGTGTATGCCGGGCGCGGGTCGGTAGGCGGCAGCATCGACATCACGACGAAAACGCCGCAGGCCGACAACTTCATCAACGGCAGCGTGGGCCTTGGCACCGATAGCTACAGGCGCGCCACCATCGACTGGAACCAGACGCTCAACGACACCACCGCGTTCCGCCTGAACGCCATGGGCCACGACGCCGACCAGGCCGGTCGCACCGACGTGTACAGCAAGCGCTGGGGCGTGGCGCCCTCGATCGCGTTCGGCCTGAACACGCCGACCACGGTCACGGTGAGCTACTACCACCTGAACACCTACGACATGCCCGACTTCAGCGTGCCGTTCCGCTCGACGGGCGGCACGCCGGTGTCGTCCAACCGCGGCCAGTTCTACGGCCTGAACTCGCGCGACTACCGCTACGGCCAGACCGATACGGGTGAAGTGAAGGTGGAGCACCGCATCAACGACGCGTGGAAGATCAAGAACACCACGATGTTCGGCCGCTCGACGCTCGACTACGTGGCGACCAATCCGCAGTTGACGAACGCGACCTCGAACCTGCTCAGCCTGCAGGCCAAGAGCGGCAAGTACGCGACCAACAGCGTCGCGAACCAGACCGAGGCTTCGGCCAGGTTCGATCTCTACGGCATGCGCCACACGTTCACGGCGGGCGTGGAATTCAGCCACGAGCAGGACCTGTACGAGGGCTATCTCGTGACCGATTCGGCGGGCAACAACATCCGCTCGGGCGGCCCGTGCTCGGTTGCGTACAACTGCGCGTCGATCAACAACTGGAACCCGAATAACCCGTGGACGGGCAGCATCGTCCTCAATGGCGACAAGAGCTTCCCGGGACCTGCCACGCATACGCAGACGAATATCGCTTCGGCGTACATGTTCGACAGCGTGCAGCTTTCCGAGCGCTGGATCTTCAACGCGGGCTTGCGTTTCGACCGCTACGACGTGAGCGCGCAGCAGGCGGGCGTGGCCGATCTGTCGAACACGTCGAATCTCTTCAGCTACCAGTTCGGCCTCGTGTTCAAGCCGGTGCCGACCTTGAGCCTTTATGCGTCGTACGGCACCTCGGCGAATCCGCCGGGCTCGAATTCGGGTCTCGGGGGCGGCACGGACCAGATCACGGCTACGAACAAGGACCTCGCGCCCGAGCGCTCGCGCAATATCGAAGTGGGCGCGAAGTGGGACGTGCTCGATCAGCGCCTCTCGCTCACCACCGCGTTGTTCCAGACCGACAAGACGAACGCGCGCGTGAGCGACGGCCTGGGCGGCACGATCAACGCGGGCTCGCAACGCGTGCGCGGCTTCGAGTTCGGTTTCGCGGGCAACGTGACGAACAAGTGGTCCGTGTTCGGCGGCTATTCGTATCTCGATGCGATCACGACCGATGCCGGCCCGGCGAGCCCCACGCTCTCCGGCTTGCCGATGGTGATGGTGCCCAAGCACAACTTCACGCTGTGGACGAGCTACGACGTGCTGCCAAAGCTCACGGTGGGTGCGGGCGCAACGGTTTCGAGCCTGACGTATGCATCGGTTTCGGCGACGTCGCGCAAGTGGACGCCGGGCTATGCGCGCTTCGATGCTGCGGCGACGTGGCGTGTGTCGAAGAAAATCGATCTGCAGCTCAACGTGAACAACATCTTCGACAAGGCGTACTACCAGAGCGCATATCCGATCTACGCAACCTGGGCGCCGGGCCGCTCGGCGGTGGTGACGGTGAACTTCTATCAGTGATCGCGCACGCCGCTAACGTCGCTTTCGGCGAGGCATGAAAAAAGGGGCGCTCGCGAGGAGACGCCCCTTTTTCGTGGCCTGCGAGAATCAGCGCAGGCTCACTCCGGCTTCACCGCCACCGAAGCCTCGGAGGTCAGCATCATGAACGTGAAACTCTCCTGCAGATACAGCTTCACGCTCTTGTCGTCATGCGACGAATAGCCGATCGATACGTCCTGCCCGAGGTGGAACGCGAAATCGCCGCCACGCGTGCTCAGGATCGCGCCGCCCTCGATGGCCGGCGCCCAGATGATCTCGCCATTCACGAGGCGGCGAATGTGCTCGAGAATCGGGTAACCCTGGTCGCTCGCTTCGCTCACCGCCGTGTACGCATCGGAGCCGAGCAGCACCGCATACGGGCCGTCCACGCCTTGCAGGCGCAACTGTTCGAGCGCCTTGGCGATGACCGTGGGGTAATCGGCGATATCGGCGGGCATCGGCAGGATCGGGTTCGACGAGCCTTCGCGGATGCCGGTGATCTGCGCGGCCGTGTAGCCGTCGAAAATCGCACGGTCTTCCGCGAACGCGAGGCGCGTGGCCGCGTCCTTGGCCGGCTGCCAGTCGGAGTCTTCGGCGCCGCGCTCCACGTCGTCGATGGCTTCGCGCGAAAGCTCGAACGGCACGCGCAGTTCCACGATCGCCTTCACTTCGCGCTGGCGCGCGCGGATGCCTTCGAGCGGCGCTTCGATGCCGTTCTGGTGGCCGGTGCCGACCGCCGCGAGCGCGGGGCCGCCGGGGCCCTCGACGTCCACGACGCGGCGGCCCGCGAGCGAGCGCTTGAAGGTGCGCGCAACTTCTTCTTCGATTTGCGACCACGCGGCCGTGGAAATGGGCGCCAGCTCGCGATGGAGGTTATTCATACCGGGGTGCTCCTTTGAGGGATCCGATGGCGAGCGAGCCGTCCGCGCTGGGCGCGGCGGCAGACTCGGTTTCTGTTTCTGATGCGTTGGCGGCGCTCACCTCGATGGTGGGCGCGGCGCCCGGGTCGACCTCGGCGAGCGCTTCGAGCAGCGTCTGCGACGGCACGAAGAAGAGCCCCCCTGTGACGGCGCGGCTGAAGTCGAGTAGCCGGTCGTAGTTGCCGGGCGGCAGGCCGACGAACATGTTTTCGAGCATCTGTTCGATCGGCTCGGGCGAGCGCGCGTAGCCGATGAAGTAGGTGCCGAATTCGGCCGAACCGGGCCGGCCGAACGGCATGTTGTCGCGCAGGATCTTGATCTCGTTGCCCGCGTCGTCTTCGAGCGTGGTGAGCGAGCTGTGCGACCAGCTCGGCTTCACGGCTTCGTCCAGTTCGATGTCCTGGAGCTTGGTGCGCCCGATGATGTGCTCCTGCGCCTCCACGGAAAGCGCGTTCCAGCCTTTCATGTCGTGCATGTACTTCTGCACGAGCACGTAGCTGCCGCCGCAGAATTCGGGATCTTCGTTTTCGCCGATCACCGTGAAATGGACGGCTTCGTTGCCGGTCGGATTCTCGGTGCCGTCGACGAAGCCGATCATTGCGCGCATGTCGAAGTTGCGAAAGCCGTGCACTTCGTCCACGGTCGTGACCGCGCCTTCCAGGCGCGTCATGAGCTGGGTGGCCAGCTCGAAGCACAGGTCGGTTTCGTCGGCGCGAATATGCAGCAGGATGTCGCCGGGCGTGGCGATGGCCTTGCGCTCGCCCGTGCCGAATTCGCGGAACGGGTGCAGCCCGGCCGGGCGCGGCTCGCCGAACAGCTTGTCCCATGCGTCGGACGAAAAGCCGACCACGCACGACAGATTGCCGGCGGGCACGCGCTTGCCGACCGCGCGCACGAGGTTGGCGACGTCGGCGCACCAGGCGCGTACGGTGGCGCGGCTCGCGGCGTCGTCGTTGACGGTCGCGACGATGAAGAAGGCATTGCGCGTGACGGCGCTGGAGACGGACTGCGGTTCCTGCGTGAGAGAGGCCGGCGTCATGATGTGGGGTATCGCTCGTGAGTCCAGAGTCGGTTTGGGTTTTGCTGCGCCCGCATAGTTTAGCCAAACTCGGGGAAAACGGCCGTTTGCAGGCGAGTGGGTGCCGTGCGAGGATATTCACGGTGATATCGACGTGCCCTGATGGGCAGGCCGGAGTAAGCGCTGAAGCACTAACTCCGGATCGACAGCGTTGCATGGGACCGGAGTAAGCGCTAAAGCGCTAACTCCGGATCGACAGGAGACACAGCATGTGGGACCACACCGAGCATGAAGGCTTCGAGATCTGGGTGCTGCCGATTCCGGCGTTCGGGCCGCGCGCGCCCGAGCCGCTGTTCCACTACAGCGGCTACATCTGCCGCCACGGCGCGGACGCCCATGTCGAAGGGCGCAGCGTGCGCTTTCACGACATGATGCGCAACTACACCGGTCCCGACGCCGCGCTCGACGCAGCCTACGCCGACGCCCGCAAGCGCATCGACCGCTTCCACGCGACGGGGAGCTGGGCCGAGAGCACGGCCTGAGCCTTCAATTTCCCTTTCAGCGGCCGCCCTGCACGATCAGCTTCACGGGCCGCCCTTCGCAGCTCACCTCGCCCGGTAGCGCGAGCGTACGCCAGCCCGCCGGCTGGCCGGGGGCGCTGAGTTCAGCGACGTCGTCGGGATAGGTCGTGACCACGTTGAACGGCCACGACCCGCGCCGCAGCCGCTCATGGACAAGCGAGCCGACCCAGATCGGCGTGGGCTCCCCGTCGCTCGCATGGCCATCGTCAGTGCCGTTTCCATTGCGCCGCGGCGCGAGCGCATAGCCCGAAGGCCAGAAACGCAGCACGTCGCGGCGGCTGCCCGGCTCGCCCGCGTCGTTCGGCTTCCCGTCGAGGCGCGCGCGGGCGAACACGAGCGGCGAGGGCAGGCCGTTGTTCAGCTTCGGCAGCAGCGGCAGCGACATCACATCCACGTTCGGTGCGACGAGCGATAGCACGCTCCTCACCGAGATTTGCGGACCTTCGGCCCAGCCGGCGTCACGCAGCGCCGTGCGCAGATCGTCGGCGCTCGCTGCCCACTGGATCGTCATCGGCTCGCGGCGCGCGCCTTTCATGTCGAAGCGATAGCACGCAAACGTCCTCCACAGCGAATCGCTCCACTGCATTTGCGAGAGGACGACAGGCGGCGCCGCAGCGGTCGTGGGCGGCGCGGGCGTGCGCCTGGCCGGCACCGTCTGCAGCAGAACGGCGCCGACCAGCACGAGCAGCACGATGGGCGGCACATAGGTGCGCTGCGGCGGCCGCTTGGGGTAGCGCCAGAGCGAGGTGAGCACCACGATCGCCACCCAGATGGCGGCGAAGGCCGCGCCGCCGATGGCATCCGAGAACAGGAAGCGGTCGAAATAGAGCCCCGCGAACGCCACCGCGACGATGATCCCGTTGCCGAGCGCGGCGACGAGCGCGGCCTCCAGCATGCTCGCGCGGCGCACGAGCAGGAACATCACGAAGCCGTAGACGATCACCATCGACGACACGCGGTCGCTCGGGAACACATAGGCCTCGACGGCCTGGCCGCCGCCCGGCGACGTATGGTGGATCACGAAGCGCAGGATGAGGATGAGCAACTGCGAAACGGCCGCGGCAATCATCCAGTAAGCGATGGTGCGCCAACGTCGCTCCAGCACCATCCAGATGCCCACCGTCGCGATGAGCGCCGCGAGCGTCCAGGTGCTGCCGAGCGTTTCGACGCGCGCGAGGGCCGCGTCGGCCCACGTGGTGCGGATCGACTGCAGGAACTGGCGCACGGACTGATCGATCTGCACGAGCGGCGCGCCGCGCAGCAAGTTGCCGAGCACATAGGAAAACACGGCCGCGCACACCGGCACGAGGCCCGTGATCACGATGACGGGGCCGAGCGCGGGCTGCGCCGGGTCGAGCAGGCGGGCGATGCGCTTCGAGGCGCGCCCGGGATGCTGCGCTGCCCACTGCGCCGCGCTGCGGCGCGACGCGCCGGCCCAGTTGTCGATGTGCAGTAGCAGCATGCGCACGAAGCGCCAGATGAGCCAGACCGCGAGCGCGACGATGCCGATGACGACCACCAGCCGGAACGACACCGCGCCCGCGAGCTGGAGCGAGGCGCCGAACACGACGCCCGGCACGATATGCGCGGGCGCCCAGACGAGCGCGGAAATCACGTTCATCATGAAGAAGCGCATGGGCTTCATGCCGGCCATGCCCGCGACGATTGGCACCACGGCGCGCAGCGGCGCGATGAAGCGCGCGAGGATCACGCTGCGCGTGCCGTGGCTCACGAAGTAGGCGTGTGCGCGCTCGAGAATGGCGGGGTGGCGGCTGAACGGCCACATCTGGGCCAGCGAGCCGCGGTAGCGATGGCCGATCCAGAAGCTCACGCCGTCGCCGGCCACGGCGCCCGCAATCGCGCAGACGAAGAGCCAGCCGAGGTTGATCGTGCCGGTGGCGGCGAACGCGCCGGCAATGAACATCGCCGTGCTGCCGGGAATGAACGTGCCGATGAACGCGAGCGATTCGAGGAAAGCGGCGACCACGACAAAGGCGAGCGTCCACGTCGCGTGCGCGGCGAGCAGGTGCAGCAGATGATCGTAGGCGTGCTCCATGAGCGGGGCGGGTTCGTTTGCTGGGGCTCGCGGGACGGGCGCGAGATCGGGCGGGTGGCGGTCCGCACCGGCCGTGCGCAACTAGCCGCAAGCGGCGTGCGGAACCATCAGGCGCAATATAACCGGGCGCGCGCAACTACGTGCGACACGAGGCCGGGCGGGGCGAAGCGAGGGGGCGAAGGCGGCGGCCGCGTCGCGCGGCGTAGGCAGGGTGCGCCAGCGAGTCCGGGTACGGCCGTGACGAGGTTCAGATAACGCCCTTCTCCTTCAACGCGGCCAGTTGTTCCGCCGAATAACCGAGCATCGAGTGCAGGACCTCCTGCGTGCCTTCGCCCAGTTGCGGAGGCGCATGCCGCACGGGCAGGCGCTCGCCGTCGAAGCGCCACGGCGGCGCGAGTACCGGCGTCGTGCCGCTTTCGGTATGCGGATGCGGCTGGTGCGTGACGAGCCCGCCAAGCGTTGCGCGTGGCGACAGCAGCGCCTCGCGCAAGCCCGCCACTTCGCCGCACGGGATGCCCGCGCCCGCGAGCCGTTCGAGCAGGAGCTTGCGCGGACGGCTGCCCAGTTCGCGCGTGAGTTCGGGTACGAGCGTCTCGCGGTTCTGTCCGCGCAGGATGTTGGTCTTGTAGCGCGCGTCGTCGGCGAGGTCGGCGCGCTCGATCACCTCGCGGCAAAAGCGCTCGAACTGCGCGTTGTTGCCCACGGTGATGACGAGCGGACCATCGGCTGCATCGAACACGCCATACGGCACGATCGACGGGTGCGCATTGCCGTAACGCGGCGGGTCCTCGCCGATCAGCAGCGCTTCGAGGCCGTAGTAAGCGGTAATCATGAGGCCGCAGTCGAACAGCGCCATCTCGATGTGGCGCCCGCGACCCGTGCGCTCGCGCTCGTAGAGCGCGGCGAGCATCGCCTGTGCGGAATACATGCCCGTGAAAAGATCCACGGCCGCTACACCGAATTTGAGCGGCGGCTGGTGGGCTTCGCCGTTCATCGCCATGAGGCCCGTTTCACCCTGCACGACGAGGTCGTAGCCGGGGCGTGTCGCTTCGGGTCCCGTGCGATCGTAGCCGGAAATCGAGCAATAGATGAGACGCGGATTCGCGGCGCTCAGCTGCTCATAGCCGAGCCCGAGCTTTTCCGCGCCGCCGAACTTGAAGTTCTGTACGACGATGTCGCTGGTTTTCGCCAGCTCGCGCACGATCTGCTGGCCTTCGGGCGTTTGCAGATCGAGCGTGATCGAACGCTTGTTGCGATTCACGCTGTTGAAGTACGCAGTCTCCGTCTTGCCGACGCGCACGCCCCAGTCGCGCGTGTCGTCGCCGCGGTCGGGATGCTCGATCTTGACGACTTCCGCGCCGAGGTCGCCGAGCACCATTGCGCTCCACGGCCCGGCCAGCACGCGCGAAAGATCGAGCACGCGCACGCCCGCCAGGGGCAAGCTGCTTTTGTCCGTCTGCATCAACAGGTACTCCTGGTTCGTTGTCGGGGCGACTGTATGCAGTCGCCCCCTCATGGCTCACGCCGCCTCACGCCCCAATGCGATGTAGCGCGCGAGATGATGATCCTCGTCGCCAAGCTGATGATCGATCATCACGAGCCGCTTTGCATAGTGCGCGAGCGGCAATTCCCACGTCATGCCGATGCCGCCGTGCAGCTGGATCGCTTCTTCGGCCACGCGCGCGCCAATACGCCCGATCGTGTACTTGGCGGCCGAAAGCGCACGTTCGCGCTGCGCGCGCGGCGCGTCGATCGCCGCTGCCGCGTTGATGACCGCCGAACGCGCCTGCTCGATTTCGAGCAGCACGTCCGCCATGCGATGCTGCAGCGCCTGGAAGCTGCCGATGGGCAAACCGAACTGCTTGCGCGTGCGCAGGTAGTCGAGCGTGAAATCACGCGCGATCTCCATTGCGCCCACGGCTTCCGATGCGAGCGCGACGATGCCGTATCCGCGTGCATGTTCGAGCGTCGCGAAGCCGCTGCCTTGCGCGCCGACGAGCGCATCGGCATGCACCTTCACGTTATCGAGCGCCACTTCCGCTGCGCGGCCGCCGTCGATCTTGCGGTAGCCACGCAGGCTCACGCCCGCTGCGTCGCGCGGCACGAGGAAGAGGGAGATGCCTGCTTCGGCGAATGCATCGCCGGAAGTACGCGCCGAAACGAGCAGCACGTCGGCATGTTCGGCGACCTGCACGACGCCCTTCGCGCCCTGCAGCACCCAGCCATCGCCGTTTTTCTCCGCGCGCGTCGCCACGCGTGCGTCCTCGTAATGCGAACCCGGCTCGTCGTGCGCGAGCGCGGCGATTTGCGAGCCGTCGATGAACGATGCGATGCGCGCGCGCTGCGCCTCGCTGCCCGCGTGGGCGAGCGCGCGGCCGACGATCAGCGTGTCGAGGAACGGCTCGACCACGAGTCCGCGCCCGAGCGCTTCGAACACCACCGCGACATCGAAGCCCGCGCCGCCAAAGCCGCCATCGGCCTCGTCGAACAGCGCGCCGATCACGCCGAGTTCGGCGAAGCGCTGCCACATGTCTGCGCTAAAGCCTTCTTCGGAGCGCGCGATTGTATCGCGGGTATTGAAATCGTATTGCTCCGTGATGAAACGATTGAGCGTATCCGCGAGCATGCGGCGGTCTTCTGTGTGCTGGAAGTCCATGGCGTGCCTCTCAAAGACCGAGAATCATCTTGGAGATGATGTTCTTCTGAATTTCGTTGGAGCCGCCAAAGATCGACAGCTTGCGGTTGTTGAAGTACTGCGCGGCGGCGCTGGCGGCCTCAATGGGCCCGATTGCCTCGCCCGCATACCCTTCTTCGAGCGCTTCTTCGACGAACGGCGCCGCATACGGCCCCATCGCGCGGCGCAGCAGCGAGGAAATCTCCTGGCGGATCTCGGTGCCGCGAATCTTGAGCATCGAGCTTTCCGCACCGGGCACGCCGCCGCCTGCCACGGCAGCGATCACGCGCAGGTTGGTCGTCTTCATGTTCTCCAGATCGATCTCGACTTTCGCGATGCGCGCCGCAAACTGCGGATCTTCTGCAAGCGGCTTGCCGTTGCGCGTGATCTTCTGCGCGGCGCGCTTCAGGCGAGCGAGCGCCGCCACCGAAAAGCCTACGCCGGCGATATTCGTGCGCTCGTAAGTGAGCAGATATTTCGCGTAAGTCCAGCCGCGGTTTTCTTCTCCAACGAGGTTCGCCACCGGCACGCGCACGTCGGTGAAGAATACTTCGTTGACCTCATGTTCGCCGTCGAGCGTGATGATGGGGCGAACCTCGATGCCCGGCGTGTTCATGTCGATCAGCAGGAAGCTGATGCCTTCCTGCTTGCGCACGTCGGCGGCGGTGCGCACGAGGCAGAAAATCATGTTCGCGTAGTGGCCGAGCGTGGTCCACGTCTTCTGGCCGTTCACCACATAGTGGTCGCCGTCGCGAACGGCGGTCGTGCGCAGCGAGGCGAGGTCCGAGCCCGCGCCCGGTTCGGAATAGCCCTGGCACCACCAGTCCGAGCCGTCGAGAATGCGCGGCAGCCAGTAGCGCTTTTGCGCCTCGCTGCCGTACTTGATGAGCACGGGCCCGAGCATGTTCACGCCGAACGGCACGATGCGCGGCGCGCCGGCAATCGCGCATTCGTTCTCGAAGATGAACTTCTGCACGGCGCTCCAGCCGGGGCCGCCGTATTCCTGCGGCCAGTGATTCGCGAGCCAGCCTTTTTCGTTCAGGATGGCGTGCCATTGCGCCATGTCGTCGCGCGTGAGGTGCCGGCCGTTGCTCACCTTGCTGGCGAGGCGCTGTGGCAGGCGCTCGTTCAGGAACGCGAGCACTTCGCTGCGAAACGCCTCTTCTTCGGCGGTGAATTTCAGGTCCATGTGTGAAAAGCTCCTTCAGGGCACATTCAGGCCGATTGATTGAGGCTCGCGAAATTCTCGCCGCGCTCGACCAGTTCGACGAGCAGCGGCGAAGGACGCCAGAACAGCGGATCTGCCTTCGCATACTCGCGGATATCGGCGAGCACGTTGGCGAGGCCCACGGTATCGGCGTACTTCATCGGGCCGCCGCGATAGCGCGGGAAGCCGTAGCCGTAGAGCAGCGTGACATCGACATCGAGCGGGCGCAGGGCGATCTTTTCATGCACGACGTTCGCGCCTTCGTTGATCATCGCCGCCATGTAGCGGCGCATGATGGCTTCGTCGCTGAAGCTGCGCGGTTCGATGCCGGCGCGCTCGCGCTCGGTGCGGATGATGGACTCGACTTCGGGATCGGGCGTGCCCGTGCGTGCGCCTTCGGGGTAGAGATAGAAGCCGCGGCCCGTCTTCTGACCGAACCAGCCGCGCTCGCAGATGCGGTCGGCGATCTGCACGTAGCGCGCCTTCGGGTCGCGCGTGGCGGCGCGGCGCTTGCGCGTGGCCCAGCCGATGTCGCCGCCCGCGAGATCGACCACCTGGTACGGGCCCATCGGAAAACCGAAGTCGCGCACTGCCTTGTCGATCTGATAGGGCGAAGCGCCGTCTTCCATCAGATGATCCGCAGCCGTGCGGAACACCGCGAGAATGCGGTTGCCGATGAAGCCGTCGCACACGCCGGCGCGCACCGGCACCTTGCGCAGCTTCTTCGCCAGCTCGAACGCCGTGGCCACGACATCGGCGCTCACCTGCTTCGGCACCACGATTTCCAGCAGCTTCATGATGTTGGCGGGCGAGAAGAAGTGCAGGCCCACCACGTCTTGTGGGCGTTCGATGCTGGCCGCGATGGCGTCGATGTCGAGATACGAGGTGTTGGTCGCGAGCACGGCGCCGGGCTTGCACACGCGGTCGAGCTCGGCGAACACGGCCTGCTTGACGGCCATGTCCTCGAACACGGCTTCGATGACGAGATCGGTGTTCCCGAGCGCGTCGTACGAGGTGCTGCCGCTAAAGCGCGCGAGGATCTGCGCTTTCGCTTCGGGCTTCATGCGGCCCTTGGCGATGAGGCCGTCGTAGACTTTTTCCACATGGGCGCGGCCGCGCGCGAGCGAGGCGTCGTCGCGCTCGATCATCGTCACGGGCAGGCCCGCGTCGAGCACGGCCACGGCAATGCCCGCGCCCATCGTGCCGCCGCCGATCACGCCGACGGTGTCGATCGCGCGCGGCTTCGCGCTCTTCGTTTCTGGGGCCTTCTGCACTTCGCGCTCCGCGAAGAATGCGTGCACGAGACCCGCGCGCTGGGGGCTTTCGAGGCATTCGAGGAACTGCTTGCGCTCGAAGCGCAGCCCTTCGTCGAACGACAGATCGAGCGCGGCCTGCACGCAATCGACGATCTTCAGCGGCGAGAACAGGCCACGCGACTTCTTCGCGGTTTCGGCGCGGGCGGCGTCGATCGCGGCTTGCGCCTGGGCGCGATCGGCGAGCGCCTGGGCGTCGCGCGTGCGTCGCACCGGCGCGTGACCCGCGAGCAGTTCCTGCGCGTAGGCGAGGCCTTCGGCGAGAATGTCGTCGCTTGCGCCCACGCGGTCGACGAGGCCCAGCTTGTGCGCTTCCTGCGCGCTCGCGTGACGGCCGCTCAGCATCAGCGAGAGCGCCGCTTCGGCGCCGATCAGGCGCGGCGTGCGTTGCGTGCCGCCGGCACCAGGCAGCAGGCCCAGCTGCACTTCGGGCAGGCCGAGCTTCGCGCCCGCCACGGCGAGCCGGTAGTGCGCCGCGAGCGCCACTTCGAGGCCGCCGCCGAGCGCCGCGCCGTGAATGGCGGCGATCACCGGCTTGTGGCAGGCCTCGATGCGGTTGCACGCGTCGGGCAGCGCGGGCGGCTGCGGCGGCTTGCCGAACTCGCGGATGTCCGCGCCGGCAATGAAATTGCGCCCGGCGCCGACGATCAGCACGGCCTGCACGGCGTCGTTCGCCTCGGCATGCTCGATGGCGGCGGCGAGGCCGCGGCGCACGTCCACGCCCAGCGCGTTGACGGGCGGATTGTCCACGGTGACGAGCAGCACCTTGCCGCGCAGTTCATGAGTGACGGGGGAGGCGTTCACGGGATCGGATGCCATGGCGATGCTGTCTCCATAATGAGGGCCGGACTGGCGGGCCAGACGGCAATGTTTCATGTTCGCGTCGATTCTCGGCGTGACAGGGGCAATTGACAATCCCATCGCTCGTTGACAGACTGTCAAGGTATTTTTGACAGTGGATGTGCCATGGACGTCAATGCGCTAACCCTGCTCGTCGAAATTCTCGACGCGGGCAACCTCAGCGAGGCGGCGCGCCGGCTCAAGATGAGCCGCGCGAACGTCAGCTACCACCTCAACCATCTGGAGAAGTCGATAGGCCTGCAGCTCGTGCGTCGCACCACGCGCCGTGTCGAGCCGACCGAAATCGGCTTGAAGCTCTACGAGCACGGCCGCGCGATCCAGAACGCGCTGCTCGCCGCGCGCGAATCGGTTTCCACCCTCGGCCAGAGCCTGCAGGGGCGCGTGCGGCTTTCGGTGCCGAGCGGCTACGGGCAGCTCGTGATGTCGGACTGGCTCATCCAGTTCAAGCGGATGTACCCCGGCATCGTGCTCGACGTGATGTTCGAAAACCGCGTGGAAGACCTGCTGCGCGACGAAGTCGATATTGCCGTGCGCGTGATGCACGAGCCGCCGCAGAATCTCGTGGCGCGCGACATGGGGCCGGTGAAGTACATCGCATGTGCCTGTACGGCGTGGGCCGAACAGCACGGCATGCCGCAAACGCTCGACGATCTGGCGCGTGCGCCCGTCATCACGGCAACGGTGGTGGGGCGGCAATTGCGCCTTGCGGGTTATCTAAACGAGGACCGGCACGAAGTGCTGCTCGAACCCTCGATCATTTCGGAAAACTTTCTATTTCTGCGCCAGTCGATTCTCGCGGGACTCGGCGTGGGCATCGTGCCCGACTATGTGATGCACGACGACATTCGCCAGGGCGCTGCCGTCACGTCGCTCGACGCGTGGCGTTTGAGCATATTCGGCACGCATATGTACATGCTCTATATGCCGAACCGCCACCACACGCGGGCGGCGGCCACCTTCATCGATTACGTGCTGGGCGAGGCCCGCAAAACCGGGCGCGGCGCGGCCGCGTGAGCGGCGCAGGTAGCACGCCGCCACTCGCCGCGCCAGGTGCATGCGCAACCGACTACTGGCCTGTGAGCGTGTTGCTGTACTCCACGGCGGGCTGCGAGGTGTTGCCGCCTTGCGCGACGAGCAGATGAATCTGGCCCGGCAGGAGCTGCGAGAGCGTACCCGAGGTCGGCACGGTCGTAATGAGCCAGTCCGCATTGTTCGCGAGGTTGAAAGAGGACGACTCGTAGATCGCCGTCTTGCTGCCCGCTGCCGTGACGATCGCCACGTAGTTGCCGCCGTTCATATAGATCGAGTCCTGTCCGCTTGCGGGCACGGCATTCTTGTAGCCCACGGCCGGCAAGGTCGGCTGCACGGCGCTGATATCCGTGCCGGGCGCAACGATGTAGATGTCGAGATTCTGCGCATTGACGGTGGCGTTGAACGCGCGCAGGCGTGCGCTGCTGGAAAGCAGGCCCTTGTCGAACGGATCGTCGATCAGGCCGATGTCGCCGCCCGTGAGCGCGGGCAACGCGAGCACGGTGTACTCGTGACCCTTCGCCACGTCGGCGAAGGCGCCGCTTGCAATCGGCGTGGTCGTGCCCGTGCTTGCATACGAGACGTTGGTGTTGCCGGTGTTGATGTTGGCGAAGTTCGTGACCTGCTTGTACGCGATGTTCGTCTGAAGGGCGCTGCCATTCACCAGAAAATCGACATTCGGGCCGCCGGGGAGCGCATGCACGAAATGTATCTCGGGGTTCTGCACGCCGATTTCCTTGCCGACGTCGTTGCTGCTGCTGCCGCCGCCGCATGCCGTGAGCAGGGCTGCCGCGCTCGCAAACGCGAGCAGGGTGCGTATCGTCTTCATTGTTGACCTCATTCGTTTCGTTCGAGCTGCACGGTGTACGGCCTCGATTGCGGCCGCGCGTTGTTATCGCGCCCCCGCGCGAGCCGGGACGCCGGCGCGATGCTGCATAGGGGCGATCACGATCAGCAATTGGTGTGCCGTGCGTGGCGATTCGACGCGATGCATGCGCGCGCAACGGGATGAGGAGAGGAGAGCGATGGGGGCGGCGCGCGGATGAAGCGTGGCGCGCCCGACTTTTGCGACGTTCGATGGCAGCTTTTACCGGCGGCGCGAAGATCCGCGCCGATATTCAAGCGTCCTGCGCGGAATTGTTGTCCGGGTTCGCGTCTTGCTTGCCGACTGCACTGGCGCCGGCGGCATCCGGCTGTCCGCGTGTGACAGACGAAACGGCGACGCGTTGCTGAATCCCGGCCTTGGAGAGCATATGCGCGCTGATGGGCGCGGTGAGAAACAGGAACGCTGGAATCAGCACTTCGTGCAGGCTCGCGAAATTGTTGCGCGTACTGAAGTACACAACGGAAGCGAGCACGACGCCGCCTACGCCGAGCGTGGTCGATTTGGTCGGCCCGTGCAGGCGCATGTAGAAGTCGGGCAGGCGCGCGAGGCCGATCGCGCCGATCAGCGTGAACGCGCTGCCGAGCAGGAGCAGCACGCAGACAATCGCTTCGATGACGGTTTGCATGGCGAAGCCCTAGTTCAGTTCGATGATGTCGCCGCGCTGCAGGTACTTCGTGAACGCGACGGTTGCCACGAACCCCATGACCGCGATGAGCAGCGCGATTTCGAAGAAGACCGTCGAGCGCAGCATGATGCCGTAGACGACGATGAGCGCGATCGCGTTGATATTGAGCGTGTCGAGCGCAACGAGCCGGTCGGGCAGCGAAGGCCCGCGCACGAGGCGCACGAGCGTGAGCAGGAACGCGAGCCCGAGGATCGCGAACGACACCGGGATGACGATGGCTAGCATGCGAAGATCTCCATGAGGGGCGCTTCGTAACGGGACTTGATCAAGGCGACGAGCGCGGCTTCGTCTTCGAGATCGAGCACGTGCACGACGAGGCGCCTGCGGTCGTCGGAAAGCTCGGCGCACAGCGTGCCGGGGCTCAGCGAGACGATGCTGATGAGCGCCGACAGCGCGATTTCGTGGGTGCTGTCGAGCGGCACGTCGATGAAGGCGGGGCGCAGGCGCTTCGTGGGGCCAAGCACGAGCAATGCGACTTCGAGATTCGCCACGAGGATGTCGTAGAGCACATGCCCGAAGAGCCGTACGAGCAGCCACGGCCTGCCGAAGCGCACGGGCGCGAGCCACAGCCCTTCGCCCACGCGGTAGGCGATGGCGGTCCCGAGCACGAAGCCAAGGAGCAGGTTGCCCGGCGACACGTCGTTCATCAGCAAGACCCAGCATACGAGCAGCACGACGGTGAGCCAGGGGTGTGGAAAGAGCCTCTTGAGCATGTCAGCTTCCTGCGCCCTGTGACGTTTGCGCGGCCTGCGCGGGCAGGATCGCGTGAACGTAGGCTGTGCGGTCGAGCAACTGCGCGGCGGCGGCGTCGAGATACTGCTTGAGGGGGCCGGCAAACACCGTTGCCGCCACCACGCCCGCGAGCAGCAGCGCACACGCGGCGAGCTTTGCGCGGCTGCCGCGCGGCGCGGTGGCGGGTGCGCCGTCGTAGGCGCGTGCAGCGGGTATCGCCCACAACAGGCGTGTGCCTGTACGGCTGAGCGCGACGATCGACAGCAGCCCCGCGACCAGCACGGCGGGCCAGAGCACGACGGCCTGCGCAAGCGGCGTGGCGGCGAGCACCATGGCCTTGCCGAGAAAGCCCGAGAGCGGCGGCAGGCCGACGGCGCCAACGGCTGCCGCGAGATAGAGCACATCGGCGAGGTTCGAAGGCCAGGGCTTGGGGGCTTTTTCAGGGGCCGTTGCCTTGGGAGCCGTTGCGATCGGCTCGCTGTCTGCTTCGGGTGGGATGGCGGGCGCGGTGGCGTCGTCGAGCGATTCTAGCGAGGCGGGCTCGCGTGTTTCGGTTGCAGCGGGCACGGCCGCCGGCTCGCCTGGTTCGGACTCCAGGGTATCGGCGAGCATGAACAGCGCACCCGTGCATAGCGTCGTGCTGATGAGGTAGTACAGCAGCGCGCTCCAGGCGAGCACGGTCTGCAGCGTGACAGCCGCAATCAGCAAGCCGACCGAGACCAGCACGAGAAAACCGGTCGTGGTCTTGAGGCTCGATACCGCGAGCGCGCCGAGCGCGCCATAGACGATCGTCGCAATGGCGAGCCACCACGCCCATTGATGCAGGAACGCGTCGAGTACGCCGCCCGCCGCGCCGAACACGAGCGCGTCGCAGCGAAGCATCGCGTAGATGCCTACCTTGGTCATGATCGCGAACAGCGCGGCCACGGGCCCGATTGCGCTTCGATACGCCTGTGGCAACCAGAACGACATGGGGAAGACGGCGGCCTTCAGGCCGAATACGAGCATGAGCGTCGCGCCCGCGAACTGCGCGAGCGGCAGCGACGCGGGGTCCAGATGCGCAAGCCGCTCGCCCGCATCGGCCATGTTGAGCGTGCCCGTGAGGCCGTACAGCACGCCCAGTGCGATCAGGAAGAACGACGAGCCCACGAGGTTCAACAGCATGTAGTGCAGGCCATTGCGCACGCGGCGGCGGCCGCCGCCATGCAGCAGCAGCGCGTAGGAGGCGATCAGCAGCAGCTCGAAGAAGACGAACAGGTTGAAGAGATCGCCGGCGAGAAACGCGCCGTTCAGGCCCATCAGCTCGAACTGCACGAGCGCGCGATAGTAGCGCCCGCGCCGGACATCGGCGCTCGTGGTGCCGAGCAGGCAGCAACACGCGAGCAGCGCGGTCAGCACGAGCATGAGTGCGCCGAGCCGGTCGATCTGCAACACGATGCCGAACGGCGCGGGCCACGCGCCGAGTGCATAGCTCGCAACCTGCCCTTGCGAAGCGAATTCGGCGAGCGTCACCGCGATGGGCAGCAGCGCGAGCGTGGCAATCACGTTGATCGCACGCTGCAGGCGCTTCGCGCGCAGCGGCAGCGCGACGATCGCGCCGGCCGCGAACAGCGGAATCAGGATGGGCAGGATGAGAGCGTGATTCATTCGCTGCGCATCTCCAGGCGGCTGCGCTGCGGGTTGTCGCCGTCCACGTGGTCGGTGCCGTCGATCGCGAGCGCGCGCAGCGCGAGCACGACCGTGAAGGCCGTCATGGCGAAGCCGATCACGATCGCGGTGAGCACGAGTGCCTGCGGCACCGGGTCCGCATACTGTGCCCCCGGCGTGATCACGGGGGGCTTGCCGGTGGAGAGCCGGCCCATGCCGAGCAGGAACAGGTTGATCGCATACGAGAACAGCGTAATGCCGAGGATCACCGGCAGCACGCGCGCGCACAGCAGCAGGTAGAGGCCGCTCGCGCAGAGCACGCCGAGCGTAATGGCGAAGGCGGCTTCCATCAGCTTTTCTCCACGGATTGCATGTCCTTGTCGCGCACGCCGAGGTGCGAGACGATCGTGAGCGTCGTGCCGACCACGGCGCCGAGCACGCCGAGGTCGAACAGCATGGCCGTGCTCAGTTCTATTTCGCCGATCAGCGGCACGTGCAGATGGCCGAACGCGCTGGTGAGGAACGGGTGGCCGAGCACGATCGCGCCTACGCCCGTCGCGGCCGCGACGAGAATGCCGAGGCCCGCGAGCCCGCGGTAGTTGATGCGGATGCGCGACTCGGTCCACAGCACGCCGCTCGCCACGTATTGCAGCAGCAGCGCAATGGAAATCACGAGCGAGGCGATGAAGCCGCCGCCTGGCAGATTGTGGCCACGCAGAAAGATGAACACGGCAACGAGCAGGGTGAGCGGCAGCATGAGGCGCGCGAGAATGGCGAGCAGCAGCGGATGCGACTGCGACGACCACGGCAGGCCGCCCGGGCCCGTATCGGGCGATTTCAGGCGCAGGCCGCGCAGCAGCGCCTTCACGGCGAGCCCTGCCACCACCAGCACGCTGATCTCGACCATCGTGTCGAAGCCGCGGAAATCCACGAGGATCACGTTCACGACGTTGTGGCCGCCGCTGCCCGGCAGCGCGTTCGCGAGAAAGAACTGGCCGACGCCACCGATGGGGGCGCGCGTCATCACGGCATATGCCACGGCGCCGATCAGCGCGCCGCCCGCGAGTGCGAGCACCGCGTTGCGGGTACGTGCGGCTGGAGGCTCCTGCGCGCGCTGCACGACAGGCAAAAAGTAGATGGCGAGCACGAGAAGCAGCACCGTGACCACTTCCACTGAAATTTGCGTGAGCGCGAGGTCGGGCGCGGAGAAACGCACGAACGCGAGTGTGACGAGCAACCCGCAGGTGCTCAGCATCACGAGCGCATAGAGCGTATTGGCGCGCACGAGCACGACGCCTACCGCCATCAACGCCATCAGCACGAGGCCGACGAGCGTCATCGCATCGAGCGGTGCCGAGCGGTATGCGCCGTCCAGCGAGGTAAGCGCGAGGAGCGCCGAGCCCGGCACGATCAGCATCGCCGCAATCATCCACGCGAGATACGCCGGCAGCGAGCGCGTTTCGAAGAGATCGACCACGACGCCCGCGGCTTTTTCGAGCTGCTGCACGAAGCGGTCGAAGCCTTCGCTCGCGTTCATTTCGGAGAGCACCGAACGATGATGGCGGAACGCGTCGCGGCGATAGAAGAACAGCAGCGCGCCGCCCACGAACGACACGCAGCTCATCAGGAGCGGCAGATTGATGCCGTGCCACAAGCTCAGGCTGTACGTGGGCACGCTGCCGCCCAGCGCGAACCATGCCGCGGACTCGAGCATCCTGCCGATGGTCTGCTGCGGCACGAGGCCCACGAGCAGACAGATGACGACGAGAATCTCGACGGGCAGCTTCATGAAACGCGGCGGTTCGTGCGGCGGGTAGTGCGGAAGGTCGTGCGGGGTTTCTCCGTCGAAGAACACGCCCCACACGAAGCGCAGCGAATACGCGACCGAGAGCCCCGCCGCGATGACGGCGAGCGCGGGGATGATCCAGTTGAAGTCGCCGAGGAGTCCTTGTGCGAGCGTTTCGCCGAAGAACATCTCCTTCGAGAGGAAGCCGTTGAGCAGCGGAACGCCCGCCATGGCGAGCGATGCCACGGCGGCTAGCGCGGCGGTATGCGGCATGAAGCGGCGCAAGCCACGCAGCCGGCCCAGGTCGCGCGTGCCCGTCTCATGGTCGATGATGCCCGCCGCCATGAAGAGCGAAGCCTTGAACACCGCGTGATTGAAGGTGTGAAAGAGCGCGGCGACGGTGGAGAGCTGCGTGTCGAGGCCGAACAGCAGCACGATGAGCCCGAGATGGCTGATGGTGGAATACGCGAGCAGCCCCTTGAGATCGCGCTGCACGAGCGCCATGGCCGCGCCGCCCGTGAGCGTGACGAGGCCGATCAGGCTCGTCACGTAGAAGAACCAGTCGGTGCCTTCGAGCACGGGGTAAAAGCGCGCGATGAGGAAGATGCCCGCCTTGACCATGGTCGCCGAATGCAGATACGCGGAAACGGGCGTGGGTGCCGACATCGCATGCGGCAGCCAGAAGTGGAACGGGAACTGCGCCGACTTCGTGCAGGCCGCGAAAAGCACGAGCAGGAGAATTGCGGGATACAGCGGATTGCGCTGTACGAGACCCGCATGCGCGAGCACGACATCGAGGTCGTAGCTGCCGCAGACGTGACCAAGCAGCAGCACGGCGGCCAGCAGCGCGAGACCGCCCGCGCCCGTGATGGTGAGCGCCATGCGCGCGCCGCGCCGTGCTTCGGGGCGCGAAGGCCAGAAGCCGATCAGCAGGAACGACACGATGCTCGTGAGTTCCCAGAAGATCACGAGCAGCAGCAGGTTGTCCGACAGCACCACGCCGAGCATCGCGCCCATGAAGAGCAGCAGCAGCGCGTAAAGGCGCGGCAGCGATTCGCTGCCCGCGAGGTAGTAGCGTGCGTAGATAAAAACGAGCAGGCCGATTGCGAGCACGAGCAGCGCAAACATGAACGAAAGACCGTCCAGACGCAAAGCGAACGAGAGGCCGAGCTGCGGGATCCAGTCGGCCTGCCAGTGCAGTACGCCATGGGTGGCCATGCCTACACGTTCGCTGCCCAGCAGTCCCAGGCCGAAGAGCGCGGCCGCGAATGCGATCCACGTGCCGCAGGGGGACGCCCAGCGTCCGGCGAGCGGCCCCGCGAACGCGACGAGCGCTGCGGCGACGAACGGTAATACGACGAGCCACCCCATTGCCATTCGACACTCCCCGTGGGTCCGACAGGGCGCCGAGTCGCCGCGCCGCAGTTCACGATCATAGCCGCAAACGGGGACGGAGTTCATTCATGTGGCATCGAGGCGGCCACGGGGTGCCACAGGAAATGACCGTGCGTCAGGTCCTCCGGCCTCGGGGCTCGTCGACGATCTTCACGGGCACGTTCGTCGCCCGCGCGCGCGGGCGACGGCCCTCATCACTTTGTTACGGCGCGTTGCACCGGCAACTCCGCCATCACTGCGGAATCATGCCAGTCAGCACATAGGCCTGAATCAGCGTCACCACGCCCACGACAGCCGCGAAGAACAGGCTATGACGCACGGTGAAGCGGAACAGCGACGACTCCTTGCCGACGAGGCCGGTTGCCGCACAGGCCACCGCGATCGACTGCGGCGAAATCATCTTGCCGCTCACGCCGCCCGAGGTGTTGGCCGCGACGAGCAGGGTATCCGACACGTTGATCTGGTGCGCCGTGGTGTGCTGCAGCGAGCAGAACAGCGCGTTCGACGACGTATCGGAGCCCGTGAGGAACACGCCGAGCCAGCCAAGGAACGGCGAGAAGAACGGGAAGGCTGCGCCCGTGCCCGCAAGCGCGAGCGCCAGCGTGGACGACATGCCCGAGTAGTTCGCGACGAACGCGAAGGCGAGCACGAGACCGATGGACAGCACGGGGCGGCGCAGTTCACCGAGGGTCTCGAAGAACGCGGCCACGGCGGTGCGCGGCTTCATGCGCAGCAGGATCGCGGAGAGGATCGCGGTGATCATGATCGCGGTGCCTACGGCCGAGAGCCAGTCGAGCTTGAACACGGCTTCGTACGGCTTGGGCGACGCGACGATCGGCGCCGTGCGCACCACGAGCTGATCGAGGCCCGGTACGTGCAGGCTCAGAATCGTGCCCGCGAGCGGACCTTTCGCTGCGAAGAGCGCCTTGAACGGCTTGACGCTCCACACGGTCACGATGACCGTGAGCAGAATGAACGGCGACCACGCGCGCACGGTCTGCGCGATGCTGTACGGCGACGCCTTGCGGCTCGAAGCCGCCGCACGCGAACCGCCGCCGCCGAAACCGCCCAGCGCAGCGGCGCCGCCGCTCACCTTCACGCTCGTGCCTTGCGTTGCCCGGCGCGGTTGCCACACGTTGAGGAACGCGGCGAGCGCGACGAGGCTCACGAGCGCCGAAGTGATGTCCGGCAACTCGGGCCCGATGTGGTTCGACGTGAAGTACTGCGTAACAGCGAAGCTGCCGCCGGCCACGAGCGCGGCGGGCCACGTTTCCTTCACGCCGCGCTTGCCGTCCATGATGAAGACGAGCCAGAACGGCACGAAGAGCGAGAGCAGCGGCAACTGGCGGCCCGCCATTGCGCCGATCAGGAACGGATCGATGCCCGTCACTTGGCCCGCGACGATGATGGGAATCCCCATCGCGCCGAACGCGACCGGAGCGGTATTGGCGATGAGGCACAGGCCCGCGGCGTAGAGCGGCTCGAAGCCGAGGCCGACGAGCAGCGCCGAGGTGATCGCCACCGGCGCGCCGAAGCCCGCGGCGCCTTCGAGGAACGCGCCGAACGAGAAGCCGATCAGCAGCAGTTGCAGGCGCTGATCGTCGGTGATCGAGAGCACCGAGGCGCGGATGATCTCGAACTGTCCCGTCTTCACGACAATCTTGTAGAGGAACACCGCCGTGACGATGATCCACGCGATCGGCCAGATGCCGTAGGCAAAGCCGAAGCCCGCGGAAATGAGCGCCTGGCGCACGGGCATGCCGTATTCGAAGATCGCCACGGCGAGCGCGAGCAGCAGGGTGATCGCCGCGGCGACATGGCCCTTCATGCGCAGGCCGGCGAGCGCGACGAAGAAGAACAGAATGGGAATGGCGGCCACGAGGGCGGACAGCCACAGACTGCCGAGCGGTGTATAGATCTGGTACCAGGGTTGCACTACGGTCTCCTCCGATGATGCGGGTAGAAAATTTATGTGATCTCGTCAGGCTTGCTATGAGCGTTATTTCGCAGGCCTGACGACATGAGCGCTATTGCGGCTGATCGCGTTCGCGCAGCAGGTCGTGCAGGCTGCGCGGCGCGGGCTTGAGCGGTGTGCGATGCTGCGTCCAGCCCATTTGCTGCGAGGGCGCGAGGCCGCGTAGACGCGTCACGGCCCAGCGTAGCGCCCGGTAGGCGCGCGGATGCGCGAACGCGCCGCTCCAGAAGCGCCAGATGAACTGCTCGCTCCTGCTGTGATTCGCGCCCTGGCCGCGCAACGGATGCGCAACGCTTTCCTCGGGGTCGCGGTTCGCTTCGGTGCGCAGGCGCACGAGCAGCTGCGGAATCGGAATGCGCACCGGGCAGACTTCGCCGCACGCGCCGCAAAGGCTCGACGCGGTGGGCAGCTCGGCGGTCGCGTCGAGCCCGAGCAGATGCGGCGAAATGATCTTGCCGATCGGCCCAGGGTAGGTCGTGCCGTACGCATGCCCGCCGATGCGCGTGTACACCGGGCAGTGGTTCATGCACGCGCCGCAGCGGATGCATTGCAGCGTGGCGCGCAATTGCTCGTCGGCGTAGGCCTGGCTGCGGCCGTTGTCGAGCAGGACGAGATGCACCTCGCGCGGGCCGTCTTTCTCGCCTTCGCGGCGCGGGCTGCTGATCAGGTTGAAATACGTCGTGATGGGCTGGCCCGTGGCCGAGCGCGTGAGCAGGCTCGAAAGCGGCACGATGTGCTCGAGCTTTGCCACCACCTTTTCCATGCCCATGATCGCGATATGCACGTCGGGCACCGTGGTGGAAAGGCGGCCGTTGCCTTCGTTTTCCACGAGCCAGAGCGTGCCCGTGTCGGCGGCGGCGAAGTTCACGCCGGAGAGGCCGATCTGCGCATCCACGAAGGCGCGGCGCAGCGCGCGGCGGCCCGTTTGAATGAGCGTGTCCACGTCTTCCGTAAAGGGCGTATCGGGAATGTGCGTTTCGAACAGGTGCCCGATATCCCCCTTCGTCTTGTGGATGGCGGGCATCACGATGTGCGAGGGTTTCTCGCCCGCGAGCTGCACGATGTACTCGCCCATGTCCGACTCGATGCAGTCGACGCCGTGCTCGGCGAGGTAATGGTTGAGCTCGATTTCCTCGCTCGCCATCGACTTGCCCTTGATCACGCGTGTCGCCGCGTGACGCTGCGCGATGGCGTGGACGATGCGGTTCGCCTCGTCGGCGGTCTCGGCCCAATGCACCTGAATGGCGTTCGCGCGCAGCTTCGTTTCCAGTTGCTCGAGGAGTTCGGGCAGGCGCGCGAGCGCATGCTGGCGCACGGCTTCGCCGAGGTCGCGCAGGGCTTCGAGTTCGTCCGCCTCGGGGAACTGCGCGGCGCGCTTGCCTTGCAGGAAGTCCATCGCGCCGCGAAAGCTCTTGCGCAGTTGCGGATCGTCGAGCGCCGTGCGCGCGCGCTGGCGGAATTCCGCAGTCGGGACGAAATGGAGCGTGTTTTCCTGAGAGTTCTGCGTGGTCGTGCTCATTCGGCGGCTCCGTGCTGTGTGCCCGTTGCGCGATCATCGGTCACGAGGACGACCCATAGAGCGCGGGGACCATGCGCGCCGTAGGCGGTGGTCTGCTGGATATCCGAGGTCTTCGAAGGACCGGAGATCATCACGAGATTGGTGGGCATGCCGTCACGCCAGCGCTCCGCGGCCACGGCGGCGTGCAGGTCGGCGTGCAGCGTGTTCGCGTGGATCAGCGCGACGTGCAGCGGCGGCACGAGAGAGACCGTGCGCGGCGCGTTCGCGTCGGGGACGACCACGAGCGTGCCCGTCGCCGCGAGACCCGAGCGCGCGACAGTGAAGCCCGCGTCGACGGTGTCGAAGAGTTCGGCCTTCCACTGCTCGATCGGCTGCGCGTAACTGCGCGCCTGCACGACGGACGGGAGTGCCGCCTCGAGCGCCTGGCCTTCGGCGCAGGCGGTGTCGAGCAGCAGGCTGCGCACGCCCGCCGCCGCGAGGCGGTCGGCGAGATCGGCGGCCCACGTTGCGGCGCTCGCGCAGATCACTTCTGCGTGCGCGGCTTCGAGCATGCGCTGGAACTGCGCGATGTGTTCGTTCAAGGCAAGCGGGGCGAGCGCCCGGCGCCCGGTGAAATGCGCGTCGATGCGCGCGTCGATCGCTTCGAGCGTGGGGGAGGGTGCTGCAGGGGCATGGCCACGCAGGCGTTGCAGCATGCGCGCACGCGCGCTCATCGTATCGACGTTCATGCGGCCTCCCCGCCCGTGCGGCGCCAGAGGAACGAGGCGAGGTGCTCCACGGCGAGCGGCGCGCCCTTGTGCGCTGCCGCGTGGCCGATGTTGAGCAGGCAGCCGCAGTCGGCGGAAACCAGGCGCTCGCAGCCCGTGGCGCAGGCGGAAGCGATCTTGTCGGCGACCATCGCGCCGGAAATGTCCGGGTGCTTGAGCGAGAACGTGCCGCCGAAGCCGCAGCATTCCGATTCGCGTTCGTGCTCGATGCGTGTGACGCCCGGCAGCGCATCGACGACTTCGACGCCGTGCACGCGGGTGCCCATCTCGCGCCGCGCGCCGCACGAGGTGTGCAGTACGACGCGCTCGTCGGGCTGGCGGACGGCACCCTGTGCGCCATACGCGTCGAAGTCGACGTTCAGCACGCGCACGAGGAATTCCGTGAGTTCGTACACGCGCTCCGAGAGTCCCTCGGCGCGCGCGCCGTTGGCCGCGTCGCCGTCGAATAGCGCGGGCCAGTGGTGGCGCATCATGCCCGCGCACGAACCCGAAGGGACGATCACGGGCCAGGGTTTTTCGAAGAGTCCGAGTTGCGCGAGCGCGACCTCGCGCGCCTGGCGCGGGTTGCCGCTGCTGTATGCAGGCTGGCCGCAACAGCTCTGGCTGCGCGGGAAATGGACCGTGAGGCCTTCGCGTTCGAGCAGCTTCACCGCGTCGAGGCCGGCTTGCGGCACGAACAGGTCGACGAGGCAGGTGGCGAACAGATAGACGTCGGTGGGGCGCTCGGTGGGGTATTGCCGTGGCTTCATGTCTCGCTCGGTGTCTTGGCGCGCTTTCGTGCTCCTTCCCCGCGGACCCGAGGCCGGGCGGGTTGAGGACGAGCGCTGGTTTGGGCGCATAATTCCCGCTTCGGGCGAACGGTTCAAACTGGTTGGACCACTTGCTACAAGCTGAAACGAGACTCCGGTATGACAATGAGGGACAGGGCAGGCTCGCGCGGGCGCGTGGAGACCGTGATGCGTCAGATGGAGACGTCGCTGCTCGACGGCACCTGGCGCGCGGGAGCGAAGCTGCCTTCCGAGCGCGTGCTCGCGATGGAATACGACGTGGCGCGCAACACCGTGCGCGAGGCGATCCAGCGCTTGGCCGCGCGCGGCCTCGTGCAGAGCCGGCCGGGCGCGGGCGTATTCGTCACTGACCAGTTGCGCACGGGCTTTGCTTCGCCGTGGGGGCAGCTCGTGGCCGATCATCCGGCCTTGCGTGAAGACATCCTCGAATTTCGCCGCGTGCTGGAAGGCGCGACGGCGTATTTTGCGGCGCTGCGCGCGAGCGACGAGGATCTCGAGCGTATTCGCGCGCTCATGCAGGAACTGGAGCGCACGCGCGAAGTGGACGACAAAGCCGCCGAAGCCGATACCGATGCGAAGCTGCACGAAGTGATCGCGCAGGCCTCGCACAACGCGATGTTTCTGCACTTGCACACGAGCGTGCTGGGCGTGCTGCGCGAGCACATCACGATCAACGGCACGGGGCTGCGCGTGCAGAACGAAGACGCGCCGGACCAGTTGCTGCTGCAGCACCGCACGCTGTGCGACGCGATCGTTGCGCGGCGTCCCGAGGAGGCGCGCACGGCGATGCAGACGCACATCGACTTCGTGCGCACGCGGGTGGGAGAGGAGATCGGCTGGTCGGAAATTGGTCCAACCAGTGACAATGCGCCGCGCGCCGCGCCAGCGGCTGCGCAGGCGGCCAAGCCGGCGCGCAAAGCCGCGCGCAAGGTGGCGGGCGGCAGAGAGAAAACGCCAGTGGGCCGTGCCGGGCGCGCGAACGCTGCTAAAGTCGGCTGATCGGGCCGACGGGCCTCATTCCGGGCCGCAGGCAGTCCCTGGCCGCATGAGCAGGAGGAGCAGATGAACAAACGCGCCGCGCAAATCGTAGCGTTGAGCGCCGTGACGCTGACCGTCAGCGACATCGCGCGGTCGGTGCCCTTTTACGAGGCACTCGGCTTCGAGCGGAGAGACGGGCCGGCGGTGCCGGGCTTCGCGTCGTTCGAACTGGGCGGCGCGGCCGGCGTTTGCTATCTGAACCTGCTGGAGGGACCGCACGGCGCCGTGAACGGCTGGGGCCGCGTGGTCCTCCACGTCGCCGACGTGGACGCGTTCTACGCCCACGCACTGGCCGCGGGCGCGAAGCCCGAATTCGCACCGCGCGACGCGCCATGGGGCGAGCGCTATTTCCATCTCGTCGATCCGGACGGCCACGAGCTGAGCTTCGCCAGGCCGCTCACCTGAGCCGCCGCAATGCATTTGAAATATTCGTGACACTCGCTGCGCCGATAGTGGCGCGAGTTGACAGCATATCGACCAAGGAGAGAGTCGCCATGAATGAACTGGACCGCACGATGGATGCCGAGCAACGGGATGCGCAAGAGCAGGAGGCCGAACTGCATCGTCGTCGGCGTCTGGATGAAGAGCTCATCGACGCCTATGACGAAGAGCTCGAGATGGAGGTCGACGACCGGCTGCAGGAAAGCGGTCTGCAGATCAGCGACGAGGCGCGTGCGCTGCGCCGCGTCTATTTCCGCGAGCTGATCCGCCTGCAGGGCGAACTCGTGAAAATGCAGGACTGGATCGTGAGCACGGGGCACCGGCTCGTCGTGATCTTCGAGGGACGCGACGCGGCGGGCAAGGGCGGTGTCATCAAGCGCATCACGCAGCGGCTGAACCCGCGCATGTGCCGCGTGGCGGCGCTGCCCGCGCCGAACAACCGCGAGCGCACGCAATGGTATTTCCAGCGCTACGCGCAGCATCTGCCGGCGGGCGGCGAGATGGTGCTGTTCGATCGCAGCTGGTACAACCGCGCGGGCGTGGAACGCGTGATGAACTTCTGCACCGACGACGAATACGAAGAATTCTTTCGCTCCGTGCCCGAGTTCGAAAAGATGCTCGTGAGGAGTGGTATCCAGATCGTCAAGTACTGGTTCTCGATCACCGACGACGAGCAGGAAGTGCGCTTCCAGAGCCGCATCGACGATCCGCTCAAGCAGTGGAAGCTCTCGCCGATGGACCTCGAAAGCCGCCGCCGCTGGGAGGCCTACACGCACGTGAAGGAAGTGATGCTGCAGCGCTCGCACATTCCCGAGGCGCCGTGGTGGGTCGTGCAGGGCGTGGACAAGAAGCGCGCGCGCCTGAACTGCATTCACCACTTGCTGAGCCAGGTGCCGTATCACGAGATCGAGCACCCGCAGGTCACGCTGCCGGCGCGCGTGCATCATCCGGATTACATTCGCCAGCCAGTGCCGCAGGACATGATCATTCCGGAAATTTATTGAGCGGTTGGCCGCTTTCGATCTGATCGAGGGCAAGCGCGAGGATTTTGGGATGCCCATGGCGCAGTAACATATTTGTTACTATAATCGCCATGAAATACCGGATCGACTTCTACAGTGAACGCGTCGAACGCAGCATCTACGCGCTGCAGAAAATGCTCGCTGTGCGCTTCGTGGCGCTTGCCGAGCGCATGGAGCAACACGTCCGAACCTTGGAGAGCCGCACACCAAAGCCATGGGTGACGGCTTGTTCGAACTTCGGCTCAAAGGGGCGGAAGGTATTGCAAGGGTGTTCTACTGCGCAATTGTGGATCGTCGTGTCGTGATGCTTCACTGTTTTGTGAAGAAGACGCAGCAGACCCCGCACAAAGAACTGGAAATTGCGCGTAAGCGGCACCCGGAGGTAAAAAGTGGGAACCTTTAGGGAAATGCGCGAGCGAGTCCTCGCTGATCCCGAGGCGCGGGCGGAATACGACCGGTTGAACCGGGAAGAATTTGCACTGCTCGACCAGATGCTGGCGGCCCGCCATCAAGCAGGACTAAGTCAGGCGCAGGTCGCCGAGCGCATGGGTACGAAAGCGCCAGCGGTAACGCGGCTCGAACGCGCGCTCGCATCAGGCGAGCACTCGCCTTCTATCGACACATTGCGCAAATACGCGCAGGCGTGCGGCAAGACGCTGAAAATCTCGATCGTCTGAACGAAGGCGCACGACGCAACAAAAAGCCGCGCTCGCCTCGCAGGGAGCGCGGCTTTTCTCTGGTCCTTTCGTACTCAGAACACGTGCTTGAACACCCAATAGAGCGCGCCAGCCAGCACGATCGAAGCGGGCAGCGTGAGCACCCATGCCATCACGAGGCTGCGCACCGTATTCCATTGCAGGCCCGAGCCGTTCGCGGCCATCGTGCCCGCCACGCCCGAGGAGAGCACGTGCGTGGTCGAGACCGGCAGACCGTACACGTCCGCCGCGCCGATCGTCACCATCGCCACGACCTCCGCGCAGCCGCCCTGGCCGTAGGTCAGGTGCTGTTTGCCGATGCGCTCGCCCACCGTCACCACGATGCGCTTCCAGCCCACCATCGTGCCGAGCCCCAGCGCGATCGCCACGGCCACCTTCACCCATGTCGGGATGAATTTCGTCGCGTGGTCGATCTGGCTGCGGAAGTTGTTGATGGACTTCAGGTCGTCGGCCGAGAAGGGCACCGCCTTCTGTTTATCGAGCAGGCGGATCGCCTCGGAAATCACGTACATGTTGTTGCGCACGTTATCGACGACCGATTGCGGCACTGCCGCGAGCGAGCCGTAACCGCGCACCTGTTCGGTCACCTGGTTCGACAGCGCGGCAAGCGCGGGCACCGTCGTGCTCGACAGGGCGCGGCGGCCGATGAAGCGTTCCACTTCGGCGCGCGGATCGGCGGGCGCGGCCACGCCGTTCGTATAGCGCTCGAGCGCGCGCGTGGCGTCGTGCGCGACGGCGATGAAAGTCTGCGTCTGCTCGGCCGTCACGGCGCGGTTCAGCGCGTAGGCCGTGGGCACCGTGCCGATCAGGATCAGCATGATGAGGCCCATGCCCTTCTGGCCGTCGTTGGAGCCGTGCGCGAACGACACGCCCGTGCACGTGAGGATCAGCAGCGCGCGGATCCAGAACGGCGGCGGCTCCTTGCCCTTCGGCTCCGCGTAGAGCTCGGGCACGCGCACGACGGCCTTGAGGATGAGCAGCAGCAGGCCGGCCAGCAAAAAGCCGACGATCGGCGAAAACAGCAGCGACTTGCCCACCCCGAGCGCCTGGCTCCAGTCCACGCCGCTGGTGCCATTCGCGCCGTGCATGAGCTGGTTCATGAGGCCCACGCCGATGATCGAGCCGATCAGCGTATGCGAGCTCGACGAAGGCAGGCCGAAGTACCACGTGCCCAGGTTCCAGATGATCGCGGCAATGAGCAGAGCGAACACCATGGCGAAGCCCGCGCTGCTGCCCACCTGCAGGATCAGCTCTACGGGCAGCAGTTGCAGGATGCCGAAGGCCACCGCGCCGGTGGAGGTGAGCACGCCGAGGAAATTCCACGCGCCCGACCACATCACGGCGATATTGGGCGAAAGCGAGTGCGTATAGATGACGGTTGCGACCGCATTCGCGGTATCGTGGAAGCCGTTCACGAACTCGAAGCCGAGCGCGATCAGGAGCGCGATGCCGAGCAGGATCCAGGGCATCGCCGAGCTTTCGCGCACCGGCGAGAGGTCGTCGGCGAGATGCATCCCCACGTACACGGCGCCTGCGGCGATAACGACGAGGAAGGCGAGCAGGCTGGCGTTGCGCCCGCGTGCGGGGGCGGTGCCCGGTTGCGGTGACAGGGAAAATTCTGGCATGGCAGGCGGGCTCCTGGGGGAGGGAGTGGGCAAAGGTTTCGCCTCCGATCGTGAACTGCCCAGGTGTCCGTTTGATGACGGATTCGTGCCAGCCATGCCCGATGCATGCCCGACAGACCGGCGCTCCTTCGAATCGCGCCGTCAGCAGTCAGCAAGAGGATTGCGCAGATGCCAAAACGGGTTCTTTCGCTGCGTCTTCTGGTGCACCGCTGGGCCCACGGGCGGGCGAAGGCGGCGACGCGCCTGATCGGCAACTATCCCTTCTTCGCGGGGCTTTCCGGCACGCTCGTCGCGACGGTGATGGCGATCCTCACCTACGCGGCGCTCTACGAGGGCCGTGCCGAGGAGTTGCGCCACGCGCAGGAGAATTCGCGCAACCTCGTGCAGCTCATCAGCAACGACATTGCGCGCAACGTCGAGATCTACGACCTGTCGCTACAGGCCGTGGTCCAGGCGGCGCAGCAGCCGCAGACCTGGAGCATGCCCGAGGCGCTGCGCCAGCGCGTGCTGTTCGACCGGGCGACGGCGGCGTCGAGGCTGGGCGGCGCCTATGTGATCGACGCCACGGGCCATGTGATAGCCTCGCACAGCAACGCCTTCGACGTTTCACCCGCCGGCATTTCGTTCGCCGACCGCGATTACTTCATCGCGCAACAGCGCGACCCGCATGCGGGCCTGTTCTTTTCGAAGCCGTTCCATTCCCGCCTGCGCGGCGGCGCGCTCACGATCGGCCTCACGCGCCGCATCAACGCGCCCGACGGCTCGTTCGCGGGCGTGGCGCTGCTCGGTGTGCGCCTCGACTATCTCGAGCAACTGCTCGAGCACATCGACCTGGGCCCCGGCGGCCATCTCTTCATCCTGATGCGCGACGGCACGTTGCTCGCGAGCAAGCCGCCCTCGATGCGCGGCGCCGGCTGGAGCTACGCGGACCTGCCGAATTTCGCGTTCTTTTCGCGTCGCGACGCCGGCACCTACACGTCGCACTCGGCAATCGACGGGGTCGAGCGCATCTACACCTTTGCGCATGTGGGCAACTCGCCGTTCATCGTCGTCGTGGCGCCCGCCGTGGGGGACGTGCTCGCCGGCTGGCGGCGGCGCAGCTATATCGCCCTCGTGATGACGACGGTGTTCGGCGGCGCGTGGGTCGCGGTGTCGTGGATGCTCGCCTTCGCGCTGCGCGACAAGGTGGTGGCCGAGGGCAAGCTCGTGCGTCTCGCGGTGACCGACCCGCTCACGGGTCTTGCGAACCGCCGCGCGCTCGACAGCCGTCTCGCGGAGGAATGGCATCACGCGGTGCGCGAACGCACGCCGCTTTCCGTGCTGTTTTTCGACATCGACCACTTCAAGCTCTTCAACGACACCTACGGACACGCCGCCGGCGACGAGGTGCTGGTGTTCGTGGCCGGGCGCATCGCTGCAGGATCGCGGCGCGCAACCGATCTCGCCGCGCGCTTTGGCGGCGAAGAGTTCGCGGTGGTGCTGCCGGGCACGGCGCTCGACGCCGCGACGCGCATGGCGGAAAAGATCCGCAAACGCATCGAGTCGGACAATCTCACGCTGAGTGGTACGCACCATGGGTGCGTGACGGTGAGCGCGGGGTGTGCGAGCTGCAATCCGCCGGAGGGCGGCAGCGGCGCGAAGCTGCTGGCCGCCGCCGACCGCCTGCTCTACGAGGCCAAGGAAGCGGGCCGCAATCAGGTCCGGTCGCAGCAATGGACGGGCGATGGGGCACAGCCGCTGGTGGATTCCGAAGCCGGAAGCCGAGGCCGCGATGCACCCGCAACGCGAGGCTGAGGCGCGCCGGCTTTCGTGCGGCGCGCGACGCCCGCCATGCCGTTCAGCGCGCGGACTTCGACAGCCGGTGGCCGAGGCCGAGGTTCGAGACGATCTGCCAGGTATAGACGCGCGAATAGTGCACGCCGAACTGGCGGCCGATCAGCTCGCGCACGCGGCTGTTGGTCCACGCATCGCTCGCAAAGCCGTGCTCTCGCGCGGAGCCGTGCAGGGCGCTCGCGATCCAGCCTAGCGCGGCCTGATCGAGCACTGAAGGCCGGCCGCCCACGCTCATCTGCTGGAGCGCTGCAAGGCCGCCGTCCTCGACGATGGACTTGTATCGCCTCACCGTCTGGGCGGAAAGGTGGAGTGAGTCGGCGACGCTATTCACGGTCGCGCCTTCCATCAACATCTGGCCGGCGGCCATTCTTCTCGCGACGCTCGGCAGGTTCTCGGTTCGGGTAAGCATGTGTTCACTCGTCGACGAAAGATTCCGGACACGCGGCATTGCGGATGTGCCGCTCCTGTAACCCTTCCTGCAAGCGGGTCTTGTCGCTTGCCATGGACCCGGCGCCGGTGCGGTGACGCGGGGGTCATGACGGACGGCGAAATCGACGCCCGGTGAAGGGCGCTTGTTGCGAAACGCCTCGGTGTTCCGCAGCGGATATTAATAATTGTTTTTGTAGGGAATGTGTATAGCTAGCGGAAAAATAGTCTGCTTGACTTGTGGATAATCCTGAACTAATGGAAAAAACAACCGACTCGCGTGTGTCAACAATGGGTGCCGCCATTTCGCATGGACTCCGCAATGCGAAGTTTGCTCCCATTGCAGCCAGTTAACCTGACTTAATTGCTCAAACATTGGAAAGCAACACTTTTCCTTGTTTTGTATGACTAAATCGGTATTCAGCATATATTGAGTTGAAACGGTTTTATCCAAAATGAATTAATAGCGACGATCGCACCTTTAGATGTTTGTTAGCGTTTTTGAGGTGCGCGGCAAAAAATGGCATGGTCCCGCGCGGGTGATGACGACTATGGAGCAATTTCAGGGAGTGATTTCGCTTTTGTGTGCAGAATGGTTTTCGCAAACATTTCGAATCGATTGCAATGCAGATTGGATTCGAATGAACGAATGCAGAATGCCGGATTCGCCGCGCAGCGTATCGCGTGGCGAAACGGGTCCCTGAATCCCTCGGGCCGCCAAATGCGTCCGTGCGTTTCGTCAAACGACGCGCGGCCTGGGCGGCGGCCCGCTTTCTGGCCGCTGCGGATGAATCAAGAACTCGACGAAAAGGTAGGTCGTTTGTTGCGCCGCGCTGCGAGCCGGCGCTCGCTCGTGCCGTACGGTGCGTTTCATGCCCTGTTCGCGGGCGACGTGCCGTTGCGGGTGCGTTACGAAAAGCTCGAAGCGGCCGCGGCCGCGTTGTGCGCGCCGCACGAGGCCGACTATGCCTCGCTGCTCTCGACCCATTCGGGCCTGCCCGGCCCGGACTTCTATACGCGCTTCAAGCGCTTGCATACCGAGCGCTATTACGAAACGCTCGGCGCGGACCGGCACCGCATGCTGCGGCTTGCCGAAAAGCGCCAGCTCGCCAACGAGGAACGTGAGCGTGTGTATGCCCACTACCTGCGCTGTGCGGCCGAAGAAGCCTGCATGAACAGCGCTTGATGCGTGCGAGCGGCGCCATGCCGCTCTCTTGCCATTCACGATCCACACAAGGAGGCTTCATGTCCACGCGCTACCATTCGTCCGCGCCGCTGCTCGGCGCCATACTCGTGCTTGCCCTCGGCGTGTCGCCGCATGTACCGCTGTTTGCGCAGACGGCGTCCGATGCCGCGCCCGGGAGTGCGCCCAACGCCGCGCTGCAGATCGGCGAGGTGCAGACCACGGCGACCGTCGTGAGCATCGACGCGGCCACCAACTCGGTCACGCTGCGTGGCGCGCGCCGCAACCTGGCGACGGTCGCCGTCGATCCCGCAGTCGGCGATGTGAGCAAGCTCAAGCCCGGCGATCATGTGAACATCCTCTACAAGGAGGCGTTGCTGCTGCGTGCCGAAAAGCTGGCTACGAGGGGCATCCGCTCGCGCGTCGATACGGTCGCGACCACGCCCGCTTCCGGTGGCATGACGGCGACGGCGCGTAGCGTGCAGGTGATCGCGACGGTGGAGAAGATCGACCGCAAGAGCCGCAAGGTCGCGCTGCGCGGACCGAACCGCACGGTCGTGGTGGTGGCGCCGCCGGACGTGCCGCTCGAATCGATCAAGGTGGGCGACAGCATTCGCGCCGACTACGTGGGCGCGACCGCCGTGCATGTCACGCGCGACGGCCAGAACCTGCAGTGAGGCAGCGACGCCCGGGCGGCGTGCGTTAGTCGGCGCGATTGCGGTCGCGCACGAGGATCGACACGTAGATCGCCGTGCAGACGATGATGACGGCCACGCCGGCAATCACCTTCTGGTGGTCGAAGTTGATGAGCCCGACCACTGCGATGGCGATGCCGGCGGCAGAGCCGAGCGTGCCCATTGCGGCCACGAAAATGCGCACCTTGCTCCAGACGCGATGGCGCCGCTCGGGACCTGCGCCTTCCATAAACCGATGCAGTCGATCAAACATGGCGGCTCTTCCGGGTTGGGTAGAAGACGGTCATGCGGGCGCGAATGACTGCGCGGCGCGGACCAGATCAAGTATAGCCAGCCCATTATTACGCGTTCTTTCCATTGCCTGCGCGCTCACGCGCCGGAATTCCCGATCGTTTTTTGCGCGCGTTTAAGTTTGTCTTAATTATGGCTCGCCATGATGGAGCCGTCGGGTCGATTCGATAGTTCGATTCGCGGTTGTTCTTCACGTCCCCTGTTGGCCGCCGATTCACTCGGCGGCCTTTTTTTTCGTCTGCCGTCGACGTTTGCTAGCGTCGATCACGGCGTATTCAAGCCTTATTTGTGATTCGTCGCGAGGGCGCCCGCGCTGTTTGCACCGCCAAAGAGCTGTGTCAGATATTGCTGGTTGTTGTTCATGATCGACATGAGGTTATTGAGCGCGGTGAACTGGCGGTTGAATTTCGCAGTGAGCTGGGTTGCGCGCACATCGAGCATCGACGACTGCTTTTTGATGTCGTCGAGCTCCTTGTTGATGGCCGTGCTGCGTCGCTCGATGATGCCGCTCGACTGCACGTAAGGCGTAATGGCGCTGTTGAGCTTCGTGGTCAGGCCGCCGCTGCCGAACAGCGCCGCAATCGCGCTGTTGCCCGGTTGCAGCGCCTTCTTGAACGTCTCGTCGTCGATCTCGAGCTTCCCGCTCTTGTCGAGCTTGATGCCGATCTCGCCCAGCGAATGGGTCACGCCGTCGCTGCCCTTCACGCCCGCCGAAACGAGCGCCGGCAGACTCGCCGCGAGTGTGCGCGCGATCGAGTCGCCGAGCAGCGCGCCTGCCTGCGCGCTCGTCGAACCGGTTGCGGCCGTATAGGAGGTCAGCCCGTTCAGGGCATCGACGTAACTGTTGTACGCCTTCACGAAGTCGCGGATGGATGTGCCCGTCGCTTGGGTGTCGGGAGCGACGGTGAGCGTTTGCTTCGTGCCCACCGAGGCGCTTGCAAGCTTGATCGTGATGTCGCTCACCACGCCCTCGAGCGTGTTGCTCGCACTCGTGACGCGCGTGCCGTCGATGCGCAGCTCGGCGTCGCCGGCTGCCTCGACTTCGCGCATCTGCGAGGAAGCGAGCCGCGTGTCGACGCCCGCGCCCGCCTGCACGTCGATCGCGTTGGCCGCGCCGGTCTTGTTCGCGGTCAGCACGAGGTGCTGGCCGTCGGCGCCGTTGACGATCGACGCCGTGACGCCTGGGTTGTCCTTCGCCCGGTTGATCGCCGCGACGACGTCGGTGAGCTTGTTGCTGCCCGCAGCGATCGTCAGATGCATGGACTTGCCGCCCATCGCGATGTCGAGGCTGCCTTCCCCGAGCGTCTCGCCCGTGTCGAAGCTGTCCGAGGCGAGCTTATGCGCTGTCGCGAGGCGATCGACTTCGACCGTGAAGCTGCTCGCCACGGCGTTCTTGCCGGCCACCGCGCTCAAGCCCTTGTCCTTCTCGCTCGTCGTGACGGTGAAGCGCTGCAGCGCGGCGCCGTCCTTGAACGGCTCGAGCGCGGTCTGGAGCGAAGCGAGCGCCGACTTCAGCGTGCCGAGCGCCGACAGCGTCGTGTTGCTGGCAGTCTGCTTCGCACTGAGGATGGCGCTCGGCCCCGCGATCTTCGCGTTGACGAGCGCCTTGACGAGCTGGTTGACGTCAAGTGCGGAGTTGGTCGCGCCGCTGATGATCGACTGGGCGGCGTCGCTCAGCGCGCTGTTCGCGCTGGCGGTCGTGGTGTTCGTGATCGTGCTTGCCATGAAAGAAGTCCGTTCGTTCTGGTGCGTCTAGTCGACGGAACGCGCGAATGCGCGGCCATGCTTTCATTACGGCAAGCTTTCATGAAACTTTATGAAAGAAATGAAACGTTTTTGAAAAGTGCGCGATCGGCATTGCGGCGGCAGCCAGCCGCCCGCCTCAGACGGGCTCGGGGAAGCCCGAGCGGCCTTGCGTGAGATCGGTGAGCGTGGTGCGCGCGGCGTCCACGGCGGTGGCGGGCAACTGGATGGTGAGGCGGACCGTCATGGTGTACTGGCTTTCCACGAGCGTGAACTGCTCCTGGTCGATCCAGTGGCGCACGCGGGTTTCGTCGGGATAGCCGAGTTCGACGGTGAGGCGCGCCTGCGCAATGCGCTCGACGCGCTCGGCCCCCTGCAGGGCGCTGGCAATGGCGTCGGTATAGGCGCGCACGAGGCCGCCCGCGCCGAGCTTCACGCCGCCGTAATAGCGCACCACGGCGGCGAGTACGCCGTCCAGGTCGTGATGGCGCAGCACTTCGAGGATCGGGCGGCCGGCGGTGCCGGAGGGTTCGCCATCGTCGGACATGCCGGACTGGCCGCCCGCAAGCAGCGCCCAGCAAACGTGCGTGGCGGTGGGGTGTTCGTCGCGCAGACGGCGGATTTCGGCCATGGCCGCTTCGCGGTCGGCAACGGGAATGGCGTGCGCGATGAAGCGGCTCTTGCGGACATCGAGTGCCGCGGTGACGGGATGGGCGAGGGTGAAAGTTGGCACAAGCGGGGTGGCACTGCTGGCGAAACCCCCATGTTAACCGATGCTCATGGGCCGGCTTTCGACGTCCGTCCCCATATCTTGCCAGTTTGCGTAATGGTTCTTTGCGCCGGATGCTAGTGACGCCCCGGCCTTCAGCCCGGATAATGCACGGCATGACGGATCTAGCTCTGGCTGGAGCGAAGCCGAACTCCTCATTCGGTGATCCGTCATCGTTCCTTCTCTCGCGGCGCCGCTGCATGTTCCGGCAGACGCGATTCTCCAAAGCACAGAAGCCAAAAAAATCCCCGGTCGGACTGTGTCACGACCGGGGGTCACAAGGCTCGCCTGTTCTCAAGAGGCAATCCCACCTTACGTCCGCAAAATTGCGGCCGCAATCGGAAAAAAAACCTGGTGCGCGTGACACCCAAAGGGCGCTAGTGTTCTCATTCGCGCGCAAAAAAATCCCGGCCATCGCTGGCCGGGCAATGAGAATACACCGTGCGCTCCGGGGAACGAAACGCCCATCAACGTTACCCGCGCGCCGTGCGGCCGGCAACACTTCCGCATTACCTGCAATTACTGACATCTGCCTTTCCGGCCGCAGCCGGCGCGCGGCACGGCAGCCCGGATACGCCGTGTGGCGGGCATCGTGCTCACATTGTTTCGCATGCCGAACGATATCCATGCGTTCGCACACGCGTGCTGAAGTAAGGCGCCGAAATGCGCCGAGGCCGGTCTCCCTTGAGGGAAGACCGGCCTCGGTGTGCCGCTTCAGGGGCCTCCAGAGAAGGCGGCCCCTGGATCACGCGCGCATCACGCGCATCAGTAACGCGGCGGGGGCGGCGGACGATGGTCGTCCTCGCGGTAGCGCGGGGGACCCGGATCGTGCGGGTGATGGTGCATCCACTCGTCGTGTTCCCAATAGCGGTGGCCGTCGTAATAACGGTTCTCGTGCCAGCCGATCGAGACGTGCGCGTCCACCGGCATCATGCGCGGTTGACCGTATTGCGGCGCCGATTCGGCACGCAGCCCATACGGTGCGGATTGAGCGAAGGCGCTCGATGCGCCCATCAATGCGCCGCCGGCGATCAGTGCTGCGGCGATGGCGCGGGCGGGGGTCTTCCAGCTCTTCGTGTTCATGAGTTACCTCCTCGTTGGTTGCGTCGTCAGTCACGCGGCATCGGGATGCCTTTGTGTTGCGACCACGGTTCAAAGCTTATCGGCCCGAAGCGGAGGAAAACGTGACCACTTGTAAGCTTTCGTTTCATACGATTCTTCATGCGAGAAAGGCTGCTTTGACAGTTCGCCCTTGATGCAGAAAGGATTAAGCGCCGCACCTGACAATCGCGACCGAGCCACAGGGGGTCGGGGTGTCAACTGACGTTACATTCAGGCCGCGCGGGCCGCCTGAATGCGTCACGTCTACCGGCCAGCAGGCCCCGATGTCGTTCTTACCGAGGTGTTTTCGGCGCGGGTGTTGCACCAGCCACGTCGATCGCGCTTTGCGAACCTAGTTGCGCGCGCAACTCATATTTCTGGATCTTGCCCGTGGCCGTGCGCGGCAGTTCGCCGAATCGCACGGCGCGTGGCACCTTGAAGTGCGCGAGAAAGAGCCGGCAGTGCGCGATGATTTCCTCGGCCGTGGCGCTCGCGCCGGGCCGCAGTTCGACGAACGCGCAAGGCACTTCGCCCCACTTCGGATCGGGCATCGCCACGACGGCGGCGAGCGCGACGGCCGGATGGCGATACAGCGTGTCTTCCACCTCGATGCTCGAAATATTCTCGCCGCCGGAGATGATGATGTCCTTGCTGCGGTCGGTAATGCGCACGTAGCCGTCGGGCGTCATCACGCCGAGGTCGCCCGTATGGAACCAGCCGCCGCGGAACGCCTCTTCCGTCGCGCGCTCGTTTTTCAAATAGCCCTTCATGCAGATGTTGCCGCGGAACATGATCTCGCCGAGCGTTTCTCCGTCGGCGGGAACGGGCTCCATCGTCTGCGCATTGCGCACGCTGACGCCGCTTTGGAGGTGATAGCGCACGCCCTGGCGTGCGGCGAGGCGCGCCTGCTCCTCGTCGGGCAGCGTCTGCCAGCCCGCCTGTACCGCGCATACGGCAGCGGGGCCGTACACCTCGGTCAGACCATAGACATGCGTGAGTTCGATGCCGATCGCCTTCATCTTCGCGATCACGGCCGGCGCGGGCGGCGCGCCCGCCACCATCGTGCACACCGTGTGAGCGATGCCTTCGCGGTACTCTGCGGGTGCGTCGGCGAGCGCGCCCTGCACGATGGGCGCGCCGCAATAGTGCGTGACGCGCTCGCTGCGAATGAGGTCGAACACGAGCTTCGCGTCGAACTTGCGCAGGCACACGTTCACGCCCGCGCGCGCGGCGACGGTCCACGCAAAGCACCAGCCGTTGCAATGAAAGAGCGGCAGCGTCCAGAGATACACGGCGTGCTTGGGCATGTCCCATTCGAGGATATTGCTCACCGCGTTGAGATATGCGCCGCGATGGTGATAGACCACGCCCTTGGGGTCGCCCGTCGTGCCCGACGTGTAGTTCAGCGCAATGGCGTCCCATTCGTTGCGCGGCGGCTCCCAGGCGAACTCGGGATCGCCTTGCTCGAGGAACGCCTCGTAGTCGGTGGCGCGCGGGAAGTACTCGGGGTCCGCGGGCGCGATGTCGGCCATGCTGATGATCCTGAGGTTGGGGAATTCGAGCGCCGCGCGCTGCGCGAGCGCCGCGAATTCGGTATCGACGATCAACGCCTTCGCATCGCCATGGCGCAGCATGAACAGCATGGTTGCGACATCGAGTCGCGTGTTGAGCGTGTTGAGCACCGCGCCGAGCATGGGCACGCCGAAGTGCGCCTCGACCATCGCGGGGATGTTGGGCAGCAGCACCGCCACGGTGTCGCCGCGGCCGATGCCCGCCTGCCCGAGCGCGCTTGCGAGTCGCCGCGTGCGCGCATAGGTTTCGCGCCAGTTGCGGCGGACGTCGCCGTGGACCACAGCCAGGCGCTCGCCATAGACCTCGGCGGCGCGGGCGATGAAATCGACCGGCGTGAGCGGCACATAATTGGCTTCGCGTTGCGCGAGCCCTTCTTCGTAGGGGTGCAACATGGCGGTGTCTCCGAACGGTTATTGGTGTGTCGATAGGATTCGCGCTACCGTAGCAGGGCCGCGCACGCCAGTCTGTCACCGGCGCGACAGAGCGGGCCGCGACGCACGGTCCGCCCGACAAGATCGACCCAAAGATTGACCTAACCCAGGAAAGCGCGATGTCGCAATCCATTATGCCCCCGGACGGGACACCGGCCGCCCGCGATTCTTGGCGCGAAGGCGAGCGCATCGACGCCGCCAACGCCGCGCGTCTTGCCTCGCTGTTCGAGCGCTACGCGTGGTTCCGCGGGCTCGCGCCCGAGCATCGCGAATGGGTGCTGGCGTCGTCGCATGCGCAGGGCTATGCCGCGGGCGCGATCGTCGCCGCGCGCGAAGCGCCCTCCGACTGGTGGCTCGGCGTGAGTTCCGGCCTCGTGAAGCTGGCGATCTTCAATGCATCGGGGCGCGGCTGCACGTTTTCGGGCGTGCCGCACGGCGGCTGGTTCGGCGAGGGCAGCGTGATCAAGCGCGAGCCGCGCAAGTATGACGTGATCGCGCTGCAGCCGTCGCTCGTCATGGCCGTCGCCACCGAGACGTTCCACCGGCTCATGGATTGCAGCCTGCCGTTCAGCCGCTTCGTGATCCATCAGCTCAACAACCGCATGGGCGAGTTCATCGCGTTGATCCAGAACAGCCGCTTGCTCGACGTCGATGCGCGCGTCGCGCAGTCGCTCGCGCAGATGTTCAATCCCGATCTTTATCCCGAGACGGGGCGGGCGCTCGACATCTCGCAGGAGGAGATCGGCATGCTGGCGGGCGCGTCGCGTCAACGGATCAATCAGGCCCTGCAGACGCTCGAGCGCCAGGGGCTCGTCGCGCTCTCGTATAACCGTGTGGACGTGCTCGATCTCGACGGGCTGCGCGCATTTGGCCGCGATCAGATCTGAGGACCGCAGAACTCCTTATCAATCTTGCGAGGAATGGAAGACTCTCTCCCTCGCTAGCCGGTTTTTGTGCGTGGCCGCGCTGCGTAGACTTTGCTCATCGAATTCATACGGAGAGCATGGTGAGAAACGCAATGCTGCGCGCGGCGCTGGTGTCGATGATGGCGATCGTTCCGGCGGTCTCGTTCGGTCAATCCACCGGCACGCACAACGGTCCGGTGACGCGGGCCCAGGTGCTGCAGGAATTGGTCGATCTGGAGTCGGTGGGCTACAACCCGGCTTCGGCGAACGATGCCACGTATCCGGAAGATGTGCAGAGCGCCATGCGCCGGCTCGCCGAAAAGCGCGCCAACGAAGCGCGTCTGGCGCAGGAGCAGGTCGCGCAATCGGGTTACGGCGCGCCGCCCGCACCCAATGCAGAAGCGGGGGCGCCCGCCGTGTCGGGCAGCGAGCCGCCGCCCGCGTATCGCCACCATTGATTGCGGCGCTAACCGCGCCCTGAGCCGGCCCGGGTGCCGCTGGCACCCTTGGCGCTCTCGGGGCCGGCCGCGACATCGGGCGGCACGCCGAGCAACTGGAGTGTGCCGGCCGTCACACCCGAAAATACCGGCCCCGCAACCGTGCCGCCATAAAATGCCTTGCCCGCCGGATCGTCGATCATGACCGCGACGATCACGCGCGGCGCGCTCATCGGCGCCATGCCGACGAACAGCGCCCGATAGCGGTTCTTCGCATAGCCCGCGCCGATCTGCTTGCGCGCTGTGCCGGTCTTGCCGCCCACCCGATAGCCTTCCACATTCGCGGCGCGCCCCGTGCCGCCGTCGCTCGTCGCCATCTCCAGCATCTTGCGCATGGCGGCGGCCGTGGCCGGCGTCGTGACCGCGCGCGCCGCCGACGCGGAGGCACCGCCCGCGCCGGCCGGCGCTTCGCGCAGGAGGGCGGCCGGATGCAGCGTGCCGTCGCCGGCGTAGGCCGTGTAGATCTGCGCCATCTGCAATAGCGATGTAGACAGGCCGTAGCCATATGCCATCGTCGCCTGCTCGATGGGGCGCCAGCGCGCCCACGGCCGCACGCGGCCCGGCGCCGCGCCCGGGAACGTGACGCCGGGCCGCTGCCCGAGCCCGTACTCCTGATACTTGTCCCAGATCGTTTGCGCGGGAAGGTTCAGCGCGAGCTTGGCGAGCGCGATGTTGCTCGACTTCTGGATCGCCTCCGCCACAGTCATGCGGCCATGATTCGAGGTGTCGTGAATCGTCGCGGGGCCGATGCGGTACGTGCCCGGCGAGGTGTCGATGAGCGTGTTCGCGTTGACCTTGTGCAGGTCCATCGCCAGCGAAACGACCACGGGCTTGATGGTCGAGCCGGGCTCGAACGTGTCGACCACGGCGCGGTTGCGCAGCTGCTTGCCCGTGAGCCGCGCGCGGTCGTTCGGATCGAACGACGGCCAGTTCGCGAGCGCGAGGATTTCGCCGTTCTGCGCGTCGAGCACGACGACGCTGCCCGCTTCCGCATGATTCTTCGCCACGGCCGCCTTGAGCTGCGTGTACGCGAGCTGCTGCACGCGGCGGTCGATGGTGAGCTGCACGGTGTCGCCGTTGCGCGGCTGCACGCGCTCGCTCGGCTCCGAAACGACGCGCCCGAGCCGGTCGCGGATCACCTCGCGCTGGCCCGGCGTGCCGCGCAGGCGTGCGTTCGCGGCGAGTTCCACGCCTTCCTGGCCGGCGTCTTCGATGTCGGTGAAGCCCACCACGTGCGCCGCCGATTCACCTTCGGGGTAATAGCGCTTCGAGTCGGCGATCAGGGTGATGCCGCCCATGCCCATCTCGTCGATGTGCGCGGCGGTGTCGGCGTCCACCTGGCGCTTGAGCAGCACGAAGGAGCGGTCGCCGGCAACGCGCCGGTCCAGTTCCGCGAGCGGCATGTCGAGCAGGCGCGCGAGCGGCGCGTGCGCGGCGGCATCGAGAAGCCGCGGATTCACCCAGACTTCGAAAGTCGCAAGGCTCACGGCCAGCAGCGCGCCGTTGCGGTCGACGATGCGCCCGCGCATCGCGTCGAGCTCCAGCGTGCGCTGGTAGCGCTTTTGGCCCTGCTTCACGTAAAAGCCGTGATTGGCGACCTGAATCCAGAACGCGCGCCCGGCCAGCGCTGCAAAGGCCGCGAAGGTGATGAACACGATGAACTTCGAGCGCCACGCGGGCAGGCGCGGCGCAAGCATCGGGTGACGGGTCGCGGTGGCGTGCGGGTCGCGCGGCGGTTTCCTGGAACGGATCATCGGCAAGGCGGGGTGGAAGGCAGAATGACATTGTAAACATGATGTAATTGAATTGAAATGATGGGTGCGCACGGCCGCGAGGCAATTGGGCGCGCGAGCGGTGCAGGGGAGCGGGGGAGGCGCAAAGCGAACCGGGCCGCGAATGCGGCCCGGCGGGTAGGGATGCGTACCGGCGGCGAACCGGCGGCGAGCCGGCGTGGCGACAGCGTTACGCGTGCGCGGGCAAGCGGAAGCTCGCGATCGACTCGCGCAGCACGCTCACCTGATCCTTGAGCGAATGGGCGGCGGCTGCCGCCTGTTCCACGAGCGCCGCGTTTTGCTGCGTCACCTGATCCATCTCGCCCACGGCGCGGTTGACCTGCTCGATGCCGGCGCTCTGCTCGCGCGAAGCGTTGCTGATCTCTTCGAGGATCTCGTGCACGCGTCGCACCGACTGCACGATCTCGGTCATCGTCGCGCCTGCGTTGGTCACGAGATGCTGACCTTCGGTCACGGTGCCGGTCGACTTTTCGATCAGCGCCTTGATCTCCTTGGCAGCGGTGGCGGAGCGCTGCGCGAGGCTGCGCACTTCGGCGGCCACCACCGCGAAGCCGCGGCCTTGTTCGCCCGCGCGCGCCGCTTCCACAGCGGCGTTCAGGGCGAGGATGTTGGTCTGAAACGCAATGCCGTCGATCACGCCGATGATGTCGCCGATCTGCTGCGAGCTCGTCGTGATGTCGCCCATCGTGCGCACGACGTCGTCGACTACGGCGCTGCCTCGCGTCGCGACGTCGGCGGCCTGGCTCGCGAGCGACGCCGCATGCTGGGCGCTATCCGCGTTCTGGCGCACGTTCGCCGTCATCTGATCCATGCTCGACGCGGTCTGCACGAGCGCCGCCGCCTGTTCCTCGGTGCGTTGCGAGAGATCCGTGTTGCCAGCCGCAATCTCGTTCGCGCCCACGTTGATGTTTTCGGCGCCGCTGCGCACGCGCGAGACGGTTTGCACGAGCGCCGTCTGCATCGTCGCGAGCGCGCGCATCAGGCTGGTCTCGTTCGTGCCCTGCACCTGCAGGCGCAAGGTGAGGTCGCCCTCGGCGATGCGATTGGCCGCGTCCACCGCGCCTTCCAGTTCGCCGCCGATGCTGCTGCGCACGCTGCGCACCACGAGCACCATCACGGCCGTGGCGGCCCCGCCCAGCAGGAAGGTCACGGCGAGCCAGCGCAGCAGGCTGTCGTAGAACTCGGCGCGCACGTCGTCCATGTACATGCCCGTCACGATCACCCAGTCCCACGGCACGAAGCGGCGTCCGAAGCTCAGCTTGGGAACGGGCTCGCTGTGGCCGGGCTTGGCCCAGAGGTAGTCGAGGAAGCCGCCGTTCGGGCCGCTCGCGGCGTTCACGAGCCCGGTGAACACATGGGTGCCCGCGGGGTCGGTGAAGTCGCTCAGGTTCTTGCCGTCGAGCTCGGGCTTGATCGGATGCATCAGCATGACCGACTGCGAGTTGTTGATGCTCAGATAGCCGTCGGTGCTGTAGCGGATCGAGCCGATTACGGTCAGCGCCTGCTTCTGGGCGTCGGCTTCGGGCATGACGTTGCGCTGCGAGAGCCCGTAGTAGTGGTTAGCGATGCTCGTCGCTTCGTCGACGAGCGTGGTGAGCTGCGCGCGCCGCTCGCGGATCATCGCTTCGCGGCTTTGCCAGGCGCCAAAGGCGACGATCAACAGCAGGCCGATCCAGAGGATCGCGATCATCGAGCGGAGCTTTTTGTTGAGGGTCATGTTCTGCATGGTCGGTCGGATATTTCACAGGGCAGGAGCGGTGCGACTGGCGATGCGTTGCCGCCAGACTGTGTTTACGGCCCACGCAAACGTGCGCGAGACCCAGGGGGAACCCTGCTTAGGCAGCTTTTTCTTCATACAAATCAAAGTCCTTGATCTGGCGCATATGACGCGCTGCTGAAACGCCTGCGAACGCGCCGACAAAAGCCACAAATTTCACAGCAACTCCATGATTTGCCACTCTTTGCAGGGATCGACTGCGGATAGGAATCATTTCCGATATAGTCGCGACTTTGCCCCCGGCCAGCCTGATTTCGAGGCTTGCGATCAAGCCGGGATGAAGGACCTTTACCAACGATGCGACGCACACGGCGCAGCCCCGCTGCGGCCCGCATGACGTCCACTGGAGCAACAAGAATGAACGCACGCGAACCCGCCCTGGTCCCCGCCGCTCTTGCCACATCGCGCAGCGCGCGGCTGCGCCAGATGCTGACCAGCAACGAACTCGAATTCCTGATGGAAGCGCACAACGGCCTTTCCGCACGCATCGCGCGCGAGGCGGGCTTCAAGGCGATCTGGGGCTCGGGCCTCTCGATCTCCGCGCAGTTCGGCGTGCGCGACAACAACGAGGCGAGCTGGACCCAGGTGGTCGACAACCTCGAGTTCATGGCCGACGCGAGCGACCTGCCCATCCTGCTCGACGGCGACACCGGCTACGGCAACTTCAACAACGTGCGCCGTCTCGTGCGCAAGCTGGAGCAGCGCGGCATTGCGGGCGTGTGCATCGAAGACAAGGTGTTCCCGAAGACCAACAGTTTCATCGGCGGCGAAGCGCAACCGCTTGCCGACATCGACGAGTTCTGCGGCAAGATCAAGGCCGGCAAGGATTCGCAGACCGACGAGCACTTTTCGATCGTCGCGCGCGTCGAGGCGCTGATCGCGGGCTGGGGCATGGACGAAGCGCTCAAGCGAGCCGAAGCGTATCGCCAGGCCGGCGCAGACGCGATCCTCATCCACAGCAAGCTTTCGAAAGCTGACGAGATCCTCACGTTCGCGCGCGAGTGGGCGGGCCGCGGCCCGCTCGTGATCGTGCCGACCAAGTACTACAGCACGCCGACCGAGGTGTTCCGCAAGGCGGGCATCAGCACGGTGATCTGGGCGAACCACCAGATCCGCGCGGCCGTTTCGGCCATGCAGGCCGTCACCAAAACGATTTACGACACGCAAACGCTCGTCGATGTCGAAGACCGCATTGCTACGGTCAACGAAATTTTCCGCTTGCAGGACGCCGACGAATACTCGGAAGCCGAAGACCGCTACCTTAGCGCCACGTCGCGCGGCGCGGGCTCGGCGATCGTGCTGGCCGCGAGCCGCGGCTCGGGTCTCGACGCCTACACGGAAGACAAGCCCAAGGTCATGCTGCCGGTCGCGGGCAAGCCGCTCCTGCGCTGGCTCGTCGACGCGTTCAAGAAGCAGTCGGTCAACGACATCACCGTGGTGGGCGGCTACAAGGCCGAAGCCATCGACACGGCGGGCATCAAGCTCGTGCGCAACGAGCGATTCGCGCAGACGAACGAACTCGCTTCGCTCGCGTGCGCGGTCGGCGCGCTCGACAACGACACGGTGATCTCGTACGGCGACCTCGTGTTCCGCAGCTACATCCTGCGCGATCTGGTGGAAAGCGAAGCAGACTTCAGCGTGGTGGTGGACTCGTCGCCCGAGTCGGAGAACAGCAGCACGCGCGACTTCGCATGGTGCTCGGCCGCCGACGAGCGCGATCTGTTCGGCAGCAAGGTGATCCTCGAGCGTGTGGCGAGCGACCCGGCCGCGAACGGCGCGGCCCCGCACGGCCGCTGGATCGGCCTCGTGAACGTGCGCGGCGCGGGCCGTGCGAAGCTCGCGAAGAAGCTCGCGCAGCTGCAGACGCGCGCCGACTTCGACACGCTCGACATGCCGGCGCTGCTCAACGCACTGATCGCAGACGGCGAGAAAATCGAAGTGCAGTACGTGCACGGCCACTGGCGCGGCGTGAACGACCTCGAAGACTTCCGCCGCGCGGGAGATTTCGCTCAGGGCGTCTATACGCACGCGCAAACGCCGCTGGGCGCGGAGGGCCAGGCATGATCGAAGCCGCACAATTCGTCGAAGCGGCGCGCTCGCGCGGCTTCGAGTGGTACGCCGGCGTGCCGTGCTCGTACCTCACGCCGTTCATCAACTACGTGCTGCAGGACGACTCGCTGCACTACGTGAGCGCGGCCAACGAAGGCGACGCGGTTGCGGTCATCGCGGGCGTCGCGCTCGCGGGCAAGCGCGGCATCACGATGATGCAGAACTCGGGCCTCGGCAACGCCGTGAGCCCGCTCACTTCGCTGACATGGACGTTCCGTCTGCCGCAACTGCTGATCGTGACGTGGCGCGGCCAGCCGGGCGTGCCCGACGAGCCGCAGCACGCGCTGATGGGCCCGGTTACGCCGCAGATGCTCGAAACGATGGAAATTCCGTGGGAGACGTTCCCCACGGAAGCCGACCAGATTGCGGCGGCGCTCGATCGCGCCATCAAGCACATGGACGCAACGGGCCGCCCGTACGCGCTCGTCATGCAGAAGGGCAGCGTGGCGCCGTACGAACTCGAGGGCGGCGGCGCGATGCCGGCGAAGCACGCGCTGCCGGTCGCGCAGGTCAAATGGACCGGGCGGACGCCTGATCAACTGCCCACGCGCCAGCAGGCGCTCGAGCGCGTGATCGCGGCGACGCCTGCCGAGTCGACGGTGGTCGTCGCCTCGACGGGTTTCTGCGGCCGCGAACTCTACGCACTCGACGACCGCTCGAACCAGCTCTACATGGTGGGCTCGATGGGCTGCGTCACGCCGTTCGCGCTCGGTCTCGCGCTTGCGCGGCCCGACCTCAACGTGGTCGCGCTCGACGGCGACGGCGCGGCGCTCATGCGCATGGGCGTTTTCGCCACGCTCGGCGCCTATGGCCCCGCGAACCTCACGCACGTGCTGCTCGACAACGGCGTGCACGATTCGACGGGTGGCCAGGCCACCGTGTCGGCGCAGGTGTCGTTCGCGAACGTTGCCGCCGCGTGCGGTTACGCCGACGCCGTGGAAGGCGACGATCTCGCCATGCTCGACAGCGTGCTCACCGCCGCGCGCGAACGTGCGAAGAGCGCTTCGGGTGTCGAAGGCACGCGCTTCGTACGCCTGACGATTCGCCGCGGTACGCCCGATGGCCTGCCGCGCCCCACGATCACGCCGCCCGATGTCAAGACGCGCCTCATGCGCCACATCGGCGCCGCCGTCGTCACGTCCGCTGAATAAGGAACTACCATGCTGCTGCTCAATCCCGGCCCGGTCACGCTCACCGAACGCGTGCGTCAGAGCCTCCTCCAGGAAGACCTGTGCCATCGCGAAAGCGAGTTCTTCGACGTGCAGGAAGAGGCGCGCACGCGTCTCGTGGGCGTCTACGATCTCGACCCCGCGCAATGGCAGGCCGTGCTCATGACGGGCTCCGGCACGGCTGCGGTCGAAAGCATGATCTCGACGCTCGTGCCCGCGAACGGCAAGCTGCTGATTGTCGAGAACGGTGTGTATGGCGAGCGCATCACCGCGATCGCGAAGCAGTATGGCATCGCGCATGAAGTGGTTAAGCACGACTGGATGCAGGCGCCGGATCTCGCGCGCATCACGGCCGCGCTCGACGCCGACAAGTCGGTCACGCACGTCGCGATCATTCATCACGAAACGACCACGGGCCGCCTGAACGATCTGCGCGCACTGGGCGAAGCGTGTTGCGCGCGCGGCGTGCAGATGCTCGTGGACGGCGTGAGCAGCTTCGGTTCCGAAGCGATCGATTTCGGCGACGCGAGCATCGCGGCGGTGGCGGCCACGGCGAACAAGTGCCTGCACGGCGTGCCGGGCGCGGCCTTCGTCGTCGCGCGGCGCGGCGCGCTCGCGCAAGCGCATAGCCGCACGTACTATCTCGATCTCAAGCGTCTTGCCACGCTGCAGGACCAGCGCAATACGCCGTTCACGCCTTCGGTGCACGCGTACTACGCGCTCGTCGAGGCGCTGCGCGAACTCGCTGACGAAGGCGGCTGGCAGTCGCGTCACGCGCGCTATGCGGCGCTTTCCGAGCAGGTGCGCGCGGGGCTCGCTGCGCGCGGCATGGAAAGCGTGCTGCCGAAGGACGAATCGTCGGTGGTGCTGCGCGCGTTCCGCTTGCCCGCGGGCGTCGATTATCCCGCGCTACATGACGCGCTCAAGGCGCGCGGTTTCGTGATCTATGCGGGGCAGGGCGGCTTGTCGGCGGAACTGTTCCGCATCTCGACGATGGGCGACATTCACGCCGCCGATGTCGAGCGCTTGCTGGCCGCGTTCGATGAAGTGACGCGTTGAGGGCGTAGTTCGCAAGCGACTAACGGGCGGCTTCGGCCGCCCGTTTGCTTTTTTGGTCGAGCTTCAATATCCCGTGACTACCGCAAGCGCAAGGGTCGCAGAAGACAGCACGAGCAGCACGAGAAAGAGCGGCAGAATGAAGCGTATCCACTCGCCGAAGCCCACGCGCGCCGTGGCGAGATACGCGAGCAGCATGCCGGAGGTGGGCGTGACCATGTTCGTGAGGCCGCCGCCCAGCACGAATGCGAGCACCGAGGTCTGCCCGCTCACGCCCGAAAGCTGTGCGATAGGCCCGATGATCGGCATGCTCACCGCGGCCTTGCCCGACACCGAGGGAATGAACACGTCGAGCAGCATCTGCACGGCCATGAGTCCGTTGGCGACCCAGACGCTCGAGCGTCCGTGCGCGAGGCGCGTGAAGTAGTCGATCAGCGTGTCGAGCACGAAGCTGTTCTGGAGGATCAATTCGACCGATGCCGCAAGCCCGATCAGGAGACCCGCGAGCACCATGCCCTTCATGCCGTCGACGAAGGCCTCGGACGCGCTGCGCGAATCGAGCCGCCCGACGAGCGCTGTCACGATGCTGATCGCCACATAGAATGCGGAAAGCTCGACGTTGCCCCAGTTCAGTTCGCGCGTGCCGAACACGAGTGCAGCGGCCGCAAAAGCGAGGATGACGAGCGTCGCCTTGTGGCGGCGCGAGAGCGGCGTAGGCGCATGCAGCGCCTCGACGGCGGCCTCGCGCCGATAGCCGCTGCGACGCACATAGAGCAGCAGATACGCGACGCCGATCGTCAGAAACACCACGAACACGCCGAGCCGCAGCGCCAGCCCGCTGAAGAGCGGCACGCCGACGATAGGCTGCGCCACCGCGAGAGAAAGCGGATTCGTAACCGACGCGATATAGCCGATCTTCGCCGCGATCGCGACGAGCGCCACTGCGAACAGATTCGAGAGGCCCAGCCGCTTCGCGAGCAGCATCACCATCGGGATGATGACCAGGTACTCCGAAATGAATCCGAGCATGGTGCTGCCAAGCCCGATCAGGATCATGAGCAGCGGCGCGAGCACGTAGACGTTGCCGGCGGTGAGCTGGAGCAGGCGGTCGATGCCGGTGTCCACTACGCCCGTGCGTTTCATGACGCCGAACATGCCGCCCACGAACATCACCATGACGATGAGCGGCGCGTTCTTGATGAGCCCGTTCGGGATGGCGACGAACACGGAGACGAGGCTCGCGGGCGCCGCATGATCCAGCGTGCTCTTTGTCACTGACGGCGCGACGAGCGTGGCGAGATCGCTGCTTTTCGGCACCACGTGGTAGGTGCCCGGAATCACCAGCTTGTCGTGGCGCTCGAAACGGCCCGCGTCGACGAACCAGGTCATCGCCAATGCGGCGGCGAGTACCCAGAGCATCATGACGACAGGGTGCAGCATCTTGCCGTGCGGCCTGGTTTCCGGTTTTGCGTCTTCGGTGGGCGTCGTGTCTTCGCGCGGGGAAGAGGGCGGAGCGGCGATCATGATAAGGATTCCTCTGTGCGTACTCAGGCGGAAAGCGCCGCGGCGCGTGCGCCCGCATAGCCGAGTTCGGCGGAGATCGCATCGGCGCAGGCTTGAAGACGTTCGAGGTAGTCGGGAATCTCGGCGCGGCCGATGCGCATTTCCGGCCCTGAAATGGCGACGGCCGCCACCGTCGCGCCCGACATATCGCGCACCGGCGCGGAGATCGCCACTGCGCCGGCCGTCACTTCGCCGAGACTCACGGCGTAGCCCTTGCGCGCGATCGCATCGAGTTCCTCGACAAGCGCGATCAGGTCCGGCGCCTCGGGCATCTTCTTCATGCGCGCGAGATAGTCGGTGCGCACGGCACCGGGTGCGAAGGCGAGCAACACCTTGCCCGAAGCGCCGTGGTTGATCGACCGGCGGTTGCCCACCGCGCCTACTGCTCGCACCTGGTGCGTGGTCTCGCATCGCGCGACGCAAACCGTCTCGAGGCCCTCGCGCACCCGCAGCACGATCGTCTCGTTGATCGCCTGGTTGAGCGCGAGCATGTGGCGCGAGGCGGAGCGCACGAGCGTGTTCTGCTGCGTGGCTGCCACGCCAAGTACGAAGGCTTGCGGGCCGAGCGCGTAGGTGGAGGTTTGCGCGTCCTGCACGACATAGCGGTGCAGCTCCAGCGTGCAGAGCATGCGATAGGTGCGCGATTTGTTGATACCCAGCTGCGTGGACAGTTCCGTTACGCCAAGGCCGGGATGCTCGGCCACATAGCTGAGCAGTTTGAGCGCGTTGTCGACGGCATCGACGATATAGGTCATGGTTATGCTCACTTTGCGTTGAGTCGCGCGCGCACCCGGTGGGCGAGGGCGTCGGCGAAGGCGTCGAGGTCGCACTTGAGCGTGTCGAAACCCGCGTGCTTCGAACACGTCGCCTCATCCATGTAGAGCGCGCGGTTCAGTTCGATCTGGATGCTGTGCCGGTTGCGCGCCGGATCGCTCACAGCGCGCAGCAGGTCGCCGCCCTGGTAAGGCTCGTTGATCTGCACGCGATAGCCGGCGGCCGCAAAGTGCTCGGCGACCCATTGCGTGAAGGCCGGATCCGACGTCGTGCCGCGCCGGTCGCTGATGACGAAATCGGGGCGCGCCTCGCCCGAGTCGACGTTCATTTCGTTGCCGCGCGATTTCATGGAGTGACAATCCACGTGCCATAGCGCGCCGTGCTGTGCGTAAGCCGTTTCGGCCGCCTGCGCGAGCGCCGCGCGGTAGGGGCGGTAATACGCGTCGATGCGGTGCCGGACTTCATCGACAGAAAGCTTGCGATCGTAGAGCGGCATGCCGGGCAGCGCGTAGCGGCGGATCAGTCCCATGCCGCGTCGCGTGTACGGCTCGGGCGCGAGCGGCTCGGGCCAGGGCTCGGCGAGCAGTTCGGCGTCGATGTCGGTGATGGCGCGGTTCGGGTCGATATAGGCGCGCGGAAAACGTGCGCCGATCAGCACGCCGCCGCGCGCGGGAACGCCGCCCCACAGTTCGTCGACGAACGCGTCCCACGAGGTGAGGATCGCCTCGCGCGGCGCGACGGTGCCGAAGTCGTCCGGCAGCGCAATACCGCTATGCGGGGAGTCGAACACGATAGGCAGCGGCGCAGCCTGTGCCGCAACGGTGAAGCAGGGCGCGTGTTCGTCTGCCTGGGGGGAAAGAAGGCTGGTGTTCGTCATCGCTAGTCGGTCACTTGTCGCGTGTTTTAATGAATAAAACAGCGTTTTAATTTCAAGAGACAGCGTAGCGCGCGGTAAAAATTGGGCCGATTGGGGTTTCCCCTGGAATGGCTCGGTAAAAACGGTGAAATGAACCAACTGTAAAGGATTACAGCGATTTTGACGGACGCCGCGACGCCTTGGGTCGTGTCGCGGGTTTTTGACAGCTTCTTGACGGGACGGAAAGCCGGCCCGAATAATTAATAATACGCTGTTTTAAACAATAAAACAAGCGGGGGGCAAGCATCGCTAACGGGGACTACGAGCAGGCAACCGTCGCTCTGCGCTGCACAGCAATGCCGTTTCATCAGGACTGCAAAAGATAGATCGCACCTCGCGGCGCGCATCTGGAGATCAACGTCAATTCACGGCACATCGAATGCCAGAAGGAGAAAAACGCATGTTTCACGCATCCCGGCACACCCTCGCACTCGTCATCGGCGGTCTCGGTCTCGCGGCCTCGCACGCTAACGCGCAGTCGAGCGTCACGCTCTACGGCATCGCCGACGGCGGCTTCACCTACACGAGCAACCAGGGCGGCAAGTCGAACTTCCAGGCGACGGCCGGCAGCGAGCAGGGCTCGCGCTGGGGCCTGCTCGGCAGCGAAGATCTGGGCGGCGGCAATCGCGCGATCTTCCGCCTCGAGAACGGCTTCAACCTGCAGACCGGCACCGCGAGTGCGAACGGTCGCATCTTCGGCCGCCAGGCGTGGGTGGGCCTCGCGAGCGACCGCTGGGGCTCGCTCACGTTCGGGCGCCAGTACAACGCGGCGCAGGACTCGCTCGAACCGCTGCAGATGGCCGTGGAGACGTCGCAATACGGTACGCACCCGTTCGATACCGACGACCTGAACAACACGTTCCGCACCGACAACTCGGTCAAGTACGTCACGCCCAAGTTCCACGGCCTGACGATCAACTCGATGTACGGTTTCAGCAACAACGCGGGCAACTTCGGGACGAACCGTTCATGGAGCGTAGGCGCGAGCTATGCGGGCGGGCCGCTGCAGTTCGGCGCAGCGTATGTACAGCTCGATCATCCGGCCACGGACACGACCGGCGCGATTCCTTCGGACAACTACTTCACGTTCCTGAAGGGCATTACGCAGCAGCGCATCTGGGGCGCGGGCGGTGTGTACACCTTCGGCAATCTCGGCGTGGGTGCGATGTACACGAACGTCGCGTTCGAGCTGACGCCGCAAAGTCAATACCAGCACTATCAGAACGCGGAAGTCAGCCTGCGCTATGCGATCACGCCGTCCATTCATGCCGCGATCGGCGAAACCTGGACGGGCGTGAATGCGAACGGCCAGAAGGATAGCTGGCACTACTGGCAGACGACCAGCGCGCTGCAATACTTCCTCTCGAAGCGCACGGATGTCTATCTCGACCTCATCTATCAGCGCGCAACGAACGCCGTGGCGCAGATCGAAGGGACGTCTGGCGCATCGAGCAACGGCAACCAGTTCCTCGCGGTGACGGGCATCCGCCACAAGTTCTGAGTGGCTGACCCGGGCGGTCAGTTCGCGGCGCGCTCGCGCGTGCCGATCGTGCTGGCCGCCTTCGCCTGCTTCGCGGGCTTGCGCCGCGCACGCGCTTTCTTGAGCCAGATGAGCACGCCGGTCACGCTGAGCATCGCGACGACAACGCCGGTAATGCTGATGGCGATACGTCCCGGCAGCCCGGCAATGCGGCCCGAGTGCAACGGAAACTGCGCCTGCATGAAGATATCGCCTGCGCTGCCGCGGCCCGGAATCTGCCTGCCGAGCACCTGGCCCGTGCGCGCGTTCATGATGAGCCAGGCATTGCCGAGGCCCGCGTCACCGTGATCGTTGCCCGCCTCGAAGTAGCCCACGCCATACACGCCGGAGGTGGGCAGCCCGAAGAGTCCCCCCGGCGGCGCTGTGATGCCTTCCCGGCGGCCCATCCCGGCGGCTTCCGCCACGATGCGTTCGCGCGCGGCGGTGGCTTCAGCGGGCGTGAGCGCGGGGCTCGGCGCGACGATGCGGAACGGGTCCGGCGCGAGCGTCGAGAACACCGACACCACGGGGCGCACGACCTGCGTGCCGAGGTTCATCGAAATCGATGTCACGGCCACCACGATCAGGAGTCCCCAGAGCCACACGCCGCCCGAGCGGTGCAGATCGAACGTGAGCGCATACCCGCCGCGCTTCACGCGAAAGGCGAGCGACTTGCGCCAGCTTTTCAGGTTCGGGAACGCGAGGACGATCGCGATGAAGCCGTCGAGCAGCCATACCATCCCCACCACGCCCATCGTCCACACGCCGAAGTCGATGCCCATCTTCGTCGGCATGAATAGCGTGTAGTGGAGTTGGTAGAGGAAGGGGATCAGGTTCTGGCGCGCAAGCGAAGCCTTGCCCCACATGCGGCGGCCTTGCTCCTCGCCCGTGACGGGGTCGAGCGCGACCTGGTTGAAGTCGAGCGCGTAGGGCGTCTGACTCGCGGGGTTCAGGCGCGGCGCGACTTGCGCGATCCAGGTATGGCCAGGCTCGACGGAAAGCGGCATGAAGGTTACGACCGCATGCGGTTCTTCGGCCTCGAGACGCTTCGCGAGTTCGAGCGCAGGCAGCGGGGTGCCCGGCGTCGCGCTACGGAAGAACGTTGGATTGAGCAGCGCGTCGAGTTCGTGGTCCCACGCGATCACCGCGCCGGTCAGTCCGGCGAGGAACAGGAAGGCTGCGGTGCCAAGACCGAACCAGCGGTGCAGGCGGACCAGCATCGGTCTCATGCAAAACCTCGGCTCGCCGGCCGGCGCGCGGGGGCGAACGCAATCACGATTGGGCTCACGGCAATCTTGAAAAATACTGCAAATAGGAATCGTTTGCATTCTACGGATCGACCGTCGAAGGCGCAAGCTTTGCGAAAGGCGAGGATATGGGGGCGGAAGAAGCGCGGAGCGCGCAGAAGCGGACGTGGCGCTTGCGAGATGTCGTCGCGAGCGCCGCTACGACCATGAGACGCGATGCCCGGCCGCAGCGGCCGGGCGTGCGATCACACGGGGTCCTTGTCCGGCGGCCCCTCGGGCTGCTGCGGTTCGTCCTTGTGATGGCCCGGTGCCGGTGGGGTGAGCGGGTCGCGTTCGGGGTCCCGTGTCGGATCGGCGAGTGGATCGGGAAGCGGATTCGTGTGCGAGCAGATCATCGCGAGGTCCTCTTGCGCTAAAGCGTGCGGACGTGTGGTGCGCGTCAACCTATAGCGTAGGCGATCGATTGCATGCCTGGCACTCGCAATTGAACAATCGCCGCGCGCGAGTGCGTGCGAATCAGAGCCCGTCGAGGTCGGCCGGCGTGTCGACGTCGCGCAGAATGCCCGGATCGTCGACTTCGATGCGTGTGAGCGGGTGGGTGCTCAGCAGGGCGCGTGCGCCCGCGTCGCCGTCGAGCGCGACGAGCGCTGCGCGATGCGCGTAGCCGAAGCCCACCGGATGTCCGCGCTGCCCGCGATAGAACGGCGCGACGAGCGACGCGCCGCCATCCAGTGTGCGCGCCACGGCTTCGATCGATTCGACGGCAATGCAGGGCATGTCGGCCAGCGCGACGATCCAGCTTTCCGCTTCATGATCGGTTTCCACGCCCGCAGCGAGGCTCGCGCCCATGCCGCGCGCGGCGTCGGGGGCGAACACCACCTCGCAGCCCGCGTCGTTGAGCACATGCGCGAGTGTTTCCGCCCCGGGACGGACAACGGCGATCACTTTGGGTACGACGCGTAGCAGCCGTTGCGCGGATTCGCGCGCGACGCATGTGCCTTCAGGGAGGGGAGCGAGGAGCTTGTTGCGCAGTCCGTTGGGATCGAAGCGCGAACCGGTGCCGGCGGCGAGCAACACGCCGGTGGCGAACGAAGCATAGGCCATGGGTGTGATACGCCGCGAAGAGGGTGAGCAGTGATTGTGCGGCGCAAGCGCGCGTGAGGCAAGCCCCGCGCGCGGCATAGGCCTTGCTCTGTCCTGCGTTTGCCGACTGCGCATGCACTATGCGGGTGCAGACCGGTGCCCTGTCACGCAAGCGAATTCATCTGTGGAACGACCTTGTCGAGCGTGATCGGCAAATCGCGTACGCGCACGCCCGTGGCGTGATACACGGCATTCGCAATCGCCGCCGGCACGCCGGTAATGCCGATCTCGCCGATGCCGCGCACGCCAAGCGGATTGAAGCGCAGATCGGGTTCGCCGACGAACAGCACGTCCAGCTCGCCGATGTCCGCGTTCACGGGCACGTGATATTCCGCGAGATTGTTGTTCGCAATGCGGCCCATGCGCGTGTCGAAGAGGCCCTCTTCGTGCAGGGCCGTGCCCACGCCCCATACCATGCCGCCCATCAACTGGCTGTGTGCCGTTTTTTCGTTGAGCACGCGTCCCACGTCGTACGCGCCGACCATGTGCGCCACGCGCATCGTGCCGGTATCGGCATCGACGTGCACTTCGGCGAACACCGCGCCGAATGAGTGAAACGCATACTGCTGCTTCTCCGCGCCTGGCTTCGTCGCGGCCTGCGCCTCGAGCGGCTGGCCGCCCGCGCGTGCGATGACGGCGGCGGCCGGGTCGCGTCGCGAGCTGTCGCTGCGGCTTACGACCCAGCCGTCCTGCACGGTCACGTCGTCGGCAGCGAGTCCGTAGACGGGCGAGCCGCGATCGGCGCGCGCGAGCGCAATGAGCCTGTCGCGTACGGCCATGCACGCGGCCTGCACGGCGGGCGAGACACTCGCCGCCGACTGCGAGCCGCCCGAAACGGGCGCGATCGGCAAGGTCGAATCGCCCAGCGCGAAGCGGATGCGGTTGGGCGGGAAGCCCAGCGCGTCGGCGGCCACCTGGGTCATCACCGTGTAGGTGCCGGTGCCGATGTCCTGGGTGCCCGACGCGACTATGGCGTTGCCGTCGGGCAGGATGCGCGCCACGGCGGCGGCTTCGCTGCGGTTCGCGGGATAGGTCGCGCTCGCCATGCCGAGGCCGATGAGCGTGTTGCCGTTGCGCATGGCGCGCGGCGTGGCGATGCGCCGTGACCAGTCGAAGCGTTGAGCGCCCGCCTCGTAACACTGGCGCAGCGCTTTCGACGACCACGGCTTGCCGTCCTGCGGCTCGCTTTCCGCGTAGTTCTTCAGGCGCAGCGCAACCGGGTCCATTTTCAGTTGCCACGCCAGCTCGTCCATGGCCGATTCGAGCGCGAACGAGCCGGTGGTTTCACCGGGCGCGCGCATGAAGGTCGGTGTGCCGACATTCAGGGGTACGACACGATGGCTCGTGCTGCAATTGGGCACCGCGTACATCACGCGCGTGACGAGGCCGCACATCTCGAGCCAGTCTTCGAAGGTGGACGTGTGGGCCAGCGTGTCGTGGCGCAGGCCCGTGAGCGTGCCGTCCGGGCGCGCGGCGAGCGACAGATGCTGCTCCGTGTGCGGGCGCGAGCCGACGGGGCCGAACATCTGCGGCCGCGCGAGCGCGAGCCTCACGGGGCGTCCCGTCTGCTTCGCGGCCATTGAGCACAGGCTCACGTGCGACCACGACGAACCCTTGCAGCCGAAGCCGCCGCCGAGGAACGGCGAAATCACGCGCACGTTGTCCGGCGCGATGCCGAACACGGCCGCCACCGCGTCGCGCGCGCCGTTCACGCCTTGGGTGGCGTCGTAGAGCGTGAGATCCGGGCCGTCCCAGTGCGCCATCGTCGCGTGCGGCTCCATCGGGTTATGGAATTGCGTGGGCGTGGTGTAGACGGCATCGAAGCGCACCGCGCCTTCATGCAACCCGGCTTCGACGTTGCCGCGCGTCGATTCGACCGGGCGCCCCATTGGGCTGGGCGGCGCGTGCGCGTCGCCTTTCGCGCGATTGAAGTCGAGCGTGGCCTGCGTCGGCGCGTAGGCGATGTCGACGTGACGCGCGGCATCGGTGGCGTGTTCCAGCGTGTCGGCAACCACGACTGCAACGGGCTCGTTGCTGTAGCGCACGACGTTGTCCTGTAGCAGCGTGAGGTGCCGTCCCGCTGGTGGTTTGAGCGGCGAGCGCCCGCCGTTGGGCAGCCGCATCGCGCTCTGGTACGTCATGACGAGCAGCACGCCGGGCATGGACTGCGCGCGGCTCGAGTCGATCGACGTGATCGTGCCGCTCGCAATCGTGCTGGTCACGAGCACGGCATGGGCGAGCCGCGTTTCGGGGAAATCGCTCGCGTAGAGGGCGCCGCCCGTGACCTTGAGCATGCCGTCGATGCGGTCCATCGGTTGTCCGGTCAGCGTGCTCATGCGAAATCTCCGGTGTTGTCGGCTTGCGTGCCGGTGGCGGCGAGCAGCGTCGAGCGGATGATCGCGCGTTGCGCGAGTCCGACCTTGAACGCATTGCCGCTCAGCGGCTTCGCCTGCGCGAGTTCCGCCGCGGCGGCCTCGCGTAGCGTCGACGCGCTGAGCGTCTTTCCGGCGAGATGCTGTTCCGCCACGCTCGCGCGCCACGGTCGGTGCGCCACGCCGCCCAGCGCGATGTGCGCCGCGCGGATGCGGTGGCCGTCGAGTTGCAGCGCGCTCGCGACCGAGACGAGCGCGAACGCATAGCTCGCACGGTCGCGGATCTTGAGGTAGTGCGCGTGCTCGCTGAACAACGGCGGCGGCAGGTCGACCGAGGTAATCAGTTCACCTGATTGAAGTGTCGTGTCGAGATCGGGCCTGTCGCCGGGCAGGCGATGAAACGAGGCGAACGGGATGGTGCGTGCGCCGCCCGGTCCGCTCACTTGCACGGTGGCGTCGAGCGCCGCGAGCGCAACGCTCATATCGGACGGATTGACGGCCACGCATTGCGCGCTTGCGCCGAGGATCGCATGCATGCGATTGAAGCCGCCGATCGCTGCGCAGCCGCTGCCCGGTGCACGCTTGTTGCATTGGGTGAACGCGGTGTCGTAAAAGTACGGGCAGCGTGTGCGTTGCATGAGATTGCCGCCCACGGTGGCCATGTTGCGCAGCTGCGGCGACGCGCCGGCGAGCAGCGCCTGCGAGAGCAGCGGGTAACGCGTGCGCACGAGCGTGTGATTGGCCGCGTCGCTGTTGCTCACGAGCGCGCCGATGCGCAGGCCGCCGTTGGGCAGCGTTTGAACTTGATCGAGCGCCTCGATGCGCGTGATATCGATGAGCGTCACCGGATGCGCGATGCCGCCTTTCATGAGATCGAGCAGATTCGTGCCGCCGCCGATGAACGCCGCACCGGGACGCTGCGCGGCGGCAATCGCGCCGTTCACATCGGCGGCGCGCTGGTACGAGATGGCATCCATTTGTGTGCCTCCGTGCTCAGGCGCCGGCCGTGTGCGCGTCGCGCACGGCGGCCACGATGTTGACATAGGCGCCGCAGCGGCAGATGTTGCCGCTCATGCGCTCGCGTATTTCGGCATCGCTCAGTTGGGCGGGGCGCGTGCGCACGTCGGGCGTAGCGGCGCTCGCTGCGCCTGCCGCGAATTCGCTCAGGCATGCCGTGGCCGAACACAATTGGCCTGGCGTACAGAAGCCGCACTGGAAGGCGTCGTGCTCGATAAACGCACGCTGCACGGGACTGAGCGTGGCCACGCCCGCGAGCCCTTCGACCGTGGTGATGCGCTGGCCTTCGTGCATTACCGCGAGCGTGAGGCAACTGTTGATGCGCCGTCCTTCGACGAGCACCGTGCAAGCGCCGCACTGGCCGCGATCGCAGCCCTTCTTCGTGCCGGTGAGTCCCGCGTAGTCGCGCAGCGCATCGAGCAGCGTGACGCGCGGTTCGATATGCAGCGTGTAGGCGCGGCCGTTGATGTCGAGCCTGACCGGTTGCGCGGGCGCGGGCGGCGGCGCTTCGGTTGGGGCGGTGGCAGGCGGCGCATTCTGTGCATGCAGATGAGGCGTCGCGCTCAACGCGGCAGCGGCGGCCGCCGATTGCAGGAAGCGGCGGCGGGTGACGTCGGCGGGCGCGCGGGAGGGGGAAACTTGGGAGGCGTCGTCGCAATCGCACGGCGCATCGAGGGGACGTTCGTTGGACATGGCGATCTGCGGACTCCAGGATGAAGACAGTACATAAACCGGGACTTCAAGCGCTGGCCGCGCGGGGGCTTCGTCGCGCAGCGGCGCGCCTCTTTCGTGCAGCAATTCCGATGCCGCGGTGGCTCGACCGGGCACTGCAGAACTGCAAAGTGCACTTCTCGAACACGAAAGTAAAGCGCTTACGCGTGAATTTTTCGCTGCATATTGCTTGATGGCGCAACGCTGTCGCATGGCTGGCGCCATTCCGGCGCGAAGCTGGCGCCATGGACAGAAATGCAATGCCGCAGGCGGGAAAAGGGTATTGAAAGATGATTGCGCGACGAGTCGTTCCGCGCAACGCCTACGCTATGCGCGGTCTTCCTGAAAGTTGAGGTGTCGGCCTGGCTATCTGGTGCTTCACGCTCGACCACAATGGTACGGAGTCCTTCCGACACGCCGTAGACCGCAGCGGCGGTGCGCTTGCAGACATTCGCCTTATCGATCGACTGAGGAATTGCGCACGAGTCAATCGAGAGGATCGCTAACCATGCCGGCGGTGCTCAGCGCAGCCACGGCCTCGCGCAGCCACACGAGCGCCGGATCGGCGTGATTGCGTGGGTGCCATGCCGCATGCATCGAAAAGCCGCGTGCCTCGAACGGCAGCGCGAACAGATCCACGCGGTCCTGGTAGCGTGCGGCGAGCCGATAAGGCAGCGTTGCCACGTAATCTGTGCGAGTGAGCACCTCGGGCACGAGCGTGAAGTGCTGTACTGAGTGCGCCACGCGGCGGTGTCGGCCGAGCGCTTCGAGATGTTCGTCCATGAAGCCGAAGAAGCTCGCGCCGCTGGTCGAAACGAGCACGTGCTCGAGCGCGCAATAGCTGTCCAGGTCGAACGGGGCTGCGCCGCGCGGGTGCCCTTTGCGCTGCGCCACGACGAAGTGTTCGTCGTAGAGCTTTCTGGCCTTGAGTGTTGGCGGCACCTGTTGCGCGGAGCCGAGCAGCAAATCGATTTCGCCGCGCTCGAAGCGCTCGGCGAGCGAGCCGGATTCAATCGCGATGAACGCCAGTTGCAGGCCGGGCCCAGCCAGGCGCGGCCACGCGATCATCAGCGGCAGGCCGAGCACGGCCACGCACTGGTCGCTCGCGGCGACCACGAAGCGCCGCGTGCCCGTGAACGGATCGAAGGCGCTCTCGCGGCGCACCACCGTTTCGAGCGTCTTGAGCGCCGCATGCAGCGGCTCCATCAGTTCGAGCGCGCGCGCCGTGGGGGTCATGCCGCGGCCATTGGCGGCGGGAAGGAGCAGCGGATCGTCGAAGAGTTGGCGCAGCCGGGCAAGCTGCGCCGAAACAGCCGGCTGCGTGAGATTCAAGCGCGCGGCGGCGTGCGTCACGTTCAACTCGGCGAGCAGGGCGTCGAGTGATACGAGCAGGTTGAGGTCGATACCGGAGAGATCAATCACGGTGATGGGTGGAATGTCGGCAATTGATTTCAAGAATACGTCTCGCTCGCCTAGAGTTCAATCCGTCCGATGAACACCCTTCCATTAGGAGAAGCCATGAAAGCCTGGATGCTCGATCAACCCGGCCAGCCGCTCGCGCTGCGCGACGTGCCGCAACCCGAACCGCGCCGCGGCGCGTTGCTGGTAGGCGTGGAGGCCGTGCCGCTCCTGAGCTATACGCGCCAGTACGTGCAGGGCAAGCTGCCCTACGGCTACCCGCAGGGGCCGTTTTCGCCGGGGACCAATGGCATCGGTCGGGTGCTAGCGGTCGGTGAAGGCGTGTACGGCTATCGCGTCGGCCAGCGCGTCGCGCTGAGCCCCTACTGGATCGCCGACGAAGCGCTGCGCGAGCCCGCCCATGCGCTGCTCGGGCTCACGGCGATCAGCCCGGACAGCGGGCCGATGCTCCGCGATTATCCGCACGGCACGCTGCGCGAGGCCGTTGAGTTTCCGGCCTCGACGGTATTTCCGCTCGATGGCCTCGATCATGTTCCTTCGGCGCAGCTCGCGGCGCTCGGCAAGCTCGTGGTGCCGTTCGGCGGCCTGCGGCGCGGCCGGCTCGCGGCAGGCGAAACCGTGGTGGTGAACGGCGCGGCCGGCGCGTTCGGCTCGGCGGCCGTGCTCGATGCGCTCGCACTCGGCGCAGGCCGTGTGGTGGCGCTCGGACGGCGCGCGGCGGCGCTGGCGCCGCTCGCGAAGCTCGGCGGCGGGCGTGTGGTCACCGTCGCGCTCAGCGGTGAGATGGCGCGCGACGTGGAGGCCATCCGTGCGGCCGCGAACGGCGGCGCCGATCTCGCCTTCGACATGGTGGGCCACGCCACCGACCCGGGCGCTACGCTCGCTGCGCTGCGCAGCCTGCGCCGCAACGGCCGCATGGTGCTGATGGGCAGCATGGAGGTGGATCTGCCGATCAAGTATGGCGAGATGCTCATCAACAACTGGGAGTTGATGGGCCACTTCATGTACAGCGGTGCGGACTACCGTGCGCTGATCGCGCTCGTGCAGTCCGGGCAACTGCCGCTCGATGCGATCGAAGTCCAACGTCACCCGTTCGATGCGCTGGAGACCGCGATCGACGCGGCGGAAAAGGCGGAAGGGCTGACCTGCGTGACGGTCTGCACCTCGCAAGGCGCTTGAGCGCGCCATAAACAAATCGGCCCGCAAGCGCGATTGACGCTTGCGGGCCGATGACGTTGCGAGTGCAGCGAGGTTCAGTCGATGCCGTGGAACACGGCGTCGTCCGGGCCGAGATAGGCAGGCGGACGCCAGACAGCGTCGCGCATCGAGTGCTGCACGAGATTTTCCACGCCCAGCAGCACCGCGAAGATCGCCATGCGCACCGGAATGCCGTTGTCGGTCTGGCGGAAGATCGCGAGGCGCGGATCGTGGTTCAGATCGGTCGAGAGATCGTTGGCGCCCGGGCGGCTATCGCGCGGCAGCGGGTGCATCACGAGCGTTTCAGCGCTGCAGCACTCGTCCATCGTTGCCTGGTTGATCTGGAATTCGGGCGTGTAGCCTTCGAACGACTCGTCGGCGAAGCGCTCCTTCTGGATGCGGGTGGCGTACACCACATCCGCACCGCGCAGACCCGCGCGCAGGTCGTGCGTCTGCTCGACGACGTGGCCGTTGGTCGAAATCTTGTCGACGATGTACGCCGGCATTTCGAGCTGCGGCGGCGAAATGAGCGTGAACTTGATGCCGCGATACAGCGCGAGCAGCTTCACGAGCGAGTGCACCGTGCGGCCGTACTTGAGGTCGCCCACGAGCGCGATATGCGCGCCGTCGACGATCTTGCCCAGACGCGAGAACTCGCGCTGGATCGTGTAGAGATCGAGCAGTGCCTGGCTCGGGTGCTCGCCGGGACCGTCGCCGCCATTGATCACGGGGATATTCACGGCGCGCGCGAATTCGGCCACCGAGCCTTGATCAGGATGCCGAATCACCATCGCATCCACGTAGCCGGCCATCACGCGGCTCGTGTCGTAGATCGATTCGCCCTTGGCCATCGAGGAGAACGTGAAGCCGGTCGTGTCGCACACCGAACCGCCCAGGCGGCAGAACGCGGCGCCAAAGCTCACGCGCGTACGCGTGCTGGCTTCGAAGAACAGGTTGCCGAGCACCGCGCCTTCGAGCACGCGCGAGATTTTCCGGCGGCGCGCGATGGGCTGCATGATGTCGGCCACGCGGAACAGGGCCTCGACGGAGTCGCGCGAGAACTGGTCGACGGAGAGCAGTTGCGGCTTGCCCTCGAACTGCATCTGGCTCGCGAGCGAGCGCGCCGAGTCTACGCTTTGCGTATAGTCTTCGCGCGGCTCGCCGTTGCCGACGATTTCCGAAACGAAGCGCTCGACGATCTCCGGCATGGCGCGCGATTCCTGCGACTCCTCGGGCAGCAGCCACGTGTCGAGCGCACGACGCGACACGCCGATGCGGCTCGCAAATGCGTCGCGGGTCATGTTCAGACGCCGCATGGCGTCACGGAGGAAGGCTTGTTGCGGAACGCTCATGCTGGCACCCGTGATTTCTGGTTAATGTACGCGGTGCGTATATTAGTTCGGTGGTGTGAGAAGTCAAGTTCTTTTGTCGGAGGAGCGCTCGAGAAACCGTTCTGCGCGCGTGAGACCGTACCGCTCGCGCAGCCCGCCGCTTGCTGGCACCCGCCCGCAACTGCGCGATCTCGGGTTAAACTGCGCGACATGCTACGTAACCCGCTCCGCCACGACCTGCCGAATCTCACCGCCGCCCCGCGCGCGGTGTCGTCGCTCGCGCAGGCCACTTCGGTGTGGGTGAAAGCCAAAGCCAAAAAACAGCCGCTCATCTGACCGGAGTCTGCTGTTCCGTCAGATGTGCGACGGAATAGCCAGTCGAAGGCGCCCTGCCTTCCGCCTCACTCACGGCTTGCTTCCCTCCTGCGCACCGCTGAACGGACCTTCCATACGGTCGAGTTCAAGGGAAAGTCATGTCTGAGTTTTCGGGTATCTGGATTCCGCTCATCACGCCGTTCAACGCCGGTGCAGTCGATCATGCGTCGCTCGACGCGCTCGTGCGCCACTACGTCGAGGCCGGGGTGGCCGGCTTCGTCGCGCTCGGCACGACCGGCGAACCCGCCGCGCTGAGCGACGCGGAAGCGGACGACGTGCTCGCCACCGTGCTGGCGTCGGCGGGCGGCCTGCCGGTCGTGGCGGGCGTGAGCGGCAATCACACGGCGGCCGTCTGCGAGCGGATCGCGGCGCTCAACGAGCAGCCCGTCGCGGGCGTGCTGGCGGCCGCGCCTTACTACATCCGCCCATCGCAGGCGGGTGTGATCGGCCACTTCGCGGCGCTCGCCGATGCAAGCCGCAAGCCCCTGATCGTCTACGACATTCCCGCGCGCACGGGCGTGCGCATCGAGTTGCCGAGCCTGCTCGAACTCGCGGCGCACGAGCGCATCGTCGCGGTGAAGGACTGCGGCGGCTCGCTCGACAAGACGCTCGCGCTGATTCTCGACGGCCGTTTGCAGGTGCTCTGCGGCGAGGACATCGACATGTTCGGCGCGATGTGCGCGGGCGCGAGCGGGGCAATTGCGGCGTCGGCGCATTGGCGGCCGGAGCGTTTCGTGGGGATGGCGCGCGCGTTGCAGGAAGGGCGTCTCGCCGATGCGCGCGCGATCTGGCACACACTCGTGCCGCTCGTGCGTGCGGCGTTCGCGGAGCCGAATCCGGGCCCGGTGAAGGCGGGGCTCGCTGCGTGCGGGCGTATCCGCAATGAACTGCGCGCGCCGATGACGCGTGTGAGCGATGAGCTGGAGGCGTCGCTGGCGCGCCTCGTGGTTTGACGCTGCCCGTGCGGAAAGGGTGCGTGGTGGGATGGGATGCTGGGGCAGGTGCGGCGTGCGCCGGTTCTTGTGCGCCGCCCGGAAGCGGCGCGTCTAGCGCGCCGCGCGTGCGTTCGCGGCGCTGGACGCGCGGCGGCGGCGCGAGCGAGGGCGTTCGACTGCAGCGGGTTCGCCGTTCAGCAGAATGCGGCGGCCGGGCACGTGCTGCGCAACGAGGCGGGCGATATCGAGCGCCGTGCTCTCGGCGGGCACGACCTGACGGCGGGCGCTGTCATCGAGCGGCGTTGTCCATTCGACGAGCCGGTAAGCGCGGCCCCACGGATGCTGGAGCGGCGTGGACACCCGGCACGACGCGACCGTCGAAGCGGCGCCGTCGCGCAGCAGGGACTGCAGGTGCACTAGTACATCGTCTTCAACCATGACCTCGCTCCTCCTAAGCTTGCCGCGCAAAAAAACGCCGCCGATGTTCCGGCGGCTCAACAGGGGTTGAGCCTATGTTTGCAGCAAAGAATTAAACCAACCTTAAGAGAGGGGCTTGGGCGCCGGCAGCCCGAGTGTGACCGGCACGGCCGATGGCGGCAGCGGTGCGAGCCCTATGAGGGCGCGCACCAGCCAGAAAAATGCTGGGCGGTGGAGCGGCCGGCCTGCGTGTGGCCGGCGCAAAGACAAGCTGACAGACGGCGATTAGTGCGGCTTCGTGCCATTTTGCCGCAGCGTCGCACGCGTCTTGCGGGCGGCGAAAAGCGGCAGATAGTCCTGGATGCGCGCTTGCGCTCGATATTCATTGAGCGTGTCGGCGTAGATGCGCGCGACCGTTTCCTCCGGCGTATTGGTTTCTTCGGCGATGGTATGGACGATCTCGGAAGCATCGGCGGTCTTCGGCATGACTTGGCTCCGGTCAGCGACGTGGGGTTGGCAGGCGGGTTTCAATTCAAGGACATCCGGGCGCGGGATACCAATTGAATCCACCTATCGCGCAAAACCGCCATACGCGCATCACAAGCGTGAACTGTCTGAGCATTGACGCTCGCTTGCGCGAGCCCTGTATTTTCGGGGCTTCCAGCGCAAAAACGACCACGGCGAGACAGAATGTCTGCGCCGTGGCCGCCTGATGGCATGCGGCCATGGGCCGCACGCGTTCCGCTTATGTCACCTTACGCCGCGGTTTCGAGCGACGGGTAGTCCGTATAGCCCGTTTCGCCGCGCGCGTAATACGTCGACGGATTCGGCGCGTTGAGCGGCGCGTTCAATTCGAAACGGCGCGGCAGGTCGGGGTTGGCGATGAAGAGCTGACCCCACGCGACCGCGTCGGCTTCGCCTGCCGCGAGCACCGCTTGCGCCGATTCAAGCGAGAACTTTTCGTTCGCGATGAACGGACCGCCGAATTCGGCCTTCAGCTGCGGCCCGAGACGGTTGTCGCCAAGCGATTCGCGCGCGAACAGGAACGCGATCTTGCGCTTGCCGAGCTCGCGCGCCACATACCCGAACGTCGCCGCCGGATTCGAATCGCCCATCGTGTGAGCGTCGCCGCGCGGTGCGATGTGCATGCCTACGCGATCCGCGCCCCACACATCGATACACGCGTCGGTGATTTCGAGCAGCAGGCGCGCGCGATTTTCGATCGAGCCGCCATAGGCGTCCGTGCGCTGGTTGGTGGTGTCCTGCAGGAACTGGTCGAGCAGGTAGCCGTTCGCGCCGTGAATTTCCACGCCGTCGAAACCGGCCGCTTTCGCGTTGATCGCGCCCTGGCGGAACGCGGCGATCACGCCGGCGATCTCTTCGGTTGCGAGCGCGCGCGGCGTGACGAAGCCGCGTTGCGGACGCACGAGGCTCACGTTGCCTTGCGGCGCAATGGCGCTGGGCGCCACCGGCAGTTCGCCGTTCAGGAACACAGGGTCGGACACGCGACCGACGTGCCACAGTTGCAAGAAGATGCGGCCGCCCGCGGCATGCACCGCATCGGTCACGATCTTCCAGCCTTCCACTTGCTCCTGCGACCAGATGCCCGGCGTTTCGGCATAGCCGACGCCTTGCGGCGTCACCGAGGTCGCCTCGCTGATGATGAGGCCGGCGGTGGCGCGTTCGGCGTAGTACTTCGCCATGAGTTCGTTGGGCACGCGCACTTCACCGGCGCGTTGACGCGTGAGCGGGGCCATGATGATGCGGTTCGGCAGCGTGAGGTCGCCGATCTGGATGGGGTCGAAAAGCGTTGCCATGTAGGGTCACCTTGTCTGCGGGCGCGGCCCGCGGGCTGAAAAGCGATACAGGAATCGAAACGGACGATGCGTATTCAGCAGATGTTTCGTCGCTGAAGCATCACAACTGCGCGTTCATATGTGCGATAAACGCCTCGATGACCGGCTCGTTGCGCTTGAAGAACACCCACTGCCCCACGCGTTTGGACGTGACGAGTCCCGCCTTCTGCAAAACGGCCAGATGCGCGGACACCGTCGATTGCGAAAGCTCGCAATGCGCGTCGATCTTGCCCGCGCAAACGCCGTTTTCGAGCGGCAGCTCCTGGTCGCCAAAGTGCACCTGCGGCTCGCGCAGGCACGCAAGAATCTCGCGGCGCACCGGATTGGAGAGCGCCTTGCAGATCGCGTCGACGTCTAGAGCGGGAGTGGTAGGGGAATTCTTCATCGAGGCTGCATCGTAACTGTCCGAATCATATATCGGATTTCTACGATATGGGCGATGGCACTGATTTCAATAGGGTTGTCCGTTATCGACATACAAAAAAGTCCGCACTTTCGTGGAGACGCTCAAGACAATCAAAAAAGAACACATCTTCGTCCGCATAGTGGGATTTTTCATTATGCATATGTTTATATTGAGATTTTGTCCATTGCTTATGCGGCATTGGGAGCATCTGAAACTGCTGGAAAAAGCGATAGAGTGTTCCGCTTGATGTTCGGATAACTAAATATAAGTTCGCACTCGCCACGCGCAGTACAGGTTTGTTGAATCATTTCATTTTGCTTTCGATTTTCGGCTTGCGGTTTGGGTCGGGTGCGGCGCAGCGTGTGAGAGCGTCGCGGTGATACTCGAGCGCTGCCGCAATCTGTGCTCGATCCGGACGGTACTTTTGTCTCTAGCGCCGAGGGTATGTCATGGAGAAGTGCTCGCCCTTTGCTGGCGTACAGGTATGCCGTTGGGCAGGCGGGTCGCCGCCGCCTGCCCTTGGAAAACCTTGTCTACGCAGGTTCGAGCGGTCTTGGATACGAGGAAGGTTCCGATGAAGGTGCTTGCGGCAGAGCCTCAGATCGTGTCTAAAGCGGGCGATCATCGTTGCGGGAGCCCGCGTGCACGCGGAACGAACCGGCGTGGGCGCAATTGTGAAGAGTGAATCTACCGCACCACTAGCCCGCCCTAAAAATAGGGTCGTATCGATAATCGACAACTTGAACCTCTCTCATCGAACTTCGCGAGGGTTCCGGGCAGAGCGTGTGGGAATCGTTATATGGGGTGCGGTCACATGTTGAGGCGTCTGGTTCTGCTACGATTCCAGCGTGTAGCGAAAAGGGCCATGGTGAGGAGATCGCGGTTTTTGATGATCGCCTCAGCAGCAAATCAATTCATAAATCAAAAGGCGAAATCGCGGGGGCGATGTGAAAAGCGTCGAAGACCTAGTTGGTGTCGAAGTACGCGGCCGATAGCCGCGCCGTTTGAGCGACAGCACTGCTTTGAGCCTGGACTTCGGGGAGGACCATGTAATGCCGTCCACTCCCGGCGTCCGTCTGCCCTGATTCTCAGTCACCCGTCTGACGGCGAGTGCCTTGCCGCTGAACGAGTGGGTTAGCAGCCATTGCAAGGCTTTTACCTTGCCCCAGCGGCCTTCCTGCGTTGCCTTCACGATACGCGCCTGGAGCCTTCGGATCTCGCGATAACACCCGGCCCAGTCGATGCTGTGCCAGTGCGTCGCTCGATCGGAGGACGCACCAGTGCCTTGCTGCTGCACCGTCATCTGCTTCTCCTCCTTTGAAGGTTGATCAAACTCTCTCGTGACGAAAGACCAAACGGAAGTGGGCCTGCTTTCGCATGCGGTGATGTTGCAACCGCTATGCTGCCCATTACAGGCAGCCGTTCGCTTTCTCCGTCATCCTCTACCCGCACCGCCAACAGCCTTCCTTGCGGTTGGCCTGCCCCGACAGCATGGGCGGCGATACGGGCTTACCGAGTTCCGCGTAGTTCGCACGGATGGTTTAGGTTCTGCCTCTCCACCGGTGGCGATGGTGTCCGTGCTGCCCGATGAAATAGCGAGCAGACCCGCCACGGTCCCTTTTTGGGGCTGGCCTATCAGTGTCTTTGGCCCGTTCCGAATGACGGTGTTTATCAGCAGTTCAGGTGCCTTAACCTTGCCATCCAGCCTAGCGCCCCCTCCGCGTTGACACTCGCAGAGGAACATCGATCTCGCGATCTAGGTACGGCTTGCGCCGGGCTACATTGTTTCGGAGGCTTCACACGAGACCGTTGCCAGTCCCGCATGCCCCGATAGGCTACGGGCGACGGAACGCCCGGTTTTGCTCCCGCCGAACGTCAGCGGTAAAACCACGAACTACGCGACGTCACGTCGCACATATCGAATTCGGCCATTCTGCGCTGCAGATAGGCCACGATGCTGTCGCGCCTTCTTTCATCCATCTTCTGGTTATCTCCACTACGCATGTAATTGTCCCGTGCAGGCCGCCTCATCCGAGTGACGCCACAGGGGTGGCGCAGACGACGAGGCCTGATCGGGGCAACGCGCGCGCTCTTGTTTGGCGGGCACGTAAGGTCTGGCCCGCGCGCATCTGACGCGAACCTGTCTGGCGTTTTGCCTGCGGATACAGATTGCGCGACCCGTGCGATGAACGGCGCGATCGGGTGCGTTCACGGTCGTGTGCTACGGCTCCAATCTGGGTGTCATGTGCGCGCAACGATGCTGGCAGGTCGTGCTCAGACGGGTGCAACGTCAACGGAAACGCGGGTGATGCTATAGCGGCGCACGGACACCCCCTGAGCCTTGGCCGGATCAAAAAGGGCGAGATTCATGCCGCTGCTGACTGAGCTGCGAAAGACCACGCCGTCAAAGCCGCTCTTCTTGATGAACTCGCACAGATACTGGCTCGGGATGTAATCGATGGCCGCGCTTCGCGGCAGGACCGGCCGTGTCAGCTCCTCACCCAGCCGCTCCGGAAAGGGAATGTCGGCACGCAGTTGCCCGATGGCGCTGGCTTCATCCAGCACGAAGGGTGAGACGAAACGGCGGAGATCGCGCTGGTCGACGGCGGTGAGGGGGGTACCCGGAATTCGGCCACACAGGCCACTTCGCCCGTATGGGATGCACCTCGGCCGCCGCGGTTTCCTGGAGGGATCCCAGGTAGAGATACGGAATGTCCACAGGATTGGCGCGCCCATGCGTCGCGTAGCGTTGCGGTGGTGCGCCCATGTCCTCGATCGCGAACGCCGCGTCGCCGTTGCTGATCTGCGCCCGATACCAGACCTCCTGAAGCGGATCGGTCAGCAGGTGGGCAAGGAGTTCCCGCAGCCGATGCGTATCCAGCGTTCCATCGAGAAAATAGCGGTTCTTGTGAAGCAGTTCGTCCCTGAGCGTTTCCCAGCGCGCGAGTCCCTCGCTCCGGTAGGCCGGTGACGGCGAGAATGTTCGCCGGACAATCTCGTGATTGTCGAGGATCTCACCCAGCAGTGCCCCGGCATGGGTGGCATCCATCCGGGGATGCGAGAAAAGCCGCCAGTCCTCCTTCATCCAGTCGGTCAGCGGCCTGCCGGCGACATCCGGCTCGTACACGTTCACGAGCATTTCGAACTCGCCGGCAAGCTGTCCGGGTTCAACGAGATCGACGTCTTCTGTTCCGCAGAAGTCGCATCGTCCCTTCACGGGATTGCGTGAAGGGGATAATGTGCGTGCGCAGACCGCGGTCCCCGAAGCACTCGGGGTAGCACCGTGCAGTCATGGTTGGGTTCAGGAGAGGTAGTGGGCGAGCGTCTCGACGTGATGTTTCATCGATAGTTTCTTCACATAGCCGAGACCGGGGAAATGCCCTTTCGCGTGGAGATCCCGGAATTCGCCAATAGCGCTGCTTTCGAACAGGTGGGGGTTTCCTGAATCGAGCCGGGCGACTAGCTTTTCCAGCGCCTGACCGAATTTGCCTGCCGGGTCGGTCGGGGTATTGTTCGTCGTCGAGAGGAAATGATAGACGTACATCGTATCGTCCTTCCCGCCATCGATGTAGGTCAGGTGAATGGCCACGGCATAAGCCGGTCCACCGCCTTCGCTGTAGTCGTCTCCCACCGTCAGAAAGTCCCCGAAGCCGTTCACGCCTTCTTCCTCATAGGCCGCGTGCAGATCGGAAAAGATTTCGACGGGCGGATAATCGGCATTCTTGCGTCGCTTGAATCCATCGCGCAGCAGTATCCGCAGACTATGCTCGAAATGCTTCCGGTAGAGCTTGCGGCAATGCTCCTCGATGAAAACATGCGTCGTGGTGGCGAGATCCTTGCCGAGCTTCTCGGCCAGGGCCTGGGGCTCGCCGAAGCCGGCGTGGACAAACACAGGTTGGTGCACCTGGTGTTCATCATGGAGCGCCAGTGCGTCGTCGACGCTCGTGTCGGCCGTGAGCAGGATTCCGGCGGCAATGCCGGCTTCTTCCTCACACTGCTCGCTGAGCAACTCACTGATGTCCGCACCATTGCCGGCGTGATCCCCGAAATTGGGGTTCACGATGATGATCGCCTTGCCCTCTGCGGAGCAGACTGCCTTGATGGCTTTTTCAAGGCCGCTCAATGATCCCTTTACCGGCTCGATGATGGGTACAAAACCCGATAGGGCAAGGAGTGGCGCGGTCTCGCGGATGGCCAGCAGTTCGAACTGCTTCCCTCGGAAATAGGGGTAGTACATATTTTTGTTATGCCCAGGTCATTGCCTCATCGAGCGGGGTATGGACCGCTTCAACCAGGCGTTCATGATCCGCGCGACGTACCTGAATGGACAGCGCTGCTGGCTGGAGCGACATCGGCAACTGCTCTACCAGCGAACCCAGTGACGCCAGATTGCGCGTTTTCTTTAATGTGCAAACCATCTGCTCATGTACGTCAGCCGGTGCGAGCGTGGCGAACAGTTCACGCATGCTGGCCCACAGCAGCGTGTTCGGCACATCGGGGATCGGCACCTGAAGGTTTTTCAGGATTGCCCGCGCCTCGGCCACCCTCAGCGACTCGAAGACAGTTACCGGGCACACGAGATCGGCGCGCGCAACGGCTTCACGTACGGTAGATATCCTATCCCAGCGCGCGAGACTGAGCACGCCGACTTCCTCCGGCGTGCTGTCCATCACACCCTGCACGTGAGCTTCGCCGGCGATCACATAGACCTTCGCAAAGACCCTGCGATAGTTTTCGATCTGATTGGCGAGCCGCGCGAGTGAATCACGGTCCGACTTGATTTCGTAGACGGTCCCCGTCCCGTTGAGGATGGCGAGATCCGCCTTGCAGGAACCCGCGCGGAATTCCGTGAGCATGCTGGCCGTACTCAGGGAGTGCGTGCCAAGCAGGATATTGTGCGTGAGCGCGGCTCGGTACACATATTCATCGCGGATACCCGCGCGGCGCAGCACCGAGAAGGCCATATCGAACGCAGCGCTGACGGTCCGGACATCCGCGCCTTTCTTTTCGGGCAGACCGGACTGGGCAAACAGCTGGGCAAACAGGGCGGAGCGGCCCTTGCGCGCCATCTCACGAAACACGCTGGAGGAAAACAGGCGCGAGAGCGCCGACAGCTGTGTTGCGTTCAATAACATGATTCTCCCAGGCCGGTATCGTATCCCTTGCGGGATTTATTCTTGACTCCATCGTCCCGTGGGGATTCTAAGCCATTACTCGCGTAAGACTGTGATTTTACGCCGATAGTTAACGGCGCTGCCGCGAGCGGCAATCAGAGGCATGCGGGGGCTGCGACCGGACCGCGGGGCGCGCGCCACGCCATTTACTGCGCTCTTGCATCGCCATCGGAACGTCCTGCGGTGGCCATGATCCTGGCGACGGGAATGCATGCAGCGGGTGGATAACGGCTTGATCACGGCGTCTGGCGCCTGTGCCGTGCCGACGTGTGGCCGCGCGCGCTAAGCTTATTCAACCTTCGGAAAACTCCCCTCCACAAACTCCCTGAGCTGCGTGCCGTCGGTCCTCGCATAGGCCGCCGTCGTCTGCACCGAGGCGTGCCCGAGCAGCGCCTGGGCGACCGGCAGCGGCACGCGATGATCGACCACCAGGGTGCGCGCATAGCCGTGCCGCAGCCAGTGCGTCGACGCGGCTTCCAGCGCCGCGCGCATGGCGCTTTCTTCTAACGGCAGTCGTGCCGCCCCCAGTGCAAACACCGCCCGCACCTCGTCGTAGAGGCCGCTCGGCCCCAGCGCGCGGCCACGTTCGCTGTGGATGAGCGGTAACTGTTCTCCCGGTGGCGGATCGTCGGGCAGTCCGCGCAGCCGCCGGTAGGCGCGCAGCGCGGGCAGGCAGGCCGAGGGCAGGGGAACCGCACGCACCTTGTTGCCCTTGCCGCTGACGTGCAGGGTCCACTGCCTGGCCTCGTCCACCTCGAAGCGCGGCAGCATGCGTTCCTCATGCCACACCAGTTCGGCGAGCCGGATACCGGCAAAGCGGTACAGCGTCCAGATGGCGCGGCGCCGGGCCCAGCTTGTTGAAGGCACGTCGTCTGGCGCATCGCCGGCCGCGACCGCATCGCAGTGCGCGAGCGCGGCGGCGGACAGGAACCGCACCGGCGTCCACGTCATGCGCGCGCGACGTCCGGCGGCGAGTCCCTCGGCCGGATTGATGCTGAGATACCCTGTGCGGTGCCACCAGGCATAGAGGCTCGAGATCACGGCGAGCGCGCGGGAGACCGACGCCGGCGCCGGGCGTCGCGCGTTCCCATCGGCACCGGCACGGGCGGCCTGCAGGACGTCGCGGTACGCCATCAGGTCCTGGCGTGTGAGATCGGAAAACGGGCCCAGACGTTCGCGCGTGCACCAGGCGGCGAGCCGCCGCAGTTCCGTCACGTAGGCACGCAGCGTGTGCGGCGAGTGCGAGGCCCGCTCGCGCAGGAACAGCCGCACCGCCTGCGCGTCATCGGCCACACCGAGGGTGTTGGTCAGTGCCGCCGCATTCGCGAAGCGCCCGGCGCGCGCAAGCCATGCGGGCTCGACTCCGGTGGCCAAGAGCGCACCGTCTTCGGCCACTTCGTGCCGAACCGCGAGTGAAGTGTCGGGCGCATCGTCATTGGGCGCCAGGCGGAACCGCCGGCCGTGATGGCGCAGCACCCGTTCCAGCACCGTGTCTGCAGAGGGCGCCGCTGCTTCAGGCTGGACGCGCAGGCGCCCGCGTTCCCAGTACTCGATCACGGCGTCATGGTCAAGCAGCAGCGCAAACACGGCAGGGTGCTCATGCTTCGCGTCGGCGAGCGACGGGCAGCCCCGCTTGAGTGCCGTGAGCGTCCAGCGCACATAGACCGGGTGCCCGAGGGCGTGTGCGATGTATTCAATTGCCGCGTCGGTCGCCTCCGGCAGCCGCTGCGGCGGCCGGCAGCCGGTGTCGAGCCAGCGGGACGCATGAGACGAATGGGACGGGTGGGACGGCCCGGGCGGACTGGACGGCTTCATCGCGCTTTCCTCGAAGTGCCGGTGGCCGCCTTGATTGCTCCGGCCGAGCGGGCCGCGCTGCGGGCCGGCCGGCGCGCACCGGCAGGGGGCTTTCGCGCCGTCGCGGCCCCAACCAGTGCCAGGGTCTGGCGCTGCTGTTCCACCACGGTGGCCAGCGCCGTCGCTTCCGCGGCGGCCTGCTGCCGCGCGTTGCGTTCGTCCGCGAGTTCCGTCAGGATCCGTTCGCGCAGCGACTCGAGGGCCGCGAGCCGCTCGCCCGCGCGCGCCAGTTCCGCCTCGAGCCGCTGCCGTTCCGTCTGGAACATTTCGCGCTGGTGCGCGGTTTCCCGCAGCAGCTGCTTCGACAGCCCCTCGTAGCGCGCCCGCTCGGCGGCAAGTTCACTCTCATGCCCACGCACCGCGTCGGCGGTGGCCGTCTCCGTGGCGGTCAGCCGTGTCCGCAGCTGGGTGCAGGTGGATTCCAGCGCCTGGGCGCGCTCCTGCAGCGCCCGGCCTTCGAGCCGCAGGCCAAGCAGCTCGTCGTCACGCGCCGAGAGCTGCCCGCGCAGGTCGGCCAGTTCCGCGCGGAACAGCTCCGTGCGCAGCTCGGCCTCGTGTCGCGCGGCATCCGCCGTTGCCTTGACTGCTTCGGCCTGCTGCCGCAGCTGCATCACGTCGGCGAGCTGCGTGGCCACGGCTGCTTCCCACAGCGCGCGCATCTGGGTGGCGATCTCAACCGGGACGTCCGGTACCGCGAAGCCGGCGAGTCCCGCCTGCACAATTTCCGCCTCGATGGCGTTCAGGTGCCGCGAGAGTGTGGCGGGGTCGCCGGCACCCAGCCGCGCCCGGAGTTTGCGCACCGAGACGATCTTGCGGAACCGGGCGTCGGACGCAGGGGCGGGGTCGCCCGCCTCGGCGAGCAGGGCGAGGACAGTGGCGCGGATGGCGTCGGGGGTGACGGCGGCGGGTCGGGCCATGGGGGCCTCCGGCAGCAGAGGAGGAGCAAGCGGGCAGCAGACGGGCAGCCAGCGCCGGCGCGAGGCGGGGAGGTCGGGAAAGGCCGGCCGCGCGAAGCGCCAGGCGGGATTTCCAGAATAGATAACGCACAGACCTGACGCAAGACAACCCGATTCGGCACAGTTAAAAGCACACGTGCCGCGATAAACCTGATTATCACGGCCATCCCCAGCCTTCACGTGCCTGACTTCAGCGGCACGCCTGCGCTTGCCACCTGGCAGACTTGACGGTGTTCGCAGACATCAGGTTGCCGGGCGCCTGCCGCGACGCTGGCCGCCAACGCGTTGCCTGGTCCACATGCCGGACGTCCGGTGAACGGCGCGGCTGGATGCCGGCCCGGCCAGGTCAGCATCCTGCCGGCGCGATCAACGCGCGCCACGATCGGCGGCCCCGTGGCGGAGCGCCGGATGACGCGTGGCCGGGCGACAAGGCGGGGACGCCTCAAGCAAGGTTGAGCATGGTTCCGCGGCAATGATGGTTGCCGCAGTGACAGGCATACCCATCGAGCGTCGCCTGGTCGGTTCCGGGCGCGACCTCCAGCGCGTAGTCGATGAGCAGCTCTTCGCCGGGCGCGATGTCCCTCGCAGCGTCAATAAAGACGCGCTCACCTTCCTCGATCGCCTCGCAGTTCGCCACGCAGGCATGGTTCAGCCAGCGCGCCCCGTTGCCGCCCCGCGCACCGTCAATCACCCGGCCATCGGAGAGCCCGAACAGGAACGTGTGGCCTGCTTCCCCGCGCCACCTGTGGAACCGCGCAGCTTCCTTCCAGGTTGTCACGAATCCCTTGTATTCGAAGATGCGTTCGCCGGCCACCAGCGGCCGCAATGCGAATACGCCCTTTCCATGGATGATGGATTGCCTGACAGTGACGCGTTTCATGGGTACCGGCGAGAGGGAAAGGACGCGAAGTATAGGCCGCGAAAAATGTCCCTGGTGGGACAGGCGGCGCGCGAATCGGCGCGGACCGCGCGAGGATATCGATGATGACCATCGGTACGCCGCAGTGCCGGCCGATGAAGGCCGGCCGAGGTTCGACGGCAGTCTCTTCGGAGGAGGTGCTGACCACTGCCGCGATGTGCAGCAGTTCACGCACCTTCGCGAGGTTGGCGCGGCGCACCAACCTTGGTCTGTTTGCAACCTGAGGGAACTTCCCTACTCACCCATTCTGGCGGCCGGACGTCAACAGCACCAACGCTTCGCGCAGAAGCAGGACCGTTGCGCCAATCTCAGCCGTCGGATCGGCACTTCTTCCCGCCATGATGAGGTAGGCGTTGTGTACTGCGCTTGAATGCTGCGCAAGCGCAATCATGTGCGGCCCGCTCGGGCCGCGCACCGCAGACAGCCAGTTTTGCACGGTCCTCTCACTGGCTCCGGTCCACCGCGTTAGCGTTTTGATCGCGCGGCGCGAATCTCCAAGTTCTTCCTTCAACGCCGTCGCAATCACACGAGGATATTCGGTGTGAATCTGGCAGGCCCCTTGACGCAAACTGTTGCGTGTCGTCGGCAACATTTTTCGTGCCTCCGTAACTATATTTCCTGAATGAGGTGCGCAATGGTGCCGTCGGAGCCCCTGGTTTTCATGGACAGGGAACTCAGGCCGGGTACCGTTCGCGATTCACGGGAGCTTGATGTGGATCGAATAGCCCAGACGCAGGATTCGCCCCCCGGAGTTCAGAGCAGCCGCGGTCGCGCGGCTGCCTACGTGCGTATGTCGACAGAGCATCAACAGTATTCGACCCAAAACCAGCGTGACAGGATTCTTGAGTACGCCACCCGCCGCGGGTTACAGATCGTTCGTACGTATGCCGACGAAGGGCGAAGTGGATTGAGTATCGATGGTCGTCCAGCCCTGCAAAAGCTCATCTCGGATGTTGAGAACCGTCGAGCGGATTTTCAGGTCATCCTGGTGTACGACGTAAGCCGCTGGGGGCGCTTCCAGGATGCCGATGAAAGTGCGTACTACGAATACATATGCCGGCGGTCCGGTATCGAGGTCGCGTATTGCGCAGAGCAATTCGACAATGATGGCTCGCCGATTTCCACTATCGTCAAAGGGGTCAAACGTGCGATGGCCGGTGAGTATAGCCGGGAACTGTCAGCAAAAGTCTTTGCTGGACAATGTCGATTGATTGAGCTCGGTTTCCGGCAGGGAGGATGTGCCGGCTATGGGTTACGCCGCCAGTTGGTGGACCAGAGCGGCGTACTGCAACGTGAACTGCATCGCGGCGATCGCAAGAGTTTGCAAACCGAACGCGTGATCCTTGTGCCCGGTCCCGAAAGCGAGATACGTATTGTCAGTCTGATCTATAGCTGGTTTATCGACGAATCCTTGAGCGAGCGAGAAATCGCCGCACGCCTCAATGCGATGAATGTCCGAACCAGCTTCGATCGCGAGTGGTCGCGTTCGAGCATAAGGGAAGTGCTGACGAACGAAAAGTACATCGGCAATAACGTGTACAACCGGATTTCGTTTAAACTCAAACGGCTACGCGTCAATAACCCGCCCGGAATATGGGTCAGAAAAGACGGCGCATTTCAGCCGGTTATTTCAAGTGAAGTGTTCTATACCGCGCAGGGCATCATACGGGCTCGGGCCCGCCGTTACACAAATGATGAGTTGATCGATCGGCTTCGTAACCTGTATCGCAATCGCGGTTTTCTGTCCGGCGTCGTGATAGATGAAACGGAGGGGATGCCGTCATCAGCCGTCTATGCCTATCGATTCGGAAGCCTGATACGAGCTTACCAGACGGTTGGATTCACACCCGGCCGTGACTATCAATACATTGAGGCGAACAGATTTCTTCGACAACTTCATCCACAGGTTGTGGCAGATACGGAGCGGGCTATCGCCGACCTTGGCGGTGCAGTGGCCCGGGATCCGGGCACTGACATACTGAACGTGAACGATGAATTCACGGTTTCTATTGCGCTCGCTCGTTGCCAATCTCATGAAAGTGGGCGAAATCACTGGAAGGTGAGATTCGATACCAGCCTGTTGCCTGATATTACGGTCGCTGCGAGGCTCAACTCGGGCAATAGCGCGTTGCTCGACTACTACCTGTTGCCCCGTCTCGATTTTACCCAGCCGCGCATTCACCTCGCCGAGCATAACCCGATCGAATTTGAGAGCTATCGCTTCGACACGCTGGACTACCTCTACGGGATGGCTGAGCGGGCACGCCTCAGGAGAGCGGCATGAATGGCGTGCGGGGAAAGAGCGCGATCCGAATGATCCCGATCGACAGTATTGAAATCATCAACTCAAGGGAGCGCGACAGTCGTGTCTTCGAAGAAATCGTCGACAACATCCGAGCCATCGGCCTCAAAAAACCGATCAAGGTGACCCCTCGCGCAACCCGCGACGGTACAGAGAAATATCTGCTTGTATGCGGCGAAGGTCGTATCAGGGCATATCAGCGACTGGGGGAAACCGTCATTCCTGCGCTGATCGTCGATGTGAATGACGAAGACGCGTTCATCATGAGTTTGGTCGAGAACATTGCCCGCCGCTCGCCCCGTCCACTTGAACGACTGGGAGGGATACGGCGACTGTACGAGCAGGGGTATTCCTCACACGCGATTTCGGAGAAAACCGGGCTGACACAGGATTACATACAGGGAATCCTGCACCTTTTTCGCCATGGCGAGGAGCGACTGCTCGTCGCCGTGGAGATAGGCCGCATCCCGTTGAGTGCAGCCCTCGCGATTGCCGGTGCCGGCGACGACGATACGGCAATCGAATCGGCGCTTCAGGATGCCTATGAATCGGGGCGGTTACGAGGACGGCCGTTGCTGGAAGCTAGACGTGTCATTGAGCGTAGAAGGATTCTTGGTCGAACGGACAAACGTGGAACTTCGAAGAAGAGCGTAGACGTGACCGCATCAAGCCTGGTACGCGCGTACCAGAATGAAGTTGAGCGTCAGAAAGCCATGATCCGGAAAGCGGAATTCACGCAGCAGCGGCTGATATTCATTGTGAGCGCACTACGTCAGTTGCTGTCTGACGAAAACTTCGTGAATCTGCTTCGCGCCGAGGACCTGGCGACATTGCCAAGATACCTGGCGGATCGCGTCTGGTCCAGTGGGGGTGCAATATGACAGGCGTGACGTTGGCTTTCATCCCAGAGCCTCTGTCTGTGTCGCTAGACTGCTTGCTGCCATCACGGAGATATCCCGCGAACATTTGCGGAACTGGAAAATTCAGGAGGATCGAGTCGTCTATCAGAGAGGTAGGACTCATTGAGCCCCTGTCGGTGATGCCGGCTGACAAGGCAGTGGGGCAGTACGTTATTTTGGACGGACATCTCCGTGCTCTCGCCTTGAAGGGTATTGGAAAAAATGAGGCTGAATGCTTGATTGCTACCGACGACGAGACATATACGTACAACAACAGACGAAATGGAGTCTCGACGATCCAGGAACACTACATGATTCAACGTGTGATTGCCCGAGGCTCACCGCCGGAACGGGTCGCAAAGGCACTCGCAATGGACGTCGCCACAGTTCAGCAGAAACTTTCGATTCTCGACGGGCTGTGCAAGGAAGCGACGGAACTCCTGGCAAACCGGCAGTTCTCTCCAGCCTTTGCGCGCGCGCTCAGGCGGATGAAGCCCATGCGACAGGTCGAGTGTGTCGAGTTGATGATAGCGGCAAACAAGTTGACGCATCGATACGCTGAGGCGCTTCTGGTCGCCACGCCCGCAAGCGCACTGGTTGATGGGCTAAAGCCAAAAAGGATGCAAGGAATTAGTGCGCAGCAGGCAGTCAGGATGGAGCGGGAGATGAGCAATCTGCAGACACAATACAAACTGGTCGAGCAGACCTACGGGCAAGACGTCCTGCACCTCGTCCTGGCCAAGGGATATCTGGACAAGGTGCTGAAGAACAAGCCAGCAAGGCAGTACCTGCGTCAAAATCATCCGGACCTCCTGGCAGAGTTCGAGGCGCTAGTTGCAACGATCGCTCTCGATAGGCAGCAGATTGTCGCGGCCGCGTGATTCTGCGTGATGTCTCTTTTCGCGCGAAAGTGAGTCACTCAAATGGCAACGTGCGTACGTCTACCAACGCCGCACGATGGCTGACTTTACTCGTTCAGGGCAAGCCCAAAAGCTGCCTTCGACGATTTCAACGTTCGGTCTATGGGGACTCGTCGAAACGGTGCTCTCGGCCACGCAAAGACATTCACCTGTGTCTCTACTGAGACATCTGGTCGTCTGGTTCGGCCAATGAACGGCCACTGACTAGCCCTGAGGTTCCGCCGCTGCCATAGCCCTGCGCGTGACATGTTCGCCGAATGCAACGTCGGCGAGCGCGACAAGCAAGGGCGCATAGATCACCGTCAATACAAGAAGACTTATCGCAACAGGTGGGTTATGAGGCGGTTTCTGGAGAAAACTTCAACCATCGCTCACTCAACTAAAGTGTGCCTAGATTGCAAGGAAAGCTGGTCGTGCCACGCGAATTTCGTGGGCTTCGACAAATTGCACGCGTGGATCAAACCCGTTCGCGCACCGGCGAGGTTGAAGCGTTCCGAAGCAGCTCCAGCACCCGCTTCACGTCCGGGTCGGCAAGGTCGCCTTC